>NZ_JBMKGW010000018.1:0-74664 GCF_049237125.1 Enterobacter cloacae complex sp. GYL001 | reverse complement strand
AGTATTCGGTGGAGCGGTAGTTCAGTCGGTTAGAATACCTGCCTGTCACGCAGGGGGTCGCGGGTTCGAGTCCCGTCCGTTCCGCCACTTATTAAGACATTAAGCCTGCCCTTCCGGCAGGCTTAATGGCAAAAACTTTAGGGGCGTAGCTCAGTTGGTAGAGCACCGGTCTCCAAAACCGGGTGTCGCGAGTTCGAGTCTCTCCGCCCCTGCCATATAGAATCCTTTGCTTCGGCAAAGGATTTTTTTTGCCTGCAAAACAGCTCAACACCTTCCTGAAGAATAAGCAGCCTGCGTTTCCGCAGGCTTTTGCGTTAATCCAGTATGCTGGTTTTTAACAGATCTTTTATCTGCGACTGCTTATCGCTGTTTTGCAGCCAAATGGCATACAGCGGTCTGGAGAGCGTTGTCGAATCGGTGACAACATGGAGTGTAGGATTATTATCCGCCCAGCGAACAGGTAACCAGGTACAGCCTTTCAATGCGGGAAGATGCTGGCATGCGATCTCCGCTGAGCTTGTCGTGAGCTGCGGGATATCATCGCTGGCAATTAACCCCGTCTCGTGTTGCTGAAAATCAGGCCCCCATTCCAGGCGTAAATAATTCAGGTCGGCCTTCATCATTGCAGGCTCCGATGCATAGAGCGCCAGGCTAAATTGTCCAACAATCTGGCTGCTAAATTCGTCCATCTTGGGGGCTTCTGTGGTGATCAGCAGATCAAGCTGCCGCTCGTGGAGTTGCTTAACCAGCGACTGACGTTGCGCAATCCTCGCCTCAAATTGCAGATGGTTGTGTGTGCGATATAGCCGCATAAGCCATTGGCTGAGCATGCATTCCCATAGCGATGCGCTGGCACCGATCGAGAATTCATTATGCCGGGAGGTGTGCGCAACCTCCTTTCGCGCTGCCTGCCAGGTATTCATCAGGGTTTCTGCATAAGGCAACAGCTTTTCACCAGCCGGAGTTAAACGAATATTGTTGCGATGGCGGGTAAAAAGGTTCACACCCAGTTGATTTTCCAGCTGTCGAATACGAAAACTGACTGCTGACTGCGTCAGGTAGAGGGCTTCAGCTGCTCGCCCAAAGTGTCGCGTTCTGCTCACTTCGAGGAAAGTTTTTAGCAATTCCGTATCCACATCTTTCTCCACAAAATTATTTGTCGTTATGATTTAAATGTTTTGTTTTACACTCTGTCAAGCGTAACTAATACTCCGCGCCATAAATAGCTCGGCCAAAGAATTAGGAGCGTGTAGGATGGCGGAAAGCTTTACGACGACTAATCGTTTTTTCGACAATAAACATTACCCGCGCGGGTTCTCTCGTCACGGCGATTTCACTATCAAAGAAGCTCAACTTCTTGAGCGCCATGGTTATGCCTTTAACGAGCTGGATCTGGGCAAACGTGAACCGGCAACCGAAGATGAAAAACAGTTTGTCTCTGTTTGCCGTGGTGAGCGTGAGCCGCAGTCTGATGCAGAACGTGTATGGATCAAGTATATGGCTCGCATTAAGCGTCCTAAGCGTTTCCATACGCTGTCTGGTGGTAAGCCGCAGATGGAAGGTGCAGAAGACTACACCGAGTCTGACGATTAAGAAGAGAAGGGGCTACGGCCCCTTTTTTTACGCCAGCATTTTTTGCAGATGCAACAGCAGCCGATCGATCGCACGGTAACTTAATGCCTCCTGCAAATGCCGCCTCTCTATTCCGGGGCAGCCCTCCACGTCGGCGACCGTGCGCGCTACTTTCAACAAACGCTGCCACGCGCGAATGGATAGCCCAAACCGCGTCAGTGTCTCTTCCAGCCAGCCTGCATCTTCAGCGTTGAGAGAACAAAACTGTCGGATCCCGCTGTTATCCAGCCGGGCATTCAGCCTGTTCTGACGAGCATACTGCCGCGCCTGCGCCGCAATAACCCGTTCACGCACAGCTGCTGAGCTTTCGCCTTTGATACCGGTTTGCCTCAGCAGACCGGGTGGGGGCAGGGGGATCTCGAGAGATAAATCAAAACGGTCGAGGAAGGGGCCGGACAGCTTACTCAGATAGCGCAGCGTCTGCTCTGGCGTACAGCGGTTATGGTTGCCCTGATAATGACCCGTAGGGCTAGGGTTCATCGCGGCGACCAGCTGAAACTGCGCAGGGTAGCTTATTTTGGCCCGTGTACGAGACAGATGGATTTCGCCGGATTCAATCGGCTCCCGCAATGCATCCAGCACGCGGCGTTCAAACTCTGGCAATTCATCCAGGAAGAGAATGCCGTTGTGCGCCAGTGAGATTTCACCCGGACCGGGGATCGAACCCCCGCCCACCATCGCGGTAAGAGACGCACTGTGATGTGGAGAGCGGAAAGGACGGCGGCGCCACTGTTTATGCAGCGACGTAGAACTGACCAGGCTAAATATCGCGGCGCTTTCCAGTGCTTCATGATTATTGAGGGGTGGCAACAGGCCGCTCAATCTGCTCGCCAGCATCGTTTTCCCCGTGCCTGGCGGACCTATCAGTAACAGGTTATGCCCACCCGCGGCCGTTATCTCTAACGCCCGTTTACCCTGTTCCTGACCCATAATATCGCTGAGATCCTCGGGCGAAGCTGGCGCCACCTCGTCATTCTCCTGCGGCTCGGCAAGCTCGTGTCGGCCTTCCAGCCAGGCGCAAACCTCTTGCAAATGTCCCGCGACAAGACACCCCTTTTCGGCGATAAGGCTTACTTCAGAGGCATTTTCATTGGCCACAATGATTTGTCTTCCCGCGCGTATGGCTTCAAGCGCACCCGAGATTGCTCCGGGAACGCCTCTTAACGCGCCTGTAAGCGCTAATTCACCCACGAACTCACACGAGCTTAGCCCTGGCGTATTGAGCTGTTCAGAAGCCGCGAGAAGCGCTATAGCAATAGGTAAATCATATCGCCCTCCCTCCTTTGGCAAATCGGCAGGCGCAAGGTTAATGGTGATCTTCTTCGCCGGAAAAGCATAACCGCTATTAATAATTGCGCTGCGCACGCGATCCCTCGCCTCTTTAACGGTCGTTTCTGGTAAGCCGACCAGCGTCAGTCCGGGCAGTCCATTACTTAAATGAACCTCTACAGAAATAAGCGGTGCCTTCACGCCGATGGCCGCGCGTGTATAAACAACTGACAGTGACATAAGCCCTCCTTGGCGGTGACTATGCCAGCATCATTTTTTCCTGTTTAGCACTAATTCACTGAATTACGGCGCTCGTTCCAGCCTTTTAGCGGCAAAATGTAATCCTTACATGTCGGTGGAATCGGCCTCGCAGAAAAGAAATCATGCGCGCCTTGCCGGATGAAGCAGGACAACAAAATGAAAAATCTTCATTTCTATTTTTTCCCTATATAAAACAACGATTTTGAAAGAAATAGTTCGCATGCTACAGATATAGGTCATAAAAAAATCTTGTGTCAGATGAAATATCTGTGGTAACTCTTTAGGTATTCCTTCGAACAAGATGCAAAAAGAACTGAAAATGACAGCCCTTCTACGAGTGATTAGCCTGGTCGTGATTAGCGTGGTGGTGATTATTATCCCACCGTGCGGGGCTGCACTTGGACGAGGAAAGGCTTAGAAATCAAGCCTTAACGAACTAAGACCCCCGCACCGAAAGGTCCGGGGGTTTTTTTATGACTAAAAAACTTAAATGAGGAGCAGAGAATGACGACTAGCACAAAATTCTGTTTCTCCAGATTTATGACGGGGAACTAACTATGAATGGGGCACAATGGGTAGTACATGCGTTGCGCGCGCAGGGAGTCGAAACCGTATTCGGTTATCCGGGTGGCGCAATTATGCCGATTTACGATGCACTGTATGACGGCGGCGTGGAACACCTGTTGTGCCGACACGAGCAGGGCGCAGCGATGGCCGCCATCGGTTATGCCCGTGCGACCGGTAAAACTGGCGTCTGTATGGCCACCTCAGGTCCCGGCGCAACGAACCTGATCACCGGCCTGGCTGACGCGCTGCTCGATTCCGTACCCGTGGTGGCGATCACCGGCCAGGTGGCCTCTCCATTCATCGGCACCGATGCTTTCCAGGAAGTGGATGTGCTCGGTTTATCGCTGGCCTGCACCAAACACAGCTTCCTCGTTCAGTCTCTCGAAGAGCTGCCGCGGGTGATGGCCGAAGCGTTCGAGGTTGCCAGCTCTGGCCGTCCTGGCCCGGTTCTGGTTGATATCCCGAAAGATATCCAGGTTGCACTCGGCGATCTGGAGCCGCATTTCTCTACCGTGGAAAGCGATAATGCGTTCCCGCATGCAGAGGTGGAAGAGGCGCGTCAGATGATGGCGCAGGCCAAACAACCGATGCTGTACGTAGGCGGCGGCGTGGGCATGGCGCAGGCTGTTCCGGCGCTTCGCGCGTTCATTGCGACCACGCAAATGCCCGCCACCTGCACGCTGAAAGGTCTCGGTGCGGTAGAGGCAGATTACCCGTACTACCTCGGCATGCTGGGGATGCATGGTACCAAAGCGGCAAACCTGGCGGTGCAGGAATGCGACTTGCTTATCGCCGTCGGCGCCCGTTTTGACGACCGCGTTACCGGCAAGCTGAATACCTTCGCGCCGAACGCCAAAGTGATCCATATGGACATCGACCCGGCGGAGATGAACAAACTGCGTCAGGCGCATGTCGCGTTGCAGGGCGATCTTAACGCGCTGTTACCGGCGCTGGAGCAGCCGCTGGATATCAACCCATGGCGTCAGCACACCGCTGATATGCGTACTGAACACGCGTGGCGTTACGATCACCCAGGCGACGCCATCTATGCGCCGCTGCTGTTGAAACAGCTGTCAGACCGTAAACCCGCAGACAGCGTGGTAACGACGGATGTCGGCCAGCATCAGATGTGGTCAGCCCAGCACATGACCTACACCCGCCCGGAGAACTTTATCACCTCGAGCGGGTTAGGGACGATGGGCTTCGGTCTGCCAGCAGCCGTTGGCGCGCAGGTTGCCCGCCCGAACGATACCGTTATCTGTATCTCCGGTGACGGCTCCTTCATGATGAACGTCCAGGAGCTCGGCACCGTGAAGCGTAAGCAGTTACCGCTGAAGATCGTCTTGCTCGATAACCAGCGTTTAGGCATGGTTCGCCAGTGGCAGCAGCTGTTCTTCCAGGAGCGTTACAGCGAAACGACCCTGACCGATAACCCCGATTTCCTCACCCTGGCCAGCGCCTTCGGCATTCCTGGCCAGCACATCACCCGTAAAGACCAGGTTGAAGCGGCACTCGACACCATGCTGTCAAGCGAAGGGCCATACCTGCTTCATGTCTCAATCGACGAGCTTGAGAACGTCTGGCCGTTGGTACCGCCCGGTGCCAGTAACTCACAAATGCTGGAGAAATTATCATGATGCAACATCAGGTCGCCGTGCAGGCTCGCTTCAACCCGGAAACGTTAGAACGCGTATTGCGCGTGGTTCGCCACCGTGGCTTTCAGATTTGCTCTATGAATATGGAAACGGCCACCGACGCGCAGAACATCAGTATCGAATTAACCGTTGCCAGCCCGCGGCCGGTCGACTTACTGTTTAGTCAGTTATCAAAACTGGTAGACGTTGCCCATGTTGCCATCTGCCAGAGCACAACCACATCACAACAAATCCGCGCTTAAGCGTGACAGGACGAAAAAATGACGACAAAAAAAGCTGATTACATTTGGTTCAATGGTGAGATGGTTCGCTGGGAAGACGCGAAAGTTCACGTGATGTCCCACGCGCTGCACTACGGCACCTCCGTGTTTGAAGGGATCCGTTGCTACGACTCTCACAAAGGGCCAGTGGTGTTCCGCCATCGCGAACACATGCAGCGTCTGCATGACTCAGCCAAAATTTATCGTTTCCCGGTCTCCCAAAGCGTTGATGAGCTGATGGAAGCCTGCCGCGAGGTGATTCGCCAGAACAAACTGACCAGCGCCTATATTCGTCCGCTGGTCTTCGTGGGTGATGTCGGCATGGGCGTCAACCCGCCCGCTGGCTATAACACCGATGTGATCATTGCCGCGTTCCCGTGGGGCGCCTACCTGGGCGCGGAAGCGCTGGATCAGGGGATCGACGCAATGGTTTCTTCCTGGAACCGCGTGGCGCCAAACACTATCCCGACTGCGGCTAAAGCGGGCGGTAACTACCTTTCCTCACTGCTGGTCGGCAGCGAAGCGCGCCGTCACGGCTATCAGGAAGGTATCGCGCTGGATGTGAATGGCTACATCTCCGAAGGCGCGGGTGAAAACCTGTTTGAAGTGAAAGACGGCATTCTGTTCACCCCGCCATTCACTTCGTCCGCGCTGCCGGGCATCACCCGCGACGCCATCATCAAGCTGGCAAAAGATCTGGGTATCGAGGTGCGCGAGCAGGTACTGTCCCGCGAATCCCTGTACCTGGCTGACGAAGTGTTCATGTCCGGTACCGCGGCTGAAATTACGCCGGTGCGTAGCGTCGATGGCATTCAGGTGGGCGAAGGCCGCTGTGGCCCGGTCACCAAACGCATTCAGCAAGCCTTCTTCGGCCTCTTCACCGGCGAAACAGAAGACAAATACGGCTGGTTGGATCAGGTTAATCACTAAATATAAATTTGGGACGGCACGCACCGTCCCATTAAATAGTCAGACGGGAGTAAATAAAGCATGCCTAAGTATCGTTCAGCCACCACCACCCACGGCCGTAATATGGCGGGTGCCCGCGCACTGTGGCGCGCCACCGGAATGACCGACGCCGATTTCGGCAAGCCAATTATCGCCGTGGTGAACTCCTTCACCCAGTTTGTGCCGGGCCACGTGCACCTGCGCGATCTCGGTAAGCTGGTTGCCGAGCAAATCGAAGCCTCCGGCGGCGTGGCGAAAGAGTTCAACACCATTGCGGTGGATGACGGTATCGCAATGGGCCACGGGGGAATGCTCTATTCACTGCCGTCGCGCGAGCTGATCGCCGACTCGGTGGAGTACATGGTTAATGCCCACTGCGCCGATGCAATGGTCTGTATCTCCAACTGCGACAAAATCACCCCGGGGATGCTGATGGCTTCCCTGCGCCTGAACATTCCGGTGATCTTCGTCTCTGGTGGCCCAATGGAAGCGGGGAAAACCAAGCTCTCCGACAAAATCATCAAGCTCGACCTGGTCGATGCGATGATCCAGGGCGCGGACCCGAAAGTCTCTGACGAGCAGAGCGACCAGGTGGAACGCTCCGCGTGCCCGACCTGCGGCTCCTGTTCCGGGATGTTCACCGCCAACTCCATGAACTGCCTGACCGAAGCGCTGGGCCTGTCTCAGCCGGGCAACGGCTCGCTGCTGGCGACCCACGCCGACCGTAAACAGCTGTTCCTTAACGCGGGCAAGCGCATCGTTGAGCTGACCAAACGCTACTACGAGCAGGACGACGCCAGCGCGCTGCCGCGTAACATCGCCAGCAAAGCGGCGTTCGAAAACGCCATGACGCTGGATATCGCCATGGGCGGTTCCACCAACACCGTTCTGCACCTGCTGGCCGCCGCGCAGGAAGCTGAAATCGACTTCACCATGAGCGACATCGACAAGCTCTCCCGCAAAGTGCCGCAGCTGTGTAAAGTCGCGCCGAGTACCCAGAAGTACCACATGGAAGATGTCCACCGTGCGGGTGGCGTGATTGGTATTCTCGGCGAGCTGGATCGTGCCGGGCTGCTGAACCGCGACGTGAAAAACGTGCTCGGCCTGACGCTGCCGGAGTCGCTGGAGCAGTACGACGTGATGCTGACCAAAGACGACGCGGTGAAAAACATGTATCGCGCCGGTCCGGCGGGCATCCGTACCACCCAGGCGTTCTCGCAGGATTGCCGCTGGGACACGCTGGATGACGATCGCGCCGAAGGCTGCATTCGCTCGCTGGAACATGCCTACAGCAAAGACGGCGGTCTGGCCGTGCTGTACGGTAACTTCGCGGAAAATGGCTGCATTGTGAAAACCGCAGGCGTGGACGACAGCATCCTGAAATTTACCGGCCCGGCAAAAGTGTATGAAAGCCAGGACGAAGCGGTAGACGCTATCCTCGGCGGCAAAGTGGTGGAAGGCGACGTGGTGGTCATTCGCTACGAAGGGCCGAAAGGCGGCCCCGGCATGCAGGAGATGCTCTACCCGACCACCTTCCTGAAATCGATGGGCCTCGGCAAAGCCTGCGCGCTGATCACCGATGGTCGTTTCTCTGGCGGCACGTCAGGCCTCTCCATTGGCCACGTCTCGCCAGAAGCGGCAAGCGGCGGCAATATCGCGATCATCGAAGATGGCGACCTGATCGAAATCGACATTCCGAACCGCGGCATTCAGCTGAAGCTGAGTGACCAGGAGATTGCGGCCCGTCGTGAGGCGCAGGAAGCCCGCGGCGACAAAGCCTGGACGCCGAAAGATCGTCAGCGTGAAGTCTCCTTCGCCCTGCGCGCTTACGCGAGTCTTGCCACCAGTGCAGATAAAGGCGCGGTGCGCGATAAATCTAAACTGGGGGGCTAATGATGGCCGAGTCACAACCCTTATCCGCCGCCCCGGAGGGGGCGGAATACCTGAGAGCGGTACTACGCGCGCCGGTCTATGAAGCGGTGCAGGTCACGCCCCTGCAAAAAATGGACAAACTCTCTTCGCGTCTCGACAACGTCATTCTGGTGAAGCGTGAAGACAGGCAGCCGGTGCACAGCTTCAAGCTGCGCGGCGCCTACGCGATGATGGCCGGGCTGACGGACGAGCAGAAAGCACGCGGGGTGATTACCGCCTCGGCGGGCAATCACGCGCAGGGCGTGGCGTTCTCCTCGGCGCGTCTGGGGCTGAAGGCGCTGATCGTGATGCCGGTCGCCACCGCAGATATCAAGGTCGACGCGGTGCGCGGGTTCGGCGGAGAAGTGCTGCTTCACGGCGCTAACTTTGACGAAGCCAAAGCCAAAGCGATTGAGCTGGCGCAGCAGCAGGGCTTCACCTGGGTGCCGCCGTTCGATCACCCGATGGTGATTGCCGGGCAGGGTACGCTGGCGCTGGAACTGTTGCAGCAGGACGCCCATCTCGACCGCGTTTTCGTCCCGGTGGGCGGCGGTGGCTTAGCCGCAGGTGTGGCGGTGCTGATCAAACAGCTGATGCCGCAGATCAAAGTGATTGCGGTTGAAGCGGAAGACTCTGCCTGCCTGAAGGCGGCGCTGGACGCGGGACATCCGGTAGATCTGCCGCGCGTCGGGCTGTTCGCCGAGGGCGTGGCGGTGAAGCGCATTGGCGACGAAACGTTCCGCCTGTGCCAGGAGTATCTCGACGATATCGTCACCGTCGACAGCGACGCTATCTGCGCGGCGATGAAAGATCTCTTCGAGGATGTGCGTGCGGTGGCGGAACCATCCGGCGCGCTGGCGCTGGCGGGAATGAAAAAATACATCGCCCAGCACAATATTCGCGGCGAGCGTCTGGCGCACGTGCTTTCCGGTGCCAACGTGAACTTCCACGGTCTGCGCTACGTTTCCGAGCGCTGTGAGCTGGGTGAGCAGCGTGAAGCGCTGCTGGCGGTGACCATTCCGGAAGAAAAGGGCAGCTTCCTGAAGTTCTGTCAGCTGCTGGGCGGTCGTTCGGTAACGGAGTTCAACTACCGCTTTGCCGATGCCAAAGATGCGTGCATTTTTGTCGGCGTGCGTCTGAGCCGTGGCGTGGAGGAGCGCAAAGAGATCCTCAGCCTGCTGCATGACGGCGGTTACAGCGTGGTCGATCTCTCCGACGACGAGATGGCGAAGCTGCACGTGCGTTACATGGTCGGCGGCCGTCCATCCAAGCCGCTGAAGGAACGCCTGTTCAGCTTCGAGTTCCCGGAATCGCCGGGCGCGCTGCTCAAGTTCCTGCACACGTTGGGCACGCACTGGAACATCTCTCTGTTCCACTACCGCAGCCACGGCACCGACTATGGCCGCGTACTGGCGGCGTTCGAGCTGGGCGAGCACGAGCCGGATTTCGAAACGCGCCTGAACGAGCTGGGCTATGAGTGCCATGACGAAACCCACAACCCGGCGTTCCGTTTCTTCCTGGCGGGTTAGGTTGTTCGGGAAAATGCCTGATGGCGCTGCGCTTATCAGGCCTACGTTCTAAGGGGTGAACTGCGTGTAGGCCGTGTAAGCGCAGCGCCACCCGGCTTTAGTGGTTCGGCAATATCGTCCAGAACGCATCAATAAGCGGCTCATGCAGCCGCTTTTTTTGTGCGCACACGCCTAGCTCGAACGGCGTTTTCTCATCGCTGCGTTCTAAAATCATCACGCGATTGCGCACCGGCTCCGGGCTGTTTTCCAGCACCACTTCCGGTAGCAGCGCTACGCCGCAGCCGAGCGCCACCATCGATACCATCGCCTCATGGCCGCCGACCGTGGCGTAAATCGACGGGTTACTGATCTTCTGGCGGCGGAACCACAGCTCAATGCGGCGGCGCACCGGCCCCTGATCGGCCATGATAAACGGCACCGTGGACCAGTCCGGTTTCTCCACCGAAACCTGGTTGCGCACCGGGCAGGGCAGCGCCGGGGCAATCAGCACTACCGCCAGATTCTCCAGCATCGAGAACGCCACCGCCCCCGGCAGCGTTTCAGGTTTTCCGGCAATCGCCAGATCCGCTTCGCCCGTAACCACTTTTTCCATCGCGTCGGCGGCATCGCCGGTGGTGAGCTTAATTTCAACCGACGGATGTTCCGCGCGGAAGCGGTCGAGAATGGGGGGAAGATGGCTGTAGGCAGCGGTCACGGAACAGAAAATATGCAGCTCGCCGGAAAGCGACGGCCCCTGCTGGTCGATGGTGTGCCGCAGCTGCTGATACTGTAATAACGTCTGCTGAGCAAAGATGCGCAGCTCTTCACCTGCTTCCGTGAGGGTGACGGTGCGGTTATCGCGCACGAACAGCGGCTGGCCGAGGTCTTCCTCAAGGCGCTGGATCTGGCGCGACAGCGTGGAGGGGCTGACGTGCATCGCCCGGGCGCTACGGCCAAAGTGACGGCTTTCCGCCAGGTGCAGGAACATTTTCAGATCGCGTAAATCCACCGATTCCACTCCCTCTTTTTACATTGCAAAAATTGCAATGTGACGTTGTGAATATATCAATTTCCGCAATAAATTTCCTGTTGTAATGTGGGTACATTCTCGCTGAAACGCGAACCGAACAATAAGACACACAACATCACGAGGTATCACCCATGGCTAACTACTTTAATACACTGAACTTGCGCCAGCAGCTGGCGCAGCTGGGCAAATGCCGCTTCATGGCGCGCGATGAATTTGCTGATGGCGCGAGCTATCTTCAGGGTAAAAAAGTGGTCATTGTCGGCTGTGGCGCACAGGGTCTGAACCAGGGCCTGAACATGCGTGACTCCGGGCTGGATATCTCCTACGCCCTGCGCAAAGAAGCGATTGCTGAAAAGCGCGCTTCCTGGCGTAAAGCGACCGAAAACGGCTTCAAAGTGGGCACCTACGAAGAGCTGATCCCGCAGGCGGATCTGGTGGTTAACCTGACGCCGGACAAGCAGCACTCTGACGTTGTGCGTTCCGTACAGCCGCTGATGAAAGACGGCGCCGCGCTGGGTTACTCCCACGGCTTCAACATCGTTGAAGTGGGCGAGCAGATCCGTAAAGACATCACCGTAGTGATGGTGGCACCGAAGTGTCCGGGCACCGAAGTGCGCGAAGAGTACAAACGTGGCTTCGGCGTACCGACGCTGATCGCCGTTCACCCGGAAAACGATCCGAAAGGCGAAGGCATGGCGATTGCCAAAGCCTGGGCAGCGGCCACTGGCGGCCATCGTGCGGGCGTGCTGGAATCTTCCTTCGTTGCGGAAGTGAAATCTGACCTGATGGGCGAGCAGACCATCCTGTGCGGCATGCTCCAGGCCGGCTCTCTGCTGTGCTTCGACAAGCTGGTGGAAGAAGGCACCGATCCGGCATACGCGGAAAAACTGATTCAGTTCGGCTGGGAAACCATCACCGAAGCGCTGAAGCAGGGCGGCATTACGCTGATGATGGACCGACTGTCCAACCCGGCAAAACTGCGCGCGTTCGCACTCTCTGAACAGCTGAAAACCATCATGGCGCCGCTGTTCCAGAAACACATGGACGACATCATCTCCGGCGAGTTCTCTTCCGGCATGATGGCGGACTGGGCGAATGACGATAAGAAACTGCTGACCTGGCGCGAAGAGACCGGTAAAACCGCGTTCGAAACCGCACCACAGTATGACGGCAAGATCACCGAGCAGGAGTACTTCGATAAAGGCGTCCTGATGATCGCGATGGTGAAAGCGGGCGTTGAGCTGGCGTTCGAAACCATGGTGGATTCGGGCATCATTGAAGAATCTGCGTACTACGAATCGCTGCACGAGCTGCCGCTGATCGCAAACACCATCGCCCGTAAACGTCTGTATGAGATGAACGTGGTGATCTCCGATACTGCCGAGTACGGTAACTACCTGTTCTCTTACGCCTGCGTACCGCTGCTGAAAGAGTTCATGACCACCCTGCAAGCGGGCGATCTGGGCCAGGCGATTGCGGAAGGAGCGGTTGATAACGCGCAGCTGCGTGACGTCAACGAAGCGATTCGCAGCCACGAAATCGAGAAAGTGGGCCAGAAACTGCGTGGCTACATGACCGATATGAAACGTATCGCGGTAGCAGGCTAAACACGACGAATCGGGTGGCGTAAGCCACCCGAACTGTTTTAGCTACGCAATATCGCGCCGGGATAACCCAGCTGGCGCCACGCCTCATACACCACCACCGACACCGCATTCGACAGGTTCATGCTGCGGCTGTCCGGCATCATCGGAATACGAATTTTCTGCTCAGCGGGCATGGCATCCAGAATGGTGGCCGGCAGGCCGCGGGTTTCCGGACCAAACATCAGATAATCCCCGTCCTGATAGCTTACGGCGCTGTGCGCTGGCGTACCTTTGGTGGTCAGGGCGAACATGCGCTGTGGTTTTTCGGATCCCAGAAACGCGGCGTAATCGTGATGACGAACGACGGCGGTAAACTCATGGTAGTCCAGCCCCGCGCGGCGCAGACGTTTGTCGTCCCACGTAAAGCCCATCGGCTCAATAATGTGCAGACGAAAACCGGTGTTGGCGCACAGGCGGATAATATTGCCGGTGTTCGGCGGAATTTCTGGTTCGAATAAGACGATGTTAAGCATGCTGCCCCCTTAATTGCGGGGGCAGAATAGCAGAAAAGAGAGGGACTAGGCGACGCCCGGCTCCTGCGCGCGGCTATACAGCATTTTGTAGACGGTTGCCGCCGCAGCCACGAGAGCAGGTACGCTGAGGATCATTAAAATACTGTCCGCCTGCCACTGCATGGAAAGAAGCTGGGCGCTGGTCATGGTGCCCGCCACGCCGCCGAAGCGGCCGATCCCCTGCATCCAGGCGATACCCGTCGCACGGCACTCGGTAGGGTAAAAGGTGGCGGCCAGGGTCTGCATGCCCGACTGCGCGCCGTTCATCGCGATCCCCATCAGGAAAATTAACCCGCCAAACAGGGCGATATGGTTATGCTCAATGCCGAGTAAAAGAATCAGGCCCATCGTCAGCACGAAACCACACGCGACCACCTTGTGCGCTTCCCAGCGATCCATCATCCAGCCCGCGAGCAAAATGCCAGCGGTGCCGCCGAAGGTGAACAGCGAGGTAAGCCAGGCGGATTCCGTCAGCGCATATCCCATCCCCTGCATCAGCGTTGGCATCCAGCTCAGCAGGACGTAATAAATCACCAGCCCCATAAAATAGGTGACCCACAGCATCAGGGTGCCGGGCAGCCAGGGCATGGAAAACAGCTGCGACACGCTGCCTTTTTTCGACGCGACTTTCTCCTCCGCGAGGAAAAAGCCCGTGACGCTATCCAGCGTGCTGCGGGCGAACCGGCTGGCGATGCGGCGAACCTGGGCGACGTCTTTCCCGCGCTGCACCAGAAACTTCACCGACTCCGGCAACAGCAGCGCCAGCAGCACCGTTAAAATCAGCGGCGCAATCGCGCCGGTCAGCAGCACGCTTCGCCAGCCGTGGTGAGGGATAAGCCAGGACGAGATCGCCCCGCCGCCCGCCGCACCCAGCGGAAAGCCGCAGTACATGGTGTTAATTACCATGGCGCGGCAGCGCTGGGGGGCAAACTCGGAGATCAGCGTGATGGCGTTAGGCATGGCAGCGCCGAGGCCGAGGCCTGTCAGAAATCGCCATAGCGTCAGGGTATTCAGACTTTGCGCCCAGGCCGTGCCCAGGCTCGCCAGGCCGAAGAACAGGCATGAAAAGACCAGTACGCGCTTGCGTCCCATCCGGTCCGATACCGGACCTGCAATCAGGGCTCCCAGCGACAGCCCCAGCAGCGCCGCACTCAGCACCGGCCCCAGATCCTGTTTATGTATTCCCCACTCTGTCGACAGCGTAGGCGCAATGTAACCCATCGCTGCGGTATCAAACCCATCAATCGCCAGCACCAGAAAGCCCAGCACAATAAGAAGCCAGTGAAACCCTGAAAAAGGACTTTCATCGATCACCTGCTGAATATCCACCCGACCTGAATACGTCATACGTTCCCCTCCGATGTGATGTTGTTTTTGTGTTCTTGTATTTGCTTGTCTATACAATTGCGGAGAGGCGGGGTGTGTCAAATTTTCTTATCCAGAATGTTACGCAGGTGTTATTTTCAACAAAAAAAGCGCCCGAGGGGGAAGTCGGGCGCGGAAGAAGGGAAGGCTAACCGGGGGAGATCAGGCCGCGTTTCCCTGAGAAAGAGGGGCCAGCGCCGCAGGCAGCTTACTGAGCTCCTGCACCAGAGAGTCTTTGCTGATTTCACCGATTGTTTTCGCACCGGTCAGCGTCATCGCCACCTTCATCTCTTTCTCGATCAGGTTCAGCAGATTCGCCACGCCCGCCTGGCCGCTGGTGGCCAGCGCGTACAGGTAAGCACGGCCCAGCAGCACGCTGTCCGCGCCCAGGGCGATCATGCGCACCACGTCCAGCCCGTTACGGATGCCGCTGTCGGCCAGGATCGCAATATCGCCTTTCACCGCATCGGCAATGGCCGGCAGGGCGCGGGCGGAGGAGAGCACCCCGTCAAGCTGGCGGCCACCATGGTTAGAGACCACGATCCCATCGGCGCCAAAACGTACCGCGTCGCGGGCATCTTCCGGGTCGAGGATCCCTTTGATCACCATCGGGCCGTCCCAGAATTCGCGGATCCACTCCAGGTCTTTCCATGAGATCGACGGATCGAAATTGTTCGCCAGCCAGCCGATGTAATCCTCCAGCCCGGTCGGTTTACCCAGGTAGGCCGAAATATTGCCCAGATCGTGCGGACGGCCGTTCACGCCCACATCCCACGCCCACTGCGGGTGCGTCACCGCCTGCCAGTAACGGCGCAGGGCCGCGTTAGGGCCGCTCATGCCGGAGTGGGCGTCGCGGTAGCGCGCGCCGGGGGTCGGCATGTCGACGGTAAAGACCAGCGTTGAGCAGCCCGCCGCTTTGGCGCGCTCCAGCGCGTTGCGCATAAAACCGCGATCGCGCAGGACGTACAGCTGGAACCACATCGGGCGCTTGATGGTCGGGGCGACTTCTTCAATCGGGCAGACGGACACGGTGGAAAGGGTAAACGGAATGCCTTTGGCATCTGCGGCGGCGGCGGCCTGCACTTCACCGCGACGAGCATACATGCCGCATAAACCGACAGGTGCGAGCGCTACCGGCATGGAGAGCGTTTCGTTAAACAGCTTCGTCTCAAGGCTCAGGTCAGACATATTCTTCAGCACGCGCTGGCGCAGGGCCACCTCCGACAGGTCTTCCACGTTGCGGCGCAGGGTGTATTCGGCATACGCCCCGCCGTCAATGTAGTGGAACAGGAACGGGGGCAAAATGCGCTGCGCCGCGGCGCGATAATCACTGGCTGCTGAAATAATCATGCTTTGTTCTCCCTGGAAATATCACTCTCGCCAGGCAGACGGGTAATACGCGCCTGTCGGGCCTGATCTTCATCGAATCGTTTAATGGTGGTATGCACGAAGCCGAGATGCGCCATCATCGCCTTGCGCGCGGCCTCGGCATCACCGGCCAGAATGGCGTTGAGCACCGCCTCGTGCTGTTCGGTCAGCTGAGCAAACACCGGCGGGACCAGATACATGCGCTGGCGGCTCTGCTTCACGGAGGATTGCAGCAGGTCGAAGAACCCGCGCATGGTTTGCAGCAGCACCACGTTGTGCGAGGCCTCGGCAATCGCCAGATGGAACCGCACGTCCGCCTGGGAGGCGATGTCCGGGTCGCTGCTTTGCGTGGCCTCAAAACAGGCTTTGAGCTTCTCTTTGTCGGCGTCGGTTGCCCGCATCGCCGCGTGCCACGCTGTACTGGTTTCGATGGCGTGACGCGCTTCGAGGATGTCGAAGCTGTAGTCCGGGTCGTTTTCCATCAGCGTCTTCAGCGGCTGCACGATGTTTTGTTCGGACCAGTCGTCATGCTGCCAGCGCACGAAGGTGCCGCCGCCGCGACGGCTCAGCAGCACCCCTTCACTAACCAGCGTCGCCAGCGCCTCGCGCAGTGAGTTGCGCGACACGCCAAGCTGAGCGGCAAGCTGACGCTCGGCGGGCAATCTCATGCCCGCTTCCAGCTGTTGTTCTTCTATCAGCGCCCGTACGCGAGTGGCAATCTCGTCGGACAGGCGTCTGGGCATCACTATCATGGAATCATCCAGGTTAAGACATAGGCCTGCAATGTGGTGATCACGCCCACCATGCAGGTAAATATCAGGCTGTGTTTAACGGTAAAGCGGAACAGATCCGACTCTTTGCCTACCAGCCCCACCGCGGCACAGGCAATGGCGATGGACTGCGGCGAGATCATCTTCCCGGTCACGCCGCCGGTGGTGTTCGCGGCGACCAGCAGCACGTCCGAGACGCCAATCTGCTGCGCAGCCGTGGCCTGTAGGGCGGCAAACAGGGCGTTAGATGACGTATCTGAACCAGTCAGGAACACCCCCAGCCAGCCGAGGAACGGCGAGAAGAAGGTAAACGCGTGGCCGGTATGCGCCAGCGCTAACGCCAGCGTCGACGACAGGCCGGAGTAGTTCGAAATAAACGCGAACGCCAGCACCATGCCGATGGAGTAAATCGGCAGCATCAGCTCTTTAATCGTCGCCGCAAAGGTCTGCACCGCGGCGGCAGGCTTCATGCGCAGCCACACTACGGAAAGGATAGCGGCAAACAGGATGGCCGTGCCGGTGGCTGAGAACCAGTCGAACTTAAACACTGCCGCATATGGCGTGGCGTCGTGCACCACCGGTGGCATACGGGCGACCATTTTGTCGAGGAACGGCACGGAGATATTAATCACCATGTCGTACAGCGCGCCGCCCGGGGCGAACAGGGCTTTAAAAGGCGGAATGCTCCACAGCGTCACGGTGGCGGTCAGGAACAGGAACGGTGACCATGCGCGCACAATCTGTCCGGCGGTATAGCCGGTGCGCGCCAGAGTCTGATCCACATGTGAGGCACCCATATCGGCAAAGCGGAAGATGCGCACCGGCTGCCAGCGTTTCAGGAACAGCGTCAGACAGACCAGCGACACCAGGGAAGAGATGATGTCCGGCAGTTCCGGGCCGAGGAAGTTGGAGCTGAGATACTGGGCAATGGCGAACGAACCGCCCGCTACCATCACCGCAGGCCAGGTCTCCTTCACGCCGCGCCAGCCGTCCATAATCGCCATGATCCAGAACAGCACGATAATGGTCAGGAACGGCAGCTGGCGACCTACCATCTGGCCGATCTCGAAGCTGTCCAGCCCGGTCACCTGGCCCGCCACCAGAATCGGAATGCCCATCGCGCCAAACGCCACCGGGGCGGTGTTCACAATCAGGCACAGGCCAGCGGCATACAGCGGGTTAAAGCCCAGCCCGACCAGCAGAGCGGCGGTGATCGCCACCGGCGCGCCAAATCCTGCCGCCCCTTCAAGGAACGCCCCGAAGGAGAAACCGACAATCAGCATCTGTAAACGCTGGTCCGGTGTAATAGAGAGAATCGACGAGCGAATAATGTCGAACTGCCCGGTTTTGACCGAGATTTTGTAGACAAAGACGGCGGC
This sequence comes from Enterobacter cloacae complex sp. GYL001, assembly GCF_049237125.1. Taxonomy (NCBI): domain Bacteria; kingdom Pseudomonadati; phylum Pseudomonadota; class Gammaproteobacteria; order Enterobacterales; family Enterobacteriaceae; genus Enterobacter; species Enterobacter cloacae complex sp. GYL001. Next base: position 56,583 of record NZ_JBMKGW010000018.1, on the reverse strand, counting down.
GATGATGATCCACGCAATCGGCCACAGGCCGTAGAAGAAACCATACACCACGGAGGCCAGCGCGCGATCGACCGGCATTTTATAGAAGAACAGCGCCACCAGCAGGGCGATGGCAACGGTGTACGTTGCGGCAAGGTAGCCCTTCAGCTTGAGCTTTATCAGCGCAAAGAAGAAGAACAGGATCGGTAGCGATGCGATCAGGCTCGACAGCCAGATATTCCCGGCCGGATCGTAGTTTTGTTGCCAGAGGCTCATGCAGGTCTCCTGAGGACCACACAGGTGTTCGTCGGGTGAGTCTCTGCTCATCTCAGCGTCACACTTAGTGTAAAAGTGGTCCATCCAATATTGTGATGTAGGGTTAATGGCAATAAATGGTTAACCAAGTGTTGCTATTCGGCAATGGTTTTGTGAAGTGGAGCATCAAAACTGTGAACGATGGATAGCTTTGCGCATGATTGGTAGGACCAAAATCGCAAAATCAACTCACCGTGTGCGTTGGGAGCGGTAGTCAGGTGGAGGGCATTACTTTCGCCTTTTGAGCAGATACGGCGCGTAAAAGATGTTGAATAAAATGGGGAGGTGATAATATTACGTGAATTGAATGAGGTTTGTTTGCTTTATTTGTGTTTTTGAAAAGCTGTATATATGTGAGCAGAGTGATTTATTTCCTATAAATAAAATTTTTTTTGGTTAAAAATGCGAAATCTAAGCTGTAGCAAAAAATTTTAATTAAGGTAAATTTCACATATAGATTTTAACAGTGTATTACAAACGATCAATTGCTGATCGATAAAGAAATATCCTGTTTAACCGTGATTTTTCAGGATAAAGGGCAAGAATTTTTTGCTGAAGTGACATTTTTTGGCTAATAATATTCTGAAATAAATTGATCAAACAATGATCAGTTGGCTCTCTTGTAATTTAGTTACGGTATTAAAAGCAAATTAATAATTATCAGGGCAATCGAAAGGGGTTAAATTTGTTAGCTGAGTGTTAATTTTAGAGTGTTTACAGACGCGGCGTACTGCTTTTCAATACGTAGACGTTAAAAGGCATATGATTTACTATTTATTCAGAAGCAACGTTACAGAAGACATTAAATTTATTACTAACCACAACGTATTCAGTGTTATTTTCGGCCAGAAGTCATTTCCTCAGTTGCAGGATATCTGTGTATGGCCTTCTGAAAATATACGGATTATCACCATGGGATGGACCCTGCTTTATTCTATAAGGTCGCGTCACCCATTCTGCTAAAACCCTTTTGGTGGCGTTTTTAAATCCTTATAGCGGTTATTGTACCTGGTACAACAAGTCTATATCTGTTTAATTTACAGAGGGGAAAGTGTTCCAAATGAAAATCAAAAATGTGGCGCTGGCGATTGCCGCGGCGGGGCTGCTGTTATCTTCTCAATCAGTACTGGCAAGCAGTGATTCTGGCGTTAATGCTTCCCTGGATACAGGCGCTGGCTCGCAGAGCACAGGCGGCGTGATCAACTTTACCGGGAAAATCACCCTTATTTCCTGTGATATTACCCCTGCGTCAAAAAGCAAAACGGTAGACCTCGGCGCGTGGGCGAAAAGCTACTTCGACGATCATAGCGAAACGACGCCGCGTGAGTTCAAAATCAACGTAGAGAACTGCCCGGAGACGGTTGAATCGGTTGCGGTACTGTTTGACGGAACAAAAGATACGGTGAATGACACACTGCTACAGGTTACGCCAGGCGAAGGTATGGCGACGGGCGTCGGCGTGAAGCTTTATAACAGCGATCGCAGCACCGCGATTAAACCGGGTGCGGTATCTGAAACAACCGCACCGGATGCTGAAGGCAATGCTGAATTAACGTTTTATGCTTCTCTCGACAAAGACGGGTCGGAAATTAACGCGGGCGACGTCAATGCCGTTTCCAACTTCCTGATGGTTTATAACTGATTTCACTCTCAGCCACCTCCAGAGATAATAATGATGAAACGTTTATCGTATATTATGCTCACTGCATTAATGGTTAGTTCTGCGTCAGTTTCCGCTGGCGTTGTAATGGGGGGAACACGGATCGTATACCCACAACACAGCAAGGAGGTGGCATTTTCTGTTTCTAATATGGAAAGTGCGGTTCCCTATCTTATTCAGTCGTGGGTTGAAGGTGATGGGCAGGATAAAAATAACGCTGCGCCATTTATTGTCACGCCACCTCTGTTCAGACTTGATCCGGAGCAGACCAACACGCTGCGTATTCAATATACCGGCGCTCCGCTGCCCACAGATCGTGAATCTGTATTCTGGCTCGATATTAAAGCGATTGCGCCAAAGCCAAAAGAGAGCAGCAACGAATTACAAGTTAACGTTAAATCGAAATTTAAAATTTTCTACCGCCCGGACAACCTTAAAGGGGACGCTGCCACTGCCTGGCAGAAAATAACGTTTTCGCGGACGGGAAAAGGGCTTAAGGCCGCCAACCCGACGCCATACTACGTCTCTTTTTATCGACTGTCCGTTGGCGGGCATAAAATTGAGCAGCCGGGCATGATCGGTCCAGGGGAAATCCGCGAATGGCCTGTGTCCGCCTCCGGGGGCGTAAGCTGGTCGGCTATTAATGATTTTGGTGCCATCACCGCCACCCACACCCAGCCTCTTTAAGACCATGTCTTTTCGCCTGTTTCGTTACGCGCCGCTTTCGGTGTTGCTGCTTAGCTTCAGCCGCGCGGGGATGGCCGAGGATTACTTTGATCCCGCCGCGCTGGAGCTTTCCTCTACCGAACAGAAAACGGCGGATCTGCACTATTTCTCTGAAAAGGGCGGGCAGATGCCAGGCACCTGACTCGTGACGCTGGAGATTAACGGACGCGAGGAGCGGCATCAGGAGATCACCTTCGTCAATGAGAAAGGCAGCCTGCAACCCGTTTTTAGCGTATCGCTGCTGGAAGCGCTTGGGGTGAATGTCAGGGCCATTCCTGCATTCTCACGGTTGCGGGAGGGAGAAACGTTCACGCACCTCGCGGATTTCATTCCGGCAGCGCGAACCTCCTATGATTTCAACCAGCAGCGTCTCTTTCTCAGCCTGCCGCAGGCGGCGATGAAACACCGCAGCCGTGGCTACGTGCCGCAGTCGCAGTGGGACGATGGTATCCCGGCGGCATTTACTGATTACAGTCTGTCGGGCGGCCAGGCACATCATCAGCGTGGCGTCACGACATCCAGCTATCTGAGCCTGCGTAACGGTATCAATCTGGGGGCGTGGCGGTTGCGCAACACCTCCGCCTGGAGCCACAGCGACGCGGGCGGCGACCATTTTCAGTCGCAAAGTAGCTGGCTGACCCGGGATATTCGCCGTCTTAACAGCCAGCTACGGATCGGCGATGCCTGGACCGCAGGCGACGTCTTCGATAGCGTGGCGTTTCGCGGGGTACAGCTCACATCAAGCGAAAGCATGTTGCCCGACAGCCAGCGCGGCTTCGCACCAACCATCCGCGGCGTCGCACACAGCTTCGCTAAAGTCTCCGTTTCGCAAAATGGCTATGTGATCTATGAAACCTGGGTGGCCGCCGGGCCATTTATCATTAACGATCTGTTCCCCGGCGCACAAAGTGGCGATCTACAGGTGACGGTCACGGAAAGTGACGGCTCAACGCGCGTCTTTACCCAACCCTATTCTGCGGTGCCGTTTATGCGACGCCTGGGCAGCCTGAAATACAGCCTCAACGCCGGACGATTTCACTCCGGCTCCGGCGATGCGCGTTCACCTGAGTTTGTTGAAGGCGCTTTCTTCTACGGCCTGCTCTCGAGGATGACGGTGTATGGCGGCTTTCGTACGGCGAGCAACTATCAGGCCGGTGCAATTGGCGTAGGCAGAGGGTTTGGCGCATTTGGCTCGCTGGGCATTGACGATACGCTGGCAAAAAGCCGTTTACCCAATGGCAAAAGCGCGATGGGGCAGGCGTGGCGCATTCAGTATCAGAAAGATTTCAGCGCTACCGGCACCGCCTTCAACCTGGCGAGTTATCGCTATGCCTCGCGCAATTACTATGAATTCAGTGAACTGAATCAGTCTGACAGCCAACAGCTGCAACTCAATAATCGCCGTAGCCGCTCGCAGGTCACCTTCTCACAGACGCTGGGTCAGTTCGGCAGCCTCAGCGTCTCGGCATGGATGCAGGATTACTGGCATACGTCCGGGCAGGATAAAACCATCCACATTGGCTGGTACACCAGCTGGCGAGGCATTACCTGGGGCGCGGGGTATGACTACACCGACTCAGCGCTTGAGCAGCATCCCGATCGTACCGTGTCGTTTAACGTCAATGTTCCGCTTGGTCACTGGTTACCGGACAGCTCGGTCAGTTACTTCATCAACCACAACAATCGTGGGATGACCACTCAGCAGGTGTCACTCAACGGCAGTGCGCTGGCGAATCGCAACCTTAATTACAGCGTTCAGCAGAGTAAGGCCAGCGAGGGACAAGCCGACAGTACCAGCCTGGCGCTGCAATACAACGGTGGCTACGGCAACGTCAGCCTCGGTTATGACCACAGCCGAAGCGGTAGCAACGCGAGCCTCGGACTCGCCGGAGGCGTTATCGCCACGCAGTATGGCGTCACGCTTAGCCAGCCGCTGGGCGATACCGTCGCCCTGCTACGCGTGCCCGGCGCGGCGAACGTTGAGCCGGAGGGCTACAACGGGATCCACACCGACAGCCGCGGCTATGCGGTCATGCCAACGCTCTCGGCGTATCGCAAAAATACCGTCAGTCTTGATACGGCGACGCTGGGTGAGAACGTCGACGTTGAGCAGAGCGGTCTGACGCTCATTCCCACCAGCGGCGCGGTGGTGCTGGCCAATTACAAAACCCACATTGGTTATCGCGTTCTGTTTTCCCTGCGCTACCACGGCGAACCGTTGCCGTTTGGCGCGCAGGCTGAAGTGGTGGAGCAGAACCGCCATTCTGCAAACCGAAGCATGGTCGCTGACGGCGGTAGGCCTACCTGAGCGGGGTACCAGAGCGCGGCACCCTGCGCGTCAGCTGGTATCAGGACGGGGAGCAGCAGCAATGCCAGACACCTTTCAGACTGGGGAAAGCTCATATGGCCCCCGGTATCGCCACGCTATCCGTTGAGTGCCATTAGAGGAATATCATGCGTCGTTTTATTCACTGGTTTTTCTATCTGAGCCTTCTTTCGCTTTTTGGCATGCTGAGTTTTCATGCCCATGCTCAGACCTCATCTTGCCGCACCACGCGCGATCAGTGGGTCGTTCAGGTGCCCTACGCCATAGGGTATGCGCCCGGCACGGCGGACTGGACGCCGATATCTGCGCCGATACAATCTACCGGGGCGGATTTCTACAGCTGTGATGGCGGGAATGATGCCTGGCGTAGTATCGGCTTTGTCGACATGGATAACCCTGTCGGCAGCGTGGTTGGTGAAGACGGTGCGTCACGTCACGTCTATAAAACTCAGATCGACGGCATCGGCTATGCGCTGGGGTTCCGGGAACAGCAGTACTGCGGCGCCGATGCGGTACGCTATATTGACGGCACAAGTCAGGTGAATGGCAATGAGTCCCGGCGCATTTGCGACGCATCGCAAAACCCCGCCTTTGCCAGCGCCTCAATGTATAAAATGCAGTTCTGGGTGGTGTTTTACAAAATTCCAACGACCAGCGCCATGCCTGACGATAACGCCAATTCCCAGGAGCAAAATGTCGGATCGCTGATATTGCAGGCGGGAGAAAATCAAGCCAGCGCCACCAACGTGGCGACACCGGTACAGATCCATCTCGCCAGCTTCACCGTCAGGCGTACCAGCTGTTCAGTGGGCTCTCGCAGCATTCTTGTTCCCATGGGGAGCGTGAGCCAGCGTGAATTTCATGGCATAGGCTCCCGCGCCGGAGGCGGACGCTTCAGCATTCCGGTGACCTGCGAAAATAACACGGCGGTGAAGATGGGTTTCTTTGGCGATACCACGCCGGGCAACGATCGGGCACTGGCATTGACGAAACAGGAGGATAGCGCCAGCGGTGTCGGGATCGAACTGCTTTACGGTGACAATACCGGTTCGGTTCAGGGGCAGGTGGTACCGTGGAACACCCCACAGGTGTCAGCATTTGGGCAAGTGGGGGATAACCAGACGCAAACCTTCTGGTTTGATGCGCATTACCTTCAGACGGAAGAGAACGTGACGGCGGGAAAAGCGGATGCGATGGCGACGTTTAACCTGATTTACAACTGAGTTTCCCCTGCCGCAGCGGCAGGGGAGGACGATCAGAACGCGGTCTTACAAAAACCCGTCATCTCTTTCAGGCCCATTTCGCGACCAAGCTCAGTCATCGGGTGCACCACCACCAGGCCACGGACGCTTTTCTTCAGCTTGCCCATGTCGGCCTGCTCTTTTTTGGTGATCGCGCGGCGATGCGGCATGTTCATCAGCTTCTGCGCTTCTTTACTCAGCTTCTGGCCTTTCACTTCGCGCAGGCGTTCAATTTCCGCCTCCAGCTTCACGGACTCTTTTTCCAGCTCGGCATATTTCTCGGCAGAATCGACCAGGGAGAGGCCAGCCATCTGATGGCGGATCAGATCCAGACGGTCGCTCAGGCGTTTAATTTCGTTCTTTTCGACTTCTTTCATGACAAATAACTCTGAAAACGGGGAATTTACAGGGAAGGATACACCAATGTGTGCGGGCTTACTTCTGAAACGCTTTTTTTAAGCTGATTTTAGAAATCAGCTCAGTCAGGGAAAGCACCATGGTGGAGCGCACAACCTGTTGATAACGCAGCTTTTGCATCGCGTACAGCTCAGGGTCGCTGTTATCAAACTGAGGTGCGGGAGGGAGCGCGGATACGCAGTGCAGTTCGCCGAAGGGCCCCAGTATTTCATCATCGGTAAAGGTGTACTCATTACCGTCATGATTGAGCTCTTCGCGCAGCGCCATTAACAGCTCGGCGTCTTCATACTCCTGGCGGTTCAGCACGCCAAGACCGTAAATCAGCTTCAGCCGTACCGATAAATCGCCCAGCGGTCCGTCTCCGTCCAGTAACGGTTCTACAGCATACTTTACCGCGTAGTCGTCTTTGCGAAACACCTGAAGCACCAGAATGTTCACCGCCTCGGTTAACAGCTCGACGGCGGCAATCAGGAAACTCCGTACGGTTTTGCCAGCATTCAGACGCTCAAGCACACGATTTTCAAAGGCCTGGGTTTGTTCCATTATTGCCTGCATATCTGACAATCTGTTATTCGGGCGCAGGCTAACCTGCGCCGGACTCTGCATCATTTGGTTGCGTTGTATGCGCTGACCGCCTCCGCAACTACGTCACTGTTGGCATCCAGACCGGAGATCTGCGCCAGCGCAGCCTGCGCGCCTTTGTCATCAATCAGCTGAGCCAGCTCAATCGCCTGCGGGTCCTGCTCGCTGCGGTAGTGCATGGCGGCAGCGATGCCCTTCACCAGGTTAGCGTGCGGCAGGCCGTATTCCAGCGTGCCCAGCAGCGGTTTAATCAGGCGGTCGCCCGCGCTTAGTTTACGCAGCGGCTGACGACCCACGCGCTCAACGTCATCTTTCAGATACGGGTTTTCAAAACGACCGAGGATTTTCTGGATGTATGCTGCGTGTTTATCAGCATCAAAACCGTAGCGTTTGATCAGCACCGCGCCGCTCTCTTCCATTGCCCCTTTGACCACCGCACGGATGTTCTCATCGAGGATCGCGTCACGAATCGTCTGATGACCGGCCAATTTTCCGAGGTACGCGGTTATAGCATGCCCGGTGTTCAGCGTGAAGAGTTTACGTTCGACAAATGCCATCAGATTATCGGTTAATTCCATTCCCGGAATGGTCGGCAGCGCGCCCTTAAACTGGGTTTTATCAACGATCCACTCGCTGAAGGTTTCCACGGTCACTTCCAGCGGGTCGTTGGTGGCGGATTCTGACGGCGGAACGATGCGATCCACGGCGGAGTCCACAAAACCGACGTGCGCTTCAACCCAGGCTTTATCTTCGTCGGCGACGGCCGCAAGAACGTGGCCTTTCAGTTGCGTGGTGCCGCGCACCATGTTTTCACAGGCGATGATGTTCAGCGGCGTTTCAACGCCCTGTGCTTTACGTTTCGCCAGGCCTTTCGCAACCGCCGGGGCGATGCGCTCAAGCACCACCGGACCCACGGCGGTGGTGACCAGATCAACGCTCGCGATGAGGTCAATCACGTCGTCGCCAATGCTGCTTACCGCGTTGACGCCAGAGACCGTTTCAACCTGTTCGTTTTCACCCACCACGTGAACCTGATAGCTATGACGGGCATTCAGGGCATCCAGAACCACCTGATTCACATCGGCGAATGTCAGGGTAATGCCCGCGTCTGCCAGCAGTTTACCGATAAAGCCACGACCAATATTACCTGCGCCAAAATGTAATGCTTTCATAGTGTTAACCTTCATCAATGTTTTTACCCGAGAGGGCTGGGGTGAGGAACGTTTTCCCCTCACCCTAGCCCTCTCCCCGGGGGGAGAGGGAAGAGGCGCTGTTACTTGTTCAGCAGGGCCAGAACTTCTTCAACGCTGGTGGTGTTGGCCAGACGCTCAATAACCGTTTCGTCATCCAGCGCGTTGGTCAGGCTGGTAATCACCTGGATATGCTCGTTGTTGCGAGCGGCGATACCAATCACCAGACGGGCGATGTCGTCCTCTTCTTCACCGAAGCGCACACCATCAGGATACTGACAGAACACCACGCCGGTTTTCAGCACGCGGTCTTTGGCTTCCACCGTACCGTGCGGAACCGCGATGGATTCACCCAGGTAGGTTGGGGTCAGCTTTTCGCGTTCCAGCATCGCCTCAACGTACTCAGGCTGAACGTAGCCGCCTTTCACCAGCTGCTCACCGGCGAAGCGAATGGCCTCTTCTTTATTGGTCGCCGTGCGGCCAAGGAAGATGTTTTCAGCGCCCAGTTTGAACAGATGCGCGTTGCTCTCGTCGAAGCTGTCTTGCAGGCTGGTACGCACTTTCACTTCGTTATCTTCATGGCGCTGCGCCGCCACCAGGCGTTCGGTCAGGCTGGCGTACAGGCCGCTGTCGAGGAAGTTGGTCAGGGAAATGTGCTGTGCCTGCGGTACCTGACGCATAGCGCGTTCGGTCAGATCGCGGTGCGTGATCACCAGGTCAACGTCCGGCGGCAGGCTGTTAATCGCGCTGTTGGTGACGGAGATGTTGGTCAGACCCGCATCCTGCACTTTCTTCCGCAGTACGCCCGCACCCATTGCGCTGGAGCCCATACCGGCATCACAGGCCACGATGATTTTACGCACGTGGCTCAGGTCGTTAGAGACATCACCCGCCGCCAGCGGCGTTGCGCCTTTGGATTCGGCTTTCATGTCATGCATACGACGGGTTGCCGCTTCGATATCGTCGTCTTCTTTCACCTTGCTGGTTTTCAGCAGGATAGCGGAGGCCACGAAGGAGACCGCCATGGCCGCACAGATCGCCGCGATGTTCGCGAAGTAGGCGCCTTTCGGGGTCATCGCCAGCACCGCCAGGATAGAGCCTGGAGAAGCAGGAGACACCAGACCACCGCCCAGCACGCTCAGGGTGAACACGCCGGTCATACCGCCAAGGATAACGGCCAGGATCAGACGTGGGTTCATCAGCACATATGGGAAGTAAATTTCGTGAATACCGCCCAGGAAGTGAATGATCGCCGCGCCGCCAGCAGACTGTTTCGCGCTGCCGCGACCAAAGAACATGTATGCCAGCAGAACGCCCATACCCGGACCCGGGTTCGCTTCAATCAGGAAGAAGATGGACTTGCCGAGATCGTGTGACTGCTGAATACCCAGCGGTGAGAAGATACCGTGGTTGATGGCGTTGTTCAGGAACAGGATTTTCGCTGGTTCAACAAAGATAGACGCCAGCGGCAGCATGTCGTGCGCCACCATGAAGTTAACGCCCGCGGCCAGCAGCTTGGACAGCACTTCAACCGCCGGGCCAATGCCGAGGAACGCCAGAATCGCGAGGATCATCCCGATGATGCCCGCAGAGAAGTTGTTCACCAGCATTTCGAAGCCGGATTTGATCTTGCCATCAACCCAGACGTCAAATTTCTTGATCGCCCAGCCGCCCAGAGGACCGGCAATCATCGCACCGAGGAACATCGGCATATCCGCACCGACGATCACCCCCATGGTTGTGATGGCCCCCACGACGCCACCGCGGTCACCGCCCACCAGACGACCACCGGTATAACCGATGAGCAGTGGCAGGAGATAGGTAATCATTGGGCCAACAAGTTTTGCCAGCGTTTCGTTAGGCAACCACCCTGTCGGAATAAATAATGCGGTGATAATACCCCACGCGATAAACGCGCCGATATTTGGCATCACCATGTTGCTGAGGAAACGACCAAAGCTTTGCACTTTGATCTTGAAATCGGATGACATAAAACACCCCTTCTTATGTTTACGCTTAGGCTTGTGGCCCGAGGTTTATCGTTAATGTGCGGCGGCAGAGGTAGCCGGGCCCTGTTCTGATGCTGTGAAATCTGGCACTGAATCGTTCAACTGTCCAGACAGTGAAATTTTGTGTGATCTGAATCACATGAATGTAGGGGGTGAGGATATTAATGAAGTGATCGCGATCACAAAATGAGTGTGTAAAAAAAATACATCGCTCAGAAATACGCCATAATGGGCGGCGTTTTGTGATTTGCATCACAATGTTAAGTTGGTTGTTTGTTTCCAGATTGTGATTTGATTCACAAAATATTTTTATGCAGATTTCTCCCGTATCCCCTCATGGCAGGAATGCGATACGCACACCTGCCTTTTTCCACGGCTTGATCCATACTGACCTCTTTGTGGGCATTAAGGATAAGCAATGAAACTCATCGGCAGTTATACCAGTCCTTTCGTGCGTAAGATTTCGATTCTCCTGCTGGAGAAAGGGATTGAATTTGAATTCGTGAATGAACAGCCCTACAACGCAGAGAACGGCGTTGCGCAGTACAACCCGCTGGGGAAAGTCCCGGCGCTGGTAACGGACGAGGGCGACTACTGGTTTGATTCCCCGATCATTGCGGAGTACATCGAACTGCTTGGCGTTGCGCCAGCCATGCTGCCGGCGGACCCAAAAGCAGCGCTGGTGATGAAGCAAATTGAAGCCCTGGCGGATGGCATTATGGATGCGGCATTGACGTCCGTACGCGAGCAGGCAAGGCCCGCCGCCCAGCAGTCAGAAAATGAGCTGCTACGCCAGCGCGAAAAAATCAGCCGCAGCCTGGATATGTGCGAACAGCTGATCCGCGACGGGAAAATTCAGAGCGATAGCCTGAATCTGGCGACGATCGCCATCGCCTGCGCCATTGGCTACCTCAATTTCCGCCGCGTCTCGCCGGGCTGGTGCGTGGATCGTCCGCTGCTGGTCAAACTGGCGGAGACGCTCTTCCAGCGCGAAAGTTTTGCCCGGACTGAACCGCCAAAGGCTTGATGCGGGTTATAACACTTCCTGGCGGGAGGCGGTACAATCCCCCCACATGTTAACTCCCTCTCCCGTCGGGAGGGGGGAAGATATTTACTCGCCAGGCGCATTCATGACTACTCATCATTCCCTCTACAGCCAGATCCCCGCTACCGATCGTCTGCTTCGTGACCCGCGCATCACTGCGGTGCTGGAGCAGTTTGGCCATACTGCAACGGTCGACATGCTACGCCAGCTTCAGGACGATGCGCGTCGCCATATTCAGGCTGAGAACGCGCTACCCGGCTGGTGCGTGGCGTGGGAGCAGGAAGTTGAACGCAGGCTGAGCAAGCACGGGCAAAGCGCGTTGCGCCCGGTTATTAACCTGACGGGCACGGTTCTGCACACCAATCTGGGCCGGGCACAGCAGGCCGAAGAGGCAACAGAGGCCGTCACCCGTGCCATGCGCTCGCCGGTGACGCTGGAGTACGATCTGGACGGCGCCGGGCGTGGGCATCGCGATCGCGCACTGGCGGATCTTCTCTGCCAGATCACCGGCGCGGAAGATGCCTGCATTGTGAATAACAACGCGGCGGCGGTGCTGTTAATGCTGGCGGCCACCGCGAGCGGAAAAGAGGTTGTCGTCTCTCGCGGCGAGCTGGTGGAGATCGGCGGGGCGTTTCGTATTCCGGATGTCATGCGCCAGGCGGGCTGCACGCTGCATGAAGTGGGCACAACCAACCGTACCCATGCAAAAGATTATCGCGCGGCGGTGAATGAAAACACCGCCCTGCTGATGAAAGTGCATACCAGCAATTACCACATTGAGGGTTTCACCAAAACGGTGGAAGAGGCCGAACTGGCCGCCATCGGGCGCGAGCTAAACGTGCCGGTGATTGCCGATCTCGGCAGCGGGTCGCTGGTGGATATGCGCCAGTACGGTCTGCCGAAAGAGCCCATGGTGCAGGAAATGGTTGCCGCGGGCGTAAGCCTGGTCAGTTTCTCCGGTGATAAATTGCTGGGCGGGCCGCAGGCGGGGATTATCGTCGGCAGGCGCGAGCTGATTGCGCAGCTACAGCAGCACCCGCTGAAGCGCGCCCTGCGTGCCGATAAAATGACGCTGGCCGCGCTGGAAGCCACGCTGCGGCTCTATCTCCACCCGGAGAAACTGGCTGACCGCCTGCCCACGTTGCGTTTGCTGAGCCGTGATGCGGCCTCCATTCGCGCGCAGGCGGAAGCGCTACTGCCGCAGGTTGCTCCTCATTACCCTGAGTTTGACGTTCGTATCGAGCCTTGCCTGTCGCAAATTGGCAGCGGCTCGCTGCCGGTGGACAGGTTACCGAGCGAAGCGCTGACGTTCACCCCGCGCGACGGACGCGGAAGCCAGCTTGAGGCGCTGTCGGCGCGCTGGCGCGCATTACCGACGCCGGTGATTGGCCGGATCGGTGACGGGCGCATGTGGCTGGATTTACGCTGTCTGGAAGATGAAGTGCGGTTTCTGGAGATGATGTTGAAATGATTATTGCCACCGCCGGTCATGTTGACCACGGCAAAACCACGTTATTGCAGGCCATTACGGGCGTGAATGCCGATCGCCTGCCGGAAGAGAAAAAGCGCGGCATGACCATTGACCTGGGTTACGCCTACTGGCCGCAGCCCGACGGTCGCGTGCTGGGCTTTATCGACGTGCCCGGCCACGAGAAGTTTCTTTCCAATATGCTCGCGGGCGTGGGCGGGATCGATCACGCCCTGCTGGTGGTCGCGTGCGATGACGGGGTGATGGCGCAAACGCGCGAGCATCTGGCGATCCTCCAGCTGACGGGAAACCCGCAGTTGACCGTCGCCCTCACCAAAGCGGACCGTGTGGATGAGGCGCGTATCGACGAGGTGCGTGAAGAGGTGCTGACGGCGCTGAGTGAATACGGTTTTAAGGATGCCGCATTGTTTGTCACAGTGGCGACAGAAGGCCGCGGTATCGACGCTCTTCGTGACCATTTGCAGCAGATCCCGTCTCGTAAACAGGCCAGCCATCACCGCTTCCGTCTGGCGATCGACAGGGCGTTTACCGTGAAAGGGGCTGGGCTGGTGGTGACCGGTACCGCGCTGAGCGGCGAAGTGAACGTGGGCGACACCCTGTGGCTGACGGGCGTGAACAAACCGATGCGCGTGCGCGGGCTTCACGCGCAAAACCAGCCGGTGGAACAGGCCCATGCCGGGCAGCGTATCGCCCTGAATATTGCCGGTGATGCCGAAAAAGACCAGCTTAACCGCGGCGACTGGCTGCTGGCCGACGCGCCGCCGGAGCCTTCTGAACGGATCATCGTTTCACTCCAGACCCACACGCCGCTGACCCAGTGGCAGCCGCTGCATATCCACCACGCGGCCAGCCACATCACCGGACGCGTGTCGCTGCTGGAAAACGATCTCGCCGAACTGGTGTTCGACTCCCCGCTCTGGCTGGCGGATAACGACCGCCTGGTTCTGCGCGATATTTCGGCGCGGGAAACGCTGGCGGGCGCGCGCGTGGTCATGCTGGATCCGCCCCGTCGCGGCAAGCGTAAGCCCGAGTATTTACAGTGGCTGGCCGCACTGGCCCAGGCCCGCGATGATAAGTCTGCGTTAGATATCCACCTTGAGCGTGGTGCGGTGGATCTGGCGGCGTTCGCCTGGGCGCGCCAGCTCAGCAGCGAAGGATTGCGTCTTCTGACGCAGGAGCCAGGTTTTATTCAGGCCGGCAACAGCCTGCTGAACGCGCCGGTGGCGGCGCGCTGGCAGCGCAAAGTGCTGAGCACGCTGGCGACCTACCATGAACAGCATCAGGATGAGCCCGGCCCGGGCCGTGAACGTCTGCGGCGCATGGCGTTGCCCATGGAAGACGACGCGCTGGTGCTGTTGCTGATTGAAAACATGCGTGAAAGCGGCGTGATTGCAAGTCATCACGGCTGGCTGCACCTGCCGGAGCACAAGGCCGGTTTTACCGCTGAGCAGGACGCGGTCTGGCAAAAAGTGGCGGCGCTGTTTGGCGATGAACCGTGGTGGGTGCGCGATCTGGCGCGTGAAACCAATACCGATGAGCAGCTGATGCGTCAGGTACTGCGCCATGCGGCGCAGCAGGGGATGATTGTGGCGATCGTGAAAGATCGTTATTACCGCAACGATCGGATCGTGGCATTTGCGAACCTGATCCGGGAGCTGGATCAGGCGCGCGGATCAACCTGCGCCGCAGACTTCCGCGATCGGCTGAACGTAGGACGCAAACTGGCGATTCAGATCCTGGAGTATTTCAACCGCATCGGGTTTACGCGTCGTCGTGGCAATGACCATGTGCTACGCGACGCGCAGTTATTTCCCTAAGCGTTAAGCGCTGCGCGCCTGCTTCTGCTTAGCCAGCCAGACCGCACCCAGCCTTCCCGCCTGGTTACCCAGCTCGCAGGGAAGGATGGGCACCCGGAGCGCTTCCCACTCCTCGAATCGCTGTAGGTATTTATCCAGCAGGAGATAGATTTTCTCCTGCTCGCTAATGCCGCCGCCAATCAGCACCGCCTGCGGATCAAACATGGAGATCACGCTGTAGATGCCCCGCGAGAGGAAATGCGCCCACTCTTCTATGGCCTCACGCAGATGCACGTCGCTGTCCATGCGTCTAAACAGCTCCTCACCGTCAGGCATCTCATCTTCCGACACGGCCAGCGCGCGGCGGCAGGCTTTCATCAGGCCGCTGGCGGACGCCACTTCGTGCATCGGCTCGCCGTTGTTGCCAACGGGCAGCACGCCAAACTCACCCGCCCGGTAGTGCGACCCACGGTAGAGATCGCCCTCCATGACGATACCGCCGCCGATGCCGGTGCCGATGGTGATGCAGACAAAATGCTCATAATCCTTACCGGCGCCCTGCCAGCGTTCGCCCAGCGCCGCGCAGTTGGCGTCATTTTCGGTTGTTACGGGGAGATCGGTCAGCTGTGCGAAAAGCTCGCACAGGTTTTCACCGTCAAGGTAATCCAGCGCCCCGGCCTTGGCCGCTTCGCCGGTATGGTGATTGATGTGGCCCGGAAAACTCACGCCGATGCCGACGATCTCATGCTCCTGGCGGTACTTATCCACCACCGCTTTCCACTTCTGTTTGAAGGTGCTTTCATCGTCAGGCGTATCATATTCATCGGATGTCAGTTCTTCGCCGTTTTCGTTGATCACGCCGTGTTTGATGTGGGTTCCGCCCACGTCAAAGCCGATAAATAGCTGCATTGCATTGTTCCTCATGAGCCCCTGAGCTATTAAGTATGGCTCCGGCGGCAGAAACGAAACGTAAAGTACGGTAATCCGTGATACGGCTCGTAAACCCGTTACCGACTGGCGAGAAAATCACCAGCCGGAACTACCCTTGTTGTACACCTACTGCAAGGAGACGGTCATGACAAACAATCCTCCCTCATCGCGTATCCAGCCAGGCGAGTATGGTTTTCCTCTTAAGCTGAAGCCCCGCTATGACAACTTCATCGGCGGCGACTGGGTGGCGCCCGTCGACGGTGAGTACTATTCCAACCTGACGCCCGTTACCGGCCAGCCGCTGTGTGAAATTGCCAGTTCGGGCAAGCGGGATATCGATTTAGCGCTGGATGCGGCGCATAAGGCGAAAGATAAGTGGGGACAAACGTCCGTTCAGGACAGAGCGGCCATTTTGTTCAAAATCGCCGATCGGATGGAGCAGAATCTGGAGCTGCTGGCGACCGCGGAAACGTGGGACAACGGCAAGCCGATCCGGGAAACCATGGCGGCGGACGTGCCGCTGGCGATTGACCATTTCCGCTATTTTGCGTCCTGCATTCGTGCCCAGGAGGGGGGAATAAGTGAAGTTGACAAAGATACCGTGGCGTATCACTTCCACGAGCCGCTCGGCGTGGTGGGGCAAATTATTCCGTGGAACTTCCCGCTGCTGATGGCGAGCTGGAAAATGGCGCCCGCGCTGGCGGCGGGTAACTGCGTGGTGCTGAAACCTGCACGCTTAACGCCGCTTTCGGTACTGCTGCTGATGGAGGTGATTGGCGACCTGTTGCCGCCGGGGGTCATTAACGTGGTCAACGGGGCCGGGGGAGAGATCGGCGAATATCTGGCTACTTCAAAGCGTATTGCCAAAGTGGCGTTTACCGGCTCAACGGAAGTGGGTCAGCAGATCATGCAGTACGCGACCCAGAACATCATTCCGGTCACCCTGGAGCTGGGCGGGAAATCGCCGAACATCTTCTTTGCCGACGTGATGGATGAAGAGGACGCCTTCTTCGACAAAGCGCTGGAAGGGTTTGCGCTGTTCGCGTTCAACCAGGGTGAAGTCTGCACCTGTCCGAGCCGCGCGCTGGTGCAGGAATCCATTTATGAGCGCTTTATGGAGCGGGCGATCCGGCGCGTGGAGTCGATTCGCAGCGGTAATCCGCTGGATAACGTCACCCAGATGGGAGCGCAGGTATCGCATGGCCAGCTGGAAACCATCCTCAACTATATTGATATCGGTAAAAAAGAGGGGGCCGATGTGTTGACCGGCGGTCGTCGTAAGGTGCTGGGCGGCGATTTGCAGGAGGGTTACTACCTTGAGCCGACCATCCTGTTCGGTAAGAACAACATGCGCGTTTTCCAGGAGGAAATTTTTGGACCGGTGCTGGCCGTCACCACGTTTAAAACCATGGACGAGGCGCTGGAGCTCGCCAACGACACGCAGTATGGCCTGGGGGCGGGCGTCTGGAGTCGTAACGGTAATCTGGCCTATAAAATGGGCCGCGGCATTCAGGCCGGACGCGTATGGACAAACTGCTATCACGCCTATCCGGCTCATGCGGCATTTGGCGGCTACAAACAGTCGGGCATCGGGCGTGAAACCCATAAGATGATGCTGGAGCACTACCAGCAAACGAAATGTCTGTTGGTCAGCTACTCCGATAAACCGCTGGGGCTGTTTTAATCTCCGGGCTCAGGTCGTTCCGGGTAGGGTGACCTGAGCCGGGTTAAAGCCGGGTGGCGGCTTCGCCTTACCCGGCCTACTTTTTAACTCCCTCTCCCGTGGGAGAGGGCTGGGGTGAGGGCAACAGGCCGCAGTTATTCAGCTTTCATCCACCCATATCCGCATTTCCCCTTCTCCCCGGTTTGCCCAGCTGAACCACGGAATAAAGGTCAGCGTCCGGGGCTGACGTTCTACCGGCGAGTGGTCGTACTGCCACAGGGCATCAGTGCCCTTCGCCTGACACCCGATCCCTTCCGCCTGTATCAGCATCTTGTGCGCGAAAATGCCTTTGCCTTCGAAAACCCGAAACGCGCTGTCCTGGGGCAAAGAAAGGTTATGCAGATTTGCGCCGTTATCGGCTTCTTCCAGGCAGTAAACCAGCGGTCCACGCTGCAATGCGATTTTCCCCGCCTGCTGGCGCACCTGCGGGTTGCCGTACACGCGGCGGACCGGCATCGGTAACGTCAGCGTCAGCGTGTCGCCTTCCTGCCAGCTTCGGTTGAGGTATAAGTATCCACGGGAGACCTCGCCTGTAATGGCCTGACCATTGAGCGAAACAGCCGGTTCCGCACACCAGTCCGGCAGCCTCAGGGCCAGCGTGTGAGTCACCGGAACTGGTGAGGTAATCTCGATTTTCACCTGCTCATGCCACGGATAGTTCCCGCTAATCCGCAGCTGGAGGATGTTATCCCCAACCGGAATGGCGACGTCGTTTCCCACGTACAGGTTGATCAACAGCGCGTCCGGGCGAACGGTATAAATGTAGTGCCCCAGCGAGGTCAGCACGCGCGCAATATTCGGCGGGCAACAGGCGCAGCCGAACCAGCGCTGGCGCACCGGTTTGACGTGGTCATAGATATGGTTAAAGGCCAGGGTTTTCGGGTGCACTTCCAGCGGATTCACATAAAAGAAATGCTTACCGTCCAGCGCCATGCCGCCCAGCACCGTGTTGTACAGCGCGCGCTCCATCACGTCGGCGTAGTGGCCGTCCGCCTCCATTTCCAGCATCCGGCGGGCAAACATCATCAGGCCGATGGAGGCGCAGCTTTCGGCGTAGACCGTATCGTTGGGCAGATCGTAATCGCTGCTGAACGCCTCGCCGCTGCTTTGGGAGCCAATCCCGCCGGTGATGTACAGCTGGCGCTGTGCCATGTTGTTCCACAGCCGCAGGCAATCCTGACGTTTCCCCTCGTCGCTGCTCAGGCGCGCCAGATGCGCCATGCCCGCCATCAGATAGACAAAACGCACGGCGTGGCCGATGGCCGTTTGTTGTTCCGCAAGGGGCAGATGCGCCTGGCTGTAGGCTTTGTCCTTGACCATCCACGCCGGGCCATAGGTGTTCCAGTATGACGTTCTGCCGCGCTTCTCGTATTCGATATCGTAGAAGTGAGGCTGCGCGCCGCGTTCCTCAATAAAGTATTTCACCAGATTGAGATAGCGTTGCTCCTGCGTGACGTCGTACAGCCGCATCAGCGCCAGCTCGATTTCCGGGTGGCCAGGGTAACCGTGCAGCTGGTTTTCGCCCGGGCCAAACACGCTGTCGATATGATCCGCCAGCCTGCACACCACGTCCAGCAGGCGGCATTTTCCGGTTCCCTGGAAATACGCCACGCCCGCTTCAATCATATGTCCGGCGCAGTACAGTTCGTGGCATTCGGCCAGATTGGTCCAGCGCTCGGCCGGTGCTTTCACCGTGAAATAGGTATTGAGATAGCCATCTTCGCACTGCGCCGCTGCGACCAGCTCGATCACCTCGTCGGCGGTTTTTTCCAGTTCAGCATCCGGCTTCTGGCACAGCGACCACGCCACGGCTTCGAGCCATTTCGCCACGTCGCTGTCCTGAAAGACCATCCCGTAGAACTCCCCCTGTTCCAGACCGGCCGCAATGCGGAAGTTGGCGATGGCGTGGCTGGGTTCGGCCTCCGCCACGCGATCGTTAAGCGCATCCCACTGGTAGGGGATCACCACATCGCGGACCAGCCGTTGGTACTGACCAAGAAACGGGTCGTTGATTTTCAGCTGATGCAGGTCGGCTTCCATTATGGTCATATCGTTCTCCTCAGGACTGTAAATGACGCTGGCGCAAATCGGTGGCAATGCGCGACATCACGGGATTGTTAAGCCTGCACCAGCGGATAGCGACCGCCAGCAGCAGGTGGAAAAGGGCAGGAAGCAGCGTCTCCATGGCGGTGATGCCCTGCAATGAGGCGGGTGTCTGGTTACCTGCGCCTGGCTGATAGGCCACGGCAATAAACACCAGGCTGATGATCCCGGCGCTGGATGCCCACGCGAGCTTGATGAAAAACAGATTGAAGGCGAAGTTCATCCCCGATGAGCGCACGCCGGTTTTCCATTCGCCGTAGTCATCGGCAAAGGCCATCAGCGAGAAGTGCAGCGGCAGGGTGAAGCCCAGGATCACGCCGTTACTTAAAATCACGATCAACCAGAGCGTCTGGTGCGCCGGGCCATCCGGCAGGAACCACATTCCCACCGCAAGCGCAGCGAGTATCAGGTTGGTGTAGTAGTAGAGTTTGATGGTATCAATCCGCCGCGACAGCGGACTGACGATCACCGCGCCCAGAATAGCGGCAAAGGTCACCATGGTGAAAAACAGCGAGGTGTACGCCGTGCTGCCCTGAAGCACGTAGGTGATGAAGTACATGTATCCGCCGCCGCGAATGTTGAAGACGTTGATCAGCAGAAACGACATCACCAGCATCAACAGCAGCTGATCGTTTTTCCGCAGGCCCGTCAGGTGCTCGCGCAGGGTGAATTTACCCATCAGCGCAAGCGGGACGCGCTCGCGCACCCAGAAGAAGCAGCACAGGAACATCACCACGGCGATGGTGCACAGCACGCCGACGCCCAGCTGATAACCCCGGGCGGTATTGCCCTGTCCCAGCTCTGACACCAGCCACGGCAGGCCAACGGAGACCAGAAAGCCCGCCACGCCGCACAGTACGAAGCGCCAGGACTGGCAGGATATAACCTCGTTGTGGCGGGTGGTCATGGTGTTGATCAGCGCGCAATATGGCACGTTGATGGCGGTATAGCCCACTGAAAGCAACAGATAGGTGCCGAACGCCCAGGCGATTTTCACGCCCATGCTGGCGTCCGGGACGGTGAAGGTCAGCACGCCGACGATCCCGATGGGAAGCGCGACCCACAGCTGCCAGGGACGAAAACGCCCCCAGCGGCTCTGCGTGCGGTCGGCAATCACGCCCATCACCGGATCGGAAATCGCGTCAAATACCCGAAGGGCAATAAACAGCGTGCCCACCAGCGCGGGCGTCAGGCCAAATACATCGGTATAGAAAAAGGTCAGAAAGTTCATGATCAGGCAGGTAATTACCGTGCCGCCCGCGTCGCCCAGGCCGTAGCCAATTTTCTCGCGGACTGACAGCCGGTCATCGGCTGCCTGTTTTGCAACTTCTGCGTCTGTAATCGGTGTGGAAGTCATGGGGTAACTCCTCGATAAACGATTTTTTATCGTATTTGTGCAAGGTACCCCATTTATTCTGCATTCAACGGGCAGACCAACAAGGGAAGGGAAAAGTATAAAAAGGTGACGATTCCGACCTGATGGTGAAACTGTGAGTTTGATCGAGCCGTTCTGCTGATATTTATTAATAATCAAGGGATAAAGAAAATATTAGCCACCAAAAAAGCGGAAAAATGAATATCCATGCTTGAATTATCCATAGCACTTCCGATTAGAGTTCAAAATGGCGGGTTATTTATCTCCCGGGGCGTGGGCCGTCATCCCGCACGAAAATTATCTTCGTGGGAGATAATTTTTGTCGAAAAAGGGACATTAACGATCCAGGAGGAAAATACGCTGTTTGAGGTAAACGCTGGCGAGAGTTTGTTACTTTGGCCGAAGCGGCGGCATGTCGGCGTGGAAGATTTTCCGGGCGATCTCAAATTTTACTGGCTGCATTTTGAGGTGGATGAACGCTTGCCGGTGTTGCCAGGCGCGACGCCGCTGTCGATTGAGCAACACTGTAGCGTGCGGGATCCGCAATATGTTATTGCGTTATTCCGTCAGTTTTTAAGCGAGCAGGAAAAATTACAGCGTAGCCAGGCGCTGGAGATAATTTTGCTGTTAATTTTGCAGCAGATATCGCTCTCGCCGGGATATGAAGATAAAGCGGATGATGCGGGCGCGGCAATGGCGTGGAAGGCCAAGCAGATTATCCGCACGCACTTTCATTTGCCCCTGTCCACTTCGCAGCTGGCAAAAGAGCTGCACTGCAACGCAGATTACCTGGGGCGAGTATTTCGTCGGACGTTTCATTTAACCCTGACGGAGGCAATTCACCGCCAGCGCGTCAGGGCCGCTGAAAAACTGCTGCTGAACGATGCGGCCTCATTAACTGAAGTTGCCGCCCGGTGCGGTTTTAATGACGTGGGTTATTTCCGGCAAATATTCTCAAAACATACCGGGTTAACGCCCGCCGTCTGGAAACGGCGGTACTGTAAAGAGCATATTAATTCCGGATGATCACTGGCCGTAATAGGCATTTGCGCCATGCTTGCGCAGATAATGCTTATCCAGCAATTCCTGCTGGATAACCGGAAGCTGAGGTGCAAGCTGGCGCGAGAAAAGCCCCATATAGGCGCACTCTTCCAGCACCACGGCATTGTGTACCGCATCGGCAGCGTCTTTGCCCCAGGCAAACGGGCCGTGAGAATGAACCAGCACCGCCGGGACCTGCATCGGGCTTATGTCGCGCTCCTCGAAGGTTTTGATAATGACTTCCCCCGTCTGGTATTCATATTCACCCGCGATTTCAGCCGTGGTCATCAGCCGCGTGCAGGGGATCGCACCGTAAAAATAGTCCGCGTGCGTCGTTCCCCACGCGGGTAAATCTTGCCCCGCCTGCGACCAGATGGTGGCGTGGCGGGAATGGGTATGCACAATGCCGCCAATTTCCGGGTAACGACGATACAGCGCGAGATGGGTCGGGGTGTCGGAGGAGGGCTTTTTACTCCCCTCGACCACTTTACCCGTGGCGATATTTACCACCACCATATCTTCTGCGGTCATCACGTCGTACTCCACGCCGGATGGTTTGATCACCATCATGCCGCTGGCACGGTCAACCGCGCTGACGTTGCCCCAGGTGAACGTCACCAGCTGGTGGGCGGGCAGGGCGAGATTTGCCGCCAGCACCTCGGCTTTGAGTTGTTCTAACATGTCATGCCTCCTTCCTGCATTCGGGCTTCAATCCAGCGGCGCGCCTGGATGATCTCCAGCACCGGCTCTTTGGCTTTCTCGGTCCACATTTCAATCAGAAATGCGCCGCGATAATTAAGTTGATTCAGCGTGTTAAACACGCCAACGAAATCGACGCAGCCCTCGCCAAACGGCACGTCGCGGAACTGTCCGGGGCTTTGCTCGGTAACGGGCCGGGTATCTTTCAGGTGGATAGCGGCGATGCGGTCAATGCCCAGCGTCAGCTCGGCGGTGACGTCGTTGCCCCACGCGCTCAGGTTGCCGACGTCCGGGTAAACGCTGAACCACGGCGAGGCGAGCATGTCGTCCCACTTTTTCCACTTGCTGATGGAGTTCATAAACGCAGTGTCCATGATCTCTACCGCCAGCATTACCTGCGCGGCGGCAGCCTGCTCTACGGCCCACGCCAGCCCTTCGGCAAAGCGCTGTTGCGTGCCCTCATCGTGTTCCTCGTAGTACACGTCATAACCCGCAAGCTGGATGGTGCGAATACCCAAATCACGGGCCAGCCGGATGGCTTTGGTCATGATCTCGCGGGCGCGTTCGCGCACGATTTCATCGCGGCTGCCAAACGGGAAGCGACGATGGGCAGACAAGCACATCGACGGGATGGCCACGCGGGTCTCCAGCATCGCTTCCACAAGAGAGGCGCGCTGCGTGGTACTCCATTCAAGGCGCGATAAACGCTCGTCGGTCTCATCCACCGACATCTCCACAAAATCGAAGCCGCAGCTTTTTGCCAGAACCAGGCGCTCCGGCCAGGAGAGATCTTTTGGCAGCGCTTTTTCGTAAATGCCTAACGGATGCTGACGCATGGTTACTCTCCCCAGATGTCGCGGATTTGCGAATGGAATGCCTGTGCCACCTGCGGCGGATTATCGGCGCCTGCCAGCGCGCGCCCGGCAATGAAGGCTTTGACGTTGATCTGCTTAAACAGCGACAGGTCAGCGGGGGTGATACCGCCAGTTATAGAAAGCTGCAAACCGATATCGGACAGCGCCTTCATTTTGCTGAGATCCGCCTCACCCCACTGCTGGCCGCTGGCCTGTGCGTCGCGCCCGCGGTGGTAAATCGCCTGCTTCACCCCGATGCGATGCCACGCGCGCGCGTCGTCCAGCGTCCAGTTGCCAAACAGCTCCATCTGGATCTCGCCGCCGCCGCGCAGTGCGACCTCGTGGCCACGTTCAACGGTGGCCAGCGGGGCGGCACAGATGATGGTCATCCAGTTTGCGCCTGCGCCAAACGCCTGCTCAGCCAGCGTTTCTCCGGCATCGGCGACTTTCCAGTCCGCCACGATAATTTTATCCGGACACTGCGCGCGCAGGGCGCGAACAGCGTTTAGCCCTTCGGTCAGGCATAGAATGGTGCCGGCTTCGACGATGTCGACGTGATCGGAAAGCGTCGCGACATCGCGCTGCGCGGCCTGAAGCGAGGTGTGGTCGAGCGCCAGCTGCAATAATGGTCGGCTCATAGGTCGTACTCCTTAACACGGGCGTGATAGCCCTGTAATGCTGAAATCAGTAGCTGGTAACGGTGATATTTGCGCTGGTAGGCGGCATGGGCACGCATGTCAGGTTCAATCATCCGGATGTCATGCCTGAGAGCGCGCTGAGCGGCGTAAAAATCGGGATAGAGGCCTGTACCGACGAGCGCGGCCAGCGCCGCACCGGAACAGCCGGTCTCTTCCACCTGGGGGAGTTCAATCGCCAGGCCGCTGACGTCCGCGAGCATCTGCATCCACACGTCCGAATGGGTGGGGCCGCCCGTCACGCGCAGGGTCTGCACGCGGGGAAAGCGTTCGAGCATACGGTTGAGGTGGGTCATGTGGCTGAATACCACCCCTTCATAAACCGCCTGGAGGAGGTGCGCGCGGGTATGCAGCGCCTGCAAACCATAGAAACCGCTGGTCATCTCCAGCCCGGCGTTGCTGCCGTAGAGGAAAGGCAGGAAGAACACATCGCTTTCAGCTTTTGGCTGGCTGGCCACGGCGTGGTTAATCTCATCGAATGACATATCGCCCCATTGGGCCGTCAGCCATTCCAGGTTGCCGGACGAGGTGGGGCTGGCTTCATGAACGATGAACTGCTGCGGATGGACGTAGCGGCCATAGACGTAGGGGAACGGCTCGTTGTCGCGGATGCCGTGGGCAATCCCACTGGTTACGGCCCAGGTCCCCATTACGGCATTCAACGTATGTTCGTCATGCAGCCCGGCGCAGATCGCGGTGGAAACCACATCAAACAGTCCACCAACGACGGGAGTACCCGCCGTGAGACCGGTCAGTGCGGCTGCCTGAGCGGTGATTTCCCCGCAAATTTCTGCTGAACCGATAATGGGTGGCAGGGCACCGTCAATGTCGCTGATGCCGAGCCAGCGCGTGAGCTGCGGATCGTACTGCCCGGTATTCATGTTGTAGAGATTGGATTCCGAGATGTTGCTCTCTTCGCAGCCTTTGACGCCGGTCAGACACCAGCGCAGGTAATCGTGCGCCATCATCACGCTGCCGATTTGCTGATACCGCTGCGGCTCGTTCTCTTTAACCCAGCGCAGGAGCGAGGCCGGATGCCCCGTCCACAGCGTCTGGCGAGTATGCGGATAGAGCTTTTCGGGTATACCGTCCTGCTGCCAGCGTTGCACGATCTCCAGCGCACGGCGATCGGAGGAGAGTATGGCGTTACCCAGGGGGCGATCCTGTTTATCGAGCAGAAACAGCCCCTTGCCCTGGGCTGAAATGCCAACGCCTTTGATCTGACCGCCGTCAGCGCCTGAATTTTTAAGCAGCAGGGCGACGGTTTTGTGGCAGTGCTGCCAGAGCTGGTGCATATCCCGCTCGGCGTACCCGGCGCGTGGGCTGAGCGTGGCCACTGAGCGGCGTTCAATACAGACTTCTTTGCCCTGGCTGTTGTATAAACCGGCTTTCAGATAAGTACCGCCACAATCGATACCCAGCCAGAAGGGCTCTTTTTCACTCATCGTCTTCTCGCTTAATTGCCGGGTGGCGCTTCGCTTACCCGGCCTACGGTTTGGTTTAGTGGGTCAGGTGAGGGCCTCAGGCCGCACGCTTATGCGAGTTCACCGTGGGGTTGGGCTCTGCTCCGGCATCGCATTTCGCCGGTAACAGCAGGGCCAGCAGCGATGCCAGCGCCAGCGAAACTGCCAGGCAGTAAACGCCTGCGTCTTTGCTGTACAGGGTGATCAGTACGCCTACCGCATAAGGACCGCAGAACCCGCCGAGGTTGCCCAGGGCATTGATCACGCCGCGAGCGCCACCCGCCATCTCAGCGCTGAACAGACGCGCCGGGATGGTCCAGAACACCCCCGCTGCGGATTGCAGGAAGAAGCCACAGCCCACCAGCGCGG
The DNA here is from genome assembly GCF_049237125.1 of Enterobacter cloacae complex sp. GYL001. NCBI lineage: Bacteria > Pseudomonadati > Pseudomonadota > Gammaproteobacteria > Enterobacterales > Enterobacteriaceae > Enterobacter > Enterobacter cloacae complex sp. GYL001. The sequence continues at coordinate 30,556 of NZ_JBMKGW010000018.1, read as the reverse complement.
CATAGGCCAGCCAGGTGTGCTCTTTCAGCGCCACGGAGAGGAACATGCAGAGCGCAAAGCCAATCAATGGCAGGGAGACAAACAGCTTGCGCTTGCCGGTGCGGTCAGAGAGCGAAGAGAACAGGAACATGCCGGCAATGGCGCCGATGTAAGGCAGAATGGCGAGCATTCCCACCTGACCGATGCTGGTGTGCGTCAGCTCCTTAAGAATGGTGGGCAGCCAGAGGGTGTAACCGTAAATGCCGGTCTGATAGAAGAAGTTGAGGGCGATCAGTTGCCACATGGTTTTGTCAGACAGCACCGCGCTGAGCGAGGCGTTTTTCACCTCTTTACCCGCAATGGCCTGCTGCTCTGCCGCCAGGGTTTGTACCAGGTAGTTTTTCTCGGCCTCTGAGATCCAGCGTGCTTCCTGCGGGCGGTCATAGACGGTGAATGCCCACAGCACCAGCACAACAACGGACATCAGACCTTCAATAATGAACAGCCAGCGCCAGTCGAGGGCGGTAATAATCCATCCCGACAGCGGGGCGGTGATGATCCCGGCGATGGGCACGAACATGATCACAATCGCGTTGGCGCGGCCGCGCTCGGCATCCGGGAACCAGTTACTGATCATCGTGAGCACAACGGGCAGCATCCCGCCTTCCGCCACGCCGAGTAAGAAGCGCAGCACCAGCAGCTGATACTGGTTGGTTACAAGCCCGGTCAGAACCGAGATCACCGCCCAGGCAACCAGCGACCAGCCGATAAACTTCTTACCGCTGCCGTGCACGGCAATTTTGCCGCCGGGAACTTGCAGGAACAAATAGCCGATAAAAAAGATCCCCCCCGCCAGGCCCGCCATCGTGGCGGAAATGCCCAGCTCTTCATCCATACCGCCGGGCATCGCAAAAGCTATATTTACGCGGTCCATATAGGAAATAATGCAGGCGATAAGAATAGGGGGAATGATCCTTAGCCAGCGCTGGCGCGGAATGTCCGCGTGTAGAGCATTAGAAGAAATATTCATAGTTAATATCTCAGTGAAGGTAACCGGAAAATGTATTCTTTATTTTTATTGTGATGCTTTATTCATAGCGCTAATGCCGTCGCGCAAAATAGCGATGCGATGGCTGACGTCAGCATTAGCATTGATTTCCAGTAATTTAATACCGGAGAATTTCAATGTTGCGGCGCTCGCCGCAGTAAATAGCGTTTTTACATGTTCAGTGGACATGAGACTGTCGGCGCAGAACGAAGAAAACGGCGCGTGCAGATCCTGCCATTCTCCATACTCACCGTGAGGGGTCGTGCCCGAAAACATCAGCGCCCCCAGTTTCCCGGCAGCGAGTGCCGCCTGAACATGTTCCAGTGGAAGGGTGGTATTGCGACCTTCGATAGCCGAACGTGCCCAGTTGATACAGACGCTGATATCGGTCTCTTTCACAACCTCCAGCACCTGCTCTAAGGGCAAGAACCCTTTACGCGGCGCCGGACCGGTCATCGCATCACAGTGTTCCAGCACCAGATCGCAGCCCCAGTCCCAGCTCGCGATTTCCCGTACCGAGCGGGAGAATGCTTCTGTCGCTTGCTCGACAGAATCATTACCCGCCTGCGGTGCGGCCTGCATTTCCAGAGCGATCACTTTCCCGGGAAAGCGGGTATTAACGGCATCAATCTTTTGATGCAGATGGCGGTAATATTCAATGCACGCTTTACGCTGTTCTTCGTCCGCGGACGCCAGGCCAAACGCGCCGTTGCTGCCGCGGCGGCGCATGGTTTCCATAACGGCTGTGACAACGATCTGCCAGTTGCCCGGCGTATGACGAAACAGCCATTCATCACCAAACGGATGGAGGTTTTCAAGGCAAGGTTGTTCCAGCCCGCGAATATTTGGCGTGTCGGAAAGTTCCCGCCAGAAGGCGTGTTCTTCCTGCTCCCCTTTCTGGTGAAACGAAGGTGCGCAGGGGTACGCACCAATAATAAAACCGGTGTTGGTCATTTCGCATTCCTGTATTTATCAGAAAATTAATCTAATTCGCTGATGGCCACTTTCACCACAATTTTACGAATTGCGGATCCCTTGTTTTTAATACAGGCAGGACGATGCACATCCTGCGGGAAAAATATGGCGTAACTGCCAGGTATCATTTCGATAAATGACTCATGTTCGCTGTCGTGATAAAAAATAATATCCCGTTGTTCCAGCAATGATTCGCTGATTTTGTTATTCCCGGTATCAATAGCAATACCGATTTTTTCTTCGCCCCAGGCCAGAAACTGGATATCCAGATAGCGGCGATGGACTTCAGGGCGGTTCTCGTGCTGCTCCTTTGTGGTGAGGTCGAGAACCTGGGCAAAAATGTTGCGGCCTTCAATTTCGATCACGCCCGGCGCCAGGGTGGTGAAATCCGTGGTACGCAGAAAATTAAGCGCCTTTTCTATCGCCAGCGGCAGGCGACATGGATTTGGCTGTGCAATATGTCCGAATATCATGACCCACTCCTTACAGAGACTGGATTTTCGCCCACACGCTGTCGTCAACCGTGATGCCGTTGCGGCGATTCTCCTCCAGCAGGCGTGTGAACTCATGGCCTGGCAGACGGACGGCGACGTTTTCATCAGCGCGTTCTGCGGTGGTGATGAAGTCCATGATGCGCTGTAGTTTGGCATCGCGGGTTGGACCGTCGATCAGGCGATCCACTTCGATGGCGATAAAGATCTGCGATACGCCGTATTCGTCGCTGTTGTCCTGGGTCACTTCCGCGACGGACGCGCCGTCAGAGAGCAGGGTGGCGATCATGTCGAGCACAATCGATAAGCCGGAACCTTTCCAGTAGCCCATGGGCAGAATGCGACGGTTTTTCTCAATCACGCCCGGCTCTCTGGTCAGATTGCCTTCATCGTCAAAGCCGCCGTCTACCGGTAATTCGCGTCCGGCCAGGCGATTTACCTCCAGCATGCCGTAGGAGAACATCGACATCGACATATCGACCATGGTGATTGGATTCGACGGGATAGCGACGATCAGCGGGTTTGTGCCGATGCAGCATTCTTTTGATCCCCACGCGGGCATCACGGCAATAGAGTTAGTCCAGCAGATGCCGATATAGCCTTTCTCCGCCGCCTGCCAGCCGTAGCTGCCGCCACGCATCCAGTGGTTAGCGTTACGCAGCGCCACCAGGCCGATACCGTGATCGGACGCCAGCTCGGTAGCACGGTCCATCATCTTCTTCGCCGTCAGGTTGCCGATGGAACGCTGGGCATCCCACTGTTCGATGGCACCTAATGTCGTTACGCGTTTCGGCTGGGCGTCAGGGATGATGTCGCCTGCGTCAAGCTGCTGAATAAATCGCGGGAAGCGGTTGACGCCGTGTGAATAAACGCCGGACTCCGTGGTGCGGGCGAACATCTCGGCGCAGGCGTCTGCGGTATCCGCTTTTACACCGCGATCGAGCAGAACCCGATTGAACGCCGCTTTCAACTCTTCGAAGGTCACTTTCATCCCTGTTCTCCTGTTTTTTTAGGGGCAAGTGCGAGTGCTTTTTTATCGCTAAATTTCACTATACGAAATCTGATTTCAAATATAACGATCAAATTTTGTCAGATCAACGACATTCACGTTTTTCAAAATCGATTAAAATCAAATGGTTGTGTTTTTTCTGTTGAGATCGTGAACTAAACCACACTTTGCGCTACCATCAGGGCGCGATAAACAGGAGCCATTTGATGAGCATAAAAGAGAGCGAAATGACGCAAGAAAAAGAGAGGCCAGCAGGTAGCCAGAGCTTGTTTCGCGGCCTGATGCTGATTGAAATCCTCAGTAACTATCCGAACGGGTGTCCGCTTGCGCATTTATCAGAACTGGCGGGGCTGAATAAAAGCACCGTGCACCGGTTATTGCAGGGGTTGCAGTCGTGCGGGTACGTGACGCCGGCGCCGGCGGCAGGGAGCTATCGTCTGACCACTAAATTTATCGCCGTCGGGCAAAAGGCGCTTTCATCGCTCAATATTATTCACGTGGCGGCGCCGCACCTCGAGGCGCTGAACATTGCCACCGGCGAAACGGTCAACTTCTCCAGCCGTGAAGATGATCACGCGATCCTGATTTATAAGCTTGAGCCGACAACCGGTATGCTGCGCACGCGCGCATATATCGGCCAGCATATGCCGCTCTATTGTTCTGCGATGGGCAAAATCTATATGGCGTTTGGTCATCAGGATTACGTGGCGAGCTACTGGGAAAGCCACCAGGAACAGATCCAACCTTTGACCCGCAACACCATCACCGAACTGAGCGCGATGTATGATGAGCTGGCGGAAATTCGCGATCACAGTATGGCGATGGATAAAGAAGAGAACGAGCTGGGGGTGTCATGTATCGCCGTGCCGGTCTTTGATATTCACGGGCGCGTGCCCTATGCCATCTCCATTTCGCTGTCGACGTCGCGCATGAAGCAGGTGGGTGAGAAAAACTTGCTAAAACCGCTGCGTGACACGGCGGAAGCTATCTCGAAAGAACTGGGGTTTAACGTGCGCGAGGCGTAACTGATGAACCGATTTATTCTGACGGATCCAGAAAAATGTATCGGGTGCCGCACCTGTGAGGTGGCGTGCATGATGTCGCATCAAAGCAGCGCCACGCCAGAAGCGCTTACGTCACGGATCCGCGTGGTTAAGGGGGGTACCTTCACCACGGCCGTGGGCTGCCACCAGTGTGAAGATGCGCCCTGCGCGAATGTCTGCCCGACGGGGGCCATTCACCGTGCTGCGGGAGCCTGGCTCGTTGAGCAGGCTCGCTGTATCGGCTGCAAAAGCTGTATGGTGGCGTGCCCGTTCGGGGCAATGCAGGTTCGGGTCGTGGAAGATCGCGTTCAGGCGCTGAAATGTGATTTGTGCGCGCATCGCGAGGGCGGTCCCGCCTGCGTCGAAGCCTGTCCCACCCACGCGCTGCGCTGCATAGACCCCGCCAGATTACGCGCGGAACGGCTGCGTAATCTGGCCTGAGGTTTTATTAACCGGCCTCGCGGCAGGCGTTCTCAATCTCTTCGGCGAGAATTTTCACACCCGCTTCGATTTTTTCCGGATCCGGGACGTAGTTCATGCGCATGCACTGGTGCGTGTGCGGCCACGGCTTATCCAGCCCCGGGAAGAAGTAATCCCCTGGCACCATCAGTACGCCACGTTTTTTCAGACGCTGATAAAGCAGCTCTGTCGTAATGGGCAGATCCTTAAACCACAGCCACAGAAAAATTGCCCCTTCCGGTTTATGGATCAGGCAGCGTTCTTCCGGTAAGTAGCGGCGAAGGATGGCGATGGTTTCCTGAACGCGCTGAGAGTAAAACGGCTTGATCACCTCATTCGACAGGCGCAGCAGGTCGTTACGCCTGATCATCTCGCACATCATCGCCGGGCCGATGCCGCCAGGGGAAAGGCTGATAATGCCGTTCATGTTGGTAATGGCGGTGATGATTTTCTCGTTAGCAATGATAATGCCGCAGCGGCTGCCCGGCAGGCCCAGCTTGGAGAGGCTCATGCAGAGGATGATATTCGGGTTCCACAGCGGACGCGCTTCGCTGAAGATGATCCCCGGGAACGGTACGCCATAGGCGTTATCGATCACCAGCGGGATGCCGTGCTGATTCGCCAGCGCATCCAGCTTCATCAGCTCGTCGTCGGTGATCACGTTGCCCGTCGGGTTGGTGGGACGTGATACGCAGATCATGCCCGTCTCTTCACCGATATGCAGATGTTCAAAATCGACGTGGTATTTGAACTGGCCCTCTGGCAGCAACTCGATATTCGGACGTGCGGAAACAAACAGGTCTTCTTCGAGGCCAGCATCGGCATAGCCGATATACTCCGGTGCCAGCGGGAACAGCACTTTTTTCGTGGTGCCGTCGGCGCGGCGTCCGGCGAACAGATTGAATAAGTAGAAAAACGCGCTCTGACTGCCGTTTGTCAGTGCAATATTCTGTGGTTCGATATCCCAACCCAGCGCTTCCCGCAGCATTGCCGCCAGAAGCGTCAGTAGTTCTGTTTTACCCTGAGGGCCGTCGTAATTACATAGCGCATCGGTTGCTTTACCGTTTTCCAGCATCTCTGCCAGCAGCGTCTGGAAGTAGGTGTTCATCTCCGGAATTTGAGCCGGGTTTCCGCCACCAAGCATGATAGCGCCTGGGGTGCGCAGCCCGTCGTTGAGATCCTCCATCAGGCGGGTAATGCCTGAATGGCGGGTAAATTTGTCGCCGAATAGTGAAAACGTCATAGCAGGTGATCTGTCGGGCTTAATATGAAAGGCAGTAACCATAACGCCAGCACCGTGTTGGTGCAAATCGGCGGATGTGGTCGGATTTGTTGTTTTATGTGGTAGGTTTGTATTTGTGTGGTGAATTGTTCTGGTGAATGCCCCTCACCCCGGCCCTCTCCCCAAAGGGGCGAGGGAGAAAGAGCGCACCGTGCGATCCCCTCTCCCCCTGGGGAGAGGGTTAGGATGAGGGGGTCTATTGATTACCCGCCCACACCACCATCACCTTATCGCCCTTGTGCTCGCGCACAAAGCCGTAGCCCTCTTTCATTGACAGCGTTGTTTGCTTGCCTTCACCCACCGCCGGATGACGGGCGCGGAACTGCCCCAGAAGCTGCCAGTGGGCGACAGTTAACGCCTGTTTACCCGTGACGTCCTGCCAGTTCATATCCGAACGGGTTCCCTGTAGCGGATCGGAGCCCGTCGGGCCGAATGGACGCTCTGATTCATCGCCGTAATAGATCTGGACGCTTCCCGGTGCCAGCAGCAGTAACTCAGCGGCGCGCTGGCCCCCTTCACGGAACAGACGCGTATCATGGGAGGAGAGATAGCTCAGCACATTAAAACTTTGCAGCTTTTCTGCCATTTGCTGCCAGGTCAAATCCATATCGGCCAGACAGTCCACCGCTTTCGCCGCCTGCTCCTGATAGTCAAAGTTGATCATCGCATCGAAGCCGTGGCGGTAATAATCGCTCTGCATCACGCCGTGGCCCCAGGATTCACCGGTCATCCAGAATGGCGCATTGTCGAGTTTTTTGTCCGGGTTGGCGGCTTTCCACGCGGCCAGCGCCTGGCTGGCCTGGTTTTTCAGTTGCTGCCAGGCTTCAGGCTCAACGTGCTTAGCGGTATCGACCCGGAAGCCGTCGATGCCGTAGTCACGTACCCACTGGCTGAGCCAGTGGGTCAGGTAATCTCGCGGCGTGAAATTCGTCATCACTTTCGCGTTGGTGTCGGGCTTGTGTTGATAAAAGTTCGGCAAACCTGACGGGATCTTAGATTCCGTTTTCAGATCCGGCAGGAAGGCCAGCGACATGGTCAGATCGTCAAAGCCCGGGTTGTCATAATCACCGATATCGGTACGGATCCATTTTTTACCCCACCATTTTTCCCATGCGGCTTTGTCACTGAAGTTGATGTAATCGTTGAAGCTGTGCCAGCTTTGACCGGCGCCTGGCTTCCAGTCAGTCCAGCGCTCGCCGAGGGTTTTTTTCAGCTCATCGCCCTGCAAATAGAGCGCGCCAAACTGATACTCCTGCATATCTGCAAGCGTCGCATAACCCGCGTGGTTCATGACAATGTCAAACAGGACGCGGATACCGCGCCTGTGCGCGTCGTCGACAAGCTGGCGTAAATCATCTTCGCTGCCCATGTTGGCGTCGAGTTTCGTCCAGTCCTGAGTGTAATAGCCGTGATAGGCGTAGTGGGGGAAATCCCCTTTGGTGCCGCCGCCAACCCAGCCGTGGATTTGCTCCAGCGGTGAGCTTATCCAGAGCGCATTCACGCCCAGTTGCTGAAGGTAATCCAGTTTGCTGGTAAGCCCTTTCAGATCGCCGCCGTGGAAAGTACCAATCTCCTGCATACCGTCTTTATGGCGGCCATAGCTGTTGTCGTTGGTGGGGTCGCCATTTACGAAGCGATCGGTCAGCACGAAATAGACGGTGGCGTTTTGCCAGCTGAATGGCGCGGGTTTGTCCGTCTCGGCGCGCTCAAGCAGCAGCAGGCCATTGCTGTTGGCGGCTGGCTGAAGAATTACTTTGCCGTTTTGAACGGTCGCGGTCTGTTTGCTGTAAAAATCACGCACCACCGTGCCTTCCGGAAAGGTGTTAACGACATCGATCGTGAGCGGTTTGCCGTCCCACTTCGGGCACTGGCGGGTAACGTTTGCGACAGGCTGTGGCGCCGCACTTTGTACCGTCAACATCAGCGTCGGCGTTCCCGAGCGCGTATCAATACGCATCTGATAAACGCCGTCACGGAATAACCGCCACTGCGGTGGGGTCCCTTCGCAGGGTTTGAGCGACAGCATCTCGTTGAGCTTAATGGCACCTGTCGGCTGCCAGCACGCGTTATCAAGACTCAACGTCAGCGGGCGGGTACCCTTCGCAAGCGTTGCCTGGCTGGTAAAGACGCCGGTACCTTCAGCGCTAAACGCGTTAAATCCCGGCGATGACCAGTCGGCATGCGCGAATGCGGGTAACATCAGAACAGCTAATGCAGTGCGTTTCATTCCATTTTCCTGTCGCGGCATTTTTGACCAGTGTGCCACTCGGCTCAGGGGAAAAACTCCTCCTCTGAGGCTTTCTGCCAGGAGGACGCGAAGGGATGAGTGATCCCACGCAAAATTAGGCAGTTATCTGCGATATCGCGCACATTTTTCCAGTGCTGGTGATTTAATGAGCATGTTCCGGATGACATAGTTTCGGAATTGGACTATTTGTATACGTGCTCTTGAGGACTATTTTTGGTATGATTTGAGATTCCGCTCTCAAATTTTTGAAGAAAATAAGGTGTTGGAATGTTTATATCCGACCAGGAGACCTAATGATATCGACTCCCATTCGACGATATGGGGCCGCGATACTCATGTTACTCACCATGGCATTTTCAGGTGAGGTGCTTGCAAAGACGCACGCGGATACAACGAGTAAGAAAGCCCACGTAATAAAGACGACAAGCAGTAAGGTTAGCAGTAAACAAGAGTATTCTCGCAATAGTGCAAAGAGTAGTTCACTTCCTGATTTGCGAAAATACCCTTCCGGGACACCAAGGAAAAAAGCGTTTCTCCGGACGGTAATGCCTTACATTAAAAGTCAAAATGCCGCGATTACTGCGGATCGTAACTGGCTGATCTCCAAACAGTACGATAGCCGCTGGTCGCCGTCTGAGCGCACTCGCCTGAAAGACATCGCCAAACGCTATAAAGTGAAGTGGAGCGGGAACACGCGTCGTGTGCCGTGGAACACTCTGTTAGAGCGTGTGGACATTATTCCAGGCAGTATGGTCGCGACAATGGCCGCCGCCGAAAGCGGTTGGGGCACCTCGAAGCTGGCGCGCAACAACAACAATCTGTTTGGCATGAAATGCGCAAAAGGTCGTTGTACTAATGCACCCGGCAAGGTGAAGGGCTATTCACAGTTTGAATCGGTGAAAGATTCCGTGAATGCCTATGTGGTGAACCTGAACACCCATCCGGCCTACTCCTCGTTCCGTAAGTCACGCGCTCAGCTGCGTAAGGCGGATCAGGAAGTAACGGCTACGGCGATGATCCACAAGCTGAAAGGTTATTCCACTCAGGGACAGCGTTATAACAATTACCTGTTCTCCATGTATCAGGATAACCAGCGTCTGATTGCCGCACATATGTAATGAAAAACGCCTTCCCCTGGAAGGCGTTCTTTTTTCTAGAGCAGGACTTCACTGTACCGTTCCCGGTACTCCTTCGGCGTGGTGTCATACTCTTTTCTGAACACCGAATAGAAATACTGAAGCGACGGATAGCCGCACATCTGTGAAATCTCGTTGATCGACAGCGAGGTGGAGATCAGCAGACTGCGCGCTTTCTCCAGCTTTTCCGCATGGATCACGGCGTGAATCGTCTCACCGACTTCCTCTTTGAACCGCTTCTCCAGATTCGAACGTGAAATGCCGACCGAATCGAGCACCTGATCGACCTTAATCCCTTTGCAGGCATGATTGCGAATGTAGTGCATCGCCTGAATCACGGCCGGATCGTTTAAGGAGCGGTAGTCAGTTGAGCGACGCTCGACCACGCGAACGGGCGGAACCAGCAGACGCTGGAGCGGCAGGGATTCGTTGTCTAACAGTCTGTGCAGCAGCTTTGCGGCCTGATAGCCCATCTGACGGGTACCCTGAGCCACGGATGAGAGCGCCACGCGCGACAGATAGCGCGTAAGCTCTTCGTTATCAATACCAATCACGCACAGCTTTTCAGGCACCGGAATATGCAAATGTTCGCATACCTGTAATACGTGGCGGGCGCGGGCGTCCGTCACGGCGATAATCCCTGTCTGGGGTGGCAGCGTTTGCAGCCAGTCAGCCAGGCGATTTTGTGCGTGCTGCCAGTTTTCTGGCGCGGTTTCCAGCCCCTGATAAACGACGCCGCGATATTTCTCCTGGGCAACCAGCTGGCAGAAGGCATATTCACGCTCCATCGCCCAGCGCTTTCCGCTGGTGGCGGGCAATCCGTAAAACGCAAAACGATGTACGCCTTTCTCCTTTAAATGGAGGAAGGCGGTCTCGACCAGAGCATGGTTATCCGTGGCGATATAGTGAACGGGGGGGTAATGTTCCGGTGTATGGTAAGAGCCGCCAACGCCCACGATAGGCACGTCGACGCCACTCAGCAACTGTTCAATCACGGGGTCGTCAAAGTCAGCGATGACCCCATCTCCCAGCCAGTCTTTGATGTTCTCCAGACGGGTACGAAAATCTTCTTCGATGAAAATATCCCATTCGGATTGCGACGCCTGCAAATATTCGCCAACCCCTTCAACCACCTGCCGGTCATAGGCTTTGTTGGCATTGAATAACAACGTAATGCGGTGACGCTTTTCAAACATGGCTCATTTCCCAAATTAGTCACGATAGTGTTATCAGGCGCGCCGCTTGGTGGCAGAGTCCATCCAGACTGCCAGCAAAAGAATGGCACCCTTGACGATATACTGCCAAAACGTCGGCACGTCCATCATACTCATCCCGTTATCCAGCGAAGCCATAATAAATGCGCCCATCACCGCCCCCGCCACGCTGCCAATGCCCCCGGCGAGGCTGGTCCCGCCAATCACGCAGGCGGCGATGGCGTCCAGCTCGGCAATGTTACCCGCAGACGGGGAGCCCGCCCCCAGTCGCGAACTGAGGATCAGCCCCGCGATGGCCACCATCAGGCCGTTGATGGCAAAGACGGCGAGTTTGGTGCGTTCTACGTTGATACCAGATAAACGCGCGGCTTCCAGATTGCCGCCGATGGCATAAATACGGCGACCGAATGCGGTACGTGTGGCCATAAACATCCCACCTAACAGCAACAGCGCCAGCAGCAGAACGGGCGTTGGGACACCGCGATAATCGTTTAACAGCCAGATGGCCCCCAGCACAATCACCGCAGTAAGCGCCTGACGGCCGACAACCGAGGTTGAGGCAGGCGAGGTCAGCCCCAGCGCCTGGCGACGCATGCGTCCTCGCCATTGCCACGCGACAAACGCCATCAGCCCAACCACGCCGATCGTAAAACCGACGCCATCAGAGAGGTAGCTTTGGCCAATCTGGGACATCGAGGCGCTGGTCGGGGAGACGGTGGTGCCGTTGGTGATCCCAATCAGAATGCCGCGGAAGGCCAGCATCCCCGCTAAGGTGACGATAAACGACGGGACTTTACGGTAGGCCACCCACCAGCCATTCCACGCCCCCAGCAGCAGACCCAGCACCAGCGTGACCGCAATCGTCAGCGGCAGCGGCCAGCCTAGCCAGACGTCAAAAATTGCCGCCACGCCGCCGAGCAGACCCATCATCGACCCTACCGACAGGTCAATTTCCGCTGAGATAATCACAAAGACCATCCCCACCGCCAGGATCCCGGTGATGGCGGTCTGACGCAGCAGGTTAGAGACGTTACGTGCGCTTAAATAGGAGCCATCGGTCATCCAGGTAAAGAACAACATGATCACGATAATGGCGGCAATCATTACAAAAACTTGCAGATTCAGCGATTTAAGTCCTGCGAACGCACCGGGCGTCGGAACAGCGACTTTAATATCAGACGGGTTGCTTTTCGACATGGCGTTCGCTCCTTAAGGCAGCTTCCATCACCTGCTCTTGCGTCAGGTTTTGGTTGTTCAGGTTGGCTTTGAGTTTCCCTTCATGCATGACCAGCACGCGGTCGCTCAGCCCCAGCACTTCAGGCAATTCGGACGAGATAACAATGACGGCAATCCCTTGCTGTACAAGCTGGTTGATCAACTTGTAGATTTCATACTTCGCGCCGATATCGATCCCGCGGGTGGGTTCGTCCAGAATTAAAATGCGCGGATTAAGCAGCAGGCAGCGCGCCAGAATCGCTTTCTGCTGGTTGCCGCCGCTCAGGCGTCCTATCGCCAGCTCCGGCGAGGAGGTTTTCACCTTGAGCCGGGCAAGCGACTGGAGAATACACTGCTGTTCTGCGGCATCATCCAGGCTGCTCAGCGCGCCGGAAAACTGGCTGAGCGCCGCCAGCGTGATATTTTTTCCCACCGCCATTACCGGCACGATGCCGTCTTTTTTGCGGTCTTCTGGCACCATGGCAATGCCCTTAGCAATAGCCTGCTGGCAGTTGTCGATTTTTACCGGCTGACCGTCGATATAAATTTTGCCTTCCCAGCGCCCCGGCCAGACGCCAAAGAGACACTGCACGGCCTCGGTTCTTCCCGCACCCACTAAACCCGCAATGCCGAGAATTTCGCCGCGGTGCAGCGAGAAGGAGAGGTTATCCACGCGCTTGATATGGCGGTTAACGGGATGCCACGCCGTCAGGTTTTCCACGCGCAGGAGCTCTTCGCCGATGGTGTGCGGTTCGTTGGGATACAGCGCGGTGAGTTCGCGACCCACCATCATGGTGATGATGTCATCCTCGCTCATGCCTTCTGCTTCACGCGTGCCGATGTGCTGCCCGTCGCGGATGACGCAGATGGTGTCGGAAATGGCTTTCACCTCATTGAGCTTGTGCGAAATATAGATGCAGGCGATACCGTGGTTTTGCAGATCGCGGATGATATTGAGCAGTACGGCGGTTTCCTGTTCGGTGAGTGAGGCGGTTGGTTCGTCGAGGATCAGCAGGCGCACCTGTTTGTTCAGCGCCTTGGCGATCTCGACCAGCTGCTGCTGGCCTAAACCTAAGTCGCCCACGCGCGTATCCGGTGAGATAGCCAGGCTCACCTGAGCCAGCAGTTTTTCGCAGCGCAGCGTCATGGTGTCGTAATCCAGTACGCCGTGGCGTGAGAGTTCGGCACCGAGAAAGATATTTTCCAGCACGGTAAGGTGCTTCACCAGCGCCAGCTCCTGGTGAATGATAGCGATGCCTTTACGTTCGGTATCGCGAATGTGCGTGGCCTGGAGCACCTCACCGGCAAAAACGATTTCGCCCTCGTAGCTGCCGTGCGGGTAGATCCCGCACAACACTTTCATCAGCGTGGATTTTCCCGAGCCATTTTCGCCGCACAGCGACATCACTTCGCCGGGATTCAGCCGCAGGCTTACGTTATCGACTGCTTTCACCGCTCCGAAGGCTTTGGTGATGCTTTTCATTTCAAGTAAATAAGACATAACTGCTCCGCATAGCCCAACAGATGAACAGGGCAGGTCAATGCGCCCCTGCCGGGCAGGGGCTGCGCTGGATTACAGTTCACTCTTCTTATGGAAACCGTCTTTCACCACGGTGGCGTCAATATTCTCTTTGTTGACTTCGATAGGGGTAAGCAGGCGAGCAGGTACGTCTTTCAGGCCGTTATTTAACGTCGCGTCTGCTTTAGGTTGCTGGCCATTGCCCAGTTCAACGGCAATTTCGGCGGCCGTATTGGCAAGCTCGGTAATGGGCTTATACACCGTCATGGTCTGGGTACCCGCGATGATGCGTTTTACACCCGCAAGGTCGGCGTCCTGGCCGGAAATAGCGACTTTCCCGGCCAGGCCCTGCGCGCTCAGCGCCTGAATGGCGCCACCCGCAGTGGCATCGTTAGAGGCCACCACCGCATCGATTTTGTTGTTATTTGCGGTCAACGCGTTTTCCATAATTTTCAGCGCGTTTTCCGGTAACCAACCGTCAGCCCACTGGTCGCCGACGACTTTAATTTTGCCCTCGTCGATATACGGCTTCAGCACTTTCATTTGTCCCTGGCGGAACAGTTTGGCGTTGTTATCCACAGGCGAGCCGCCCATCAGGAAATAATTCCCCTGAGGCACTTTTGCGACCAGGCTTTTAGCCTGTAATTCACCCACCTTTTCATTGTCGAACGAAATATAATAATCAATATCGGCATTATTAATCATGCGGTCATAAGCCAGGACTTTTATCCCTTCCTGTTTCGCTTCTTTCACCACGTTGCTTAATACCTGGCCGTTATACGGGATAATGACCAGCACATCGACGCCACGGTTGATCATATTCTCGATTTGCGACATTTGCGTCTCTTCGTTGCCGTTAGCGGACTGAACGAACACCTCCGCGCCGAGAGATTCCGCTTTTTTAACAAAGATATCGCGATCTTTTTGCCAGCGCTCCAGGCGTAAGTCATCAATCGCCATGCCGATTTTGACCTCTTTGGCGTGTCCGGCAAAGCTTGCAAGCAGGAGAGTAGTGCAGAGCGTTAGGGTCAGGTTCTTTATCTTCATAATTATTAGGCCTTTTTGTAGGGGTATGTGTAGCTGAGATAAAAGAAACGTTCACTGCTGAGACGCAGCAAATTTTTAACGTGGAAAGGCCTGCTGGCAATTACAGATTTTTATCTTCTCATTACGATATTTGGTTTATTTCTGAATTTATGACCGCGATCGGATTTTAAAAAGCGTAACCTATTAATTACATTTGATTCTGGAATGCGCGCCGAAAAATAGTTTGTCTGCGCATTATTTTGCGAGCCAGCGCACAATTGCGCATTATCTCAATAGCAGTGTGAAATAACGTAATTGAGCAACCTCCAATGTCTATTCACTATTACTCCAGAAGCAAGACCACGCCGCATACCCTGATTATGGAGCTCAATATGCAAGCTTATTTCGACCAACTCGATCGCGTTCGTTTCGAAGGCACGAAAACGACCAATCCTTTAGCATTTCGTCACTACAACCCGGATGAGCTGGTGCTGGGTAAGCGCATGGAAGATCACTTGCGCTTTGCCGCCTGCTACTGGCACACCTTCTGCTGGAACGGTGCCGATATGTTCGGCGTGGGCTCTTTTGACCGTCCATGGCAACAGCCGGGCGAGGCCATTGAGCTGGCGAAGCGTAAAGCCGACGTCGCGTTCGAGTTCTTCCATAAGCTGAACGTGCCGTACTACTGTTTCCACGATGTGGACGTGTCGCCGGAAGGGGCATCGCTGAAAGAGTATCTGAACAATTTCGCGCAGATGGTCGACGTACTGGCTGAAAAACAGCAGCAAAGCGGCGTGAAGCTGCTCTGGGGTACGGCTAACTGCTTTACCAATCCTCGCTATGGCGCGGGTGCGGCAACCAACCCGGACCCGGAAGTCTTCAGCTGGGCGGCAACCCAGGTCGTGACCGCGATGAACGCCACGCATCAGCTGGGCGGTGAGAACTATGTACTCTGGGGCGGTCGTGAAGGCTATGAAACGCTGCTGAATACCGACCTGCGTCAGGAGCGTGAGCAGATTGGTCGCTTTATGCAGATGGTTGTGGACCACAAACACAAAATCGGTTTCCGCGGCACGCTGCTGATTGAGCCAAAACCACAGGAGCCAACCAAGCATCAGTATGATTATGATGTCGCCACCGTGTATGGCTTCCTGAAGCAGTTTGGTCTGGAAAAAGAGATCAAAGTGAATATTGAGGCTAACCACGCTACCCTGGCGGGCCACTCGTTCCATCACGAAATTGCCTCTGCGATTGCGCTGGGCATCTTCGGCTCTGTCGATGCTAACCGTGGTGATCCACAGCTGGGCTGGGATACCGACCAGTTCCCGAACAGCGTGGAAGAGAATGCGCTGGTGATGTACGAGATCATCAAAGCGGGCGGTTTCACCACCGGCGGCCTGAACTTCGACGCTAAAGTGCGTCGCCAGAGCACCGACAAATACGATCTGTTCTACGGGCATATTGGCGCGATGGACACCATGGCGCTGGCGCTGAAAGTAGCGGCCCGTATGATTGAAGACGGTGAGCTGGATAAGCGCGTGGCGAAGCGCTACAGCGGCTGGAACAGTGAGCTGGGCCAGCAAATTTTGAAAGGTCAGTTATCGCTTGTGGAGATCGCGAAGTACGCTGAACAGCATCAGCTTGCGCCGCAGCATCAGAGCGGCCATCAGGAGCTGCTGGAAAACCTGGTCAATCACTACCTGTTCGATAAATAACAGCATCCAGGCCCGGTAAGCGCAGCGCCACCGGGCATTTTCGTCAAAGGAGCCACCACATGTATATCGGGATCGATCTTGGCACGTCGGGGGTGAAAGCCATCCTGTTAAGCGAGCAGGGCGATGTATTAGCCACGCACACTGAAAAGTTGCAGGTTTCACGTCCGTATCCGCTTTGGTCGGAACAAGATCCGGAGCAGTGGTGGCAGGCGACGGAGCGTGCGATGAAAGCCTTAGGCGAGCAGCACAGCCTGCGCGACGTGAAAGCGCTGGGCATTGCCGGGCAAATGCATGGCGCAACGTTGCTGGATAGTCAGCATCGCGTTCTGCGCCCGGCTATTCTCTGGAACGATGGCCGCTGTGCGGAAGAGTGCGCGATCCTTGAGGAGCGTGTGCCTGCATCCCGTGAAATTACGGGCAACCTGATGATGCCCGGTTTTACCGCGCCAAAACTCCTGTGGGTGCAGCGCCATGAGCCTGAGATTTTTCGTCAGGTGGCGAAGGTTCTGTTGCCGAAAGACTACCTGCGTTTTCGCATGACAGGGGATTTTGCCAGCGACATGTCTGACGCCGCGGGCACGATGTGGCTCGACGTGGCGAAACGGGACTGGAGCGAGGCGATGCTGGATGCCTGCCAGCTGACGCGCGACCATATGCCTGCGCTGTTTGAAGGCAGTGAAATCACGGGGGCTTTACAGCCTTCTGTTGCTGAACGCTGGAACATGCCAGCCGTACCTGTCGTTGCCGGCGGCGGCGATAATGCGGCGGGTGCGGTCGGCGTGGGGATGGTCGAGGCAGGGCAGGCCATGCTCTCACTCGGTACCTCCGGCGTCTATTTTGCCGTCAGTGACGGGTATCGTAGCAACCCTGGAAGCGCCGTACACAGCTTCTGCCACGCGTTGCCGGGTAAATGGCATTTGATGTCGGTGATGCTGAGCGCGGCTTCCTGCCTCGACTGGGCGGCAAAGCTAACCGGAATGGCGGACGTCCCGGCGCTTATCACAGCGGCACAGCAGGCAGATGATAATGCCGGTGCGGTTTGGTTTTTACCGTACCTTTCCGGCGAGCGGACGCCGCATAACAACCCGGAAGCGAAAGGGGTGTTCTTCGGTCTTACCCATCAGCACGGCCCGGCAGAGCTTGCGCGCGCGGTGCTTGAAGGCGTTGGCTATGCTCTGGCGGACGGAATGGATGTCGTGCATGACTGTGGACTGACGCCATCCAGCATTACGTTAATTGGCGGCGGTGCACGAAGCAGCTACTGGCGGCAAATGCTTTCCGATATCAGCGGGTTGCAGCTGGACTATCGTACGGGAGGCGATGTCGGCCCGGCGCTCGGTGCGGCACGGCTGGCGCAAATTGCGCTGAACCCGGATAAACCACTGCACCAGCTTTTGCCCCAGCTGCCGCTTGAACGGCAGCATCGTCCTGATGCGAAAAATCATGCTCGCTATGCTGAAAGACGAGACGTGTTCCGCAAAATCTATCAGCAGCTTTTGCCGCTAATGTTATAAACAGGAGCCGGGTGGCGCTAACGCTTACCCGGCCTACCAGCCTTCAACCGGGTTAGCTTACAAACCTGCGCGTATCGATTCTTTGCAGCAACATTGACAGCAGCAGGCTGACAACCAGCGTAACGGTAAATATCCAGACAATATCCAGCACCGGCCAGCTTTTAAGCTCAACGCCGCGGGTGCGCAGGGCGTGGATCACCAGCGCGTGAAAACCGTAAATGCCCAGCGAGTGGCGAGAGATAAACCCCAGCACCGGAAGCGGGCGGGCATTCAGGGTGTTTTTAACCAGCGTCAGCAGAGAGATCGCGCAGATAAAGACCATCGGCCCGCAGTAGAGATACCAGGTATCGGCAAAGTTGCCGCGCCATTGCAGCTCATGCAGCGTCCCGCGAGAGATAATAAACACACCGACGAGAAACGCGGCCGCGCATAGCCAGTTTATTCCTCGCTTTTGCGTCTCCATCATGCCAATGGCGCGCCCCAGCATGCCGTACAGCACGTAATAAAACGTATCCCCGGTGATATAAAGGTTAACGGGCAGCCATTCAAAGCCATCAATTTTCTGTGAAACGGTATTCGGGTTGGCCACGATCCCGATTATTACCATCAAGGCCAGCAGCATTTTACCGCTGACGTTTTTTACCTGAATTAACGGTGACACCAGATAGATAACGATTATCGCGAAGAAAAACCACAGATGATAGAACACCGGTTTTTGCAACAAATTGAGCAGGGAACGTTCAGCGTTAATTGAAGTGAACAGGATGATATAGAGCAGCGAAAAGGCGCTGTAAAACAGCAGACAGGAGACAATACGGATGAAATGTCTTGGCTGCGCGCTACGCTCGCCAAAAAAGAGAAAACCGGAAATCATAAAGAACAGCGGGACGCTCACGCGGGAGGCCGAGTTCAGAATATTGGCGACATCCCAGTTAACAGGGCTGATACTGTGCGCGTTCGTGACATACCAGGTCGTTGTGTGGATCATCACCACCATCAGACAGGCTATTCCCCGCAGGTTATCAATCCAGTTAATTTTTGACTGCATCAGTTCCTCTGTATTCCTGATAAAAAAAGTGTGACTGCGATTGTGTAAAACTTTTCCCTTGGAAAATTCTGAGTTTAGCCAGGCTAACTTGTAGGGAGCTGGCGAGATTCGCAGAATGACGGACTTTAATCTATAAACGTGTTGCTACTAAAAATAACAGCCACTGACCAGGGCGGTAATAAAAATGATGATGAAGCGTGGGGTGTCACTCTTTCTGCTGCTCTTATTAACAGGATGCAGTGCTTCTGAGGAGATACCTGTCCAAAAAGCGCAGCAGGGGAAAATGAGCCCGGAGCGTTCTCTGAATATGGAACAGCTGTGCAGGGATCAGGCGGCTCACCGCTATAATTCCGAAGCACAGAAAATTCATATAAACGGCTTCGAGCGCTTTCAGGGCAGCTATGAACTGAAAGGCTATACGGCGCGTAAAGAGGGCTTTGTCTGCTCTTTTGATGCAGACGGCCAGTTTTTACATCTCTCAATGCGTTAAATTGCTCGTATAAGCAGCAACCAGAGCCTTCGCAGGTTCTGGCTGTAGGGCTTATTCCCCAATTTTCCCTAAACAACCCCGTTTCGTACTGTATATCTTGCAGCCAGCGGGTATACTGATCCCTTCCATTTAAAACCACACGTATCCAGCACGAAATACTATGCAAAAGTTTGATACCAAGACCTTCCAGGGCCTGATCCTGACCTTACAGGATTACTGGGCTCGTCAGGGCTGCACCATTGTTCAACCTTTGGACATGGAAGTTGGCGCAGGCACCTCACACCCGATGACCAGCCTGCGCGCGTTAGGGCCAGAGCCAATGGCGACCGCCTATGTGCAGCCATCCCGTCGTCCGACCGATGGCCGTTACGGCGAAAACCCGAACCGTTTGCAGCACTACTATCAGTTCCAGGTGGTGATTAAGCCATCACCCGACAACATTCAGGAACTGTACCTCGGGTCACTGAAAGAGCTGGGTATGGATCCAACCATTCACGACATTCGTTTCGTGGAAGATAACTGGGAAAACCCAACGCTGGGTGCCTGGGGTCTGGGTTGGGAAGTGTGGCTGAACGGCATGGAAGTGACCCAGTTCACTTACTTCCAGCAGGTTGGCGGTCTGGAATGTAAACCGATTACCGGCGAAATCACCTATGGTCTGGAACGTCTGGCCATGTACATTCAGGGCGTAGACAGCGTTTACGACCTGGTCTGGAGCGACGGCCCGCTGGGTAAAACCACCTACGGCGACGTGTTCCATCAGAACGAAGTGGAGCAATCCACCTATAACTTCGAATACGCGGACGTGGACTTCCTGTTCACCTGCTTCGAGCAGTACGAGAAAGAAGCCCAGCAGCTGCTGGCGCTGGAGACTCCGCTGCCGCTGCCTGCCTATGAGCGTATTCTGAAGGCTGCCCACAGCTTCAACCTGCTGGATGCCCGCAAAGCGATCTCCGTGACTGAACGTCAGCGCTACATTCTGCGTATTCGTACCCTGACCAAAGCCGTTGCAGAAGCTTACTACGCGTCCCGTGAAGCCCTTGGCTTCCCGATGTGCAACCGAAACAAATAAGAGGCGGCCATGTCTGAGAAAACTTTCCTGGTGGAAATCGGCACTGAAGAGCTGCCACCAAAAGCCCTGCGCAGCCTGGCTGAATCTTTCGCTGCGAACGTCACTGCTGAGCTGGATAACGCTGGCCTGGCGCACGGTAAAATTGAGTGGTTTGCTGCGCCGCGTCGTCTGGCGCTGAAAGTGGCAAACCTGGCGGCGTCCCAGCCGGATCGCGAAGTTGAAAAACGTGGCCCGGCCATTGCTCAGGCGTTCGACGCGGAAGGCAAGCCGAGCAAAGCGGCAGAAGGCTGGGCGCGCGGCTGCGGCATCACCGTTGATCAGGCTGAGCGTCTGACCACCGACAAAGGTGAATGGCTGCTGTACCGTGCCCATGTGAAAGGCGAAAGCGCCGAAGCGCTGCTGCCTGACATGATCGCGACCTCGCTGGCAAAATTGCCGATTCCTAAGCTGATGCGCTGGGGCGCGTCCGACGTACACTTTGTGCGTCCGGTTCACACCGTCACCCTGCTGCTGGGCGATACCGTTATCCCGGCGACCATTCTGGGCGTGGCGTCCGATCGCGTGATCCGCGGCCATCGCTTTATGGGCGAGCCGGAGTTCACTATCGACAATGCTGACCAGTACCCGCAGATCCTGCTGGAGCGCGGTAAGGTCATTGCTGACTACGAACAGCGTAAAGCCAAAATCAAAGCGGACGCAGAAGACGCGGCGCGCAAAATTGGCGGTAATGCCGATCTGAGCGACAGCCTGCTGGAAGAGGTGACTTCGCTGGTCGAATGGCCGGTTGTACTGACCGCGAAATTCGAAGAGAAATTCCTGGCCGTTCCGGCAGAAGCGCTGGTTTACACCATGAAGGGTGACCAGAAGTACTTCCCGGTTTACGCCAACGACGGCAAGCTGCTGCCAAACTTCATCTTCGTGGCGAACATCGAATCGAAAGATCCGAGCCAGATTATCTCCGGTAACGAGAAAGTGGTGCGTCCGCGTCTGGCGGATGCCGAGTTCTTCTTCAATACCGACCGTAAAAAACGTCTGGAAGACAACCTGCCGCGTCTGCAAACCGTACTGTTCCAGCAGCAGCTGGGTACGCTACGCGACAAGACCGACCGTATCGCGGAGCTGTCCGGCTGGATTGCCCGTGAAATTGGCGCCGACGTTAACCACGCTACCCGCGCGGGCCTGCTCTCCAAGTGCGACCTGATGACCAACATGGTGTTCGAATTTACCGACACCCAGGGCGTGATGGGCATGCACTACGCGCGTCACGATGGCGAAGCGGAAGACGTGGCGGTAGCCCTGAACGAGCAGTATCAGCCGCGCTTTGCCGGTGACGATCTGCCGTCTAACCCGGTTGCCTGCGCCGTGGCGATTGCCGATAAGATGGACACCCTGGCGGGTATCTTCGGTATCGGTCAGCATCCGAAAGGCGATAAAGACCCGTTCGCGCTGCGTCGTGCTGCGCTGGGCGTGCTGCGAATCATCGTAGAGAAGAACCTTAACCTCGATCTGCAAACGCTGACCGAAGAAGCGGTACGTCTGTACGGCGATAAGCTGACCAACGCGAAGGTTGTGGATGATGTTATCGACTTTATGCTCGGTCGTTTCCGCGCGTGGTATCAGGACGAAGGTTACTCCGTTGATACCATTCAGGCGGTGCTGGCGCGTCGTCCGACCCGTCCGGCAGATTTCGATGCGCGTATGAAAGCGGTATCCCACTTCCGTACGCTGGAAGCGGCGTCTGCGCTGGCCGCGGCCAACAAGCGCGTATCCAACATCCTCGCGAAATCCGACGAGACGCTGAACGAGCGCGTCAACGCTGCAACCCTGAAAGAGCCGGAAGAGATTTCTCTGGCGATGCAGGTGGTGGTGCTGCGCGACAAGCTGGAGCCGTACTTCGCGGAAGGTCGCTACCAGGAAGCGCTGGTGGAGCTGGCGGAGCTGCGTGACGTCATCGACGCCTTCTTCGAGAAGGTGATGGTGAACGTGGAAGATAAAGAGCTGCGGATTAACCGTCTCTCGATGCTTGAGAAACTGCGTGAGCTGTTCCTGCGCGTGGCGGATATTTCGCTGCTGCAATAACGTAAAAAACCCGCCCCTGACAGGCGGGAAGAACGGCAACTAAACTTTTTCTCTTCGTAGGCCGGGAAAGCGTAGCGCCTCCCGGCAAAAGCCCGATGGCGCGATGCTTATCGGGCCTACGTTACTTTGAGATACTTTTCCTTATTTACACCCTCTCAAACACCGTCGCGATACCCTGACCCAACCCAATACACATCGTTGCCAGTCCGAACTGGGCATCTTTGCGTTCCATCAGGTTAATCAGCGTGGTACTGATACGCGCCCCGGAACAGCCCAGCGGGTGACCGAGGGCGATCGCGCCGCCGTTGAGGTTAATCTTCTCGTCGATCTGATCTATCAGCCCCAGATCTTTAATGCACGGCAGGATCTGCGCGGCGAACGCTTCGTTCATCTCAAAGAGGTCGATATCACTTGCGCTCAGCCCCGCTTTTTTCAGCGCCAGTTTTGATGCCGGAACCGGGCCGTAGCCCATGATGGAAGGATCGCAGCCCACGACCGCCATCGAACGCACGCGGGCGCGTGGCGTCAGGCCTAATTCGCGGGCGCGGCTTTCGCTCATTACCAGCATCGCGGCGGCACCGTCGGACAGGGCAGACGAGGTGCCCGCCGTTACCGTACCGGTGACCGGATCAAACGCCGGACGCAGGGTAGAAAGCGCTTCGACCGTGGTTTCCGGGCGGATAACTTCGTCGTAGCTGAACTGCTTCAGTACGCCGTCTGCGTCGTGACCGCCGGTTGGGATGATCTCATTCTTAAAGGCACCAGACTGCGTGGCGGCCCAGGCGCGGGCATGCGAGCGTGCGGCAAACGCATCCTGCATCTCACGGCTGATGCCGTGCAGACGGGAGAGCATCTCGGCGGTCAGGCCCATCATACCGGCGGCTTTCGCCACGTTGCGGCTCATGCCAGGATGGAAATCGACCCCGTGGCTCATCGGCACGTGGCCCATGTGCTCCACGCCGCCCACCAGACAGGCCTGCGCATCGCCGGTCATGATCATCCGCGCCGCGTCGTGCAGCGCCTGCATCGACGAACCGCAAAGACGGTTGACGGTGACGGCCGGAACCGAATGCGGGATCTCCGCCAGCAGGGACGCGTTACGGGCAATGTTGAAGCCCTGCTCCAGCGTCTGCTGCACGCAGCCCCAGTAGATATCGTCCAGCGCTGCTGGGTCCAGCGCCGGGTTACGCGCCAGCAGGCTACGCATCAGATGCGCGGAGAGGTCTTCCGCGCGCACGTTACGGAACGCACCGCCTTTTGAACGGCCCATCGGGGTGCGAATCGCATCAACAATGACAACCTTTTCCATTGTGACTCCTTAAGCCGTTTTCAGTTCGCCAACCGGACGGGCTGGCTCAACTGCTGGGTAGTAGGGTTCGTTATGGCGCGCTTTGTTACGCAGCCCTTCCGGCACCTCATAAAGCGGGCCGAGGTGCTGGTACTGCTGAGCCATATCGAGATAGCGGGCGCTGCCGAGCGTATCCAGCCAGCGGAACGCGCCTCCGTGGAACGGAGGGAAGCCGAGGCCGTACACCAGCGCCATATCCGCTTCTGCCGGGCTGGCGATAATGCCTTCTTCGAGGCAGCGCACCACTTCGTTGACCATCGGGATCATCATCCGGGCGATGATCTCATCGTCGGTGAAGTCGCGTTTCGGCTGGCTTACATCGGCCAGCAGGCCATCCACCGCCGGATCTTCTTCTTTCTTCGGTTTGCCTTTGCTGTCTTCTTTATAGCGCCAGAAGCCCAGGCCGTTTTTCTGACCGAAGCGGTTGGCGTCAAACAGTGCGTCAATGGCGTCGCGATAATCTTTCTGCATGCGCTGCGGGAAGCCCGCCGCCATCACCGCCTGCGCGTGATGGGCAGTGTCGATGCCGACAACGTCCAGCAGATACGCCGGGCCCATCGGCCAGCCGAACTGTTTTTCCATCACTTTGTCGATTTTGCGGAAGTCTGCGCCGTCGCGCAGCAGTTGGCTGAAACCGGCGAAGTACGGGAACAGCACGCGGTTAACGAAGAAGCCCGGGCAGTCGTTAACCACGATCGGCGTTTTGCCCATCTTGCTCGCCCACGCCACCACTTTGGCGATGGTTTCGTCGGAGGTTTTTTCCCCTCGGATCACTTCGACCAGCGGCATGCGGTGCACCGGGTTAAAGAAGTGCATCCCGCAGAAGTTTTCCGGACGCTTCAGCACGCTCGCCAGTTCGCTGATAGGAATGGTGGAGGTGTTAGAGGCCAGCACGGTTTCCGGACGCACCTTGTCTTCGGTTTCGGCCAGCACCGCTTTTTTCACTTTCGGGTTCTCGACGACCGCTTCAACCACCACGTCCACACGGTCGAAACCGCTGTATTCCAGCACTGGCTGGATGGTGGAGATCACGCCTGCAAGCTTCAGACCATCAATTTTGCCGCGCTCAAGCTGTTTATTCAGCAGCTTGGCCGCTTCGGTCATGCCCAGCGTCAGGGATTTCTCGTTGATGTCCTTCATCACCACCGGCACGCCTTTCCAGGCAGACTGATAGGCGATGCCGCCCCCCATAATGCCCGCGCCGAGTACCGCCGCGTGTTTTGGCGTTTCAACGTTTTTGGTGAGTTGTTTGGCTTTGCCTTTCACGAACTGATCGTTAAGGAAGATACCAACCAGCGCGCGGGCTTCGTTGGTGTGCGCCAGCGGGACAAAGCTCTGGTTTTCAAGCTTCAGAGCGTCATCACGGCCCAGACGGGCTGCCGCTTCAATGGTTTTCACCGCCGTGATCGGCGCCGGGTAGTGTTTACCCGCCGTCTGCATCACCATGCCTTTGGCGATGGTGAAGCTCATGGTGGCTTCAATTTTGCTGAGCTTTAATGGCTCCAGCTTTGGCTGACGTTTGGCTTTCCAGTCGAGATCGCCGTTAATCGCCTGACGCAGAATGGCGATAGCACCCTCAATCAGTTTTTCAGGCTTAACCACGCCGTCCACCAGGCCGATTTTCTGCGCCTGTTCTGCGCCGACATCTTTACCCGCGGCAATGATCTCCAGCGCGCTGTCGGCACCCAGCATGCGCGGCATACGCACGGAACCGCCAAAGCCCGGCATGATGCCCAGCTTGGTTTCCGGCAGGCCGATGCGCAGGTCCGGCGTCGCCAGACGGTAGTCGGTCGCCAGCACGCACTCGCAGCCACCGCCCAGCGCGTAGCCGTTAACGGCGGAAAGGGTCGGGACAGGCAGATCTTCCAGACGATTAAAAACGCTGTTGGCAAAGTGCAGCCACTGGCTCAGCTGTTCTTCGGGCACCAGGAACAGCGACAGGAATTCGGTGATATCCGCGCCAACGATAAAGGCCGCTTTGTTGGAGCGCAGCAGCAGCCCTTTCAAATCTGATTGCTTTTCAAGTACATCCAGCGCCTGGCCAAGACTGGCCACCGTCGCGGTATCAAGCTTGTTCACTGAGCCGGGGGCATCGAACACCAGTTCGGCAATGCCATCTTCCAGCCAGTCTACGTACAGGGTGTCGCCTTTGTAGAGCATGTCGGTCTCCTGAATCCAGCAATTGGATCTGGTCATACCAGATGAGACGGAGTGTGGAATTTATGTTAATAAAATGCAAATTAGTCATTAAGAAATTGCTGCGCTGATCACGGTCGGTGGAAATCACGCAGCCGGAGTGAGGTGTGCTAAGATGCGATGACTTGAGGTCAAAAAAACGAAAGGAAGAATGATGGACTCACTGGCTTCGCTTTATAAAAATCATATCGTTACCCTACAGGAACGTACCCGCGATGTACTGACCCGCTTCAAGCTGGATGCCCTGCTGATCCACTCCGGCGAGCTGATGAATACTTTTCTTGATGACCATGCTTATCCCTTCAAGGTTAACCCGCAGTTTAAAGCCTGGGTGCCTGTCACGCAGGTTCCAAATTGCTGGCTGCTGGTGGATGGCGTGAACAAGCCGAAACTGTGGTTCTACCTGCCGGTCGATTACTGGCACAACGTGGAGCCGCTGCCGACCTCATTCTGGACCGAAGAAATTGACGTGATTGCGCTGCCAAAAGCAGACGGTATTGGCAGCCAGCTGCCAGCGGCGCGCGGCAACATCGGCTACATTGGTCCGGTTCCTGAGCGTGCGCTGGGTCTGGATATTCCGGCAGATAAACTCAACCCGAAAGGCGTGCTGGATTATCTGCACTACTATCGCGCCTACAAGACCGACTACGAACTTTACTGCATGCGTGAAGCGCAAAAAACGGCGGTGAATGGCCACCGTGCGGCGCACGAAGCGTTCCAGTCCGGTATGAGCGAGTTCGATATTAATCAGGCCTACCTGACGGCGACCGGCCACCGCGATACCGACGTGCCGTACAGCAACATCGTGGCGCTGAATGAACATGCCTCGGTTCTGCACTACACCAAACTGGATCATCAGGTTCCGGCTGAGATGCGCAGCTTCCTGCTGGACGCGGGGGCTGAGTACAATGGTTATGCGGCAGACCTGACCCGTACCTGGGCGGCGAATGCGGACACCGATTTTGCGCAATTGATCAAAGACGTGAACGACGAACAGCTGGCGCTGATTGGCACCATGAAGGCCGGAACCAGCTACGTGGATTATCACATCCAGTTCCATCAGCGCATCGCTAAACTGCTGCGTAAGCATCAGATTGTCAAAGACATGAGCGAAGAGGCGATGGTTGAGAACGATCTGACCGGGCCATTTATGCCGCATGGTATCGGTCACCCGCTGGGTTTGCAGGTTCATGACGTCGCGGGCTTTATGCAGGATGATACCGGTACGCACCTGGCGGCACCGTCTAAATATCCTTATCTGCGCTGCACCCGCGTTCTGGCGCCGCGTATGGTATTGACCATCGAGCCGGGCATCTACTTTATTGAATCCCTGCTGGCGCCGTGGCGCGAAGGGCAATTCAGCAAGCACTTCAACTGGGAGAAAATTGAAGCGCTGAAGCCGTATGGCGGCATTCGTATCGAGGATAACGTGGTTATTCACGAGAACAGCATTGAGAACATGACGCGAGATCTGAAGCTGGCCTGATGGAAAGCTGGCTGATACCGGCCGAGCCGGTCACCTTTGTTGAGGAAATCAAGAAAAGCCGCTTTATCACGCTGCTGGCGCATACCGACGGCGTGGAGGCGGCGAAGGCGTTCGTCGAGTCCGTCCGCGCGCAGCACCCCGATGCCCGCCATCACTGTGTGGCGTGGGTCGCAGGGCCGCCAGACGACTCACAGCAGCTCGGGTTTTCTGACGACGGTGAACCGGCGGGTACGGCCGGAAAACCGATGCTATCCCAGTTAATGGGCAGCGGCGTGGGTGAAATCACCGCCGTTGTTGTCCGCTACTACGGGGGCATTTTGTTAGGCACCGGAGGGCTGGTTAAAGCCTACGGAGGTGGTGTCCAGCAAGCGCTTAATCTGCTGATAACAACCCGCAAAACGCCACTTACGGAATATACTTTGTTATGCGATTACGCCCAGCTCTCGGGTATCGAAGCACTGCTTAAACAGTTTAACGGTGTCATCGCACACAGTGATTATCAGGCAATGGTGCAATTACGCGTGGCGCTTCCTCAGGCGGAACTGGCTGCTTTTTCAGCAAAACTCGCTGATTTTAGTCGCGGTTCATTGCAATTACTGCCGATTGAAGAATAATCCCCACCTCACAATTTTGAATACCTAAGGAAGCGGCAGAGATGCATTTTCGTGCCATTACCCGAATCGTTGGATTGCTGGTCATACTTTTCTCCGGGACAATGATCATTCCCGGACTGGTGGCGCTCATCTACCGGGACGGCGCGGGGCGTGCATTTACGCAAACCTTTTTTGTCGCGCTGACGATTGGCTCCCTGCTGTGGTGGCCAAACCGCCGTGAGAAAGGTGAACTGAAATCCCGGGAGGGGTTTCTGATTGTGGTCCTGTTCTGGACGGTACTGGGAAGCGTGGGTGCGCTGCCGTTTATCTTCTCCGAACAACCGAATCTCACCGTCACGGATGCGTTTTTTGAATCGTTCTCCGGATTAACGACCACCGGCGCCACCACGCTTGTGGGGCTGGATTCGCTCCCGCATGCGATTCTCTTTTACCGGCAGATGCTCCAGTGGTTCGGCGGTATGGGGATCATCGTCCTGGCGGTGGCTATCCTGCCCATTCTGGGCGTCGGGGGGATGCAGCTTTACCGGGCGGAGATGCCCGGCCCGCTGAAAGATAACAAGATGCGCCCGCGTATTGCGGAGACGGCGAAAACCCTGTGGCTTATCTATGTCCTGCTGACGGTGGCCTGCGCGCTGGCGCTGTGGTTTGCCGGGATGCCTGCGTTTGATGCCATTGGGCATAGCTTTGCGACTATTGCTATCGGCGGGTTCTCCACCCACGATGCCAGCGTCGGCTACTTCGACAGCCCGACAATCAATACCATCATTGCCATCTTTTTGCTGATCTCAGGCTGTAACTACGGTCTACACTTCTCGTTGCTTAGCGGACGGAGCCTGAAGGTGTACTGGCGCGACCCGGAATTCCGGATGTTTATTGGCGTCCAGCTGACCCTGGTGGTTATCTGTACCCTGGTACTGTGGTTCCACGATGTTTATAACTCGGCGGTCACGACCCTGAACCAGGCCTTCTTCCAGGTGGTATCAATGGCGACAACCGCTGGTTTCACCACGGACAGTATTGCGCGTTGGCCACTGTTCCTGCCGGTGCTGCTGTTGTGCTCTGCGTTTATCGGCGGTTGCGCCGGGTCAACGGGCGGCGGTCTGAAGGTGATCCGCATTCTGCTGCTGTTCAAGCAGGGGAACCGTGAGTTGAAACGTCTGGTCCACCCGAATGCGGTTTACAGTATTAAGCTGGGGAACCGCGCGCTGCCGGAGCGCATCCTCGAAGCGGTGTGGGGATTCTTCTCCGCTTATGCACTGGTCTTTATTGTCAGTATGCTGGCGATTATCGCCACGGGCGTGGATGATTTCTCTGCCTTCGCCTCTGTGGTGGCAACGTTAAATAACCTGGGGCCGGGGCTGGGCGTCGTGGCGGATAACTTCGCCAGTATGAACCCGGTGGCGAAGTGGATCTTAATCGCCAATATGCTGTTTGGGCGTCTTGAGGTCTTTACGCTGCTGGTGCTGTTTACCCCAACATTCTGGCGTGAGTAAGGAGACATTGGTGAAAACGTTAATTCTTTTCTCAACGCGTGACGGACAAACGCGTGAGATTGCTTCATATCTGGCTTCTGAACTCAAAGAGCTGGGCATTTATTCTGATGTGGTGAACCTGAATCGCACAGAGCAGATTGCCTGGCAGGATTACGACCGCGTGGTCATTGGCGCTTCAATTCGTTACGGCCATTTCCATCCGGCGCTGGATCGCTTTGTGAAAAAGCATACGGCGGAGCTCGCTCAACTGCCTAGCGCGTTTTACTCGGTCAACCTGGTTGCCCGTAAAGCGGAGAAGCGTACGCCGCAGACCAACAGCTATACGCGCAAGTTTTTGCTAAGTTCGCCATGGCAGCCCGATATCTGTTCTGTCTTTGCTGGCGCGCTGCGTTACCCGCGTTACCGCTGGTATGACCGCTTTATGATCCGCCTGATCATGAAAATGACGGGCGGGGAAACGGATACGCGTAAAGAAGTGGTTTATACCGACTGGGCCCAGGTCGCCAGTTTTGCCCGTGAAATTGCGCGTTTAACGGACGATGCGCGGGATAAATAAGCGTTGAGTTTGAAAAGTGAGCGAACGAAATTTTTTTTGTATTTAGTGCTTGTCACTTCAGAAGAACTCCCTATAATGCGCCTCCACTGACACGGAACAACGGCACGCAAGCCGCCGGGTCAGCAGAGAAAAGCAAAACAAACGCTTGACTCTGAAGCGGGAAAGCGTAATATGCACACCCCGCGTCGCAGCGAAAACGAAGCGGCACTGCTCTTTAACAATTTATCAGACAATCTGTGTGGGCACTCAAAGTGACATGGATTCTTAATGTCTTCGGACACTAAATGAATACCAAGTCTCA
>NZ_JBMKGW010000017.1:0-79460 GCF_049237125.1 Enterobacter cloacae complex sp. GYL001 | reverse complement strand
CAAGGGAAGACTTACTCGTGGCTGCAACCCTACTAGCTCAAAATTTATTCACACATGGTTACGCTTTGGGGAAATTATGAGGGGATCTCTCAGGGTGAAGCGTCTGGAAACGCCCCAGCCTGGCCTCAAGCCAGCCAAGGGCAAACGTGCCTACACAGCCCAGCGTCAGGACTTCCTTATATTCCCCGCCTTCAAACTGATGATAAATATTTTCTATAGTCCGGAACGCTTCGTGCAGTCCGTCATAGAGGATCGCGGCTTCCTCTGTGAGCTCCAGGCTGCGGGACTGTCGTCTGAAAAGCGTGATACCCAGACGCTCCTCAAGAATTCTTATTTGCTGGCTGACGGCGGCTGGGGTAACGAACAGCTCTTTCGCGGCCCGGGTAAAGCTGAGGTGCCTGGCGGCAGCTTCAAAAGATTTGAGGGCTTTCAGGGGAGGGTTTTTTCGCATAGCACATCCTTTAGATTTTCTTTAAATTAATACAAATTCTTATTGTTTGCCAGCATTCCGGATTATCAACATAATCCCGCTCACCTGACCGGTGAGCCATATTTGTTATTAATTTATTGCGCCACTGAATATTAATTAAACCGTATTTTAACTTTTTATTTCTGTCTGAGTATCATTCGCGTTTGCCTGCGAAACAACATTTTGAATACATCCAAAAGCATTCAATAGTCTTTCGGTACTCAGCTCGCTAAAAAACATCTTTAAGGTAATTCCGGATGAAGAGAAAATCACTGTTTCTGGCCGTGGCCACTCTGCTGGCCGCCAGTTATGTCAATGCTGGCCAGCTGACCACCGAGCAGCAAATTGCTGAGAAGTCTGCACAGATATTTCATGACACTAATCCTCCGGCTATGGTCATGGCCATTATTCAGAATGGTCAGGTGACGTATCACGCCTATGGTGAAACGGCTAAAGGCAACCATACCAGCCCTACGCCCGACTCGCTGCTTAGGGTCGGCTCTATGTCAAAAATTCTGGCCTCAGAGCTGCTGGTTAAGCTTGCCGATAAGGGAGCGCTCGGGCTGACCGACCCGCTTCAGAAATATGCTCCCCCGGGGATGACGGTCCCTGAGGTGAGCCATGGAAATCCCGTTACCCTGCTTTCGCTTGCCACACATACCAGCGGGCTGCCGCGGCTTATCCCGGGCCAGGCTCCTGCCGGCGCAGCTCCGTTCACTTGGCCGGACAGGCCTGCCCGCTGGCGCTGGCTGAATCAGAAGCCGACCCTGACCGCGCCGTGGGAACAGGCGCAGTACTCTAATGTCGGATACGATCTGCTGGCCGATGCTATGGAAGCTGCCGGTAAAAAACCCTACCTGCAGCTTATGCGGGAAAATGTGACGGGCCCGCTGGGTATGAAAGACACCACCACCCAGCCTGACGGGGCTCAGTGTCAGCGGCTCATGGAAGGCTCTGGCATCGATCCTGCCGGTCCCTGCACGGACACGACGGCAGCCGCCGGCAACGGCGGGATGTATTCCACCGCAAGGGACATGGCGAGCTGGATGCAGCATCTGTTGAATATCCGTCATTCTGATAAGCCAGCGCTCAGGGCCGTTCAGCAGGCCATGTATGTACAGAGACAGCAACTTAAATCCATTACGGGTCTGGATTTAGCCGGGAAAGCGCAGGGGCTGGGAATGGGCTGGGTCTTTATCCGGCCTTCGGTTGACTCCCCGGTAATGATCCAAAAAACCGGCGGCGGCGGCGGTTTTATGAGTTATATGGTTCTGGTGCCCGGCGAGAAAACGGGGATCTTTGTCTCTGTGACAAAAGTGGATCTGGATATGTTCTCAACCTTAACGCGTGAAACGAACAGCCTTATCCCGCTCCTGTTAAAAGCAGCTCACGGGGAACGCGTCAGTCCGGCTTCATAACGGGTCGGCTGGCAGCATCTGACTCAGCAAAAGACCGGGCGCTGTGAGCGGAAATATGGCCGGTTTTCGCCAGAACCCGGTTCCACGCAGAATTACACCTGCACTGAATATACCGCTTCTGGCGTCGATTTTTTCTGCTCCCCTGCAGCATGAGGCTCTGTAAGGCAGCCTGCTGCAAGGGGAGCAGACTCCAGCGAAAATGATAAAAAACTCCGCGATGAAAAATAAACAAAGTATTCGCCCGTCATCACCTGAGAAGGGATTCAGCAACGTCAGATATAATATTCTTCTTGCCGGTATCGCATTAATCTTTATCGTGCTGGTTGCCAGGCTCACCGGACTTCAGCTTTTTGACCACGCTGTCCTGGAAAATGCGGCTGACCGTCGATCCGTACGGACACTTGCACTGCCAGCACAGCGCGGAACCCTGACCGATCGTTACGGCGTTGTTCTCGCCATGAGCGTGCCGGCACGTGACATCATTGCTGATCCAAAACGCATCGCTGCCGCTCATCCGGACTTCGCGGAAGCCAGATGGGCTTTTCTGGCCGACTTGCTGGATATCACGCCTGAGGAACTTCGCAGAACTATTCAAGATAATTCGGACAAGGAATTCCTGTTTCTGAAGAAAAAGTCGCCCCTGTCATTGTCCAGGGCCGTGTCACAGCTGCATCTGCCGGGCATAAGTCAGAAATACAATGAAAATCGCTACTATCCGCTGGGTGAGGCATCAGCCTCGCTCATTGGTGTGACCGGTGCCGAAAATAGAGGGCTGAGTGGTATTGAGCAGAGCTTTAACACCGTTCTGAGAAAGGACTTCGGGGTGAAAAAAATACGCAAAAACGCCAGGGGGGGCGTCATCAGCGTGATCCAGTATGACGCTCCGGAAACTGCACCGGCGATCAGGCTGAGTATTGACAGTGTGCTTCAGTATATTGTTTACAGCCGGTTAAGGGAGGGGGTCGAGCAACATCACGCCCAGTCAGGCGCTGCGGTGCTTGTCAGCGTAAACACCGGCGAAATTCTGGCTATGGCATCCTATCCGTCGTTTAATCCCAACCGTTTTTCCGGTGCCACTTCCGCTGAAATGCGTAACGTGGCGATTAATGACAGCTTTGAGCCGGGTTCAACGGTTAAACCCTTCGTCATTCTTGAAGGCCTGCGCCGCCATATTATCAGCAGCAGCACGCTTCTTGACACAAGGCCGTTCAGGGTTGACGGCCATCTTATCCGGGACGTGGGATACTGGCCGGCGCTGACGCCGACCGGCATACTTCAGAAATCCAGTGATACCGGAGTTTCACATATTGCCCTGGCGATGCCTTCGGATGCGCTGGTAAAAACGTATTCATCCTTCGGGCTGGGAAAACCGACAGGGCTGGGCCTTCCCGGTGAAAGTACTGGTTACTTTCCGTTCAGTCGCCATCGATGGGCTGATATTGAGCGCGCCACCTTCGCTTTTGGCTACGGCCTCCGGGTAACCCCGCTCCAGTTAGCCAGAGCCTATGCCACTCTCGGGGCCTGTGGCGTTTATCATCCGTTATCCGTTACACGGTTATCCGCGCCGGTGTACGGTGAGCAGGTGGCGGACCCGAAGCTTGCCGATGCTGTAATCAGAATGATGGAAAGTGATGTGTTACCCGGCGGAAGTGGCGTAAGGGCAGCTGTACCGGGCTACCGTCTGGCAATAAAAACCGGAACCGCAGAGAAGTTAGGTGCCGGTGGAAAATATGACGGGGGGCATATTACCTATACGGCAGGCGTCGCGCCGGCGAGCCGTCCTGAAGTGGCACTGGTTGTGGTTATTAACAATCCCAAAGCGGGACAGCATTTTGGTGGCTCAGTGGCGGCGCCTGTCTTCGGCCAGATTATCGGTCCGGTGCTTACCCGGCTGAAGATTGCACCGGATGCTTTACGTGCTCCGGTGGTACACCGACAGTCCGGCTGAACAGAGCCTGTTTACTCATTATTTATCTATTATTACTTAACTTAATTTTAAAAAGGATATTAATATGAAAAAGATCCGCCTTATTATAATCTCTTTACTGGCTGGAATGTGTACTCCAGCATTATCTACACCAGTCAATGTTACTGATACAATACAAAGCACAGAAGACCATATCAAAGGTCGGGTTGGTTTTACTGAAATAGACTTTTTATCCGGGAAGGTTCTGAGTAGTCATCGCCGTGAAGAACGTTTTCCTATGATGAGCACATTCAAAGTTTTGTTATGTGGAGCAATATTAGTACGTGTTGATAAAGGGCTTGAACAACTTGAACGCCGAATTACCTATAATAAGCATGACCTGGACGACTATTCTCCACTAACCAGTCAGCACATTGCAGATGGAATGAC
The DNA here is from genome assembly GCF_049237125.1 of Enterobacter cloacae complex sp. GYL001. Taxonomy (NCBI): domain Bacteria; kingdom Pseudomonadati; phylum Pseudomonadota; class Gammaproteobacteria; order Enterobacterales; family Enterobacteriaceae; genus Enterobacter; species Enterobacter cloacae complex sp. GYL001. The sequence continues at coordinate 75,217 of NZ_JBMKGW010000017.1, read as the reverse complement.
GGTTTCTGAGTTATGCAATGCTGCCATTACCACCAGTGATAACACTGCTGCAAATTTATTGCTATCAACTATTGGCGGGCCGGAGGGATTAACTCATTTTCTGCGTAGCACTGGTGATAGTTATACAAGGCTTGATCGACACGAACCCAGCCTTAATGAGGCGAAGCCTGGCGATGAGCGTGATACCACCACTCCGGCAGCGATGGCTCAAACGCTACAAAAATTGTTAAACGAAAGTGTACTTACAGAAAAATCTCGAAAAAAATTAATAAGCTGGATGCAGGAAGATAAAGTCGGCGGGCCTCTGTTCCGCTCTGTACTGCCAGCTGGCTGGATGATAGCGGATAAAACAGGAGCAGGTGATCACGGATCTCGGGGCATCGTTGCACTGTTGGGCCCCGGAGGCAAGCCATCTCGTATAGTAGTCCTGTATATTACAAATACTCATTCATCTATGAATGAACTCAACGAGCATATTGCAGGGATCGGAGATTCAGTAATTAAGAACTGGTAATATATTTACAGTGGATTTGACCCTATATATCCAGACGTTTTTGCTCTCTTACGGTTGCGATAACTTCCTGCGTATATATTCCCGTGGTGAGCGATATCCCAGTGCACTATGCGGATGATGTTCGTTGTAATGACTGAACGCCACCGCCAGATTCATCACCGCTGCCTCGCTGTCCGGTTTCGGCATGATGCTGATGTAGTCCCGTTTTATCGTCATCACGAAGCTTTCTGCTATGCCATTGCTTTCCGGGCTTCGCACTGCTGTCGTACAAGGCTCCAGTCCCAGCAACCGGGCGAACGCCGGCACTGTTGGCAACTGCCTTCCGAAGCGTTTTTCCACCGCACCCAGCATGACATCCTGCACCGTTTCTTTGTCATAGCCTCCGGTGCTCGCTGCCCAGTCAATGATCTCCCTGTCGCAGCAGTCCTGCGCGAAGGTCACCCGCAGCTTTTCGCCATTATCACAGCGGAACTCAAAGCCATCTGAGCACCAGCGCCGGTTACTTTCCGCTACTGCTACGCGCCCCTTATGGGCCCGCTTACGGCAAGGATCAGCGGGTTTACGTTCAAGAAGCAGATTATGCGTTCTCATAATGCGATACACCCGCTTTGCATTAACCACAGGCAGGCCGTCCCGCTCCGACTCCCGTCGCAGCAGCGCCCACACACGGCGATAACCATACGTCGGCAGGTCAGCCACCGCCATGTTTATCCGGGACAATACGGTGGTATCGTCAGAACGGGGCTGCCGTCTGCGATCCTGTCAGTCAGATGGCCGGTGAACCCGAATGCTCAACTGCGCACGCGACACGCCAAGACTTCTGCAAACGTCGCTTATTCGTCGTTCCCAGGCAACGAGGGCGCATGCGCAATCCATTTTTTTGCCCGGCCGAACTCCACGGCCTCTTTGAGTATCTCGGCTTCCATCGTCTTTTTGCCCAGAAGGCGCTGGAGTTCGCGAATTTGCTTATTGGCGGCAGCGAGTTCGGAGGCCGGCACCACTTCCTCGCCCGATGCAACAGCCGTCAGTGAACCGTCTTAATATTGCTTGCGCCATTTGAATATCTGGTTTGCATTGATGCCATGCAGGCGCGCGACATGAGACACGGTCATACCGGGCTCCATAGTCTGCTGAATAATGGCAATTTTTTCCTGCGGTGTACGACGCCGACGCCGCTCAGGTCCTGATAACACTTCAACCATCTTATCGTTCTGACTGGTATTAAACATAGTTCCAAGACTACCTCTTATTTTAAGAGAGTCGAAGTGTCTGGTGATCTATGGGGCCAGTCTAGCCCTCTTCCAAGTGTAGGGAGATATAGTCAAAGTTTGCTTCTCCGCCGATGAGTCCGCCCTGCGTCGGATAGTCCGATTTTTTACCGGCGAAGCACGGCTCTCCTAACCCTATCTAAAGCGAATAACTTTTTTCAACAGGGCCGCGTGCCAATGCAAGAGCGATAGGCGCTCTACGCGCCAATTTGACCACTTAAAACAGGTAAATTGAGGGGTTGTAATGTGTTGATGTAACAGGCTTTTATTTTAATGTCTTGGCATATGTATAATGGTAGTCTAGCCCTCCTTTCAACAAGGAGTACTCATGGAAACCTACAATCATACATATCGGCACCACAACTTTTCACATAAAGACTTAAGTGATCTCACCTTCACCGCTTGCACATTCATTCGCAGCGACTTTCGACGTGCTAACTTGCGTGATACGACATTCGTCAACTGCAAGTTCATTGAACAGGGTGATATCGAAGGCTGCCACTTTGATGTCGCAGATCTTCGTGATGCAAGTTTCCAACAATGCCAACTTGCGATGGCAAACTTCAGTAATGCCAATTGCTACGGTATAGAGTTCCGTGCGTGTGATTTAAAAGGTGCCAACTTTTCCCGAACAAACTTTGCCCATCAAGTGAGTAATCGTATGTACTTTTGCTCAGCATTTATTTCTGGATGTAATCTTTCCTATGCCAATATGGAGAGGGTTTGTTTAGAAAAATGTGAGTTGTTTGAAAATCGCTGGATAGGAACGAACCTAGCGGGTGCATCACTGAAAGAGTCAGACTTAAGTCGAGGTGTTTTTTCCGAAGATGTCTGGGGGCAATTTAGCCTACAGGGTGCCAATTTATGCCACGCCGAACTCGACGGTTTAGATCCCCGCAAAGTCGATACATCAGGTATCAAAATTGCAGCCTGGCAGCAAGAACTGATTCTCGAAGCACTGGGTATTGTTGTTTATCCTGACTAATTGCTTTGATGTGTGATTTTAAACGCTCAAATTTATAAAACGAATAATATTGTCAACCTTGCAATAATAGACATAGGGACAACCATGTATAAATTTTTACCCTCAGGCGTCTTCACAATAGAGCCATATAGCAGTGGGTCACTTAGTGGGCTTAATTTTTCCATTAAAGATAATATTAATATTGCTCAGTATAAAACATCATATGGTAGCCCATCTTGGCAAGTAAACATAAGGCTGCCATTTATAAGGCACTGTTGCAAAAATGTGGAGGTGATAGGGGTACTACGCCGGAACCCCAGATTTTTCCGTCCGTTCAAATTATCCACGGTTGAGCAGCTTGATCCCGTCCGCCCGCAGTTGACCAACAGGGGAAATATGCCTGTACAAAGTTTGCCGGGTTATCCCAAGTTCCTGGCATAGCGTACTGACCTTTGTTTCTGATTGTCCCATTGATGCCATTGCCAGTCGCAGTTTGACTGGCGTCATTTTATAAGGTCGGCCGCCGTTCCGCCCACGGGCTCTTGCTGATGCCAGACCTGCAGTCGTTCTTTCAGCAATCAGTTCGCGCTCAAACTCCGCCAGTGCGGCAAAGATACCGAAGACAAGCTTGCCAGCGGCCGTTGTTGTGTCGATAGTCGCCCCGTGACCGGTCAGCACTTTCAGACCGGTCCCCCTCGCGGTCAGGTCGTGCACTGTATTAATGAGATGACGAAGATCACGACCGAGGCGGTCCAGCTTCCATACGACCGAGAGCATAAAAAATATTGGGGCAGCGTGAGCTATGCTGCCATCGCTGGTCCCTTCCCGTCACTTTGAAAACCCGGATACCAGCAGACAAATTTATCCTGCAGTTCGTTATTCAAAACGGCGGTCCGGGTCTGTAACAAATAATGAGCCCCTTTTCTGCTCCACTGCATCTGCTGCTTTTTGGCCATTCGTCTGGCGATCACTTCATTGATCGTGGATTCCACAAACGCGGTTGATACCGGCTCTCCGTACCGACGCATTTCGCCGTAGTTTGGGATCATCATCTTATTATTCCGGATGTAGGTATACATTTCATCCAGATGTTTTTGCAGGGATTTCAGGCTAGGATAGCTGAGTTCAGGGTCATCGCAATACATAACGCAATTATCAATATGTTCCAGCGCAGCGACAACATTGCCATGCCAGAGATATCGTTTAATGCTTTCCAGCAGTGCCAGAACTTTACTCCCCGCCTCTGGATCTGATACCAGCAGTCCCCGGGCATATTGCATGAGCACCTTCAGCCTCATGGTGATATGAAACCAGTCCAGCACATGCGTTGACTCAGGGTACATACCGAACTGGAGGTCCCTGAGATTATCCGCGCCGTCGGACAGAAAAAATATCTGCTGGTTGGCCTGCATTCCCTGCGCTGAAAGGTGGGTCATGAGCCTGCGTTCCGGATGACAGTCATCCTTCTGAACAAAACCGAAGCGGCGGGTGTCAGCAGGCGCACCAACGGAAAAAGACTTCCCGGCAATAATTTCAAAATTACGCTTTTTGTCATCCCGATCGCGAACATAACCACCATCTATACCCACCACAAGCGGTTTTCCTGGCCTGGGCAGGTTCCCCCAGTCGCGGGGGCAGCCGGAAAGAAAACCTGAATGAGCTTCAGCCTCAGCGTCAAGACGCTGCGCCACCTGGCATAAATGATTCCTCACCGTTGAGGCATTCAGGCTGTGGCCCACCGGCAGAATATCTTTCAGCAGACGAGTCGTCATTTCATAGGAGATCATCGAGGCCCAGCGGGTTTCAATATATTTCAGTGCCGGGTGAGAATAATCGCCGGCCCAGTCGCTGAGCAAACTGACTGTCTTTGTATCACTCTCTTCACAACGGCACCGGTACACCCGAAGCCCGGATACCGGAATAACGCCAAACAGCGTCCGGTACCGTATTTTCTGTTTGCCTTTGATTCTGCGCGCAGCAAGGCAGTGAGGGCACCGGATATGGTGTTGAGTATATTCGTCTGCCTGCAGCTGGACCACCGACTGCTGGACCGTATTCAGCAACAGCTTGGATTCTGACACCGATAATCCGATGTCGTTCCGGGTCTCCCCTGATTTCTGGATTGTCATCAGTTCCTCCGTTCGACTGGAGCCTGATTCATCGGTGATGACTATCTGGAGCGTCAGTTGCATCATTGCCTCCTGCTGTGGTGGATGACTATCTCCCGGCTACTGGTTGTTCATCTGGTGACGAAGCTTATAATATGTGGAAACGCCAAGGCCCGCATGGTCGCAGGCGATCCTGAGCCTGACCCCTCTGCTTCTGAGTGCGTCAATTTCCTGGATCTTTTTGATATCGGCGCCGGGGCGCCCTGTTTTTTCACCCCGTGCTTTTTTCGCGGCGATGCCGTCGGCCTGCCTTTCCTTCAGTAAGGCTCGTTCAAACTGGCTGAATGCCGACATCATGTGCAGCTGCAGTTCCTGCATCGGATTGTTTGTGCCGGCGCTGAACGTCAGCTGCTCTTTCAGAAAAATAAGGGTAACGCCCTGGTCACGAAGCCGGGTGGTGACAGCGCACATATCCGACATATTCCGGCAAAGGCGATCGATGGAATGAACCAGAAGCGTATCACCAGGGCGTAATTGCCCCAGGAGTTCCTGTAACCCCGGGCGGTTTGTGTCCTTCGCGCTGGCATGCTCAACACAAATTTTATCAGGCTGAAAACCCGCCTTTGACAATGCCTCTTCCTGACGGGCCGTATTCTGATCGGCCGAGCTTACCCTGATGTAGGCATATTGCACGCAAAACCTCCGGAAGGTCTTTAAACATCATAGAGATTTAAAGAATAATCCATAAACACTGATTTAGGGAGGTTTATAGACATTTTTTCGGGGATCTGAGAGGCATGCTGAAAACGTATACCTTTATAGACATCAGTCAGCGACGACGGCCCAGCCAGATAACTTCAGGCTCCAGTACCGGAGATGCAAGGTCGAGCCTGCTCAGTTGCCGGTTGATTTTGTGGCGGTTGAACCTGACAGCATCCAGGTCGTCAGCAAAAGGGCGGATCTCGCCGACCGTTGTTTCATCATCCGCATTAACGATAGCTTCAAGAAACGCCAGGGTTTTATCGAACTCATCCGCAGCTGTGGCTCCGGGCATACCATGGCCGCTTATACAAAACGGCGCTTTCAGCGTAGAGTTTTCATAAATGGCCTCAACACGAATGTCATGAAGCCAGTGCTCAAAGAAATTGTATTCATAGGTAAAGCGATCGCCAGCATCAAAAGCAAAATCATCAATCACGACCCGGAACGGATTATCGACAAAACCGATGCCTCCTTCGTAGGAGATACCGTAATCTTTGCCATAAATGTGAAATTGATGGAGATGGTCGTCCCCCCAGCCCTGCACTATCTGGAAAATGAAGTGAAGCGCGGCCAGTGACGTGTCGGCAGCAATTCTCAGCCGACGCCAGACCATCGGACTGACTCCATGAACTGCTATTTTGATGACGTAGATCTTCATAGTCAGCAGGTATTGTTATGAAATGATGGTGGTTATTTTAACCCCTGTAGATGGCATCATTCGATGGCTGCCCCGAGGTTTTTCATGCTCTCCTTATTGAATGCCTGCGCGCTGCTCGGCATTTTCACACCAGAATCTGGTAGCTGCGTTACCGGCTTTGCCGGGCGACGGCGCCACTGGCCTTCATTTTAATAGTTAACATTCGCTGGCGCCTCCATGTAGCCAGGCGGCATACTGCTCCTACATTTAAGAACAATGTGATCCTCCTACTCAATAAGGTCTGACTGAAGGTGCCGGCAATGCAGCTTTTTCACGGAACCAGACAGCGTTTTGATAAGTTTGATGTGGCATACAAAGGAACTGGTGAGTCCGGAAACATCGCTGCCTGCTGGTTTACGGATAATTTTAAAGGAGCCAGCAATCATGCGTTATTCAAAAACAGAAATCCCGGACTGCCACTGGTTTGCCGGTGTGAACTGAACACCGGGGCGATTATCGCTAATCACCGGTTGCCGCTCGCAGAGCAGCCCGATATCGCGGCACGTCTGAGAGATGGACTTCCAGTCAGCATCAGTAGCCAACTCAGTAAAGGCTGGGACTGGCATGCCCTGCGCGAGCCTCAATACAGCACTTACAAAGGGAGTATGCTTTATGTGGGTGACAGGCATGTAGATTCAGATGAAATGATCCGCCTTTACCTGAATTGTGGTATCCAGGGCGTTTATGACTGGGAAGGTATATTTACGGACAGCTATCTTCACGGTACAACTACCGTGATATTTGATACCAGTGCAGTGGCTATTATTGACAAAATCGAGTACGGATCTGACGACTGGCATAGCTGGCTGAGTGAATACCGGGAGAAGAATTGTGTTCTGGAAAGGGAACAGAAAGTACAGCAGGCTCACCACGGCTAAGAATAATTTTGAACATCTGCTGTCGGTTGCGTCTTCTCTGCCGGTCCAGGCTTTGCCGGATTTAATTCGCGCTATGGTCCGCCCTTTGCAGAGTGATTTCCTGCTCGCGGTGGCAGAAGAAGGAACCGATGCCCGTCCGGATTTGACACCCGGGGAATTTTTCTTTAATGCCATCACAGAGGTTCAGGACTATAGCAGTATGAAGGCGGGAGAAGTTAATCCAGAAGATTACCCGCTTTCTCTGGCCTCCGATATGGTTCTTCCCTGGCCGTGGAGTCTTTCCCGTTATATCGATAATGTGTCCCGGATTGGTACGGCAAAAGGAAGAGTATGGCAGCAGGATCGTACTAACCATTATGTTGAACTCTGGCTGCCCTGGCGCATTGGTTTTGTTCGGGGAGGTAATCACTCCATCACGGCCGGTATTCTGGCGGGTGAAGGAACGTTAATCCCTGAACACGTGTGGGATATGTCTTTTCTTTTTGAGCGAATAAGTACCGACGGGCTCTACTGGTATGTTGACGGTAAGAAAACTGAAGACGTGAAGTCCTGGCGTGCAGCTGCAATATTTGAGGCAGGCAGGCTAATGACTTCTCGTCCTGACGACAGATAAGGAATATGTAATGGATATCGCGCTTTTTCCCGGTCAGAGCCGGCGCCAGTGGGCTGATACAATGATCAATCTGGAAGCCCGAAAGCTTGTTAATACCGCAAATACCGTCGCGGCCATGCACCTCAGTGATTCACTGACCCGTCTGAAATTTGTGGATGAAATCAGACAGGTTGTCATGCAACAGTTTGACGCGGCAAGGAGAGCAAGAAATGATGAAGAGTGCATTTCCTGCCTGAAGAACCTCAGGGCTGAAAATGAGTTTCTACTTGAACAGTCGCGTATGCTGAAAACCGGTTATGCCCGGATCTACGCTGAAATACAGTACGTAACAGAGCAGAATAAAATTGTCGGATACTTCATATCCGGCATTAAGGTCGTTCTGGCCGGCGTACAGGCTGTGTTTGGCGGTGTTATGATCGCCACCATGACACCAGCTGGAATGCTTGCCGGTGCCGTTCTGGTCGGTGATGCCCTTAATACGGTATCACGGGAAGCAGCCCGTCAGCTCCTGAATGAACCTGCTTCAGAGGGGATCCTGGCGGACGGCGCCATGTCCGTAGCGGAGTTTATGGGTTTCAGCCGCGATGTCGGGCTGGGGATTTTTAATGCAACCACGCTTGCAGCCAGCGTTTATGGTGTGTTTGGTCTGACCGGGAAAGCTGAGGCCTGGCGTCTTTTCCGTTATCTTCCCGGAGACTATTACCGCAAGGTGGAAACCATGTCTCCGGGCAAACTGACGATGAAGGTTCTGGGATGGGGGGTCAGTGCAAAGGTGGTACTGGAACTCCTTACCCGTGATGACCGGAGTCGCTGATATGTGATCTCATCAGCTTCCATGATTTATAGCCAAGTCTGACCGGCATCACCAGAAGCAACACAATCAGCAGAAAGACGACGGCAACCACGCAGGAGATAACATGGCTGGCGCTGCCAAAAATCGCGGTGAGCAGGGTGATGATGACCATCCCGCCGGAGATCCAGGCTACCGACAGGAAATAGCCGGCCAGATCCTTCAGCACCTTTTCCAGCGAGTCCCCCGTCGCCTGGTGACGTTTGATTCTCGCTATTTCCTTACTGGTAAATCCTGCCGCGATAAGTTCCTGGTTGTTCTCTGTCATTCACGTCTCCTTTAACCTGATAAAAAGAATACACTATTTAGACGTCCCGTTCCTTCCTGCTTTTGCCTTCCCTGTCCGGATCGTTGTGCCGTTGCCGTTAAACAATCCATGCTTCCCATTTTTCCTATACTTACCCTTTAACGGCAGGAAACGCTTATGTGTGGACGTTTTTCTCAGTCACAGACCCGCGCTGAATACCTGGCTTATCTGGCCGGTGAGGTTGATGCCGGGTTTTCTGCAGTACCGGAGCCTATCGGACGCTACAACGTGGCGCCGGGGACCCGGGTACTGTTGCTCAGTGAAAGCAATGATCAGCTGCAGCTCGAACCTGTTCTGTGGGGGTATTCCCCAGAGTGGTGGCACAAAGCGCCCCTGATTAATGCCCGTGTTGAAACCGCAGCTGAGGGACGTATGTTTCGTCCGCTGTGGGAACGCTGCCGCGCCGTTGTGTTTGCTGACGGGTGGTATGAATGGGTACGTCAGAGGAACAAAAAACAGCCGTATTTCATTTACCGCAGGGACGGTCAGCCCGTATTCATGGCTGCCATTGGCGCACGACCGTTTGGTCTGAGGGATGACGGGGAAGGCTTTGTTATTGTCACGGCAGCAGCGGACAAGGGGCTTATCGATATCCACGATCGTCGTCCTCTGGTGCTGACGCCGGATGCCGCGCGCGAATGGCTACGCGAAAGTCTCAGTGGTGACGAGGCGGGCAGGACGGCCAAACAGGGGGCGGTGCCTGCTGAGGCATTCACCTGGCATCCAGTTTCCCCTGCGGTCGGCAACGTGCGGAATCAGGGGGCGTCGCTAATTGAACCTCTCTCGTGATGCTTGCTTCGCCAGCGCCAGGGTTCTGTCTGTCCAGGGACTGACCAGAGACCTGTAGCCTGACGACGGGCTTCGTCTTCCAGTGTTGCGTAGTCGCTCCGGACAGGTTTTCCGTGATACCGATATGCCCAGGCCAGTCCCTTACGGATCTGTTCGGCATTCACATCCTTCGCGCCAAGCCACACCGTGCCAAGCAGCCGGCCGTAACGATCCTCATCCTCGCCAGTGACGGTAACGATGCGCTGTGTCACCATCGATGAGAGTTCCTGTCTGGAACGCTGGCCAAAGGGTTGGTTCTTTTCAGGCGCATCGATACCGGCAAGACGAACACGCTTCAGCTGGTTCCCCTCACCAAGAATCTCAACGGTATCCCCGTCGAGCACACGAACAATCCTGCCGTTAATATCCGCACTTACCGGATAAGTCACGATGAGCAAACTAATTATGTACAGTGTCCGAAACATGTCTATATCTCTGGTTTTTTTATATATTGAGTGTCTCATTTTGAGACGGCAAAGTATATCTCGATGACGTGAATAGTGGATGTGTCTTATAGAGAAGGACTGGTGCGTTAAAAAGGGCACAATGTGCCCTTTAAGTTACCATCAGATATTATAAGTACACCATATTCACTTTAATGGATTACCAAATTCATTTAGGTACAGCTGACCGAATTTATAGGAAGCATAGTCGGTAAGATGTCCCACGTCACGATAGACAGTTACGCCATCAATATTTGTAATGCATTTACCACTAATGCACTGTATTGATTTAGGATCAATAAAGGTCAGCGTTGGGAACTCAGCCTTCATTTTACTCATCAGTTGCGTGACTTTTTCCCCGTTGGTATTTGCCGGGTTTTGCATATCACATTCATTGATGTCAAATGGGCGTCGATGAATAACATGCTGATTTATACAGTTTTGATAGTTGCGTGGCATGTTCGCAATGGTGAACATGATTATTGGCTTTGAACCAGAATCTATGATAGTACGTATGGCTGTACGTAACGCCATTTCGTATCGACTGGCTGAGAGTGCCTCACTTCGCTCATCCTCATCTTTAGTGATTAACTGGGCAGAAAAATAATTTGACCACACATGCCCTAAAATAACATAGTCATAGTGATTTGATTTTATATTATCATAATATTTCTCAGCGTTATCATGACATTCTTCATATTTGACGCCTTTATATTTCCACCAGTCATACTGATAAATTCCCGGTAATGCCAGGCACGAAGACGTGGTGAGGGAGTACATTTTTATGCCAGCATTCTTAGCCAAGACATCATAAAAACCCCAGAAATGGTTAGCATTTGAATCGCCAATCAGAAAGGCTTTCTTCGAACCTTCATGGTCGCCGAACTGACAGTCCGTAAGGTCCTGGCTTCCACTAAGGCAGCCATCCCTCGATGCGGCATTCTCGGAAGCGGAATTCAACAGCTGTAACGAGTGATTGTATTCATCGCTGAAGCGCTGTGGCAAACCATTCGTTTTCACGGTTAATGTGTAAAGGCCCGTGCAGACCGTAAGGGGGAGCAATACAAGCAGGATCATACTCTTTGCAAATGACAGCTTAACCCGGCGGAAGCGCTCTTCAATACCGTGATAGGTAAGCACTGCCAGTCCTGCAGTTATCACCAGCGCAATGCACAGTGTCTTGCCGGACAGAGTGATCTCAAGATAATTGAACGCTGCAAATATGGGCCAGTGCCAGAGGTACAGAGAATAAGAAATTTTACCTGTGTAGTTTATCGGTGCTAATTGTAAAGTTCGATTTACGAATGTGTTCTGGTTTATCAGTAATATTGCTGAGGCAAGGCAAACAAGCAGTGTCCAGCTATTTGGATATGCCTCAACTGGTATGCTTAAACCTGAAGTACAGATAAGTACAGCGATAGCTACTACTGCCAGAGGATTAGTTATCCATCTGTTGGTTATCTGAATTCTGTCCTTTAATAAAGCTACGCTTCCACCAATCAGAAACTCAAAAGCGCGCATATTTAATGAGTAGTAATGCTGACTGGACGAGTACAGGCTGATAAGAATAACAATTATTGTTGCAGTTAAGGTAAGTAACAACCAGCCATAAAGGAACGGTTTATACGCAAATTTTCTTTTAAATTTACTGACAAGCAGTGTCAAAATGGTCGCGAAAAGCGCAAAGAAAAAATACCACTGCCATTCAATTGCTAAAGACCATGTATGCAAAAGCAGGAAGTAATCAGAGTCAGGAGATGCGTATGCTGCACTAAGCTTATCAAAATACTGGTTTGATAAGAAAAGAGTGGTGTATTTGGCACTTTTTGCGAATGCGGTGTAATCGTCAGGAATGTAGCAGTATGTCGCTACAATGATGGCGCCGAGAATTGTCACCAGCAGTGCAGGCTGCAATCGCCATAATCTGCCTTTTATAAAATTAGTTAGTGAGAATGTTCCTCTTTCAATTTCACTGATGACTTTTCCGGTAATCAGGAATCCTGATATGGTGAAAAATATATCAACACCAATAAAGCCCGAAGGGAAGTACGATAATCCTGCATGGAATAATATAACAAGCAGGACAGCGGCAGCGCGGAGACCGTCTATGTCTTGCCGGTAATTTTGTACTGCATAGCTTTTAGTATGATTATCTAAAACTAAATCCATTTTATAATGGCACCTTACATTTACATATTTATGGTTATTAAGATTGTGGTCAGTCTATCGGGAAGCAGAGCACGCAATATTTCCCTGATATCTTATGATATCGTTTCTCAGCTACGTATACCAAAAATAAGTCGTGAGTGTTTGTCTTACGTCTTGCCTGGATGCTTATTTACATACGTCGTTAACAAGTAACTGAGTGGCATAGCTGATATTGAGGCCAGTCATATTCGTGTTGAGCGCATTTATCATGTCTGCACTGGTATAAATGACGCTGCCCTTCAGGATTCCCTGGTAACCTTTTGACGTCACCACAACAAGCTGTTCCGGGGTACAGAGCGCCTCCCTTCCTGCATACAGATCTGAATCGACGGCACGCAGGTACACCGGAGAGGCGGCCACCACAAACCGATCGTCAGGCCTCGACTGCATCAGCGTCCTCAGGGAAGCATACCGTCGTTCAGCAGGCGGGCAAGCTGTCAGGCTTTCCCATAGTCTGCTGTGACTAAACGGCATCGAGGAGAACGTTGCCTCATAAGGGACCACCGGGTCTGATACGTGCAGCAGCCCCAGACCCGCTGAAATCACCCACAGCTCTGCGCCGGTACGTTTTGCAGCCGCAGCAGCCCTGCTCCAGTGCTGGCCCGTATACAGTTCACCTGCTGTTATGGCAGCGCCGTCGTTCCGCGCCCTGGCCAGCCTTTCCAGCCAGACTTCATAAGCATTTCCGGCGTCGTGTTCATATGGAAAGACGGTTTGACCGGCTGTTATGGTTTTGCGGCGCGTGCAGGTGACGATGAGATTGACGTTGCCTGTGCTCATGACGGCATCCCCGCGCTGTCATCGTTCCAGACGATAACCGTGGCCAGATGGTCCGCCACCTCCTGCCCCGTGTAACCGGCCAGGATCGTCAGCGCCCTGGAGCCTGCGTCACGGGAGAGCGGACTCCGGAACCCGAATCCGTCCGTCATCAGGAGCCACTGCAGACGGTCAGTCCAGCGCTCGCCGGGTTTACGGACCGGCGAAAACACAATCTCCGTCAGTTGTTCGCGGTTGCAGTACAGCTGTCGCCGTTCCAGCTCATCCAGCAGGCTGTTCAGTTCGCGCCGGTCAGCGTCTTCCTGACTCATCTGAGCCCAGCGGATGCGGTGCAGCCGCAGCTCCTGTGCCTGTCCCGACGTGAATCCGGCCCTGGCCAGCAGGGTGTCCAGAGCGGCGCCGGAATCTTCTTCATACCCGGCAGCCGTGAGCGGGAACGCCTCCGGGCTTTCGCGCAGAACGTGCAGCAGCCGCGCCGGTGCCGGCAGCGACCGGAGGGCTTCCTCAGGGCTCACCACGGCAAGGCGAATATCCTCAGTCAGACCGGTGATCCCCTGTGCCTGAAGCGCGACGTCCAGCTGGCGGTACCAGGTGCCGGTCAGGTCTTCCGGCTCGGTACCGATCAGCGTGCCCGCCTCCGGCGTGGTGCTCTCATTGATCTGCATCCGGACCGCAATACCCGCCCCGTGGCAGGCCTGGAGCCACTGCGCCACCTGAAGGGGATCGCCCGTCATACGCGTCACCTGCCCGGCCGTGTTCCACAGCTGGAGACAGGTGGTCCCGTCGAGGCGGATGACGTAGTCGCCCCGGCACGCCAGGTGCCAGATGCCGTCCAGCTCCACCGGCCGGTCGTGAGCCTCGTCTGCCTGGCCGGGCGGGATCAGGGGCAGAACCCGGACCGTTGTCGCGCGCTGCTCCGCCAGGACGCGCGCCTGTTCGTCAGCGAGAAGCGGGGCGGCCAGCGCACGGCCGGCGTCCGTCAGCTCGACGGCCAGCTGCAGGTTCGGGGCTCGCAGGGTGCGCAGCCAGCCCGCAGCTTCCATGCGCCGGCAGGAGGCGCGGAGATTCGGCCCGTACACCGGGGCGTCCCCGCCCTGCTCCAGCACCCGCTCAATATCCCGCGTGGCCACCGGTCCCGGACGTTTCGCACCGAGGGCGGCCAGCACAATCAGCACCCGCCGCTGTAGCGGCGATGGGCGGCGGTGTTTCTCAGCGGCCATCGGCAGGCGGCTCCTGGTTTTCGAGGATCAGTCCGGCCAGAAGCCGAAGCTGTCTGCGATCCTCCTCACAGTCGCGCCCCGGCGCCCTCATTGATAATGCCAGTGAATACCAGAGCGCAATGGCGCCGCTGCAACTCCCCCTGTCAAAGGCAGCCGTGGTGGAAGAGTCATCCCGGGAAGAACTGCTGTGCCGGCTGAGCACGCGAAGGATGCTTTTGATTTCGTCAAGCAATTCGTCATAGGTGAGATTCAGTGTCGGCCCGGTACTGGACATGCTGCGCTCCTGGAATAATGAGTAACAGATTGCGATAAAATCATATCACGTATGATTCATTTGATATTAAGTTAATATCATATCAGAAGTGATTTCATGAATAATGATAAATATCACACTTAGTATGATTTTATGTGAGTGATTCAATTATCATATCCTTTGCGTGTTTCCCGCCGCGCAGATCCGGTTTCTGGCTAAATCGGATAACAGGGAGACGAACTTTGCACGAAGGGCATCGGGTGACATTTTCCAGAGAAAAAAAGGTCACTACCGCTTATTATTCATAAAATTTCTTATGGAACACGCAGAATATCTATGTTTGGAAAACTTCTAAAAAGTCTCTCATGGCAGGTGAGAGCTGAACTCCGACGGAGCCTGAAGTCGAACCGGGATTACAAAAAACTACGCTGGAACCCGGTGGAGAGAATACTTGTTTCCTGCTCCACCCATTACGTCCGGGCTATGCTAATTCTATGGTCCGCAGCCTTCGGGGCTGTTGGCGTGGTCGAATATTTTCGCCCTGTATTGCAACCTTTCGCTGTGCAGCATTTTAAGGGCATTACCAAGCTTTCAGACTGGATGTCTAATTTACTGGGTAGCCAGTTGACTATAATCGGTATTGTTTTTCCGCTGGTTGTGGGGCTTATAAGTGTTTTGTTTCAAAAGAAATCAGCAAGGATCCATATTCAGTCCGCGTATCAACTTCATTCCGGATATATGTTTGCGGGCCTGAGTGGTCTTTTACTGGCTGCATTTATCGTGTTGGGCGGTATGACGTTATCTATAGGTGACGGATATCTTAATACTTCTTTCGCCGTAACAGCTTTTGTGTGGATGCTTTTCAATATTACTCTGTCTATCTGGTTCTTCGTCTCGAGTCTGAATGTCCTGGATGAGAGCAAGCGCGATCGACTAATGAATAAGTTTTTTTTGTCTCAGATAGTGGATGACTATATTCAAAAAGCATATATTCTTGCTTGGCTCCGATATCCGGGGGTAAATATAGGTGAGGATTACCTCGGTAATATTAAAATACTGCCTTACTCAATCTCAGAGAAAGACGACATGCTTCATGTCAAATCTAATATCAGTAAAGGTGATGTTGTTATAGATATTTATATAAGGCCACTTTTATTTCTGCTAAGAAGGCTAGAGGCGGTAGATGGGCAGGATGCGGAAATTATCATTTTGCCCTCCTTTGGTGTTCGTTCTGGTGAACTAACTTTATTGTCATCGAGAAATGTCAAGCCTGTTTCAGGATTGTGGCGGTGGTTATTTAGCCGTTGTATTGTAACAGGGCGCCCTAAGAACAAAAGGGATCTGGATGATATTACTTTTGATTTCTTTGGTGAGGCTTACGATGCGCTTAACGATAAAAATATTAGCGTCTTCAGAACAGGGATTGAACGATTAACAGATACCTATACCTCTATCAAAAGAAGTTATAACTACGGGGTTGATAAAAATTATCTGGATGAAGTAAAAGAATCAGGTTTTAGCCATACTTTCAGCGATTCATTCCATTATGAATTGAGAAAGTTTTTTCGTGAATCCGTAAAATCAACGGAATATTCAGGCGAATATTTCCGTGAATCGATGGCCATTCCATTGCATGTGTACAGAAAAACACAGAGCACTCATTTTACCGATTTCAGACAATTTTTACTCTCGCTTTTCAGAGTATGGCATGTGTTAAACGAGTGGAAAGCAGGACAGGGTGTCACCCTCTCGGCCAGCCAGGAGCAAACTCATCAAGAACTTGTACGCCATTTTATTGGCCTGTGGGAGGGCTGGAGTATGAGCTCGATCATTGGCAAACCAGGGAGCGAAGATTCTACTGGGCGCCTGATGTATCATCTGCATAACACCGCCAGGCTGCTTATTCCGTCAGTGGTTGCAGATAATGCTTCTTCCGTACGATATGCTCACGACGTTCTCTGTCTCTGGTTTAACCAGAGCCGGTTTCCACGGCACTGGGAGGAAGAGTACCACTGGCACAGTTTCTTCCTGACTCCGGATTATCTGTCTCTGGATGAAACAGACTCGCAGTGGGCAATGTTACTCAGGGGGCGTCCATATAAAAAAGATGCGGCCTTATCCATTATGTTTGCAAATGCCTTGTCTGATTTACGCCTGTTAATGGCAGGTTATCTCATTGCGCATTTTGAACCCCAAGAAAAGATAGATTTAGCTGATCTTGTTAACCATATCATTACGTCTGAATTATATGAAGAAAGAGACACTCATGATACGCTGACACCTGCGTTCAGACGTTCTGTCGATATCATTGATATGATACTGAGAATTGAGCACTGTAATCTTCATGCGAATACAAACTGGTACAGCGGGCTATCAGAAACCATTGAGGTTATGAACTCATATAATGAAAGGCCTTACATTCCGGGGCGTACGTATACAGGAGTACATGAGGATTTAGGGAGCCTCTACGGAGCATTTTCCTTGCTGGCTATAAAGCTCGCCAGACCTGCTGAGCAGGTTACGCAGCGTGCTAATGACGCCCTTGCGGGAGGGTTGTTTTCCTATTTCAGTAAAGTGAGAATAATTTCTGTTCTTGAACGGCTGAAACGTGATCCTTCAGTCCCTTATGAAGGCTATATCATTTCAGACGCGGATTATGCAACGAACGTGGTTTTCTTTAATGACGTTCTGGATAAATACATTGAGGTCTTCAGTCGCAGCAAAGTGGCAGATATCGTTGCTGCCGAAGTAGATCTTGAACGTCTCAGGAATACCGACACTCGTCTGACAAAAGAACTTCCTGGGGTATTGTCTGAAGATACTCTGCTTAACTACTTCACTTTTTCTCAAAATTCAGAATGCGATCGCAACTGGCTGGTGAGATACATTCCTGTGAGTGTTCCCAAAGATTATGTTGCCAGAGAACTTAATAGTAATTTCTACGGAGATTTTCCGTCTGTATCAGATGTTAGGACAAATATTTACCACAGACTGCATAATTTACTGTGGCAATCACAGGCTAAATTAACGATGAAGGTCAAAAACCTCGAAACACTGTTAATGAAAGTCGCGCAACGGTCCGCCGATCAGCAGTATTACATACTGGTGAGCTATGGTTCCCGCTTTAGCGAAGAACTGAGGGAACTGGTTTATCAGCCGGAAAGGCATGACGCGTTTAGCATACAGGTTGATGTTTCAGCCAGAGGTAGCCGCACTCTGCCCTTCAGGATCAATAACTGTCTTATTTACCTTGTCCTCAATTCCGAACAGGAATTTTCGGTTATGGTCAGCGCGGAATCCTTCGGTGAACTCAGGCTGTTCAGGTACCCGGATGGAACCCTTTTTAACACCTTCTACAGCAGTAGTGACAATCCACTTGAAGGCGTGATGACAACGCTCTGGGAAATGGAGATGGAAATCACTGGTCCACTGGTGGCCCGGTTTGAACATCGCTGAGCAAAATTAAGGTGACCCCGGATGGGGTCGCTGTTAAATTGCTTTGTTGTTAATAATTAATTCAAATTGCGATACTTATAGCAATAATCTACTCATAACAACAATTCACTGTTTTTTGTGCTTATTCTGCAATAATCGTTCTCTTCCACTCCTGAGATCCGAAAAAAGGTTGTTCCGGATCTTACGGAAACGCCCCGGCGCGCAGCGGCACGAAAATACAAGATATGCCACTCCGTCAGCTGCTTTTTCTTCTATATATTGTGTTATCTCCCCTCACCTGTACCCGATAAGAAGGGGCCGAAAAGAGCGCTTCGCTTATTCTCTGACCGTGTTACACTTCCGGTAAGTTGCGGATAGCCAGAAAATCGGATCTGACCGGAACGGCCATCCGGTAATTTAATGGAGTGGTTATATGGCTGCTTATTATTATTCTGGTGATATTCACGACAGGAAAAATAAGCAGGGGAATATTCAGGTGAGTGACTGCACAGGTGATTATCCTTCGCGTCATCATTACTCTGAGTGACTATTGAACCAGATACTATTTTTGAGGCGAGGTATGGGGAAACCAACATTTAGATCATTTTACGATGTGGTCCGGGAGCTTGAGGATGTATATGGCCATCAAGAGCTGTGGCTTTACTCTGGCCTTAATGAGGACTGCCCAGTCGAGACAGCCCGCCGGCGTCAGGAATGGCGATCTCCAAAAATTCTCAAACGAAACGGCAGAATGGTGGCAGAACAATCAGGCCAGCCTGATTTCTGGGTGCTCACCGGTGATTACCATCTGCCGCAGTATGAACACAGCTGTCCGCCGTGGAAAGCCTGCCTCATCGATAAGATTTTTAAAACGAATGGTTTACTGTTCTGGTGATGGCTTCACAAGGCTTGCAGGCGGAATTCTCAGTTAAGGAAGGATTATGTGTGATTTATGCAGGGCGGACGGGAATTACTTCCATACGCCGGAATGCGTGTATGACCAGCTGGTCAGCGAGTACCCCGTGATGTGGCTGCGGGACTCGACCCGGATCGGCGCCTGCTACACCCTCCGCGAACTGCTGTCGCCGGAAGGGATGGTGCTGGCCATACAGAACGCACCTCCCGTGACGGGATGGCGGCTGCGCATGCGGTATAACGAGGCCATAGATGAAGAGATCGACCCGCAGCGCGGGGACTGTACCGAGCTGGCCTCCAGGGCTGACGCCCTGCTGGCCTTTGAGCCGTTCCGTGAAGACGCTGCGTCAGTATGACCGGCGGGATTTTTCAGTAAGGGAGCAAATATGGCTGACTGGTTTATCGCGACCGAAGGCGTGAAGGTGGTGAAGGACAGCGCCAGCCTGTGGCCGCAGATCATTACGGCGGTTTCATCTGCAGGTGCTGCATTCGGTGGTGTGTGGTACGGGCAGCGGCTGATAACCCAGCGGGAGAAGGAAGCAGCAGCGACAAAGCGAGAATCTGAGCTTTATTTTATTTCCACTCAGCTGGTATTTCGCCTCGAACGATTTGCCCAGGGATGCGCGGAGGTGGTTAATGATGAAGGGTTTGAAGATGATAAAGGGTACACACGTACTGGTATTAGCGCTGAGCCATTCTCAACAGAGGATATTGACGGTGACTGGCGGGTACTACCCAGCAGGATTCTTTACCGTATTCGTGAACTGTCAGTGCTGATCCCAGAAGCCAGCCGTTATATCAGTATTGTCAGTGACTATGATAATCCTCCCGACTGGCAGATGACCTTTAAAGAACGCCGTTATCAGTATTCACGTCTGGGTCTGCGTGCCATGATACTGGCCAGGCGACTGAGGCGACTTAATGCCATGCCTTCATCACACCTTGATAATAACAGCCCCTGGTCAGTACAGAACGTCTTATGGGCTGAGTGGCGAAAACAACGAAAGTCCAGAGCACGACAAGCTCGTGAGGTTCCTGACTATGATTTGTAAGGAAATTAGGGTGATACCAAGATATATGAACGGACCATGCGCAAACGAAGCCGCCAATGACATTATTTCCCTGCTGAAACTGTGTCAGCAATTGCAGTCTGAAAAGGACGGCAGGGAACGTCCTGCGCCCGGGACATATTCCCGCGATGAGGATGCGTTTGCCGATCGTATCCGTACAGCGTGCGGACATGCCCAGCAGCTGCGCCGGCTGCTGCCGGTGATGACGACGCTGAGCGCCATCGGCGCCGGGATGGAACGCCGGGGTGAAATCAGTCTGCTCCCGGGCGAAGATTACGCGCAGAAAGCACTGGCACGACTTACAGAGCAATACCTGTCCGGCAGGGACAACAAGCAATGATGCCGGCAATACCCGGCCAGGGTGTCTCATTTTCGGCCGCGCAGCTGCCGGTGGCCATCGACTACCCTGCCGCACTGGCCCTGCGCCAGATGGCCCTCGTTCAGGACGAACTGCCGAAATATCTGCTGGCGCCGGAAGTGAGCGCCCTGCTCCACTATGTGCCTGATCTGCACCGCAAGATGCTGCTGGCCACCCTCTGGAACACCGGCGCCCGTATTAACGAGGCGCTGGCGCTGACCCGGAGTGATTTTTCCCTGGTGCCACCCTACCCTTTCGTGCAGCTGGCCACACTCAAACAAAGGACTGAAAAAGCCGCCAGAACGGCAGGCCGGGCACCCGCCGGCAGTCAGGCTCACCGGCTGGTACCGCTTTCCGATGCGAGCTATGTCAGCCAGCTGGAAATGATGGTGGCCACGCTGAAAATACCTCTTGAACGACGTAACAAGCGAAGCGGCAGAACCGAGAAGGCGCGCATCTGGGAAATTACCGACCGGACGGTCCGCACCTGGCTCAGCGAAGCGGTTGAAGCAGCAGCGGCTGACGGGGTGACGTTCTCCGTGCCGGTGACACCGCACACATTCCGCCACAGCTATGCCATGCACATGCTGTATGCCGGTATTCCTCTCAAGGTGCTTCAGAGTTTAATGGGGCATAAGAGCATCAGCTCGACGGAGGTGTACACGAAAGTGTTTGCGCTGGATGTGGCGGCGCGTCACCGCGTGCAGTTCCAGATGCCGGAGACTGAAGCTGTGTCATTACTTAAAGGAACCATTTAACTTCTCTGTAAGCTATGAGGACCTGCATGATATTGGAAAGGCCGCTAATGCGGCCTAAGTCATACTTCACACATCATACTTATGATGTAATATCGTTCTTACTCGCCAGTTTTCTGAAAGTAAAGTTCAAGGGCTTCTCTGACTATTGCACTGACGTTTTTAGGATCTTTCCCGTTACGCTTGTTCCGCAGTGCTATATCTTCGACCTTCACTAACATAGACTCCCCTAATGAGATTGTCGTGCGGCACTGTTTTTCAGGTTCCGGTTTTTCTGGTGCTCCGTAGGGTTTATCGGCAAGGCGCTGCGCGAGGGCTTCAGCTTGTTCTGCTGTGACACCTGTTCTGCTTGTCGCTTGCTGGCTCGGCTTTTTAACCATTATGCGAATACCTCTTTCATTAGCTGCATAATTTCTGCTTTAGCCGCTTCATTATTCGTTTCTACGACACCCGTTCCATTGCTCATGCAATCTCGATAGACCTTGCGGAAACAGATTACTGTTTGCAGCGTTTCAATAGTTGGAAACTCTTCAAGGTATTCCAGAAACTCCTTCCGCTCATTTCCTCTTAGCACTGGGTTTGTTGTGGCCATGCTTTGTAAGCAATAGACCTTCAGTTCAGGGTTGAGATCACGCATAGCTTCAATCTGCTGAGCAAGTTCCGTCAATGTATCAAGGTCGGGCTGTGAGCATTGTAATGGTGCAATGATCTGATGTGCGACTACTCCACTAGTAATGAACTCTCTTGAGTTTCTGCCTGCCACATCCACGATTACATGATCATACTTTTCGTCTAATGCTCGAAGGGTTTGTGTCAGATTATCGAATTTTTCGATGAGCGTGAAAGTTGGCTCTATCCCCGATGCTTCACGCTCAGCATGGTGCTTAGCGGCCGTCCGTTGTAAGTCTCCATTTAACAGGCATACGTCTTGGCCCTCATGGGCTAGAGCTATTGCTAAGTTTGATGCCGTTGTAGTTTTACCTGAACCGCCTTTGTTTCCACCTACGACAGTAATCATTTCTGCCTCATAAATATGATGTGTGAAGTATGATTTATTTTGTCACATACGTAGTTATAGTCAACAACTGTAATCAAAAATATGAAGTATGAAGTGTGAGATATGATTTATTTTTTAATAAATCATAAATATTACTTGTGTTTTAATATTTCATACTTATGATTTAATACTCAATCTGAGTGCTTAGGCACTTAAGTTCAATCATTTTTCTCAATTTGAGTATTAAGGGGTTCAGGATGAAAGTGTATTGTGATGATGGTTCTACAACTGTAAAACTTGCATGGCTCCACAATAAGAAACTTTATAAGTCATTGTCATCTAACTCTTTTCGTCAGGGTTGGAAGGTGGAAGGTATGGGCGTACGTCAGACCTTCAACTATGAGCTTGAAGGTAAAAAATACACCTATGACGAAGTCAGCAATGAATCCATTCTTACTACTCATATTGAGTATCAATATACCGATGTAAACGTTCTGGCGGTTCACCATGCACTTCTGAACAGCGGGCTGAAACCTCAGCCTGTCTCACTGACTGTTACTTTGCCTATCAGTGAGTTCTACACAAGGGATTGTCAGAAGAATGAGCTGAATATTCAGAGGAAAATCGACAACCTGATGCGTCCAGTCAAGTTGAACAAAGGCGAGGTGTTTACCATCGAGCACGTCGAAGTCATGCCAGAATCCTTGCCTGCCGTATTTGAACGTCTGGTGAAAGACAATGTAGGGCAGTTCGAAAAGTCTCTGGTGATTGACCTCGGAGGTACAACTCTCGACGTTGGCGTTATCGTTGGCCAGTTCGACTCTGTCAGCGCGATACACGGAAATTCTGATATCGGCGTATCGCTGGTAACGAACGCTGCACTCACGGCGTTAAAAATGGCTTCCAGCAACACGAGTGCTATGGTCGCCGATGAACTTATCAAACAGCGTACAAACGCTGACTTCGTCCGGCAGGTTATCAACGACGAAAGCAAGACGGCACTGGTGTTGGATACCATCGATAGCGCGATCGCTACACTGGGTGCCCAGGTTGTCGATGACTTGGCTGGGTTTAGGGACGTTAACCGCGTTTATATTGTTGGTGGCGGTGCGCCACTGATCGAGGATGCTGTTAAAGCAGCATGGCAACATCTGGGCTCGAAGGTTGTCATGATGGATTCACCGCAAACATCACTCGTAGAAGCCATCGCTGCATTTAAAGGGGAATAGGACTGTGAGCGAGGAACGGAAGAAGTTTACTGTTTATCTTCATCCGGACCAGGTGGCGGACAATGTGTCTTTAGACATTATTGATTCTGTCCCACGGAACGATAGAGGAGATTTATATAGGAGAGCGCTTATTTCCGGCTTAGCACTTCACCACCTCGACCCGCGGCTTCCTGGCTTACTTGCGCTGTTGTTGGATAAGAGTTTCACGGCGGATAGCCTGGTAGGTTTAATCAGTCAGACAACGGGATGGAAGCCATCCCAGGCCAATATCCGTGATGTGCTTGCAGAACTGGGCGCAGGAAATTTTGATTCTGCAATCAAGCCTGAAATTGCTGAAGATGATGAGCAGCGTCGACTGGAAGAGGCCCGGGTCAAAATGAAAGGCCTCTTCTGATACTCAAATTGAGGCTTTGGGGATATCGGACCACCTGGTCGTGTATGCCGGAGAAAGCATCTCTCTTTTCATTTGCCATTCTGGTGCAATTCCGCGGCCAGCAAACCATACCCTCCCGAGCCCTGAATGGTTTATGCCATCCAGGGCTTTCATAAGCTCCTCGCTTCGTTCCTGCGGCTTAACGTCATCGAAAAGATTTAACTGTGCTACTCCCGTAGGGGTGAAGTCATTCAGCATTACGCCAGCCTTTGCATATCTATGCCCGTCGATCCAGATACGATCCAGGGCCTTTACTGAGGCGTTAATGATGTCCCGGGTGTCACGGGTAGGCACAAGAAGTTTTTCACTGGCCACGTTGCTGTAATACGCTTCGTTGACTGCGAAAGGGGAGGTTTTGATAAAGACCGATATGTGCCGGCAGAACTGATGCTCTCCCCGCAGTTTTTCAGCCGCGCGTTCGGCATACTGGCAGATAGCCTGCCGCAACGCTTCGTAAGTGGTGATGCGCTCCCCGAATGATCGGCTGCAGACAATCTGCTGCTTCGCGGGCGGTACATCTTCAAGAGATATACAGGCCTCACCGTTCAGCTCGCGTACGGTTCGCTCCAGCACTACGGTAAAGTTTTTGCGTACAAAGGCAGGATTCATGCGCGCCAGCTGTAGCGCAGTCGTCACGCCGTATGTATTCAGCTTTTTGCCTATGCGGCGACCAACCCCCCAGATTTCCTCTACTGGCTGCAGTGAGAGCAGTTTCTCCGTCCTACGAAGATTGTCAGTAGTCAGGGCCAGCACGCCCCCAAATTGCGGCCACTCTTTTGAAGCCCATTGCGCTGATTTTGCTAAAGTTTTTGTTGGCCCCATCCCAACGCCAATTGTCAGTCCGGTTCCTCTTAGGACGTGCTCGCGCAGCTGCCGGCCGAAATCTTCAAAGTCGGTACAGCCATCGATGCCGCGAATGTCCAGGAACATCTCGTCGATGCTGTACTGCTCTACGCGGGGCGCCAGTTCTTCCAGATGTGCCATGACCCGGTTGCTCAGACTCGCGTAAAGCTCATAATTGCTGGAAAACGTAAGCACTTTCTCCGGGAACTGCATTGTCTTCAGCTGGAACCAGGGAATCCCCATTTTGATCCCAAGCTGTTTCGCTTCCTTCGATCTGGCTATTACACAACCATCATTATTGCTAAGAACGACCACCGGTTTATCACGTAAGTCAGGACGAAAGACCTTCTCACAACTCGCATAGAAGCTGTTCACATCTGCCAGGGCGAACATCAGTCATGTCCCCGGGTTTTATGTACAAAGGCAGTTACGACACCGAAAATTTGTAGCTGCTCAGGTTCTGGCCATAGAGTAGGGTAGGCTGGATTCATTGCCTGTAACCCTGGTCTCGGTTTCAACAATAATCTCTTAACAGTAAATTCACCTTCAATCTCAGCTATAACGATATCGCCGTGGTGTGCATTTTCGGCTTTATCAACAATCATCAGATCGCCAGAATGTAGCCCAATATCAGTCATGGAATTACCAATAGCTCGCACAAAATATGTCGAACTGGGTCGGGATATACAGTAATCGTTGAGGTCAAGTTCGGCTTCGACATAGTCCTGCGCCGGGGACGGGAACCCCGCCGGGCATCCCTCGCTATAAAGAGGGATTGGGATAATTTCCGGCTCGCAATCGACACGCAATAATTCAAACATAGGCACCTCCGAACTGTATTTATATACAGTATTATTACTTTATTGAGTGTACTTTCAAGTTTTTGCTTTGCCCATTTTTTAACTCTATGTTGCCTAAAGAAGTTCCCCGCCGTGCCTTTACTTTAGCCCGATCGCTTCAGATGCAAGGGTTCGCTCCGCCGCCATCCTCGCCCGGTCGCAGATTTTTACGCCTGATGCCATTCTTCCCGTCGTTCTCCCGCTCAATATTCGCGGGAGAACCGTCCAGAACGTCATCGCTGTTTATCTGCGCTGCGGCCTCCGGTGTCGCCCCTGCATCTTCCGCTCGAAGTCGGGCTGTCGTGTCGGCACGGTGCAACTGGGTGCCGGATGCTTAGGACACAGCCATGTTCAGACTGACCTGTATTGAACTCAACAACGGCGAGTTTGCCGTGTATATCAACAACCATTATCTGTGGAGTGAGGATGCCTGCGGAGAACGACTTTACCTGGGGGAGGTGCTGGAGCAGCTTTCCCTGATGCCGGGTGTGGAAACCGGCACTATTCAAGAGGCAGTTCCGGAGGACGAAGAGTGGAACTGGAATGACATTGCCGATCGTGTGCTGCCGTCGCTATCTGCCTGCCGCGAGGGAGTAACCGTGGCAGATCACATCGCACGGCTACAGCAGTATCCGCAGGATGCGCTGTGTATGGGAACGTTCTGGCTGGCTGATGACTTTATGTCCCTCAATGACAGCCTGACAGAGGGGGAGATTGCTGAAGCCATGCGTGTCTGTTACCACAGCCATGATGCCTGCATCGGTTTTAACTGGGACACATTGCAGTTCGCTATCGACCACGTAAAGGGGGGCTAACGGAAAAAAGGACGCCACCGACCGGAGGCGTCCCAAAACATACCAGGCTTATGATCCTACAAAGTGGTGTACTGACACGCACTTATGGTCATTCTGTCATACACGGGAGGCTACTTCAGCTACCAGAATCAGTACCAAAGGATGTCGGTGCCCTCCGCCTTTCTGCCGCCAGCCGGCGGCGTGTTCAACGCCGTGCCTTCACGCTAACCCGGCCGCTGCGGTCGCAAGGGTTCACGTTGTCTCCGTCCTCACCCGTTCGCACCTTTCACGGTGCATTCAGCCCGTGAAAGGCTTGCGCTGCGGCTTGCGGCGTCGCCCCTGCGCCCTCCGCTCAGAGCCGGGTTTTTGTGGCGGCACGGCGCAACAGGGTGCCGCATATCAGAGAGGAGTGTGTCTATGTCCCGTTATATCCTGGGTGACTGCGTGCAGGTGATGTCCCGTTTTCCGGCACGTGCCGTTGATTTTATTCTTACCGATCCCCCGTATCTGGTTGGCTTTAAGGACCGTACCGGTCGCACTCTGGCCGGGGACAATTCGTCGGAATGGCTTCAGCCAGCGTGCCACGAAATGTACCGCGTACTCAAAAACGACAGTCTGATGGTGAGCTTTTACGCATGGAACCGCGCAGATCTGTTTCTCAATGCGTGGAAATCGGCCGGGTTCCGCGTTGTTGGCCATATCGTTTTTGCGAAGAGTTATGCCTCCAAATCAACGTTCGTGGGCTACACCCATGAGAACGCTTACCTGCTCGCGAAGGGGCGACCGCAAACCCCGGACCGCCCCATCCCGGACGTGATCCCCTGGAAATACACGGGCAACAGACACCATCCGACGGAGAAGCCGGTGCAGAGCCTGCGGCCACTGATTGAATCGCTCACGCGTCCGGGGGCCATTGTCCTTGACCCGTTCGCCGGTAGCGGCTCCACCTGCGTGGCCGCCGCCGAAGCCAGCCGCCGCTATATCGGGATCGAGATGCTTGAGCAGTACCACGCCGCCGGCGTTCGCCGTCTGGCACAGGTTGAACGGGCGAGAAGGATGCCGGCGGCCAATGACGGTACGTTTTACCCTGATTATCCGGAGGCGGCATGAACTACCCGGGCCTTGAATCCCTGCGCGCGGACGTGGCCGAGCTCAGCAATGCCATGTGTGACGTGCGGATGCTGCTGAACCGCCTCGAATCTCAGCACCGGCACGACGCGGCAACGCTGGCTGAACGTATGGCCGCCCAGACCCTGCGCCGGATCAACACCCTGCTTCTGGAAGCCTACCGCGAAGCCCTGGTGCTGGACGAAACCTTTCAGGGCTGACTGACCCTGCCGGGCTGATGCCCGGCCTGTAACCACTTACGAAAGAGATAAAAAAATGTACGGAACCCGCAAAGAACTTTGTGTACAGCTTGAAACCATGTTCACGTCTGACGAACCCCTGGTCCTGCTGGTCTGGACGGAAGAGGGGATTAGCGTGGCCTGCCGTGAAACCCAGCCAGAACCGGACGAGGCTGAAATCCGGGCGGTGATGAAGGCGCTTGGTGAAATGAAAATGACGCAATACCGCCAGGAGGGGGTAAATAATCTGACTGTCAGCGATCTCCTGACCCATCAGCGGGAAGCGGCAAACCGCCAGGTGAGTGTACCCGCAGCTTTACTTGCACGCGTCCTGCGCGACTATGAGTGTGAGCTGGAGCATCGCGCCGGAATGGCCTGGGAGGCCGGGCGGCCTGAACCCGATTCCGTAAAGGAAGCAAGGAATGACGTCTACGCACTGAAAGACGCGCTGGTAGCCTGAGAACGGCCGGGGGAGCGTCCCCGGCAACCGGTGACAATTCACAGCGAAAGAGGATGTCGTTAACTCCGCTTTTTATGCCGCGCTGGCGCGGCGGATGTGAGCGCCGTGCCTTCACTTTAGCCCGAACGCTGCAAATGCAAGGGTTCGCTCCGCCGCCATCCTCGCCCGGTCGCAGTGATTTAATGCTTCATGCCGTTCTTCCCGTCGTTCTCCCGCTCAATATTCGCGGGAGAACCGTCCAGACCGTCATCGCTGTTTATCTGCGCTGCGGCCTCCGGTGTCGCCCCTGCATTTTCCGCTCGATGTCGGGCTGTCGTGTCGGCACGGCGAAGACGTCGCCGCATTCAGAAGAGGAGAATATCATGACCATTGCTTACCGCTTTATGCACCGTCATACCCGAAACACGCTCGTAGCCCGCGGCTGGCCAGCCAACATGGATATCGATACAAGCCTGAATTACTCCAGAGGAGAAGGCGTTGCGTTCTATGGCCAGCTCGATGCTTTACAGTTGCAGCGTCTGTTACCTGAGATTGCACTGCGTGGTTTGATGTCCGATCAGGCAATGAAGGTGCTGCTGTCATTACTGGCAGGAAGTGAACTGATTGTCCGCCTTTATCGTAATTCGCTGGGGCATCGTAAGGCTCATGCCGGAACCATTTCGCTTGAATATGATAATTGCCCTGAGGCTATGTCCACGAAACATATCCTCTGTCTGCTGAAAGCCCTGCGTGACGAGATTAACCACGTCTGTAGCTGCGTGGCATCCGCCGGATACCGCCTGATGGAAGCCTTGCGCCCCGCCGCTGAACCGCTGGTATTTACCCGCCGAACCCGTAATTTCCTCCTGACAGTAACGGAAGTGGAGCAGGTGCAGGATGATGCGCAGTGGGATAATGAGACGCTCGACGCGCGTCTTAAAGCGGTACTCGACGGGAAGGAAACCTTTCGCCGTCTGCAAATCCGTCTGGAATGCAATGGCCGTACAGTCGGGCAGACCCACGTGCCTTATGCCCTTCGTCACCCTGACAGCCCATCCCGCGACTGGTTTGACAGACACTGGCTGCGGGATGTGGTCAGCAGCGCACGAACCGAGATTGACGCGATGATGAAATCCTTCTCCGGCATCCGGATTGCCGCCTGATTTTGGGCGGGGCAATGCGCCCCGCCTTATTGCGAAAAGGATGTCGCACGCTCCGCTTTACCGGCGCCCCCTCCACGATGTTACGGGGACGCAGGTGAAAACGTCCGTGCGGTCTGCGGCTAACGCCGTGCCTTCACTTTAGCCCGATCGCTTCAGATGCAAGGGTTCGCTCCGCCGCCATCCTCGCCCGGTCGCAGATTTTTACGCCTGATGCCGTTCTTCCCGTCGTTCTCCCGCTCAATATTCGCGGGAGAACCGTCCAGACCGTCATCGCTGTTTATCTGCGCTGCGGCCTCCGGTGTCGCCCCTGCATCTTCCGCTCGAAGTCGGGCTGTCGTGTCGGCACGGCGTAAGCCGGAACTCAGACGACACAGACACTGGAGGAGTTTTATGAACACTACCACCCCGGCGATTTATGTAGGTACATACCACAAATACAACTGCGGTAGCCTCTACGGTAAATGGTTTGACCTCACCGACTTTGATGATAAAGCAGAGTTTCTGGAAGCCTGCAACGAGCTGCACGCCAATGAATCCGACCCGGAACTCATGTTCCAGGACTGGGAAGGGATCCCGTCAGCATTTGCATCCGAATCTTCCGTTGACTGGAATTTCATTGAAGCCTACAAGCGCGCAGTAGAAGACGGTATGGATGCTGCATTTATTGCCTGGGTGGAATACTCCGGAGAGTGTGATTATGACGCCTTCGAGGATGCTTATTGCGGAGAAGCTGAGAGCGAAGAGGACTACGCCTGGACTATGGCAGAAGAGTGCGGCCTTCTCAATGACATTCCGGAATCGCTGCGTTGCTATTTCGATATGGGAGCCTGGGCGCGGGATTTGTTCCTGGATGGTCTGGTATTTCTGGATGGCTACGTGTTCAACGGTTGATGTCAGAGGCGGGGCAGGGCCCCGCCACAAAGGAGAATAAAAATGAAACTTGATCCACAGACCCGTGACATCCTGCGTCAGTACAAAAATATTATTAACGCCCGTCGACGTGAAAATGGTCAACGGGAATTAAGAACGGAGCAGGTGATCGACGAAATATGCTATTACATGACCTGCCAGCGTGCGGTGTATATCGGCGGTCATTTCATTTTGCAGGGTGGAAAAGGTAACTGATAACCTGGCAGGCGGTATCATCCGCCTGTTAGCCCGCGCGAAAAACCCTGGCAGGCTTTGCCTGCCGGCGGTTGTTACCGCGCCTGCGGCGCAGTTACAAACCGCCCCGGCAGAAAAAGTCAGCAACGATCTCGTTGCAGGCGCGTGAAAGAGAGGAAAAACATGAGCGAATTTAATCTTTCGGTACGTTCAAAAGAGGATCAGGACAGGATCGCCGTAGACCTGGCCGCGTCAGGTGTGGCATTTAAAGAGCGGCTAAATCAGCCAGTGGTGCCGGAAATTGTGGCACGAGAGGTGCCCGAAGAGCTTCGCGAATATTTTCTGGAAAGGTTGCGCCATTACCGCCAGCTTAGCCAGCAGTTGCCGAAAGCCAGCGATCCACAATATTCCGAAATGGCCGAGGCAAATAAAAAGTAATTTTTTCAGTAAGATATGCTGTAAATCAAACTCATTGCCTTTGTTGCAGTGGGCGTCCGGGCGGGCTGTCATGCTTCGCACAGAGCCAGCAAAGCTGTCTCTGCCCGGCCCCTGCGGGGCAGCGGGTGTCCATCCCATGACGCAACCCCCATCGCTTGCAGCAGCCGTTCCGGCTGCGCCGCTCAGTCGCGCCGTTTCCTGCGCTCCCTGCATCACGCCGTAAATACCCCGTCGTGATGTAGGGGGCAATGTCGTTTCGCCGCGCGCGGCTTCCCGTCATTGCGGCGTGTCCCTGCCCATTCCATCCGGTCCTTTTACACCCCTTTGAGTCCCTCCTCCGGGTGCTGAGACCGCCACAGTCCTCGTGGCTGTCCAGGGTGAATGCTGACGCACGGCCACCAAAACTTTTTGCAGGCAAAAACTTTTTGCGTCCGCCCCGGACATCTGCCTCGGCCGGTGTCGTTTACGCACCTGCGGCGAAGGTTCTCAAACGGGTGATGTTTTATCCCCCGGGAAAGTTCAGCAGGTTCCCGCGAAACGTCAAAACCGCGGCTCCCGTAACTCAACGGGTGATGGGTTTTAAAACCAGCCACTTTTTTAAAGGAAGTATTCAGTGGGAAAAACATTACAGGAATTTCTGAATCAGCCAGTGCTGCTGCGCGAACCCACCGCCGAAGAAAACGAACTGGCGGCTCTATTGAATGGCAGTACTGTCACTGCACCCGTGGTGCTGCCTCAGGGGCCGTTTACCCGTGAAGAGGCGACCGCTCTGGTGGCGCAGTACACCAACGTCAGTATTGAGAACGATCAGGGTACTTATTTTCAGCTTGTTGTGCGGGGTGAAGAAGGGTTTTTGACGAAGTGCGCGTGGAACTTTGAGAACGACGTGGGGGCATTGCTTAACCGCGCTCTTGCCAGTTACAGAGCCAGAAAACAGCAGTAAGAAGGGGCCCTGTCGGAGCTGTCACTCCGCAGGGCAAGACAATCATTAATACTGAGAGGTACTAAATCATGACAGTTGCAGATGTTAAATCAAAAGCACCAAAAAAAACCAGTAAGAATAAAACTGCCGGAAACGAGGCGCTGAAAACAGCCCTCGATGCGGCAGTCATTGAGTATGTTCCGCTGACCGATCTCATTAAATCACCGCTGAACGTACGCACGATGCCCTACACCACCGAGAGCGTTAAGCGACTGGCTAACTCCATTGAAAGCCTCGGACTGCTTCACAATCTGGTTGTCCATGCCCTGCCCGAGGGAAAATACGGTGTGGCAGCAGGTGGTCGGCGTCTGACTGCGCTGACGCTCATGTCTGAAATGGGGCGTATCAAACCAGATTATCAGGTTCCGGTTAAACGTGTCAGCGACGAGCTTGCTGTTGAGGCTTCTTACGCCGAGAACAACGAGCTTGAAACCATGCACCCTGCCGAGCAGATCACAGCGTTTGGTACACTGGCGGCGCAGGGAAAAACTCCCGCGCAGATTGGTGAGGTGCTTGGGTACGGTTCCCGCCACGTCCAGCGCATGCTCAAACTTGCCAGTCTTGCCCCGTCACTGCTTGCACTTCTGGCAGAAGGTCAGCTTGATGTTGAACAGTGTCAGGTGTTGTGTCTTGAAAGCGATCCTGAGCGTCAGGTTGCTGTTTACGAAAGCGTAAAGGAGGAATGGGGACGCACTACCGTAAACGCACTTAAAAATCGTATTACGGAAAGTGAAATTTCTGTCTCGCATCCACGTTTCGCATTTATCGGGCGGGAAGTTTATGAAGCCGCAGGCGGAATTGTCCGTGAAGATCTGTTCAGTGAGCAGGAAGGGGACGGAACAGTAGACAGTCTGCTTGTTGAACGTCTGGTACTGGAAAAACTTGAATTGATCGCTCAGGAAATCCATCAAAAAGAGGGCTGGATGTGGGGTACCGGACGTCTGGCTGCAATTAACCTTTACGGACCTGACGGAAAGGACTACCGCATTCTACCGGAGCCAGATGCAATCTACAGCGAAGATGACAGCCGCCGTATCGATGAACTGTCCGACAAATTTAACGCTCTGGATCCTGACAGTGATGAAGCCGAGGCCATTAGCAGCGAAATATCCCTCATTGAACATGCCGCTGAGCTTCGTGGGTGGACAGAAGATCTGAAAGCAAAATCAGGCGTGGTGGTGAGCTACATGCACGGTGCGCTTCGTATTCAGCGTGGTATATGCCGCATGTCTGATTTACCTGACCATGACAGTAACGGAGAGGATTCCGCGCAGTCTCCTGCCGTGACTCATATGCATCGACCTGATGCAGCAGAAGGGATCAGCATCCCGCTGCTCACCAAAATGTCATCCGAGCGCACTCTGGCGGTACAGGCCGCGCTAATGCAGCAACCTGAAAAGGCTGTGGCGCTTATGGTCTGGCGTATGTGTACCTGCGTTTTTGCTGGATGTGTGACCACGCCGCATCCGTTCCGTATCAACCTGACCGTTTCTCACAGCAGCCTCACTGAGAACGCCCCATCCGGTAAAGAAGGCGCAGCGTTTGAAGCCCTGATGACCGAAAAAGAGCGCCTGAAAACCCTGCTGCCAGCAGGATGGGAGAAGGACTTCACGACCTTCTTCGCCCTGAACGGAGAGGTACTGATGTCATTGCTGGCCTTCTGTGCGGCTTGTTCCGTAGATGGTGTACAGACGCGTGATAATGGACACACATCACGTAGCCCTCTCGATACGGTTGAGGCCGCGATAGGTTTTCACCTTCGCGACTGGTGGCAGCCTACAAAAGAGAACTACTTCGGTAGCCTGAAACATTCACAGATAGTCACTTCACTTAAAGATGCAGGTCTGACTGGTGCCGCTGCTGACGCAGAAAAAATGAAGAAAGGCGACGCGGCAGTGCATGCGGAGTTCTTTATGAAGCAGAACCGTTGGGTTCCTGCATGGTTACAGTCACCGCAGCCTGATGCAAAAGACAGCACCGATACCGACACTGACAACGCGGCAATTGCCGCCTGATAAGGATAGCCGCCCTACGGGGCGGCAATAAGGAGATATCTGATGAATATGCCAAACTTTAAGCTTTCCTCCATGATCGGTGAAGATTTCGAAACCTGCCGCGCCGCTGGTTACTCCTACCGCCGTGAGATGACACACGCTGTTATGGGGGCACTGAGTGCGCCTGAAAACTGGGATGTTAACGGGGAGTATCGTAGCGAGTTCGGGGGCTTATTTCCCGTGCAGATCCGTTTTTCGCCCACTCATGGCCGATTTGAAGTGGTTCTGTGTAGTCCTGGTGAGTTTAGTCAGGACTGGATCATGCTGTTGGTCTGGAGAAAAGGGCAGGAAGTATCCTGTATCCGCTCATGCCCACAATCTGACGCTGCTGTGATAAACCATGTGCTGAGCCTGACCAGCAGGCTGGACAGTGATGGATACTCAATATTCGATATTCTCTCAACGCTGCGCATGGAGGTGGCCTGATGATCCCTCGTCACCTTTCTCTTGTCACGCAACTGCCGGAGCGTGAGGCAGCGTTACGAGCCATTATTGCCGTAGAAGAGGGGGGCGGGCGGTACGGAAGCCGACACCCGCAGCCGTATCCCTATTCCAGAGCATTTTTCCGGTTCCTGACTGGTAGCAGTAAAATTAGTGGAAAGGCGATCAACCAGGTGCGCGGGGCGTACTGGCTGAAGGGCGATAAAATTTCTCTGGCCCGATATGAAGAGGCGTTTGACATACTGATCAGTAGCCGCGGTCGCCTGTGTTACCCTCCGCTCGGTACCAACATGGTGCAGAACCTGTTTCCGGAGCAGGCGTTCAGCATCAGAGAGCGCCACACGCAGCGGGAAGTGCGCGAGGATAATCTTTATTCCCGTCAGGAATCACGGCGACACCGTGAAAAGGAAGAGAAGTACCAGAACCGCGTGGGGCAGGCTGAAATCGACCTGGCATTTCAGACACCGGAGACACTGCGTGCATGGTATGAGTTCTGGTCCCAGCAGGATATACGGGACTATGACATCCAGCGAATGTTGTGGGCGTGGACGGAACGCAGCCCCTCGTTGTCTCATCTGGTGAAGGCTTACTACGACCGTGCGCAAGACATTGTTCTCGATGTACATGATGTGGCGGGATCCTCAACACCGGCGGAGAAAGAGCTGGAGCGCTGGATGGTACCGAACAAAATCACGCTGAGGTCTATATGGCCGTGAGAAACAATCCGTGGAAAACGGAGCTGAAGGTTGCCCGCAGCCAGCGCAATAAACTTCGGACTATGTCGGAAAAGCTGAAAGAGATGTGCTATGAGTGGGACGGATTAAGCGGCTGGCTGGAGACTGAAAGTGAGCGACTCGCAGAAAGCATTGATCAGCATCTTGAAGCGCTCGACGAACAGATACATAACTGGTCCACAGGCAGAAGTGATCCTGAGTAAATCAGGTAAAGGTCAGGATTTATCCAGTAATCAGACTGTTATTCCTGGGCAGAATCGGCTCGTCGGGATATAATGGCGATGGCGCTTGAGGCTTTTTGCCTCATGACGTGAAGGTGGTTTGTTGCCGTGTTGTGTGGCAGAAAGCAGAAAGCCCCGTAGTTAATTTTCATTAACCCACGAGGCCCCCTGTATGTCTGATCAACAACAGTATGGCCTCTTACCGTGCTTAATGCAAGGAGGAGTAAACCATGAAACTGCCGCGAAGTACCGTTATCTGGTGCGTACTCATAGTGTGTCTCACACTGCTGATATTCACTTACCTGACGCGAAAATCGCTTTGCGAAATTCGCCTGAGGGACGGACAACGGGAGGTCGCTGCAATTCTGGCTTACGAATCCAACGGTAAGTAGCAACCTGGAGGCGGGGGAAACCCCGCCTTTTCAGGGCTGAGTTGGTTTGACATGCCTGAAGCGCCTTTATGAAGGGGTTGCCGGTTCGCCGGTAGCCCCTTTTTCCATCCCGACGCGACCGCACGCCTGAACTTCCGGGACGGACCGTACCCCTGCGGGGTTCGGGGGAAGCGGGGCGCGCCTCCGGCGCTGCCCCTCTGCTCCCTCTGGTTTGTCCTCGCTCAATCAATCAATTCCTGGCTGCTGTTAATTCACGCTGTTGCGATTAGTCTGCTGAAGCTGTGCTTCAGAAAGGACTTTTCCGAGTGCCTCATCCTGTCTGTTTTGATCGATATCCTGCTGGTTAGTTCTCTTCGCTGCAGTTCCGTGATGGGCAGAGCCAGAAAGACGGGCAGGGCAATGGCCACCTTCGGCTCCTGGCCCGCGTGGCGGTCCAGTCGTCGAGCCCCACTCCGCCAGGCAGCTGCTTACGCACCAGCCAGTCTCCGCCGAACCCGCAAGCGGTTTCGGGCTATCGCTAGGGTCTGATGGCAAAGGTCAACAACTGCGGCTTCTCCGGCCGTACCGTCCGGAACGCCTTCACCGCGCCGGCGAAGCCGTCGCTCTAATGGCGACACGCCGTTCCGACGTGTCGGGTGTGTGCACTCCTGTTCACCCGCGTGAGTCCATCCCCCGTGTGTCCTCACGCGGAGGGCTGGTCGTAGCACCGTCAGGACGTCATCCAAAGGGTTAAATGAACGCCGCCAAAACTTTTTGCAAGGGACTGCAAAAACTTTTGTCTGCGCCCTTTTCCTGCCGCCCCGCCGTCGCTCCTTTGCCCTTTGCCGCGAGAGAACTCACCAGGGAGATGGGCAACCATCACCACAGGAGAAAACCAGGATGCACACACGAAACGTCAACGTCAAAACCGCCGCTCAAGAATCTTCCAGGAAGATGGAGGAAGAACAAAACCCTGTTTCTGTCGCGAAGGAGTGGGTGGCTCAGGCCACTGCGCTGAAAGAGGGCGTCACTGTCACCGTGTCCGATGTGTCCCGATACGGCGATGTGCAGGTGGAGATCCGCACCAACGGAACGCTTAACTGGCGCGCCTGGTCGTTTCAACCTGATTTTCTTTTTGAACTGAAACGCAACCTGCAATACGTACAGCTGTAACCCCACGCCGGATATCCGGCATGTACTGATAAAAGGAGATAAACCATGCATTTACACACGACTGATTCTTTCGCTTCTCTTGATTCCAGCGCCAGCGCCGAATCGGAAATGGCCTACTGGCTGAGCCGTGAAAAGTCCGCACTGATCGCCCCCGTGGAAATCGATGTGAACAAATTCCACGATGCGGCAGGAATGCACCCACCGATGATCAACTGGCGTTGTGACACCGCGCAGGACACTGAAACCTTCATGCTGGCAGAGATGATCTGTATGAACGTGACGGACATTTTTGTCCGTATTGGAAAGCGTTATTTCCGCGTACGTGATTACAGCAACCTGAATCACGCCGATATCGTGGCGAAGGTGAAAGCAGCATTCAGCCCTGAGAGCCAGAGCCAGAAATGAAAAAAGCAGGCTTACACCTGCTCCATCCACGCCGGATTTGAGCGATTCCAACGAAAAAATCCGGCTTTCACTAAAAGGAACAAACCCATGCAATTCAGTGAAGTTTCGATTGTTACACCAACCGCCCTCTATGTCCAGATGCAGGAGGCTCAAAACGCGCCCGTGAAAAAGCAGGTGCGTATCAAACGCGGTGAAATCGCCTGCAATGCCCTCAGTCCGGAAATGCGGGCACTGGGGCGTCATATTGCGCACTGCCGGAAAAAGGGGCGATCCGTACGTATTCCCGCCATGCGCGGGAGCGAGTGGGGTCATGTGCTGCGCACGCTTGAACTGAGCCGCGCCTGTAACTGACAACAACGCCGCCCCTGACGGGGCGACAGGAGAAAAAAACATGACCCAGATTAGCTTTGCCGATTTCTTCAATGAGACAAAAAGGCGCGGAGCCGCCCGCCCTGTCGTGCAGACGGCTCCGGCTGTCCAGTCAGAGCAAGTCCCCCCGCGTCTTATCAGCATCGACACTGCGCGTAAGCAGTTTATCAGTCTGTTTAACCAGACTGCCCGCCACCTTCACCGCTGGGATGTATTCAGCGATTTTGTCAGACTTGCCGCGAGCGAACTGGATATTGCGCGGGTGAGAACGCCAGAGAGCGCGGAAAACTGCCGGAAGATCTGCGCGCGATACGATGCGGACGATATCCGCAATTTTCATGAGTTGTTCCGTCTGATGGTTTGCGCGCTGGAGGCTAAATTCCATGACTTCATCGGCTCAATTTTTATGGAGCTTGAGCTGGGGTCGGGAGGTATGGGGCAATATTTTACCCCCTATTCTGTCCAGTCAATGATGGCCAGAATGCTGGTTTCCGGCATCAAAGAGACGGTCACGCGGGAGGGTATCGCGACGATAAGCGATCCGGCCTGCGGTTCGGCAGGAATGATTATTGCCTATGCTGAATGTCTACTTGAGGCTGATATCAATCCGTCCGCGCACCTGTTCGCCAGTTGCATCGATATTGATCCGGTTGCTGCCGATATGGCATTTATCCAGTTGTCTCTTTTGGGGATTGCGGCGGAGGTGGTGACAGGGAACACGCTCACGATGCAGTTCAATCGTGTACGGTATACGCCTGTTTACTATCTCAACGACTTTGAAGCGAAGCTGAACACTCAGCGCAGACTTAAAGCCATGATGGACTTTATGTGCGATTTATCGAAAGCCGCCTGATACGGGCAGGGGAGGTGCTCAGCGCCTCCCGATGAGTCCAGCTGCTCCGGTTAGAGTCTGGATCATGGTAATTATCTTTTCTTTGGTGTTTTTCCGGTGTCCGAAGGAAGGAACAGCAGCAGCGATAGAAAGTGTTACGGTTGCCAGCTCTACTACCCGCGATACCTTTTCCGACTTCTCGTAAACTTTCCATGTTCGCAGGCTGACTCCAAGCTCTTCGGCCGCCCTGTCACTGCTCCAGTTCATACCTTTTCGCCATAAACGAAGTTCGTAACCCGTCATTTTCTGATACCTAAATAAGTGCAGATTCTGCACTTATTTTAGTGTTTTTTTTGTGGGAAAGTATATATGAATAAAGTGCAGATTCTGCACTTTTATTGATTTTTTTTTGTGGATTAATGTGATGCTAAATGACGACGAAAAGCATGTTGTCAGGACTGACATCTGGGTACCTTCGGCTCCCCGTCGCTGCCGGGTCGTCGCCTGCACTTCGCGTGGTGGCCGTACGCCCACCGCGCTACGCGGAGCCGCACGCGTCTCCGTCCTGACGGATAGCAAGCGATACCTGAACCCATCCCGCTTGCAGCTGCCGTTCCGGCAGCGCCGCTCCCACTGACCGCCACGGCGGCCGCAAGGGAACGCCGGATTAACCGGCGCCTTCTGCCTTCCTGTCCGTTTCTGCCGTGAAAGCCTTTCATTACTTATGCACTCTGACAGAGCGCCTCTGTTCAGCAAGGGACGCTGACGCTTTCCGTCCAGATTTTTTCTCGCAGGCTCCAAATAATCTGTCCTTCACCCCTGCTTTCCATCGTCACCCTGTCAGGGCATTAGCGTAATGAAGGCATTTCCCTCATTGCAAGAAAACGGAAAAGGACGACGGCAGAAAAGGCCGGATGGCCTGCAAGATTTGCGTCGTAAGACGCGCAGGATATTGCCGGAAGACTGGCAATAAAAAAGCAGGGCGGGTGCCCTGCCTGTTTACACGGGCTGCTGTAACAGCTCGTTATCACAATGACTCTGAGGAGGCACTATGAAAGACCAGTTCATCGTCGCATGTCGCGAATACTTTGTAAAGGAGCGGGTTAAAACCCGTCATCCACGGAAAATCCGCGAAACGTTGAAACCAGACGCTATCGCGCCACATCTGAAACAACTGGGGACATCACTTGTCCGTTGCGGGCGTATTCATAAACCGATCCATATTCCAGCACTTAACGGGGCTGAATGGGATCACGTCCTGAGTACGCTTGAGCTTTCCCGCGCGTACGCCTGATAACCACCGCCCTGCAACGGGGCGGTAATTTAATAACACAGTGCCGGAGTATTATCCGGCACATTTTTGGAAGGAATGGAACATGCCACACTACATATCCCGTGCGCCTCATGGCGTCACCTGTATCCGTCTTGATAACGGTGATGAAGCTCTCTTTGTGAATGGAGAACTGATTTCCTCATGTACAGCCAGTGAACTTTATCCGCGTATTATTGCATCAGGGTTGAACCTGTCGACGGCACTTAGCTTGCCATTTAAACAGCTTACTGCTCAGGTTCCTGATAACCCTAAATGGACATGGGAGGATGTTACTGCATCGCTCGGATGGGGACAGCGTACTGAACTTAATCACAAAGTTTTGCGTTCTGTTCTGGAATGTAGTCTGAGCCATATTACGCGGAGGGATAGCGAGATTCTGAGCGAACTATGTCACGCCGAGTATGAAAGCGAATGGATCCATGAATCCGATCTGGGTTACATCATTCGTGTTGATGCCGTCAGTTATCCGCTTCTCATTCTGAAACATCATGGTATTTCAAAAGCGGCGAGAATAGTGATTTACACTGCCATGATAAAGGCTGACATCAGCATGGTTCATTTTACTTCATGGGGAGAAATGCTGGCAGACGTTCCGACCTTTGAATGGTAATTTCTATATCATCTCCCTTCTTACCAGGCTGAAAAAATATTTCATCCTGGTAAGAAAAATTTCAGTACATCACATCTTCAGGATGCAGGAATTATTTCGTTGGTGATGACGAATTTTCTGCCGTCGACCTGCGATTTTTACGGGCTGGTTTGTTTTTATCAGCATCACGAACGATTTCACGAAGTGCTCTCTCACTGATTTCATACCCCGTGGTTTTTAGTGTCTCTTTAATGTCTGAGACCGTGTAACCTTTGGTTTTTACCAGTGCTAACAGGTCATCACGGATTGCATCCAGAAATTCCTTTTGTGATTTGCGCTGAGGTGTCAGATCCGGTAAACCAGCCAGAGTAACCTTTGCTAGCTCGATATCTTCATCTGAATAAAACGCCTTCTTACTCATCTTCTTACCCCTTTCAGAATATTGTCATCCAAATCATAACATTGACCACTCAAAAGTGGCAGTGCTCCGCACTGCCTATGCCGTCAAATCGCCACTAGGCGAAACAGCCAGCGAAGCGTATAATGACTCGAAAGACGGGACAGGATGTGCATTTGTAATACCGCGCACGCACGATATCACAAATGCCACCTGGTCAGGGCTCCGCCCCGACACCCGAGTAAGGAGCACACATGAGCGACAAAGCATCCCGAAGGGGAAGTGATAAACGGCAGAAAACCGTAATCAAGACCCTGAGATTCACGCCGGATGAAATCGAAGAGATTGAACAGAAAGCGGAAGCAGTGGGGCAAAGCGTATCGGCTTATATCCGTAACGCAGCGATGAACAGAAAGATGATTTCACTCATCGACGACAGCTTTATGACCGAGCTTTTAAGGCTGGGGAGACTGCAAAAGCATCTCTTTGTTGAAGGGAAACGAGTGGGTGATAAGGAATACTCCACGGTCCTTGTCGCAATAACAGAACTGTCGACCACGCTCAGAAATAAACTCATGAACAACGGTTAGCACGGAGAGAAGAACAACATCATGATCCCGGTTATTCCACCGAAACGACAAGACGGCAAGTCCTCCTTTGGGGACCTGGTTTCGTACGTTTCTGTTCGTGATGAGCCGCGCGATGATGATTTAATGGAAGCCGTTAGAGCTTCCGGAACAAAGCCAGAAATGCCGCACAGCAGCCGCTTTTCCCGTCTGGTTGACTACGCTACTAAACTGCGTGATGAGTCGTTTATCTCGCTGGTTGACGTGATGCCTGACGGCGGGGAATGGGTGAATTTTTACGGTGTGACCTGTTTCCACAATTGCACATCAATTGAAAGTGCAGCTGAAGAAATGGAGTTCTCCGCACGTAAAACGAAGTTTGCCCATAACAAAAGCGACCCTGTATTCCACTATATTCTGAGCTGGCAGTCGCACGAAAGTCCGCGCCCTGAACAGATTTACGATTCGGTCAGCCATACACTTTCCCGTCTCGGTTTAGCGGGCCATCAGTTCGTTGCTGCCGTTCACACTGACACGGATAACCTCCACGTTCACATCGCTGTAAATCGCGTACATCCGGAGACTGGTTATCTTAACCGTCTTGCTTACAGCCAGGAAAAACTGAGTAAGGCCTGTCGTGAACTGGAGCTCAAACATGGGTTTTCACCTGACAATGGCTGCTATGTGATTGCCCCTGATAATCGTATTGTTCGTCGTACCTCTGTTGAACGCGATCGTCAAAGTGCCTGGAAACGTGGCCGTAATCAGAGCCTGAGAGAATATATCGCTGACACGGCAATAGCTGGTTTACGGGAGTCACCGGTGACCGACTGGTCTTCTCTCCATCAGCGTTTTGCGAAAGAAGGCCTGTTCCTGACAAAGGAGAGCGGCGAGCTAAAAGTGAAGGATGGCTGGGACAGTGAACGTCCTGGCGTTACGCTTTCTGCGTTTGGACACGCCTTTGATACCGATAAACTTATTCGTAAACTGGGTGAGTTTGTTCCTCCTGTACAGGACATTTTCTCGCAAGTTCCGGCTGTCGGCCGCTAT
The DNA here is from genome assembly GCF_049237125.1 of Enterobacter cloacae complex sp. GYL001. Taxonomy (NCBI): domain Bacteria; kingdom Pseudomonadati; phylum Pseudomonadota; class Gammaproteobacteria; order Enterobacterales; family Enterobacteriaceae; genus Enterobacter; species Enterobacter cloacae complex sp. GYL001. Next base: position 32,852 of record NZ_JBMKGW010000017.1, on the reverse strand, counting down.
GAACCAGACAAGATTATTATGCCGTCTCGCCCTGAACGGATGACAGAGAAAGAATCCTTATCGGACTATGCGATCGCACGTTTACGGGCGCCGCTGATTGCACTTGATCAGGATCCAACGCAGCGAACCATACAGTCAGTGCATACGCTTCTGGCACAGTCTGGACTGTATCTGAAAGAACAGCATGACCGTCTGGTTATCTGTGACGGGTATGACTCAACGCGTACACCTGTCAGGGCGGAACGTGTGTGGCCTGCGCTAACGAAGGCTATTCTGGACTCGTATAAAGGAGGCTGGCAGCCGGTACCGAAAGACATTTTCCAGCAGGTTCCCCCTGCGGAACAGTTCACCGGCGGCAGTCTGGAAGCCACCCCAGTATCCGACCGGGAATGGCGAAAACTGCGAACAGGTTCGGGCCCGCAGGGGGCGCTGAAACGTGAGATTTTCTCTGATAAGGAAAGCCTCTGGGGCTATGCGGTTTCACACTGCCGTCAGGACATTGAGTCGCTTATCGGTAGTGGTGAATTTACCTGGGAACGCTGTCATGAGCTACTGGCGCGTCAGGGGCTGTTGCTGATGCGCGAGCAGCAGGGCCTGGTTGTGATGGACGCTTACAATCACGAACAGACCCCTGTAAAGGCCAGCCACGTTCATCCTGATCTGACGCTTGCGCGTGCGGAACCCCATGCTGGTTCGTTTGTTTCGGTGCCGGCAGACATCTTTGAACGTGTTAAGCCGGCCAGCCGTTACAATCCGGAACTGGCCGTGAGCGACCGCGATATTCCGGGTATGAAGCGTGATCCTGAATTGCGTCGCCAGCGTCGCGAAGCGCGCGCAGCTGCGCGAGAAGATCTGAAAGCCCGTTATGCAGCCTGGCGGGCTAACTGGCAGCGCCCTGATTTGCATGGCCGTGAACGTTACCAGGCGATTCATGACGAATGCAGGATACGTAAAGCGCGCATCCGTATCGAACATCGTGACCCTCTGGTGAGGAAGCTGCATTATCATATTGCAGAGCTTCAGCGCATGCAGGCACTGATTGCGCTGAAAGAAACCATGAAGGCTGAACGAGCTGAGCTTATCGGGCAGGGGAAATGGTATCCGCCGTCTTACCGGCAGTGGGTTGAAGCTGAAGCGGTGAAAGGTGACAAGGCTGCGATATCGCAGCTGAGAGGATGGGATTACAGGGATCGTCGTGGTAATGCGGTGAAATCTACAACAGACAACCGATGTGTCGTTATCTGTGAGCCAGGCGGAACGCCGATGTATTCCGGTGTTCCTGGCCTGCGGGCTTCACTGAAGAAGAACGGTCGCGTCCAGTTCCGCGATCCGGAGACAGGCCGCCATATTTGTACCGACTATGGCGACAGGGTTATTTTCCGGAACAGTGGCGATTACGATGCGCTTAAGCGGGATATGGTCAAAGTCGCGCCGGTTCTCTTCAGCCGTTCTCCGAGCGTCGCGATGGCTCCGGAAGGGAATAATGAACAGTTCAATACAGCTTTTGCCAAAATGGTGGCATGGCACAATGTGAACCACCGTGATGAAGGTGAATACCAGATCTCGCGACCGGAGGTCGACCAGGTGCGTGTTGAAAGCGAGATGCGCTTTGCTGAAATGACGAATCAGGGGAGTAATACAGAAGCTGTGCGCAATGAGTCAGGACCAAACTGGAAACCACCTTCACCGTTATAAGCATTCGGGGACCAGATGGAATTTAGCCCGCAGATAAGAAATAAAAAAGGCCGCAAATGCGGCCTTTTAAACTTTTAGAGGATGTTTTATGTCATAACAAGCGACAACGCCCGTGACTACATGGAACGCAAGCAATACATAGGCAAAGCCGCATGATGTCCAGAAGACAGCAAAACTATCATCAGCACCTATGAAAGAAGCGAAAATAAAGAATAACTGAAGTGAGCAACCTGCAATAGATAAAACCAGTGTCTGTTTAGGAATGTTCATTCTCTGCCCCCTGTTTTATCAATCATACTTATCAATTTCTCGTACTGCCAGCAGAACGGGATAGTGTGAATCTGTGCCCAATCCGGAGGGTAGCATAATCAGGTCAAAAAAAAGGCCGCTTTCGCGGCCTTATTTAGTTGAATGCGATGCGTGGGACTAATTCCCATTCAGCATGGTCTTTCTTTAAAACACATTTGTATTCAGAACCATCGTGTTTTATCTGCAACCCAACAGTATAAAGCTTCTCGCCATCGGAGCAGGCGTACACCTTCTGCTGGTTCGTGAGGAGGATGTTACGGATTTCAGTCAGCTGCGCCACGGCATCGGTGTCGATAACGGGCTGGGGCGCTGCAGCGGCAACGCATGAAAAACCAAAGAGGGCGGCAAATAGTAGTTTCTTCATTTCATTTCCTTCATTTCTATATCATTTTGTTTATCGGCAGCTGTTCCTGAAACAAGACAATTTTTTTGAACTATCACTCTGGCCACTCCATATCCGGATGTGGTGAATCAGGCAGTTTCGGGGAGATAAATGGCTCGTTTCGATATCTGGAAGGAGGAATATAAGCCGGCTGCGGGAGTGTCAGCGTTCTCAGTATCGCATCTGGTGCGAGCTGAATTTCTTCAGCGCTTACTTGCGTCGGTTCCGATTCAGGCTTATTAAGCGTGATGTACCGTATTGTACGTTCTGCCATAGTGGTTGTTCTGATTACCTCCAGCGCTTCTTCCCAGAGGTTTTCTTCCCGTCCACGGTGGTCCGTATCATATTCAGTCATCAGATTATGCGCTTCCTGGCGATTGGCCAGACGCTGCTGAAAGGTATCGATTATCTTCCAGGGTTCAGCTTTTGCCGCTTTACGCCGACGCGAGGGCTTTTCTGTCAGAACACCAATGATTTTGCTGACGTTCTCCGGAGCAGGAAGACGTCGCTGCGCTGTTCGTGGAACAAGTTTACGTAGTTGCTTAAGGTTCGGTGGGTTAATCGTGATGTATCGGTTGATAATGACGGGTGCATTGCACGTTTTGTCCTGCGGCTCGATGTAGAAGGATGCTCCCGGAACCGGATCGCCCTGAAACACCGTGTAGTTCTCACCTGGCTGCAATTTAATCAGATCCTGCACATTGATTTTGTTCTCCATCTGAATATTGATGTGGTCGCCATCGATCCAGGAGGTACCAATGATACCGTCACGCCGTTGCAGGCTGACCATGTTCGCCCGGGCTTCCTGTCCTGCGGCATTAGTGATTGTCTTTGCCGTTTTATCATCACTTACGATTTTACCCGCAACCTTAGTGCCGGCGTTTTGCATCAGGGTGGCAACGTTTGTGGCTGAGGTCTGGCTTTCAATGCGCTCCTGGTCCTGGCTCATCATGACGATAGAAAAGTCCAGGGAACGTACCTGTGTGGCCTGAACGGCAATACGCTCGGTATAATAGGCTCCCACCTCGTCGAGATAGTTCATGTAGGGGAAGGGGCCTTTGTATTTGGTGATTTCGAGAGCTTCGGAATCTAGCCCTTCCAGACGATGTCCCAGGTCCCGGGCCAGTATCATGCTCTGCTGGGTAACAAACATTCTCCCCAGTGCAGAGGTTGTGTGCTGAGAGGTGTTCATTGCCGGGATAAGGACCAGGAGTATCCGGTCGCTGTGAATGCTGTCGCGAATATCAATGTCACCGGCATCCTCAGCGAAGATATTACCGAACGTTTCCGTAAATGTGTTGAAGGTTTCCAGAAACTGCCCAGTCAGGTAGCTGTGCTGCTTGCGCGGCTCTTCTGTCCAGGCTGAAGGCTGGCGAACGGTGGCCATATCGAAACCCGGTACGTCTACCAGATAATTATAGAGCGGAGAGACAGCTTCCTCTGGCCATTGATCGTCTATGGCACGGCAGTAAAGCTCTGCCAGTTTCTCCAGTGGCATAAACTCGCGCAGCAGCTGCAACGACATGGTTTTGTTTTCACGGACGCAATAGAACTTTGTGCCAAAAACCAGCGCCTTGTTCATTGCAATTGCTCTGGACTGCCATTCTCCCCCCTGTACGTTGGTCGGCAGCATTGATTGCATCGTCTCAGCAACAAAGGCCTCAGTGCTATAGCAGAAGGGGTTCCACTGGTGAGACTGTGGCCGACTTTTATCACCGTTGTGGATCATCTCACTGCGGGACATGCCGCTATTCATGAAGTTGATGTATTCCACATCATCCTCACGCCCAAAGCGGCGGGCCAGGTAGTAGCAGGTGCGCGCCGTGTCGTTCTGCGCCTTACCGTCAACAAAGGTGAAGCCCCGACCCCAGCAAAATGAATTGAGCATCCACGCATAGATGGTTTCGGTTTTCCCTCCACCGGTCGAGGCAAAGAACATCACATGACGGGTCAGGTCATCAATGGTGAGCCAGAGTTCGCGACCGATATCATTCATTCGCCTGTAGCCGAGATAGAATATTCCCTTACCTTTACTTTCCTGCGTTGTTTCATACTGAAACAGTGAGGGAAACCTTCTGAACAGGCTGCGTCGTACCTTCCGGTCTTCAGAGGGGTCTACTTTATTCAGGTGGACAGGCATTCGCATGGGCATACGCCAGCGGTGTGTTCCAAAGCTGATGCTGGCCACGATGGCCAGCAAAAGCAAAAGCGGTATGGCGAGTGGCCAGATAAACCCCGCCACCACACTTCCTGCCATAATTCCGGCATACAGCAGGTGGTCGCGCAAAAGCTCAAGAACAGGGGAGTTCCAGGCATTGCGCTTCATGAGCGCCTGGTTAACGGGCGTATAATTCATGGTTTACTCCTGGATACTGAGGGAACTCACAAAGCGGTCGACCTGTTCTGGTGACATTGGATCTGTAATTTTCAGGAAGTGATCAATTTTATCCGGCGCGGTCAGCATGCCCGTTGCCAGGCGAATGCCCGTGTCAGTCAGCACTGTCGGCGTACCTGAAAAACCAAAGGTGCGGAAGCCAGTATCGTTTACGGCTACTACGGCCTGAGCCGACGCGGAACAGTCTGAGCTCACCTGTGGAGGTGTTGTCTGTCCCGGAACCAGCATACCTGCGTCCGGTCGGAAAAGAACACTCCATGCAACAGCACGAGCTGTCTGGTCCTTCTCGCATAAAACCGGAATGATCTTCTCTACAGCATCGCCGCCGTCATTCACGACTGATACAGGGAATACAACAACGTTGTAACGCTGCGCCAGCTGTTCGATTGCCGGCTCCATACTTCTGCAGACCGCACAGGTTGGATCGAGGAATGCATACAGCGTACGCTCATGCCCGGTTGAGAGCTGGATGGTGAACAGACCTCGATCGGTACTGCGCTTCAGTATTTCCACCATCTTCTGTCGCGCTGACTGTTCCGTCGCTTCTTTTTTTACTGATGTGGTTGACGTTACCGCTGCCGGTGCTGTTTTCAGGGCTTCAGAAGGCGAAGCCGGTAAGGATTTATGACTTTCCTTCATAATATTCTGCATGTTGTCGGATTCAGCCTGGGCAGCCTGAATGACTGTATTGCCTGCCGCCGGGTTGGCTGGCTCCTGAACAGCGGCAGTCTGCCGCGGCCGGGCCGGTGCGATTGCGCCTGGTTCTGCCGGGATAGTCAGTGTCTGGTTTCCCACATTGAGTGAGAAATGGTTGTCCGTACCCAGGAGCCATAACGAAGATGCTATCAGCGCGCCGCTCACAAACAGGGCAAGGGACTTCATACGGCGTTTCATTATTGCCTTACTCTGGGTTTTGAGGTGTCGCGCTATGGTGTTGAAGACTTCCGCTGCATCGTGCATCGGGTCATCAAGAAGTGTCACGGCTTCTGCTGAATATGGATAAAAAGCGATGAGCTTTTTATCGTGGATGGCCATACGCTGAGGCTCACGAAAGGTGAACAGAGCCTGAGGAACACCATGTCCGTGTTGATGTAAAACCACAATGGTGTCGTTACAACGAAAGGTGGTGTAGGTGCTTTCCAGCGACATAATGAGACTCCAGTAGACAGTAAGATAATTAGCGTCAGAAATGAGCGAAATTTCAGAAGATGAGATCGTCATCGTCACCCGGGCGAGTGATGACGTCTTCCGTGAGTGACCAGTTGGTCCGGATGCGACGCTTGCGGTCGCGGTCTGGCTGAGGTTCGTTCCAGATTAGCCCCAGGGACAGCATATCGATGCGCAATCCCTCAATGGCTTCATCGACGCAGGCTTGCGGGCAGGGGAGGCCAAGTCGGATAGCCTCACTCTCGGTGCGGGCGACGGCGACGATACCTGCACCTTCAATAAATCCTTTGGTGGTGTTTGCCCGGTGCAGGGCATAGAAGAGTGGGCGGTCTACCCCCTTTAGCCATAGCCAGTTAGGTGGTGTCAGCCGTAAATCATGTGCGTACAGCCAGACCAGACCACTTCTGACGTAACGGTGCTCACGCAACCACTGTTTCGCGCCTTCGCTCTGGATGACGCGCTTAAAAGCGGTTCTCGCCAGCGCATAGACCGGAACTGAGAATTTCCCCTTATCACGGCGGCTTTTTATCCGACAGGAGCGGTTCAGGGCATCCATTAATTGACGTGCGGCCGGTCGGTCGTCCAGGAAAAACTGAAGGCCGAATATTGCGAATAATGCCTTTTCATGAGGGGCGAGACTTTTCCATCCATTAAGTGGACGCCCCAGTTGGGCCATAAAAACAGCCCTGCAGCGGGCAACATCGAGCTGCATATTACTGATGAGTTCATGCTCTTCAGCGAAACCCTCAGGGCTTTGTGCCGGACGTCTTTCTTGACGACGTTTATCAAGCAACAGGCGACTGGAATTCCCCTCATTAAGAATGGGGGCAATTGCAGGAGAAATGGTTTCCATAGCGAAGGGCAGCGTGCTGATATTGAGTACCCGTCGCGTTTGCCAGTTTCGTGCAGGATGGCATAACCAGCTCCACAGCGAAGCGGTAGACAGGGGAATGAGGAATATCATCAGGATCACCGTCGTTTGCTTCATCACGTTGATCCACTGATCGTAAGTGATGTTTTCGGCATTGTTGGCGGTGACGGCCAGCAGGTTATAACGCGGTGCGGCCCAGGTGTGGAAGGGGCCAAAATCAGCCATGCCCCACAGGGTATGCAAAATGAAACATGACCAGTACACAAACTCAGGCAAGAACAGCCATGCAACAAGCAGAAGCATAATGCCCAGGATGGCGAGGGCTCCAAGAAATTCAAGCGGATCAGTCGTTCCCGCGCGAGCGGATGTCATGGAAAAGCTCCCTAAATAAAAACGATGAAGACTAACTGAATAAAAGAGGGCAGCAGAGCCCGAGCTTACGAAAAGTTAGCAAGCGTATTTACTGGTGATAACGGCAGGTGAAATTATATTGATTGGTCAAATATTAGATTGTTGAGGATCTGATACGGATCTCCTTTGTTTTAGTGAGGGTCATTAATAAGATGGGTTGTGGTTTTTATTATCATCATCTGTTTTAAAGTGAATTTTCAGAGCGATGATCTGCGTTAATGAAATCAATGAAAATAGCCGGCAATTAAACCGGCTATTTATTGGAGGGTATTGGATGTGTTTCAGGCAAGAACGGGAACAGGTAGCCCTGTCAGAGATTCGATCTCGGCACGTTTTTTATTCACGACATCGTTAAAGTTGAAGTTATAGGTGTATCCTTTGTTGTTCATTGCATGCAGATGGTTAGCAATACTGGATGCAGCACCGGTATCGATAGGAATCATCGGCAATGATGTGAACCTTGTGAAGAGACGCAACTTTGAATCTTCAACCTCTGTACGTGTCAGGCTGTAAGCATCGAAGCCAATGACATCCATGACATTGCCCGGGTAGATTCGGACGTACAAAAAGGTTCCTTGCTGAAAGTCGAAACCCAGGTAGGTACTTTTCCAGAAGAGCCAGCCCTCAGAACCGCTTTCCGGTTTGAAATGACCCGTCTCCTTGATTTTCTCAACAACAGCAAGGATCTTTTTTTTGCGTTTCTTGGCTATAACATAATTGATGGCAAATGGACCGAATAACAGTAAGCAACTTGTTATGGCGTATAGATATGCCTCCGGGCGTACGTACTCATCCATGATGATTGAAATGGAGCATAGAAAAAAAATCAGCAAGAAAGAGATTATACCGAACTTTAAAAATAAAGACTTTGCAACAGAGTATAAAACCCACCACTTAGGGAATCTATCTTTCACAGTAAACCCTCCTTAGGTATTTCACTCAATGTTATAGCACTACTGGATAGATGTCCACATCTCAACTTTTTATTCCATCATTATTTGTTTCCCCTGGACCATTCATACCCTTCGTATTAACGCCAGGGGTATGCCGTATATTCCTCCCACCGGCTACGAACATATCTTTGACAGAACCAGCCATGCTTCCAAGAGTATTTGCTGCATCTCTACCGCCAAGGAACGAAATGACGTAGTCAGGTAAATATGCCTGTAAGGCAAATATGCTAGATACCAGTGTCGTGCAAATTCGAGCATAGATCATTAAAAAACCAGCCATGCTGAATAAACCTGTTAACGAGTTGGCTTGAACATTGACCAGTGCGACACCAAAAAGTGCATGAAGGATAGTGCCAGTAGCAACAATCGCAACAGATGCAAAGAAAAATCCAAAAACCATAAGTGCGGGACGAATCATGGTATCTATAAAGTAAATGTAACCATAAGCCGCACGACTGCCTCGATCCTGAGACGTACCTAGGTGAGTTGCCCCCCATAGAGGTCCCGCAGCGCAACCTACTAGAACACTGACAATCCAGTTACCAATACCAGTCATCCAGAAGATAAACGGAATAAATGGCAAATAGATTGAAAGTGTAAATCCAGCGCTAAACATAAGTAGTAACAAGAAATATACTGCTGGCGAAATGGCATCAAGCCCTTTATCTACAGCGCTAATTGCTCCTGTCATATTGACAACCTTCCCGAGAAGGGATGACTCTCCACCCGCAACAGCAGCCCGTATGACCGTGTATGCTGTTAAAGTTCCCTCCGCTGCAACCAGCGTGTAATCTCCAACATTTTTCATTTTAACTAATGGGTTTACCTGCCCTGTTGAGGTTCCTGTCCCACTATAATTTGTTGCGATGTTGCTGGTTAAACTGACGAAAAATGGAGCGAACGAGTTCATTAATATGCTATTTGGGTCATTACCTTCAGAAGCACTTAACTCGTTTTGTGATGTTGCTGTACCTGCTGGAGGTGCATAATTAGAGTTTTGTAACTGGGTACGGTAGGCGCTCATTACCGCACTGAACAGGTCTCCGCTGCCAATTTCCCCAAGGGATGACATCCCACTGGTTGCCGGCGCGCGACTGGCAACTTCTGTCAGGCGTTGATTGGCCGTTGCAAAAGTCTGGTACCAGGCACCGAGAGCCGCCCAACCATAAGTGTCGAGGTAATTCCTGACAGCATCCTGTATGCCATTTTGTTCACTCTGCGCCGGTAGTGCGTGCTGAACAGTTTGTTCGTACGTACTGGCTGCTCTCTGAATGCGGGTTTCAATATCCGGGAGTGTGCCGTTGCCGGTTGTTCGTTTATTCATAAACCCTGCCATAAACTCGCTGGCCGCGCTGTCCATATCCTGGATCATTGCTTCCATAGCTTTGTTTTGCGCATCCACCACTTCACTTGTATCGCGGTTACTGAAGGGGTTAAAGAAGCTTCCGGAACCAGACGAGGAGTCCGATTTCTGTTGTTCCGGTATCGTCGCCGTGCCGCACACACCGCTGCCGTTGGTGACCCGGTAGGTATAATTCCCTCCAGAAGAACCGGATACCCCTGCCATTCTGGCTGTGGTCGAATTTGCCGTGCTGTTGTAATCGTCCAGCGCAGTATTGATGGCATATTTACAAAGCTGCATCTCAAAAATACCGCGTGCAGAAGTTCGGGTCGAAGCCTGTGTGGGCTGGACAGTCAGGGAGTAGCCGCTGGCAATATCACTGGCTGCTTTGGACACCATCAGGTTGGCAGAACCTACGCCCATAATCGACGCGCCCCAGAGAATTATGAGCTGGGACATGCTCCAGCCATTGGCGGTCGGGATAATCATCAAAAATCCTGACACTGTGCTCAGTGTGCTGGTGATATCGCGATCCCCGCTGAATACCTTGCCCTGATGCCCCGTTTTATTAATGTGCTTCAGACCAATAAATACAAACCAGACGACGGCAAGGACGGCGATAATTCCGTTAAACAGAGCAAACAGATTCCCGATCATCGTGGTATTGCCGGCGGCGAGAGGGTCCAGCACCACATCGCCGAAGATAGTGACCAGTGCCTGTCGGGAGAGGTCCTGTGCATTGGTTGCAGCAGAGACTATGTCATCGTAAGTGACACCTGCGCGTGCCGGGGTAACAGAGATAAGCAGCCCTGCACAAAGCGCACGAATGAGATTTTTCACGGTAACTCCGGATAATGCATGAATGCCGGGATGTCGGCAGGAGGCAGAGAAGGGCAGCTATTTCCCGAGAATGGCATCTCGTACGGCATGGGTTTCCGCCATGAAATGCTGAAAGGTGCCTCTTTCAGCAAGACTTACGCGACGGTTGCGTAACTGCCACAGTCGGTAGGTTACGATTAGCGCTTTTGACCATGCCACGCCAGCACCGGAAAACAGCACCACACAGGTGCTGATCTGGTGCGCGGAGATACTCCCACCAATAATGAATGGTGTCAGTGCTGCAAGCGGAACCGGTATGGCCATAAGCCAGAACAGCACTCGCCAGCGCCTGCGCTGGCTCACATACCCCTCATCCAACTGTGCGGGGGTACAACCTGATTCCGCAACGGCTTTTTCCCAGTCAGGAGAAGCCGGCGGTTTGTCGTCAGTAATGAGCTCCGGAAAAGCATCACGCATTCGCTCAATATTTCGTGATGTCATGTGCCGGGCAGCCCGCAAATACCACTTCGTTTCCTGCAATGGCAGAAATATGCTCAGCAGTCCCCGGGTAATACGTCCAGGTAGTCCTTTTTTCCGTGCGACTGTTTTTTCCAGTGTCATTTGGCAGCTCCCTGGTTCATGGCTGATTCGAGTTGTTTCAGACGTGGGGCGTAGGACTGGCGGGCAAAGGCGGCGAGTAGCTGGCCGTCGATCACGTTCCCTTTGCGCAGCAACTCTTTAATGTCGTTAAGTTGCCAGTTCATCTGTGCCGTAGTTCGGATGAGTTCGCGCATAAGGTTATCTCCGTCCATTTGCTGCAGGTCGGAGAGATAGGCTGTGTTGGCATATCGACGTCCGGCCTCAAACGATTCAAATTCTCGCTGGCTCATGTAGCCCTTCGCCTTCGCCTCCGGCGAAGCCACATTGTCAAAATACTGCGCTGCGGAAGGTGACTGCAGTGCTTCTTTCAGGGCATCACGGGTGGTTTCACTGGTCTTACTGTCGGCAATCAGCGAGAGCTGAGGTTCAGACGCGGCATCGATGATACCGTTGTACTCGTTGAGCAACCCTACATACGTACGACCGGTAACAGTGTTGACTTCACCTTTGCCTGGCGTGCGGCCTGCTGAAGGTCGAGCCGTGTTTTTCATGTAGGCCATAGCGGCATCAATCTGTTCCTGTGACCAGGAAAGTGCCGGTGCCTGCCCTTCAGGTCCCGCGCCGCCATAGATGGAGCGTACCTGACTGTCACCTCCGGGCAAATTACTGACGGCAGGGCAGATACCGGTTCCGCCAAAGCGTTCATATTCTGCTGCCGTACAGTACGCGGCATGTACGTTCGCACCGTCATAAGCGTCGCGGGCCTGTTCTTCCGATGCTGTAGAAATCCTCTTCCGCACCGCTGAACTGGAAACACCTTTGCCTGATGAGAGTTTTGACGCGGCGCTGCCTGATGCACTTTTACTTTGTGCTGCCACACCGGATGCGGAATCACTACAGATCGAATCCGGTACCGAAAAACTCTGCCGTGCCTCCTCCAGACGTTGGGTTTCATTATTGAAAATCATTTGCTGACGAGTAGCCTGCCCATCCTGATTAATCAGGGCGCCGAGCTTGTCGGCGTTCTGTGTGATGGCTGTGCCGGTTGCCTGTTGCATCTGTAGTATTTCGACCAGAGTTGCCTGGATGGTGGCCATCTCAGGCAGAACCTGAGTCGTGATCGGAACGCTGGAGTTCACGTTGACCGTTAAAGCACTGGCAACAGTGGGAAGGCTGGACGCGATGGCCAGCGCCAGCGCGGGGAGATGACGTTGTAGCATGAGATTCTCCGTTTATTTGAGCGGGGTAAACACGCCGGGAAGGCGGGTTGACTGTGTGCCGGGGGCGAGGGCGACCAGAGGGAAGGTCTGAAAGCGTCTGCTGATACGTCCTTCCCGGCTGCGGGTGTCTATGATTGTCAGCCCACGACGCGTGATTCTTGCATGAGCTGGAGGGGTGATATCCAGTACCGGCCAGTCTCCCGAGCTGAGTTGTGGGGTATCTGCCCCCTCCGGCCATAACCAGGTATCATCAGTTAACACCGCCCCTGTATTTTCAGGTAGCAACCACTGGACCACATGACGCGATTCCCGCACCGGTTCGCCTGGCTCATTGACCTGCCAGATGGCTGTTGTGACCAGCTGGCGTGGTCGCGCTTTGAGTGAAAGAAGCACGCCACAGGCCTCTTGCGTTGCCCGGCGATCGGTCGCGTATACCGCCCGGGAGTTCACTGCACTGTCTGTACGGAAGTGCCGGGACGGCAGGACGAACTCCACGCCGTCGGCATCGATCACCAGGCGGGAAAGACTGACCTGGCCCTTTACCGGGCGGCGACAGCGTGGCGTCAGGTGGATGGAACACATCAAAGGTCATACCCCAGCTCATTTATCATTTCGTCTGCCATCAATTCGATGACGCCCTTATCACCACGGGCGCCACTGTTACGCTCCCTGTACTCAATGAGTTTTTTTGCGGATCCGCGAGGGAACTTCTCCGCCAGTAACTGACGGGCACGGGCAGTACCGATCGTATCCGAGAGATTTCTGCGTAGCGCGCCGTCTTTTTTGTCTGAGTTAAGCGACCACAGCTCCAGCGGTCCGAGCGTAAACCGGACAATCCGTGCCAGCGTCCCCTGGGTTGTGCGCATCATACATAGCATCGGTACGCCACTACCGTCTGCAGCCGGACCAGCTGGCATACGCAGGAATGCATGAAGATTGTGTTCGGGGATCTTAAAACTGTCCCGTAAAAGTGGAATATCTTCCTGGCGGAAGCGCAGCAGCCAGAGGGTGTTGGCAGAGTCGAGCAGGCTTTTCGGATAGTCGGTAAGGAACTGGGTACTCAGCACCGTGCGGATACCAAACTTACGTTGTTCACGATCCTGCGTATCCAGTGCTTCGAAGATGAAATCAATGCCTTTGACGTTGTGCAGTTCGTCATAGATTTTGGTTTTCATTTCACTATCGAGCTGGTTGATGCGTCGCATAATGCCCGGGAGGTAGGCTTCCGGCAGTATTTGCATTACCTCATCCTGATACTGCGGCAGCAAAAAATCACCCGCAGTGATGTGGCCAGCAAAGAGGAACATGATGCCGGTTTTCAGTCTGCCTGCCGGGGTCTTATCGCCGGCTACGTTGTTTAAGTCTACGGCAATAATGCGTGTGTTCGGGTTCAGCGCAAAACGAGTCCGACTGGCCATCATCGGGTAGTCCTGTCGGGCCTGAATCATGCAGCGCTCAATGTACTCCACCAGGGGCTCCTGTGAGCCGTTACGCTGTATTCGGCCAAAAGTCTCCTGAATAACCTCACTGCGTAGTAGCGCGGGCATATCAGCAAGTTCTGGTACCGCCTGGTAGTGTGCCCGCTGAGCTGCAGATAACTGTCCACGTTCATGCAGGAGGTCACGTACTTCGTACCATGGTGTCGCGGTCCACCACTCCGGATCGTGCTCACCCCACAAACCGGATGACTCCAGTGCCGCATCCACTTCTGGCTCTACGTTTGAACGGAACATGTTTGGCTCAATACCACTACGCATGTCATACGCCAGATCAATCAGGCGATTCACTATTTGCCGGGTATCTGTAGGGTTAGGCGGGGTCCCTTTATCCGGTTCGATACAGAAGGCCGTCAACATGGACGCGATAAATTGCTTCTCTGGTGTCACTGGCTTACGAGCGCCGTACAGGATGTCGAAGACATTGCGTGACTTAGACGGGTCGTTGCTGAGTATGATGCCGACTGCTTCGTCCTTTCTCTCTTCTGGCAGACTGTCACGTATCAGCTGGATTAACCCCATCGCGCTGAATCCTTTATCAATGTGAGCCACATAAGGAAGCGAAACCTGGGCGGAAGATACCTGTATTTCCGTCAGGGTATTAATCAGTACCGATTTACCCAGACCCGAATCGCCAGGGGCAAGTTCGGTATGCTTGTTCTGTCGAGAAGACCCCAGCCCGACTTCCCAGGCGCATCCGTCTTCCGTGTGCAGCATCAGGTTGCCTTCCCCTCGCCAGACGGTACCTGGTCGGTTGAAGGGCAACATCGATAGCGCATGGGAGAGTGGCGGGTAAAGCGGAACAGGGCCGGAGCCCGCTGACGCGGCCAGCATACTGTTGACCCATCCCCTGCGAGGATCACCGAATGTGGTGGTCGTGTTACAGACTCCCCAACCCTGCAACGCTGATTCAAGCAGCATCTGATTACGGGAGCATATTTCCCGGGTATGCCCCCAGGTGGACGCCACAATGGTCATCACGCAGACCGGATCGCGTTCATCCGTTGCAGCCAGCTGTGTGAAAGCGTCGTAAAGTGGGCGAATAGAGGGAATAAATTGTCCAAATGATGAAATAGTCTTTTTCCAGCCCAGCGCTTTCATCCCGCCAGGCATGATGTCGATTCGTATGCGCCAGGGAACGGAACGTGGAACCAATTTCACAAGCTCATTGAAGGGGCGGGGATGCTGAGGCGGAAGTGTTATGGCCACCATGCCGTGCCACAGCCCCCCTGCATGCACCAGATTACCTTCTGTTTCTGGCGTACAACCAAATACCTGAAGATTCAGGAAGGGAGCTAGCAGTGCTGTAGCGTCGCCCTCCTGAAGCGCACCCGCTGGCGCAGCCTTCCCCGGTAATGCCGGGCGCCATGCGGCCGATGTGCTGTTGCGTGCTGTTTCACGTCTGATTTCATTACAGAACTCAGGCACATCAAGCAGGCGGACAAGCAAGCCGTCTCCACCGCGTACGAGTGCTTTTTCAAGAGTGGTGATAAAGCTGTCGTGCCGGATCTTCAGACCAGACATTTGCCAGCGCCAGGGCTCCTGACCAAAGCGCGCGACAGGTGCTTTATCCTGAATGGCCCGAACGGTGGCGTTAAAATCGGTTCGTTCCTGATGACTCACCAGTGTCGGAGAGCTCCAGACGGCAAGCCAGCAGCGCTCACGAACAAGCCACGGAGAAATGACATTGATCTTCTCATTAAGCAGGTCATCCAGCTGGACGCCGATGTGCTGAATTGAACGCATTTGCGGGGCGATCATGGCGCTGACTTCGTCACGCCCTTTTTCCGGGTCACGTTCGAAAATGAAGGCCAGTTTATGGCCGATATTTTTCCAGGTGGTGCTGAGCGTGGACGCGAGGTGCGCGATCATTCCTTCAAACGCATCCGGATGATCGTCTGAGGCTGTTTCCGACATTTCACGCAATGCCCCGGATATTTCGAATACAGAAAGGAAATAGCCATGATGGGTGACACCTATATAAGGGGCTTCCAGCCAGGGTCTGAGCTCCAGATCTTGTTTGTCCAGTCCGATCACCGTACGAATGTCGCAGTAGTCGACAAAGTCAGCAGAGACGGCGAAACGGGAACAGGTATTCATAACGTCTTCAATAGTGAAGACAAGGCGGTTGATATTCATAGCTGCGAAGACTCCACCGGAATGGCGTGTATTGATGGGCGAGGCGCTTCTGTGGGCGCATCTGCGGGATAAGGCTTGCGTTAGGTTTACGTGACAGTGGTACCAGATGACTGTGAGGATAATATTGTTGTCTGCGAGGCTCCTGACAGAACGTCACTGTCCGTCACTGAATCAGGTGTCAGGATCAACGCCACTCCGTTCATTTTTTGTCGCATTTCATCGCGCATGACTGGCGGGAAACGTTTAAGCGCATCTGCATAGTCAGCTGGTCGCCATCCCCCGAAACGTTCTTCCAGAGGAAGACGATGGCGGGTCAGTTCCGACAGTACCCGACGGCCTTCCCGAACCTCGCCTGGTCTGGTGCTGAAGACGGCCTGCAGGGCTTTTCGGTTCAGGGCAACAACATTACGTGGGTGCAGGTCCGGTAGCCAGACCATGACCCCCTGAGCAGCAGCAAATCCGTTGAGGGCATGCCAGGCATGGCAGAGGTAACAGAGGTGAAACGGTGTCGTGAGCCGTTCTAATTCAGCATGTTCGATGTCAGACAGCAGACTGGTGTCGGTCAGCAGTGTTTTGGGGATGTGTCGCAAAGCAATCCGGCGGGCGGCAAGTGATGCGTGCTGCATCCCGGTCCGGGCAGCTTTCAGAGCCCGGGCGTGTTTCTCATATTCAACCGGTACCTGCGGGGTGGGACGTGACTCCAGCTGAGCCAGCGTGTCTTTCGCTCTGACAAGTCGGGTCCTGGCATCCTGCGCGTCTTCCGCAAGTCGGGATAATGGCAGGGATTCCGGTAACACAAACAGATGTTTCATGTCAGCACTACAGCAATAACACCGCCCTCCAGAAACGCTCTCGGGGGGAGGAAGTAAAGGGGCTGTGGAATGGACAACATCAGGAACCGGAAGCGGATGTAGCCATGGACAGTCAGGTGTCTTTTTCTTTTTGCTCATCGTTTTCTCCTGAAAGGGTCGGTAAACACCGACCCTTTCCTGTGGTTAGCTGATATTGACAGAGCTGGTACCGAGCTGTTTCTGGGTTCGTCCCATAATTTCAGGGACTACGGCCAGTAGTGCGCCGATGGCCAGACCTGCACAGCAGCGGCCCACAGTGATCTGCGGATTGGTGCCCACTTTTTTGAAGGACAGCAGGGAACCGATGAAGATGAACACACCGATCGCCTGGGCAATTTCCAGGCCGGAAGTTTTACCGCTTTTGGCACCAGAGGCGGCGCTACCAAACATATCGGCGAGATCGCCATCAGCGAAGGCCATGCCGGGTAACAGGAACGTGACCAGAGCACACAGCCCCTGAATCATGCGCTCGCGGCACTGCATCATGGTCAGCTGGCAGAAAATAACGACGGCATAAAGACGCGCGGAAATAGCACGGAAAAGTGACATAGTGTCTCCTTGGGTTATAAAAAAACGAAGTGTGTTAAAAAGAGAGGCCGAGAGTGGCAAGTGCGGCATCGATGAGCTGAGGTGAAAAGACCATACCGGTCCCTGCAAACAGTTTTACTGTCGCAGCGCGAATGCTTTCACTTGAACTGAGTGCGGTGTGCCCCTCAAGCTCTGATCGTCGAAACATATCGAGTGCCGCATAGACAAACCCCACTCCTGCTAGCCGGACCAGAGAAAGTACGGCGTTAGCAGCCCCGGCAGCAACGCCGTAGGTGGCGGGTTGCACATACGCGATTGCATCAAAAGATGTGGCGCCAAAGCCAAGCTGCGCACCACTGGCATTAATGATGGAGGGGAGAGATACCAGCGCGGCGCAGGAAAAAAGGCCAATAGCAAACTTGCCCGGGGACAATGGACTTCGACTGGAACGTTGCCGGGTCAGAAGTGCGATGAGGCCAAAAAAACCAATCATCTCGGACCAGCTGAATAATAAATCCAGCCCAGCGGTGAAGATGCCCGAAGCAAGATTCTCTATTAGCGTGACGGCATCCAGTGCCATTAGCGCAGGGTTCCTCCGGTTGTCACCACAGAGCGCGTGGCAGGATCAATCTGACGAATAGTGACTTTACCCAGCGTATCCCCCTCCCGGACTGACCAGGTACTGCCCTGCCATTTGATCCACGCCATTCCTGCTTCCAGCGACATGATTTTCATGCCTGCAACAGCACTGGTTGTCTGCCGTTTTTGGGGCCGGGAAGCTGTTTTTGAGGCATCAGAGGTGCTTACGCGGGTTTCCAGAACAGCCAGCTTCTGTGTCAGCTCATTAAGCTGTGCACGCGTTTCTACTGCGTAAGCCTCATCCCTTTTGATAGCATCAGACAGGCGCGTAACGCTGTCTTTAAGCGACGTCAGAGAGTCATTTATCTTGCGGTCACGATCGTTCAGCTCGTCACGGATATCCGTCATCATGCTCGCCCTGTCGTCCTGAGCCATTGGCAGGGACGTATGTGCCGCCGGTTGCGCCGCGGCTGGCGAGACAGCCTGCTGCGGAACAGACTCAACCGTACTATGCTGTGCACCGTCGAGTGTATTTTCAACTTCACTGAAGCTGGTTTCAGACGGCGTATTATTCGTCAATGACAGTGATGGACCGAACAGGTACCAGAGGCTGGCCACTGCCAGAAGCGTTATCCCGAGAAGCCACGGCAGAGAATAGCCAAACAGCAGGTCTCGCTTCCAGAAGGGCGGTTTCTCGCGAGGATCTGGCGCGCCAAAATCATCCTCGCTTTCCAGTGTTTCTTCTTCAGGCATATCAATTTTCTGGTTCATCATTGTTCCTCACGGGTACGGTATCGCCATACTGACGACGGATTTCAGCCTGGCGGCGCGCGATGGCTTCCTGCAGGCGGGTTTCGGTTTGCTGCTCTGCGGCAGCGGGTGCTGATAAGGTGCTATTGATTGCGGGACGAGCCGCTTTATTACTGCTGACAATGTCGTCAGAAGTAACCGAGTCAACGAAGAGAATGGAGATAACTTCTTTCTGCTTCACGGTGACCTGGCGGAACGGCTCACGGGCCATCTCCTGTTTGATGACTTCCGCCCCGGTCTGGGCTGTGCCGCCAACCATTACACCAGCCACTGTGCTGCCATCAGGTTTACCCACTCGTCCGGTGACGGTACCGACACTGGACTGCATAACCTGAGTGTTAGCATCCTTGTACAGACCGCCAAGATCACCAAGACCTCCCAGTACAGCGGGCAGAACGATGTGTGTTCCCCATCGATGGTTAACATCGGAGGCCACAGAAGACATCAGGTTTTTCTCACTCTGTGCGCTTGCATTGACGTTCAGCTCCATGCCGTTCCAACTCATACTGGTAAATCTGATATCCAGTCCATTGCCGGCAAGTTTTGCTGACGAACTGTGAAGTCTTGCGCCAGCCAGCGGCCCGGCAGGAATAACCGCAACAACCTCTGAGTTGGGGTTATCTGAATCCACGGCAGTCTCCATATAACCGGCCGCACGCGTAAGTGCGTGGATGAAGACCTGTGCACTCTCTGTTTCAGTTTTTGTCTCTGCCAGGTTTCTTGTGCCAGTCGCTGGCGATGTCTGCGTAACACTTGCCAGGGCAGTTGCCAGCACCGGTGCATCGCCGCCAGTCTGTGCGTCACTGATCCGCTTAAGCAGTTTTTGCAGTTGAGCCTGGCGCTTTTCGTTTGCCTGCTCTTCTCCGGCCGGGTTTTCCGCATGGCGTGATGCTGCTGGCGGCGGAGGTGGCAGGTCCACCGGTTTTGTTTCTGGCACCTTATCCGGAGGGGGTTCCGTGACTTCAAGGCCGACCGGGAGACTGGCGATGAAGGATGAATCGGTCCGTGCGGCTTCCTGCGCGCCTAAATCGTTTGAGGCTTTAAGCAGTTCACGGTAACGCGGGCTCTCCGTCGTGGTGGTTACGGCACTTGAGGCCGTACCGTTAAGGTTGACGGCAGAATCTGTTCCTGAAGGGTCATGTGTCAGCCACGACATGGCCAGATAACCCGCGGTCACTAAAACCAGGGCACTAAATCCAATTATTGAAAAAAGTTTTTTGCCGTTCTTACCGGCATCCTGTTCTGCGCTCATTACTGAAGCTCCGGCGTGACGTGAACGGATTTCCCGTTTACTGAGAAGGTCAGTAACGGGGTGACGGGGAGTTTCCAGAGATGCGTACCATCCGCTGAAGAGAGTGTCTGTTCAAACTCGTCGCGCAGCATTGCGCGGGAACGGACCATCAGATCATCACCGCTTTGCCAGATCGCAGTGTCAGGGACGTTGCCCTGGAATTTAAGGCGACGGGCATCTTCTGGTGGTGTGCCATCCAGAAAAGCCTGCAACGTGGCGCTGTGGAGTGCGATTTTATCGACGGGTACGCCCGGGGCTGCTGAGCCAGGACCCAGACGCGGGACGCGTAAATCCAGCCGACTGTCGATCTCCTGACTGGCAGTACGGGTGTCTGTCTCACCACTTGTCACATTGATCATGATTGGAACATCAAGCCCTTTCAGATATACGGAAATATTCCCCGCAGCCCACGGGCGCAGTGGTGTTATGGCCAGCATGTTGGTTCCAGCATTGAACTTCACATCAAAACTCTTCGGGCTGGCATTAATTGGCGGATCTGACTGTGGCCACGGTGCGCCATTGATGTCCGTCAGGGTGACGACGCTCTGGTTATTCATGGCCGTGCGTACCAGCGGGATACTGGCGCCTGGAGAAAGATTGAGGGTTAATGAACTGATACGCGGAACCACGCTTATCATTGGGGCATTTACAGAACGCTCGTTGTCGGTCAGTCGAAGCCTCAATTCGCGTATCTCATCCGCTGACAGAGGCGAGTCTAAACCTGCTGCCTCATCTACCAGCGGCGAGCTTTGTTCCGGGGGCGGGAGCTCTCCACTAATCCGGGTTGCCGGTACACCTGTTGTTTGCGCTTCTGCCCCCTGAGGAGCGGCGGCAGTTGTTGCACCAGGCGTCCTGGCATCCTGCCAGCCAGTATTGTCAGCGGCGGCTACGAGGGCCGGACCACACAGCAGTAGTGTGGTCATGAGATAACGAAGTTTCATGGCGGGAGCCTCAGAGATTGCGGGGAGCGTTGCGTGAGATCATCTGGCGGATTTCCATCCCGACGGGTTTCTGTCGTGGATCTACGCGCTGGATGGTAATTTCGAAAACAAACGGTTGTTCAGGCTTGCTGGTCGTCTGCCCAACCAGGCGCAAACGTACCGGATACTGCATTGTCCAGAACCAGGTTCCGTCAGACAGACGCCCACGCCGGATGACGACACCAGCCCCTACGGAACCGGTAAGATTCATACGCTCGCGTTTCAGGGCATCGTAGATATTGGAGTTGGTTAGCGCCTGGATGTAACTGGCGTGTCCTGCTTCAGAGAACAGCGATGCTGTAGAGGATACCTGTTCACGATAATGAACGAAGTCCAGGTTAAAGGCCCGCATCAGAGCCTTGCTGCCAAAGGCGATGGCATCGTCCTGGCTCCATGCTGGTTCGGAAGTGGGAGCCAGGCGAACCAGGCGCCCACTGTCGGTGGCAAAGTAATCCCGTGGCTGTTGTATCAGAGCCCAGGTCAGGCCAGCATTGAGGATGATGCTGATAAGCAGGCCACTCCCCAGCAGGAGGTTACTCTTCATCAGCTCTGGTGCCATTTTCTGGCGTTTTTCTGCCGTTTTCATCATGTTCACGGCGTTTTTCAGCGGATCCTCCGCAGGGGAGGGGGCCCGCCCCTTTGCAGGGGGGGCTGATTGTGTCTGTTTTGTCATAGGTTTCAGGAGTTGAAGTTTTTCCAGGGATCGATGTTGTCTGGGATCTGTTCGTTGACTTTATCCAGGGCCGCTTCGCAGACCTTATTTTCCAGTTGCGAAATGATTTCATCGAGCCCGGGGAATTGCGGCAGGGTCACCTTGACGTTCTTGATACGGGACAGACAGGACTGCAGGGAGGATGAGACATTGCTTTCGCGCTGTTCCCAGGCTGTTGCGGCCGCCCTGGCTCGCTCATAACCAGCCTGGCTACCCGCTTCAGCAGCACTTCCTGCTCGGCAGGTTGCCGCCGCAGCGGCGGCAGAAAAAAGCATGAAGCCGGACAAAAGTCCGGCTTTAAGCATGTGATATCGCATTCTCTCTCCTTATCGGCTTAGCGGCCGGGGCTGTGGGAGTGTTCCTGATGAAGCGCTTTTTCCTGTCTGCCCTCCGGCTTTCGGGCGTCATCCCATTGTTTCCAGGTCTGTTCAAAACCGAGGCGCTGGAACAAGGTATCTGCCTGTTTTTCCGGTGTGTAGAGCCGGGCGGGAAGCGGTGTATCCTCTTCCCGACCTTTCAGGTGGAACGTCATCAGCTGAGGTGCGGCACGGGTGGTGCCGTCGGGTTCGAAATTCACCGCCTGTCCGTAGCCTACAAAGCGGGGACCGTCATCGGTGATGGCATTAATAACCAGCTGACTGTTGTCTGTGGTTGGCGTGGCCAGTGCCGGATACAGCGTGCCATCCAGACGAACCATCCCCTGCAGGTGTTCCCCCGCAGACTGGACAAGCAGCAGATCTAACTGGTTTGACTGTGTGTCCATAGAGGCCATGACGGGTACCAGCCTGTCTGGTGCTTCCGTGGACGGTGGCGAAATGCTGGCCGCGGCTACCGGTGACTTTACAGGATGCCTGTCTTCGCCCAGATAAAACTGACGCTCTTCCAGGCGAGGTGGCAGCTTCAGGTCTGTGGTGTACTCAGGCCAAGCCTGTCGGATTTGCTGTGTGAGGCGGCCAAACGTATCGACCGGGAAAGCCTGAAGAGGCTGTCCCTGCTCCGGTCGATCATGTGCCACGGCAAGACCTGTTGAGGCGGACGTCAATGACCAGTTATTTTTTACGCGCTCTTTTTCCTCACCAGGTACCTGCCAGCTGTCACGGGAATTGAGCGTCAGCGTGACCACATCGCCGGTTTTGTGGTGCGCGATCAACTCCCGTAAATCCTGCCCCCAGTAGGTATGACTTCCACCGCGGTTCTGTAGCTCGATAAAGAAGCTCTTGCCCTTTTGCTCTTTATTTTCGTACATCGCTTCACCAAAGTTCTTGAGGACCGCCGTGACGCTCTGGCCTGGTTTCAGTGCAGAGGGGGCGGGCTCAGCGGGCATATCAGGGACCCGGATGCTGTCGGCCTGCTTAGGCGCTACAGGCTCTGTTGAGGGTGAAACGGCAGGCTGCTTTGCGGCAGTTGCCTGTGCTGACGGCGTGGGTGATACGGGGGGCACGGGTATGCCCGGAGCGTCAGGGGTAACAGCTTCGGGGGCGGCTGTTGCCGGTGACACTGGCGATGCGGCATCAGGTGATGGAGTCTGTCGGTTCAGATCCGGCGTAGGAATATGTGTTGTGACTGAATCCCTGGTTGCCCCAAACTGTTGCCGCATAGTCTCAAGCTGCGCGCGCTGCGCAGGCAGCTTCATTCGGATATCGAGGTCATATTCAATAATGAGCCGCATGGCCTGCTCTTTAAACTGCGTACTGCCGGTGAGCTCCACCACACCGCCGTAATAGCGTGATGCCACGGCCAGCGCGGCGAGCACCTTGCGCTTGTCCTCACTCGCACCGTTACACATTTCGAGACGGTTGCCGAGATCGTGAAACGCATCTTCCCCGTCGAGACGGTAAAGCACCTTATTGTCACGCTGTTCTTCCGTTGACAGGGCTTTAATGATTTCATCGAGATCTTCTCGCTGAAGCGGTTCCGGCCTTCGCGGTCCGTAGACAAGCCCATCCGCTTCATGCATCTCACTCTCTGCCGTTTCCTTCCTGCCCGGGGAGGGCTCTGACGTGTTTGGATCCACATCGGCAGTTTGCGTCTGCTCCTGTTTTTGCCCGGTTGATGTTGCTCCGGGGGACTGTGGAGGGATTGGTAATTCAGGAACGATCGGCTCCGGAGACTCAGCGTCTGTTTCATGTGACGCAGCCTCAGGCTTCAGGGTTTGTTTGCCCGTTTCTGACAGTTCATGGTCTGTCTGTCGTTCCTGAGCAGGCATATGGGGAATGTCATCAGACTGACTGTTCACCCATTCAGCAAATTGTGGGTCGTCCATCTGCGCGCGTATGTCTGCATAATCATCGAGGCCAGGGACCGGTATATTCGATCCTGATTCGATGGCACTATGACTACGCTGACCGGCATCCGCAGAAGATGTCGCGATCGTCACGTCCGTGGTGCTCTGCGTATCAGGAATTAAAACATCAGCGTCTCGCAGGGACGTGGGGGCGGGTTCATCGTGTTCAGCCTTATTCTCAACCGGTGCCGCACTGATACTGGCTTCATCGGGCGGCATCACCGCTGCCGGAGAGATTATTTCAGGTTCAGGCGGGGCGGGAGGCGCTGGGTTTACTGACTCATCCTGCCTGTGGCTTTCAGACGGAATAACGACAGGTTCATCCGGGGCAATCGAAGACTGGCCGGATTCCTGACTTTCCAGATTTTCCATTTTTGGGTCCTGTTGTGAGAGAAATTGTGCATCGTTGGGTGCGTAGTCTGTCCGGATATCGATGCCGGCAGACCTGAGGCGGTCGCTGATGTGCTCACGGAAGGCTTCTCTGCCCCTGCTGATATCGAGATCGTTGAAGTCCGTCAGCAAGCGTGCTTTTTCTTCTTCGGTGAAATCAGGGGCGATGACTCTGCCGCCCGTGAGTTCTGCCGCTTTCTCAGCGCTCAGGATGCCCTTATTTTCAGGTTGTCCTGTCTGCGCATTCTTCAGCTGATGATCATTGTCTGCACAGAAAATAAAAGGACTGTCAGGCCAAACGGCACGAGCATTCTGGCCAACGGCAATCATGTTTCCCGCATCAACCGTCATCAGTACCGGCAGACCTGATGCCTCATGCAGAGAGGCTGCTGTGGCATATCCTTCAGCAAACAGCAAAGGCAGGCCATTCTGTGGCGTCCCCAGTGCAAACCAGTTACCTGTTTTTTCACTGTCTTTAAGGATGCGGGCGTCTTTTCCGCCGGTGAGCGGAATACGCTGGTAAGAGCGTATGTCGCCATGCGCATTGCTGAAGGGGATCACAAGTTCTTGCTTATCGTTGATTCTTATACCCGGCGCAGCCTCCACACCCTTACGGGTCAGATAGGCGTTCGTTGTAGCCTGCGGGTAGCGGTCAACATATCGGGCGGCGTACTCCGCCTGCCGGTTGTACTGTTGCTCCAGAGCACGGGCATTGTCTTCACGCGTTTGCTGGGCGTGTGCACGGAGATGAAGACGCGCAAGCGGATCCATCTCGCCACCACCTGAAAACACCCACTGCGTCGGTTTAGCGTCGGCGCTGCGATAATCGCGGTACCATCCGGCAGGGCGCCCGTCCAGGTAAGCCTTGTAAGCTCCGCTTTTCGAACCTTTCTTGTCCTGTTTCGTCGGTACGCGCTGAAGGCTTCCATCCATCACGGGGAGCCCCTTAACTAGCAGCCCTGCTTCTTCAAGTTTTTGAGCAAACTCTGTTACCGGATCGTCCGCATTCATCGACAGTTCATGGGGGCGGGGCATCCATCGCTCGAACCTGGTCAGGTCGGCTCCTGGTCGGGCATACCAGAGGCGGTGCTCATCGTCCCATTTAAGGGCTTTCTGCCCATCGCTGAGACGCGGGTGGGCGTTGATGGCGTCGTCCTTCTCTTCGTGAGGTACGGCAAGCCATACGCGGTGACTTTTTTGCATGGTCACATTCCTGGAAGATATTGAGGGAGTAGCGCGGGAGCGCTATGGGGAACGAACGGGTTACATCGGGTTCAGAGACCAGTCCAGTCTCGTGGTTTTTCAACAAAATGCCGGTACCACCAGGGGCGACCGGAGGCAATCTTTCCCCTGAAGGTACTTATTACGCGCAGGCAGATAGCCCGTACACTCCAGCCAAAGAAATTCAGGGCAACAAAGAATCCCAGAATGGCGGAACAGATATACAGCGTCTTCATGGACGGCCAGCGAAACCAGACCAGATACAGCAAAAGGAACGGCAGCGGGATACCAAAAAAGGTGACAGGCGGTGTGGCATAGCGCCAGAATCCTTCTCGTTTCAATGTCTAAGCTCCTGTGTCGGTAGGTAGAGTGCCGCTTCGTGTCTGTCTATATCACCCGTTACGTAACCTTCACGCACTTGATCGATAATGCGCCTTTTCTCCAGTCTCAGGATGTTATCGATGTGGGCCGGCCACTTCTCTGACGGGAGATTCTGTAGTGCATCGCGTAGCTCATCGTCGAAGACGATGTATTCCCGGAGAGCCCGGCGTTTGCCGTCTGTCGTTCTGACAAGTACCTGGACTACGATAAACCGTAACATCCCAAGCATCTCCCAGGCGCGTGCATCACGAATCTGAGGCGGAAACAGACCAAGCAGTCGGTTCAGGGTTTCACCTGGTGATTTAGAGTGCAGTGTACCGATGGTTAAATGTCCGCTTTCACCAGCCTGGACAGAAGCCTCTGCTGTTTCCGTGTCACGAATTTCCCCGATACCGATGACCTCCGGGTTTCGGCGCATTGCGGAGCGAAGCCCATCTGCAAAACTTGCGACGTCACGTCTTACCTGAGCCTGATGCGGCGGCAGAAGGTCGTCGGGGCGGCCGAGAATGTACTCTACTGGATCTTCGTAGGTCACAATTTTGCGATCGGGCTGTGTGTCCTGGCAGTGGCGATACAACGACGCCTGCAACGTTGATTTACCCGAACCCGTTTCACCGCAAATAAGACCCAGCCCGGTTTTTGGCAGCATTGCCGCCGCCAGATCGGGCTCGATACCCAGCTTCAGAAAATCGGGAATGATGTGGGGGATCACACGCAGAGTGACGGAGAGAGCCTTTTCTTCCCGGGCAGATGTCCCCTGGATGATGTGCGCGCGTAGCCGCACGCGTTCCCCCCTTTCCAGGCCATATCGCCCATGCATGTCGCCGTCGATTTGAATGGCTCTGTCCAGCGGTCTTCCACCCTGCACTCGGGGGCGCACTTCTGGCCCCAGCAGGTCGTCAAGCATATTTCCCAGCATGATATTCGGCAGTATGGTGTCTGAGACTCTCTCACGTCGGCCATAACGACTCACTGAAACTGGTGAGCCGCCAACCAGATCCACATCACTGACTCCATGTGCCGAACACCAGGCAAAAAATGTCCTGAACTCGTCGGCGGTATAGGCACCGCTGAACGGGAAAAGCCCGAACGAGTCAGGGATAGCTGATATGTTCACGAGGAAAACTCCTTACTGGATGGTAACGGACGGGCGCCAGCGTGATTTCTGTAGCTCAAACGATGCATGTGATTTGAGTCGGCGAACACGATCGCCGGTAACGAGCTTCTGACCACTGCCAGTAACAGTCTGCTGCTGCTCGGTGACTTCCGGCCGGGAAATCATGCCCCGTCGCCAGAGCAGGGAATAAAGCATCATGCCGCGATAGTCCCGGGTGAGTTGATTCATGCTGGCCTCAAAGGTCAGATCGGCATTTTCGCGACCTTCCTGCCAGCCTTTTTTCAGTGCGTCTTCCCAGACCTTTCTCTGGGCGCTGTCTTCCGGCACAACCAGACCTTCTGTGCCAGGGGTTGCCGTGGTGGCCAGACCGCGTAGTAACCAGCTGCGCCAGCTGGGCGGGTTACTGACGAATCGCTCCGGTCGGATGATGGTCCAGACTTTTGAGGCTGTGCGAATTTGATCAGGAGTGATGTGTGCTACGTCCTGCGCTTCATCAATAACCGGAGGAAGCCAGCCTTCAGGGCTGATAAGTGGACGGAAATCGTAAAGGGCATTGAGGGTGGATTCGCGGGCGTTGAGTGCCTGGGTTAACTCCCATGCCCGCTGGGATTTTCCTCCCCGGAATCCCAGTGTTCTGCCAGCATCAGTAAGCATTTGCCAGCGCGTTTCGGACAGACCTTCTGGTCTTTGTCGCTCCGGGTTGAGCCAGGCCTGCATATCCGGAGGTGGTGCCCCTGTATCTGTCGGTGAAGCCGGCCGCTCTCCTGCACACCCAGTCAGGAGCAGAGCAGGGAATAGTAACAAGAGAAAGCATTTCATTTCTTTCTGGTCTCCGGTTGCATGAAGTTGAGCTGGAGCAGCCCAGGGTACTGATTCAGGGTTGCGCGCCATGCGGTCTGCGCTTCGATAACGCGCAACACATTGCTGAACGTCATGCCACGAACGTGCAATGTTACGGGCAAGGGCAGGCGAACGCCGCTGTAGTTGAACTGCAGGCCACGTGCCCGCGCCAGTTCATCCAGTAGCTCCACAGCATCACCTTCCCAGTCGAAAGAGACGTCAGCGCTGTTGGAGCGAACGATCTCCATGGATGATGGCGCGGTTTTCGAACCGGACCAGACACCGTTATTCCACATCTGATACTGTGTGTGACGGGTAACGGAAACGGATGAGGCCGCGCCGTAACGGTCGGGGGAAGGAGAAACTGGAGACGTTGATGGCGTAGTCCAGGACTGGCAGCCGGCGAGCAGGGAGATGGCCAACACGCCGGGAAGCATTAAACAATTCATGGTAGTTACCTTGCCGGGGGGCGACGGAGATTAAAGCCAGAAGATTCAGTGGGCGAGGCTTATGATGCCGTTAATTTTGATGTTTACTTTTCCTGCGTATCCAGCTAATTAATTCAGATGGTTGATTATTTGCGGTCATCCAGAATAAAAGTCCGAATACAGAGAAAGTGAGATAAAACTGCCTGATGGTATCGTCAACACGCTCTTTCCAGTCATCCTCATCAATTAATACCGTTTTGCATACCTGAGGCATTACAAGAGGAGATGGCGGGCCGCTATCGTTTGATTGTTTACATTCTCTTACCATGCCTGGTGGTGCATCACCGGTAAGTGATCGGGCCTGTTCAAGGAAGGTGTCGGCGAGCGAGTGGTTGAATCCAAATAACATGAACAGAATAAAAAAACCGGTGGCTGGCGCAGTTATCAGGCTGCTGAAAGCAACACTGCTGATCTGATGCAATACATGTACATATCGGAAAGATTTCATCTTCAACGGTCTCAGCGGGAGAAAGTTCGGGGGGATTACAGCCAGTGCACAGGGGATAACACACAAAGAAACGGCAGAGGAAGCCCATTGCGGGCTTCCCCTAAACTATCAGAACGTGAACTGCAACTGTGCGACCGCACCGTAGGTACGATCGGTTCCTGCAATACCGGTCAGGTCCAGATGTACTACGTCGAAAGGAGAGAAGCCCAGACCCGCAGTGAAAGCGTTGCCCTCGCTGGAGACCATGTTCTGACGATAACCCGCGCGTACCTGCATCCAGTTCCAGGCATTCAGTTCGGCACCCACACTGGCGAACTGGCGTTTGTCATCCCGCTCAAAGCGGCTTGCTTCGGTCAGATCCACATCGAGAGCGGTGGTCAGGATACTGTTACTCCATGCCACGCCTGCAGTGGCCTGTGGTTTTACTTTGAATGTTTCTTTCTCACCATTCACTGCTTTAGTGTCAACGGTGCGGGCGATGATGTTCTGTACCGCGAGACCCAGCATCCAGTTGTCGCCGAGGTTTGTTGCCAGACCGATGTCGGCGTTAAATCCGGTTTTAGTATTGCGGTAGTCATCCGAATTCAGGTCATTTTTGTCGAAGTCGTTTACCTTTGCGCTGTAGTTGAAAAGATCGATGCGTTGATACTTGGGCGTGATCCCCAGTGACCAGCTATGTCCCGCTGTTTCAAATTCGTGCGCCATAGCCACACCGACATCGGTGATAACGGCAGCCCGACCATAAGCGCGGGACGTTAGTGCATCCTTGTCTACCGTATCTGACGGGATGGCGCCGCTGGCGATATTATCGAGATACTGTAGATCGTGATCACTGACCTTGCCGTTTACGGAAACGGTGCCCCAGGACTTCACGACAACCGCAAATGGAAGCACTTTATTAGGAGTGGTAGCAATGACAGATGCCCCGACCTGTCCGTTTGCTTTTACGTCCTTCAGGTCTTCCAACTTGTTGCGTAATGCGGCTGCACTTTCGCTGACACCGCTCTGGCGGTCAACTGCATTGTCAAAATTGTTCCACAGATCCTTTACGTCATCGGTATTATCGATGGCATTATCTGGGTCTGCTACCTGGACACCTACGGACGGCAGCACCAGGCTGAAGTCATCGTTCGCGCCAAATTTCGTCAGGAGTGCCGGGTTGGATAAGGCAGCTGTACCGTAATGTGCGGAAGCTACGCCAGTCCCGCCCATCGCATCGCTGCGGGCTTCCATATAAGAGGTTGCAGCTCCCGCATGAAATGCCATCATGACGGCGAAAGATATCAGTGTTTTTGCAATGTGAGTCTTTTTCATAAGTAAATTTCCTGTAGTCCTGTCTGGATTTAGGGCAAAAGTAGGTCCTGATGCGGCAGCATCAAAATTTCCTTTTTCTTTTTTAATTCAGATTTTCAGCGTGGTTTAAAGCTGTCTGAATATAAGTACGGGTAACGTTGTTCCGTGTTCAAGTGCTGTTGCCAGCCCTGCACCTAAGGTGACGAGGCGGATAGTACCTGTTGCTGCGTGTTCCCTGAGGAGTCGCTCTTTCCAGCATTCCTGCTCTGTATTCAGGGTGCGCGTAATAATGGATAGCACCGGAAAATATGTCAGCTGAGATGAAGATATTTTCTTCTTAATTAATATGCCGTTTCGTTCCTGATCTTTATCCTCAGTTGTATTTTCAGTCTTCCAGAAAATAATGCTGTCATTATTATTTTCGGCTGAAGGAATAATTACCTCCCGGAAATTTTCTTCCGTTTGTGGCCATTGATGACTCGCGCTGCCTGTGTCGACAGGGGGAACGTTGCTTCCAAGCAACCAGCCAGGAGAAACGAAAAACCAGTCAGCGAGCGCCTGGAGAAGCGGGGTGGACAGATAGTCCATTGTACGTTCCCTGTCCTGTAGCACACTAACCCGAACATTCCATGACGACAGCAGTTCTGCGATGTCTGTCGGGCTAAGCTCGTGTGACTGCATCAGTAGCTCAAAGCGGTCTATAACGCTGATTGCAGTATTACTGAATGGCAGGAAGATATCGCGAAAAGAGCCTTCAATTACCATACTCAGCAACTCTGACTGAGAAATTCCAATTTTGCCTGACAGCTCATCAATCAGTTGACGGGTACCAGGTCGCAACCGAAGTGATGTGGTCTGCATGGGCTTCTTATCATTGCGCTGAAGCAGTTCTGCAATCCTGTTCCGATCAAGGTCGGGGAGCGCCAGAAGCGAGGTGAAAATTGCTGTGAGACTGTTTGCCACATGGCCCCCTTAAGTGAAATTAAACTTTGTTACTCAGTGGGTTAAAGAATAATTAATCGTGACGCGTATGTATAACGAGTTAATTCGATCGTGTAGATCGACTGCGTTTGCGTGTTCGTTTTAATTACGTTTGTGTATTTGCTTTTTTAGCGAGCTTTCCGGCGCGGCCGAATGAGTACAAGCACGCCGGTTTCAGGTACGGTTATCCAGCGCCATTCCTGTAAAAATGTTTGCAGCCGTATCCCGTTTCTGATGGCTGGAGGTATCGTGACTGTGGTGCAGCGCCAGCGGTGCGTTTCCCCCATTTTTGACATCAGGATAGTCATGCTTTTCAGGTGTGCCGGTCGCATCAGATGGGATGTGAAGTACACCGGCGAGCTGTCTCTTTGTAGCGCCAGCTGCAACGTGACCAGAAAGCTCCGGTGAAAGCGTGCCGCACGCCGGAGATTAAGATGGCCAACCCGGTCAAATGTCGACAGATGCAGGGTTGTGTAATGCTTCTTACGATGTCGAACCAAGGCCGTTCGGAACCCTTTCCAGGGCGTCACGGCACTGACGATTGTCATTATCGGGCAATACAGCAGTAGCGTTAGTGGTACTGCTGAAAGGAAAATCAGAAACACAGCCCCTCCAGAAGAAAAGTTATACCTGGGCCGACAGTGCCAGGTCGGGGTTAAGCGGACATATCATGATGTGATTGTTTGTCCTGACAGGAA
This sequence comes from Enterobacter cloacae complex sp. GYL001, assembly GCF_049237125.1. Taxonomy (NCBI): domain Bacteria; kingdom Pseudomonadati; phylum Pseudomonadota; class Gammaproteobacteria; order Enterobacterales; family Enterobacteriaceae; genus Enterobacter; species Enterobacter cloacae complex sp. GYL001. The sequence goes on along the minus strand of NZ_JBMKGW010000017.1, from coordinate 1,161 downwards.
GCTCTCCCGGCGCGGGGACTCGTTCGCCGCGCTGGGCTGCAAGAGCCAGTGTCCGCAGTAGCAGTTCGCTGGCGCGGGCCAAAGCAAGTTCGCGAGTCGGCGCTGATACTGTCAGATTTTCGAAATCGCATAGCATTACCTTGATGTCACCTGATTCTTCGCTGTCCTGCTCGACCTGGGCAGGATAGGGCACGAAGTAGGGGGCGATCTTTTGAGTCTGGCGCCGTCGCGCGTCCAGCTTGCTGACCAGCTGGTAAGCTCTCAGATGGGTGTAGCGTTTTAGCATATTCATCGAGCGATGGCCTGATATAGCTGCGACCTCCATAACGTTCAGCGTACCGAGTTCGAAGAAACGGCTGATGGCCTCGTGCCGTAGATCATGAAAATGCAGATTCTCGATAGAGAGTTCCTTGAGGGCATTCCGCCAGGCGCTTTTGAAACCGGATGACGTATAGGAAAACAACTTACCTTTTAGCTGGGCCGGCATCATCTGAAGCAGGTTACGAGCCTTACGTGAGAGAGGAACATCTCGTGATGAGCCATTCTTGGTATCGGGCAGATGTGCTACGCCGTGCTGCAGGTCGATGTATTCCCATTGCAGGTTAAGGATTTCACCCTGCCGCATGGCTGTCTCAAGCGCGAGATGAAAAATTATATACAGCATTAAGTTTCGTTCCCGGAAATAACGGGACAGTCTGCGCTCTTCACTGGATGTCAGGCGGCGATCACGACCTTTGGATACTTTAGGTTTACGTACCAGTTCGACTGGGTTGCTTCGACAGGTTCCCCATTCCACGCGAGCGATCCCGAATAGAGATGATAAAAGCGCCAGTTCAAGCCTTACTGTATTGCCAGTGATAGGGTTCCCAGTCCTTGGGTTGAACTGCATCAGCCTTTCATCACGGTAGGCTGCAATATCAACTGTGGTGATCTCATCCATGTTCCGGTTAGCCAGTGGGTGACGCTTAATGACGTTGACCCGGTAAAATTCCTGAAGATGTCCCTTTTTGTGAACTGATACCGACTCGTAATACTTATCGAGGCCCCGACTGAGAGACATTTTTCTAATACGCGCAACAGAAGACATCATTACTCCCAAAAGGCGAAGAAAATAAAGCCTTGTGCGAAAAATGCAATAACACTGTCAATCCGGTGTGTGGA
>NZ_JBMKGW010000016.1:0-85390 GCF_049237125.1 Enterobacter cloacae complex sp. GYL001 | reverse complement strand
GATTTTTCGCGAAACCATTTGATCATATGACAAGATGTGTATCCACCTTAACTTAATGATTTTTACCAAAATCATTAGGGGATTCATCAGCGCTTGGCCGCAACGGCTCTATTCACCTTGGCCGCCCGGCGGAAGAGATTACCCTGCGTGATATCTACCTTTCCGTCACTGAAGATAAAAAGCTGTGGGCGTCCCGTCCTGACGTCCCGGCCCGCTGCGTGGTCAGCGCCAACGCCTGCTGGTACTTCAAATCAATCGCTGATGAAGCGGAGCAGGCTTCGTTAGCGGTTTTAGCGCGCCATACCGTCGCCAGCGCGCTGGAAGAGGTGAAAAAAGCCGATACCAGCGGGTGCGATCCGGTGCCGGAACTCTGCACACAGCATAAAAAAGCGCCCTAATCCTGACAGACTGCGAAAAAAAAGCCGCCTTCATTGTGAAGGCGGCTTTTTGCTATCTGCTACGTCCTACGCAGGCAACACCTCTCTTTCCGCTTTACCGCGCGTCACGAACTTACGCAGCGTCACGTAAAAGACCGGCGTCAGGAACAGACCAAACAGCGTCACACCCAGCATCCCGGCGAACACGGTGATCCCGGTGACGCCGCGCACTTCTGCCCCTGCCCCGTGACCAAGGATCAGTGGAATGGTCCCGGCAATAAAGGCGATAGAGGTCATTACAATCGGGCGTAAACGTAGGCGGCACGCTTCCAGCGCGGCCTCCATAATGCCTTTGCCCTGAATTTCCAGCTCGCGGGCAAACTCCACTATAAGAATCGCGTTTTTACAGGCCAGCCCCATCAGTACCACCAGCCCTACCTGCACGAAGACGTTGTTATCGCCCCCGGTCAGCCAGACGCCGAACAGCGCGGAGAGCATCGTCATCGGCACGATGAGGATCACCGCCAGCGGCAGCGTCCAGCTTTCATACAGCGCCGCCAGCACCAGGAACGCCAGCAGCACCGCGACCGGGAAGACGATCAGCGCCGTGTTGCCCTGGGTGGCCTGCTGGAAGCTCAGGTCCGTCCATTCAATATTCATCCCGTTCGGCAGGATCTGCTTAGACATACCGTCCAGTTGCGTCATCGCCTGCGCGGAAGAGAGCACGCGCGGGTCAGCATCGCCAATCAGATCCGCCGCCGGGTAGCCGTTGTAGCGGATCACCGGGTCCGGACCGTAGGTGGTCGTGATTTTCACCATACTGCCAATCGGCACCATTTCACCCTGACTATTACGGGTGCGTAAATTCGCGATATCTTCCACGCTGTCGCGGAACTGCCCGTCGGCCTGTGCCATTACGCGCCAGGTGCGACCGAACTGGTTGAAGTCATTCACATAAGACGAGCCCAGATAGGTTTGCAGCGTCCCGAAGAGATCGGTGAGCGACACGCCCTGCGCTTTCGCCTTATCACGGTCAACCTGTACATCCAGCTGCGGAACGTTTGCCTGGTAGGTTGAGATAGGGAAATGCATCCCCGGCGTCTGCATAATCGCCCCGGACATGGTGTTCACCGCGTTTTGCAGCGCGCCATAGCCCAGACCAGCACGATCCTGAATGTACAGCGAATAGCCCGATCCCTGGCCCAGACCTAAAATCGGCGGCGGCAGAATCGAGAAGCCAAAGCCCTGCTGGATTTGCGCGATTTTCGCGTTGATCTCCGCGTTTATTTCCGCCGCAGTATGTTTACGCTGGTCGAAAGGCTTCAGGCCAAAGAAGACCGTCCCGGTGTTCGGCGTATTGGTGAACTGGAGCGCATTCAGGCCAGGAAACGCGACCGCATAATCCACGCCTTCGGTATTCATCCCGATTTCGCTCATTTTGCGGATCACCGCATCGGTGCGCGCCAGCGACGAGCCTTCCGGCATTTTCACGCCGCCGATCAGGTACAGCTTATCCTGCGTCGGAATAAACCCGCCGGGAACGGCTTTAAACATCACGCCCGCAGCGCAAAGCAGCAGCAAATAAACCACGAACACTGCCCCGCGTCGGCCGAGCGTTTTGCCCACCAGCCCCTGATAGCCAGTCGAGCTGCGGTGGAAAAAGCGGTTAAACGGACGGAAAATCCAGCCGAACAGACGATCGATAAGCCGGGTCGGGAAATCTTTCGGGGCGCCATGCGGCTTCAACAGCAGCGCGGCCAGCGCTGGCGAGAGCGTCAGCGAGTTGATCGCGGAGATCACCGTGGAAATGGCTATCGTTACCGCAAACTGCTTGTAGAACTGACCGGTCACGCCGGAGAGGAACGCCATCGGAACGAATACCGCACACAGCACCAGCGCAATGGCAATAATCGGTCCGGACACTTCACGCATCGCCTGATGCGCTGCCGCAAGTGGGGCGAGCCCCTCTTCGATATTTCGTTCGACGTTTTCCACCACCACGATGGCATCGTCCACCACGATACCAATCGCCAGCACCAGCCCGAACAGGCTCAGGGTATTCAGCGAAAAGCCCAGCAGGTAGAGAATACTGAACGTGCCCACTACCGATACCGGCACCGCAATCAGCGGGATTATCGACGCGCGCCAGGTTTGCAGGAACAGGATCACCACCAGCACGACCAGCACCACCGCTTCCAGCAGCGTTTGCACCACAGCGCGGATCGAGTCGCGTACAAACACCGTCGGGTCGTAAGGCGCCGCCCATTTCATATCGTCCGGGAATCGTGTGGACAGTTCGTCCATTTTGGCGCGTACCGCGTTAGACAGATCGATGGCGTTTGCCCCCGGCGACTGGAAGATACCAATCCCGACCGCGTCTTTATTGTTCAACTGGGAGCGCAGCGCGTAGCTGCCGGACCCCATCTCGACACGCGCCACGTCGCGCAGTCGGACGACCGTACCATCCTGCGTGGTTTTCAGGACAATGTTGCCGAACTCGTCTTCGGTATGCAGGCGGCCCTGGGCGTTAATGGAGATCAGGAAATCGCTCTCTTTCGGCAGCGGCTCGGCGCCAAGCTGCCCGGCGGACACCTGCACGTTCTGCTCCTGCATCGCCGTGACCACGTCCGAAGCGGTCAGCCCGCGGGCCGCGACCTTGTTCGGGTCCAGCCAGACGCGCATCGCGTATTCACCCGAGCCGAAAATCTGAATCTGCCCCACGCCGGGCAGACGCGCCAGCTCGTCCTTCACCTTCAGCGTGGCGTAGTTACGCATATACAGTGAATCGTACTTACCGCCAGGCGAAAACAGATGCACCACCAGCGTCAGCGTTGGCGACTGTTTCTGAGTCGTGATGCCCAGACGCCGCACGTCTTCCGGCAGACGCGCTTCGGCCTGCGCGACGCGGTTTTGCACCTGAACCTGCGCCTGATCCGGGTCGGTGCCCGGACGGAAGGTGACGGTAGTCACCAGCACGCCGTCGGAGCCCGCGACGGATTTCATGTACATCATGTTCTCAACGCCGTTGATCGCCTCTTCCAGCGGCGTCGCCACGGTCTCGGCAATCACTTTCGGGTTGGCGCCCGGGTACTCGGCGCGCACCTGCACGCTTGGCGGCACGACGTCAGGGTATTCGCTCACCGGCAGCAGCGGGATGGCGATTAATCCTGTGATAAAAATCAGAATCGACAGTACGGCGGCAAAAATCGGCCTGTCGATGAAAAAACGGGAAAAGTCCATGGATTGGATTCTCAGGTAAGGGATCAGTTGAGGGCGGCGCTGGCGGTCATGGCAACGGTTTTCGCGTTAACCGGCATACCCGGCATAAACACTTTTTGTAAACCATCGACGATGACTTTATCCCCGGGATTCAGCCCCTGCTGTACGATACGTAAACCGTCGGCCAGACGCCCGGGCGTAATGTCGCGGCGCTGCGCTTTCCCGTCTTTATCCACGATATAGACATATTTACGATCCTGATCGGTCAGCACCGCCTTATCGTCAACAAGCGTGGCTTTAAATTCCGCACTGCCCGGCAGACGCACGCGGGCAAAGAGTCCTGGCGTGAACTGACGCTGTGAGTTATCCAGCAGCGCGCGCATGCGGATCGTTCCGGTACCCGGTGTGAGCTGGTTATCCAGGAAATCCACTTTGCCCTGATGGGGATAGCCCTCCTCGCCCGTCAGGCCAATCTCCACCGGCAGCGCCGCATGATCGCCGGACACCCGCTGCCCGCTGCGGGCCAGGTTCTGATAGTGAAGGTAGGTTGACTCGTCCACGTCGAAGTAGACATAAACCGTTTTCTGCGAGACCAGGGTGGTGAGCACGCTGGCGCTGTCGCCCGCCGTCACCAGGTTACCGCTGGTGATCAGCGCCCGGCTGGCGCGACCGTCGATAGGCGCGGTCACTTTGGTGAAGTCGAGGTTAAGTTGCGCAGCGTCTACCGCCGCCTGCGCGGCGCGAATATCGGCCTGCGCCTGGGTAGCGGCGGAACGGCGCTGCTCCCACTCTTCGCGGGACACCACGTTGGTATTGACTAATTTATCGGTACGGTTAGCCTCGCTTCGCGCCAGACTGGCCTGCGTTTTGGCTCTCGCCAGGTTCGCCTGCGCCTGTTCCAGCGCGGCGCGATAGGTTCGGTCATCAATCGTGAACAGCACCTCGCCCTTTTTCACCTCCTGGCCGTCGGTGTAATTCACTTTCTCAATGTAGCCGGAGACGCGCGGACGCAGCTGAACGCTTTCCACCGCTTCAATGCGACCGTTAAAGCTGTCCCACTGGCTAATGGATTTCACCACCACGTCAGCAGCGCTGACAACGGGCGCTTGCGGCGCGGCATTTTGCGCGACGCTGTCATCGCACCCGACGAGAAGCGCGGAGAGTAAAACCACCCCCATCGCGCTCAGATGAAAGTTAACCCAGGTTTTTTGCAGGCTCATTATTTTTATTCCGGTTATTGTAGCCGCCGGGCAAGACGCAGCGGGAGGCGCCGCGCCACTTCCTTTGTCCGGTAGCTGGCTGAAGGCCATTTGTGTCGTTCATCGCCACAAAACTGTAACAGTTGCGAATACACTATCGTGGCGATTGTAGGAAGGCGCTTAATTAAGTGCAAGAATAATTGTTGCACTTTATGTGCTATTTGCGGCGAAGATAAATCACGCGTTTTGAGAGGGGATTTAAATGCAACAATAAAACTTGCAATTAATGTAAAAACGGGTCACCTTTAAGTGCAACAAACAAAGATGCTTTTTAATGCGCGGCGTAGGGGGAAGCAAAATGAACACGGGTGCATTCATTCACGATTTACTCGACTGGATCGACAATAACCTCGATAGCCGTCTGGACATTGAAACCGTCTCCAGGCGAGCCGGCTATTCGAAATGGCACCTCCAGCGGCTTTTCAAAGAGCATACCGGCTCCCCTCTCGCCGAATATATTCGCGCGCAAAAGCTGCAAAAATCGGTTGAGCGCCTGGCCCACAGCGATGAACCGATTCTGAACGTGGCGATCGCGCTGGGCTTTGACTCTCAGCAGTCCTTCAACCGCAGCTTTAAGCGTCAGTATGGTCAGGCACCCGGCGCATGGCGACGCAGTATCGGCTGCCGTGAATCGCGGCAGATGAGCCAGTAGTTCACCGCCGGGCCGGATATCGGCCAAAAAGAAAAACCCTCTGTAAACAGAGGGTTTTATCAGTCTTACCTGCTTATAACTTCGCAGGAAAGGTTATGGGCTTACTCCCACTCGATCGTCGCCGGTGGCTTACCGCTGATGTCATACACCACGCGGGAAATACCGTTCACTTCGTTGATGATGCGGTTAGACACGCGGCCTAAGAAGTCATACGGCAGGTGCGCCCAGTGCGCGGTCATGAAGTCGATGGTTTCCACCGCACGCAGGGAGACAACCCAGTCGTACTTGCGGCCATCGCCCATTACGCCGACGGAGCGAACCGGCAGGAATACGGTGAACGCCTGGCTCACTTTGTTGTACAGGTCAGCTTTGTGCAGTTCTTCGATGAAGATAGCGTCCGCGCGACGCAGCAGGTCGCAGTACTCTTTCTTCACTTCGCCCAGCACGCGCACGCCCAGACCCGGACCCGGGAACGGGTGACGGTAGAGCATGTCGTACGGCAGACCCAGTTCCAGACCGATCTTACGCACTTCGTCTTTGAACAGCTCGCGCAGCGGTTCAACCAGGCCCATCTTCATCTCTTTCGGCAGGCCGCCCACGTTGTGGTGAGATTTGATGACGTGCGCTTTACCGGTTGCGGAGGCCGCAGACTCGATCACGTCCGGGTAGATGGTACCCTGCGCCAGCCACTTCACGTCTTCCAGCTTCAGCGCTTCTTCGTCGAACACTTCCACGAACACGCGACCGATGATTTTACGTTTCGCTTCCGGATCGTTCTCGCCTTTCAGCGCGTCCAGGAAGCGCTGCTCGCCTTCCACGTGAACGATGTTCAGACCGAAGTGGTCGCCAAACATGTCCATAACCTGCTGGGCTTCGTTCAGACGCAGCAGACCGTTGTCCACGAAGACGCAGGTCAGGTTTTTACCGATGGCGCGGTGCAGCAGCATCGCGGTCACGGAGGAGTCCACGCCGCCGGAGAGGCCGAGGATCACTTTGTCATCGCCAACCTGCTGGCGGATACGCTCCACGGCATCGTCGATGATTTTTGCCGGGGTCCACAGGGCTTCACACTGGCAGATGTCACGCACGAAGCGCTCCAGCATGCGCATACCCTGACGGGTGTGGGTCACTTCCGGGTGGAACTGCACGCCGTAGAAACGTTTTTCTTCGTTCGCCATGATGGCGAACGGGCAGCTTTCAGTGCTGGCAACGGTCACGAAGTCGGACGGGATAGCGGTGACTTTGTCGCCGTGGCTCATCCACACGTCCAGCAGCGGTTTGCCGTCTGCGGTCAGGGAGTCTTCGATACCGCGCACCAGCGCGCTGTCGGTGACGACTTCAACCTGTGCGTAGCCGAACTCACGCTCGTTAGAGCCTTCTACGTGGCCGCCCAGCTGCATCGCCATGGTCTGCATGCCGTAGCAAACGCCGAACACCGGTACGCCCGCTTCGAACACGTACTGCGGCGCACGCGGGCTGTTCTCTTCGGTGGTGCTTTCCGGGCCGCCGGACAGGATGATGCCGCTTGGATTGAACTCGCGAATCTGTGCTTCCGTGACATCCCACGCCCACAGCTCACAGTAAACGCCCAGCTCACGCACGCGGCGCGCCACCAGCTGAGTGTACTGAGAACCAAAGTCCAGGATGAGAATGCGATGTTTATGAATGTTTTCCGTCATTGACGCTAATTCCGAGGCAAGTGAAACAAAACAAAGCGCCCGGCATTGAGCCGGGCGCGGAAATTTATCAGGAGCCCAGACGGTAGTTCGGGGACTCTTTGGTGATCGTCACGTCGTGAACGTGGCTCTCCTGGATACCCGCACCGCTGATGCGTACGAATTCCGCTTTGGTACGCAGCAGGTCAATGGTACCACAGCCGGTCAGCCCCATACAGGAGCGCAGGCCGCCCATCTGCTGGTGAATGATCTCTTTCAAGCGGCCTTTATACGCCACGCGGCCTTCGATACCTTCCGGCACCAGTTTGTCTGCGGCGTTATCGGTCTGGAAGTAACGGTCGGAGGAACCTTTGGACATCGCGCCCAGGGAGCCCATACCGCGGTAGGATTTATAAGAACGACCCTGGTAGAGTTCGATTTCACCCGGGGATTCTTCGGTACCGGCCAGCATGGAGCCCACCATCACGGCTGCGGCACCTGCGGCGATCGCTTTGGCGATGTCGCCAGAGAAACGGATACCGCCGTCCGCGATTACCGGAATACCGGTACCTTCCAGCGCTTCAACCGCGTCAGAAACCGCCGTGATCTGCGGCACGCCTACGCCGGTGACGATACGGGTGGTACAGATAGAGCCAGGACCGATACCCACTTTCACCGCGCTGCAACCCGCTTCCGCCAGCGCGCGAGCGCCTGCGCCGGTTGCCACGTTACCGCCGATGATCTGGAGATCCGGGTATTTAGCACGGGTTTCACGAATACGTTGCAGAACGCCTTCGGAGTGGCCGTGGGAGGAGTCAATCAGCAGTACGTCAACGCCCGCAGCAACCAGCGCGTCAACGCGCTCTTCATTACCCGCACCGGCGCCCACCGCAGCGCCGACGCGCAGACGGCCATGCTCATCTTTACAGGCGTTCGGTTTACGTTCTGCTTTCTGGAAATCTTTAACGGTGATCATGCCGCGAAGGTGGAAGTTCGCGTCCACAACCAGCGCTTTCTCAACGCGTTTTTCGTGCATTTTCGCCAGCACCACGTCGCGGGTTTCGCCTTCACGCACGGTCACCAGACGCTCTTTTGGCGTCATGTAGACGCTGACAGGCTGGTTCAGGTCAGTCACGAAACGCACGTCACGACCGGTAATGATGCCGACCAGTTCGTTGTCTTCAGTGACTACCGGGTAGCCTGCGAAGCCGTTACGCTCTGTCAGAGCTTTCACTTCGTGCAGCGTGGTGGTTGGCAGAACGGTCTGAGGATCGGACACGATACCGGATTCATGCTTCTTCACGCGGCGAACTTCTTCCGCCTGACGCTCGATAGACATGTTTTTGTGGATAAAGCCAATGCCGCCTTCCTGTGCCAGGGCGATAGCCAGACGCGCTTCAGTCACGGTGTCCATTGCTGCGGAGAGCATAGGAATGTTCAGACGAATGGTTTTCGTCAACTGCGTGCTGAGGTCGGCAGTATTCGGCAGAACGGTGGAGTGAGCGGGAACGAGGAGGACGTCGTCAAACGTCAGTGCTTCTTTAGCGATACGTAGCATGGGCAATATCTCTGACCTGGGTGGTTAAATATTGCCGTGGCATTATACAGAGCGTAACCGATTGCATCCACACTTTTTTGAAAAAAATGCTTGCGCTCACCTCTCAGCAGGTTACTATCGACTGAATAACTTGCTGATTTAGAATTTGATCCCGCTCACATGTTATCCTCTCAATCCCCCTCAATTTATACTGTCAGCCGCCTTAATCAGACGGTACGTTTGCTGCTTGAGCAGGAAATGGGACAGGTCTGGATCAGCGGTGAAATCTCTAACTTCACGCAGCCTGCTTCCGGTCACTGGTACTTTACGCTGAAAGACGACACCGCTCAGGTACGCTGCGCGATGTTCCGCAACAGCAACCGTCGCGTGACGTTCCGTCCTCAGCATGGACAGCAGGTTCTGGTTCGCGCCAACATTACCCTGTATGAGCCGCGCGGCGATTATCAGATTATCGTCGAGAGCATGCAGCCCGCGGGCGAAGGCTTGCTGCAACAGAAGTACGAGCAACTCAAAGCCATGCTTTCGGCTGAGGGATTGTTCGACCAGCAGTTTAAAAAGCCCCTGCCCTCACCCGCTCACTGCGTTGGGGTCATTACCTCGAAAACCGGTGCGGCCCTGCACGATATTTTGCACGTCCTGAAGCGCCGTGACCCTTCCCTGCCCGTCATTATTTACCCAACTGCCGTTCAGGGTGACGATGCGCCGGGGCAGATCGTGCGCGCGATTGAACTGGCAAATGCCCGTCAGGAGTGTGATGTATTAATCGTTGGGCGCGGCGGCGGCTCGCTGGAAGACCTTTGGAGCTTTAACGACGAGCGCGTGGCGCGGGCAATCTTTGCCAGCCTTATCCCGGTGGTAAGCGCCGTCGGCCATGAAACGGATGTGACGATAGCGGATTTTGTCGCGGATTTACGCGCGCCCACGCCGTCCGCGGCGGCAGAGGTAGTCAGCCGTAACCAGCTGGAGCTGCTGCGTCAGATCCAGAACGGGCAGCAGCGCCTGGAGATGGCGATGGACTACTTCCTCGCCAACCGTACCCGCCGCTTTACCCAGCTTCACCATCGTCTGCAACAGCAGCATCCGCAATTGCGTCTGGCGCGTCAGCAAACCGTGCTGGAACGTCTGCGTCAGCGGATGAACTTCGCGCTGGATAACCAGCTTAAGCGGGCGGTATCTCGCCAGCAGCGCGTCACGCAGCGTCTGAACCAGCAAAACCCGCAGCCGAAGATTTATCGCGCACAAACGCGTATCCAGCAGCTTGAGTTCCGCCTCGCGGAAAATATCCGCTCACGCCTGAGCACCACGCGCGAGCGTTTCGGCAATGCGGTCACCCATCTGGAAGCCGTCAGCCCGCTCTCCACGCTGGCTCGCGGCTATAGTGTGACCACCGCGACGGACGGCAAAGTGCTGAAACAAACGAAACAGGTTAAAGCCGGGGATGTGCTCACCACCCGGCTTTCTGACGGCTGGGTCGAGAGTGAGGTGAAAGAGATCAAACCGGTGAAAAAAACGCGCCAGCGTAAAAGCGGATAAATCTTCGCCGGTTACAAACTATACTGCTGCTATTGCCTTTTTTAATAAGGAGAGCAGCATGCCCCATTTTCATAGCGTCATCCCTCCGTATATTCTTCGCCGTATTATCGAAAGCGGTTCTGAGCCGCAGCAGCGCTGCGCCCGTCAGACCTTAACCCACGTCCAGACGCTGATGGCCCATATGCCGGGCAAACCCGCCGCCCCGCATGTTAATAAAGCCGGTCAGCTTGAGCGTGACATCTACGATGCGAAACAGACCCAGGAGCTGCCGGGTACCCAGGTGCGCTATGAAGGCCAGCCCTCCAACGGCGATGTGGCGGTGGATGAAGCGTACGATTATCTGGGTATCACCCATGATTTCTTCTGGAAAGAATATCAGCGCGATTCGCTCGATAACAAAGGGCTGATCCTCACCGGCACCGTGCATTATGGTCGGGAATATCAGAACGCCTTCTGGAACGGCCAGCAGATGGTCTTTGGCGACGGTGACGGAGAAATCTTCAACCGCTTCACCATTGCCATCGACGTGGTGGCGCATGAGCTGAGCCACGGCGTGACCGAGACCGAAGCCGGACTGATCTATTTTGAACAGTCGGGCGCGCTGAACGAGTCGTTATCCGACGTGTTTGGCTCGCTGGTGAAGCAGTATCATCTGAAGCAAACCGCCGATAAAGCAGACTGGCTGATTGGTGAAGGGCTGCTGGCAGCGGGGATTAACGGCAAAGGGCTACGTTCCATGTCTGAACCCGGTACCGCCTACGACGATCCCCTCCTCGGCAAAGACCCGCAGCCCGCGCACATGAAAGATTTCATCAAAACGCGCGAGGATAACGGCGGCGTGCATCTTAACTCCGGCATCCCCAACCGCGCGTTTTACCTGGCCGCAACGGCGATCGGTGGCTACGCCTGGGAAAAAGCGGGTTATGCCTGGTACGACACGGTTTGCGATCGCAACCTGGCGCAGGATGCGGATTTTGACGCTTTCGCAAAACTGACGATAGCGCACGGCGAGAAACGATCCGGTAGCGACGTTGGGGCGGCCATTAAACAAGCCTGGGAACAGGTGGGAGTACTGTAAATGCAGGTTCCGGAACTGACGGATGACGCCGTGGTTGAGCTGGCCCGGGAAGGCGGCGTCGCCTTTATCCCTAAGCTGAGCGGCCAGCGCACCATTGCGCTCTCCTCGCTTAATGAGGCCCAGCGCCAGCGCCTGGTGAGCATTCTTGAGCAGGCTTTCCCGCGCGGCCAGCCGCCCGGGCAAGCCTCTTCCCCCGGCAGCGGTGATCAGCGCTATTTCCGCATCCAGATTATCTGGACCGGCCAAAATCAGGCGCACTACGCCGATATCATCGTGCTGGTACCCGAGCAGGAAGCACCCGAGTCGCTGGTGGAACTGTGGCAGAAAGGTGAAGGCTGCGTGTGCGATTAACCTTCGGCCCGAACAAACTCCACGCGTTTTTTAGAGATAAGACCGTGGCCGTTCTGGCAAAAATAGTCCACCGCACCGCAGGCTTTTAGTACCTGGAGTGGCTGATGACACTCCGGGCAGCGGGCTTCGAGCGCGATATCTTTATTACAACTTTCGCAGTGCGCTACCCCGTTCAGGGGCTCCAGCGGTGTCTGGCAATCCGGGCAGGTAATCGTCATGGTGACTCCTTCAAAGCGTTCAGGTCTGCGATAATTTTACCACGTCGTGTTCAGTGCGGGCCACGCAACTGTTGCTGTAAGGTCAGCAGCAGCGTCACCTCCTCGACCCTGCGGCGCGTCGTGCGGCTCACCTCGTGCGGATCCCGTTCAAAGAGACTTTTTGCCCCCAGAATATGCTCCGCAAGGCAATGCCCGTAGATCGTACCGGGAATATGCCAGCGCTGAATTTCTTTACCCTTAATCAGCTCCAGCACATCTTCTGCGCCGCGTCGGTCGTGGCTGACGATACGCCCGTCGCGCAAATGGAAGCGTAATCCCTTTTGCCCACCCGCAGGTCCCGCGTATTTGTTAAGCCAGATGTCCACCGGCACGCCGCTGATGCTTCCCTGCAAATGCGCCTCGCCTTCCGCCGTGGTCAGATCGCCCGTTGCGATTTCGCGGTCCAGGCGGTCTTTTGCTGTCACCACCTGCAACGTCATATCGTCACTGCCGCCCAGGTAACGCACCGTTTCACGCAGCATCGCCAGCACGTGCGTACCGATATCCAGAATCACACCATCTGGATGGCGAAGCGTTCGCGCGTCTGGCTCGCCGGTGGCGAAGTTGAGCGCAATGGGCTCTCCTTCGGCGTTATACCCGCTTGGCTCCTGCAAAAAGCCTTCGATTTTGACGATGTCAGAAACATGAGCGACCAGTGATTGCTTTACGCTATCGAGACGCGCCATCCAGTGATCGAGCGCCAGCACGCGGTCGGCGGCTCCCGGTTGAGCCAGCAGCGCTTTCAGTTTTTCAATTTGGGGCAGCGTGGCGACAATCGGTTTTTCTACCACAATACGCGACGCGGGTGAGGCCAGCGCCTGCTCAAGTACCTCGAGATGGTACAGGGAGGAAGTGGTGATAAACAGGGTATCCAGCGGGTGGGAAAGAAGTTCACCGAGCGACGCGCAACGTGTGACCCCTTCAGGCTGCTTCTCGGGATAAATATCAAAACCTAAACAGCGCGGAGTATCAGGAAAAAGATTTCGTATTGCCGGTAAGTAAGCCGTTTCAACCACAGCACCAAGCCCAACAAACCCTAACAGCATGTTCTTACCTCGTTAAGTCAATTGCCGGGGCATAACGCCACCCCGGCAAGGTCGAGGCTTATCAGGCGTTAGCGGCCGGTTTAGTCTGCGCATTTTCCAGCATGCGGCGCACCGGAACAATGAGGACGATCAGCACCGCAGCACAAATCAGCAGCGCAATGGAGCAACGGGCAAAGAGGTCTGGCAGCATATCCAGCTGGTCGGCCTTCACGTGACCACCAATCAGCCCCGCAGCCAGGTTACCCAGCGCACTGGCGCAGAACCACAGGCCCATCATCTGGCCGCGCATTCTCTCCGGCGCCAGCAGGGTCATGGTCGCCAGACCAATCGGACTCAGGCACAGTTCCCCGAGCGTCAGCATCAGGATACTGCCCACCAGCCAGAACGGAGAAACCCCTGCCCCACCGTTGCTCAGCACGTTCTGCGCCGCCAGCATCATCAGGCCAAAGCCCGCCGCCGCGCACAGAATACCGATCACGAACTTGGTGATGCTGCTCGGACGAATGTTTTTGCTCGCCAGCTTCGGCCATGCCCAGCTAAATACCGGGGCCAGCAGAATGATGAACAGGGCATTGATCGACTGGAACCACACCGCCGGGATCTCAAAATCACCGATCATGCGGTTAGTGTAGTCGTTGGCGAACAGGTTGAAGGAGGTTGGCTTCTGCTCGAACGCGGACCAGAAGAACGCGGCGGAGACCAGCAGAATAAAGCACACCAGCAGCCTTGCGCGCTCTTTGCGATTCAGCCCGGCGAAGATGAACAGATAGATGAAGTAGAGCGCGACGGAGGCGGCAATCACATACACCAACACGCTGGCGACCGCGACCGGATTAATCACAATCACGCCCTGGGCAATCAACGTTACGATGATTGCAGCACCCACAGCCAGCGCCAGCAGCCAGGCACCCACGCCGTTACGTTTCACTACCGGACTGTTCCAGGTGGAGTCCAGACCGACTTCACTGTCGTAGCGCTTCATGGCCGGAACGGCAAACACGCGGAAGATAATCAGGGCGACCAGCATCCCGATACCACCGATACCAAAGCCCCAGTGCCAGCCGTGGGTTTTAATCAGCCAGCCGGAAATCAGAGGGGCAATGAACGAGCCCATGTTGATGCCCATATAGAACAGCGAGAAACCGCCGTCACGACGCGCATCGCCTTTTTTATACAGGGTGCCGACCATGACCGAGATACAGGTCTTGAACAGGCCGGAGCCGAGCACGATAAACATCAGGCCGATGAAGAACAGGTTGTCGCCCATGATGGCCGACAGGGCGATCGACAGGTGCCCGAGCGCAATCAAAATCGAACCGTACCAGACGGCCCGCTGCTGGCCGAGCCAGTTATCCGCCAGCCAGCCGCCCGGCAGCGCAGCGAGGTACATGGTGCCGGCAAAGATGCCGACAATCGCCGAGGCGTTTTCACGCGCCAGGCCCATCCCGCCGTCATAGACGGTGGCGGCCATAAACAGAATCAGTAGCGGGCGAATACCGTAAAACGAAAAACGCTCCCACATCTCGGTGAAGAACAGCGAACCGAGCGGATAAGGATGGCCGAAGAAGGTTCGGCTCTCTTTTTGATTAACAGAGGATTGCATAATTCTCCCGAAAAGGTATGTGTCGTGCTTGTAAACACCAGCATGTACGCCGAACGGTTACGTATCCGATCGATTTTTTACATGCGGCGAAATGTTGGTTAACCATTTGATAACCAGGCGCTAGTTTTGTCTAGTACCGAACCCTGGACTTTAAGACGAAAATTCGATGATTGTCTACTTTCTTAGATATAAACATGGTTAAAAGCGAATAGTGATTGACATCACACAGGGAAGGCAGGCCTTTTGAATGGGCGAAAAAAACCCGCGACAGGCGCGGGTTTTAGTGAGTTCGGTAAGAATTATTTGCTTTTCTTAATGTGCTTAATCAAACGCTTACGCTTACGCATCTGGTTCGGCGTCAGGGTGTTGCGTTTATTCGCAAACGGGTTCTCCCCTTCCTTGAACTGAATACGGATAGGCGTACCCATCACGTCCAGCGACTTGCGGAAGTAGTTCATCAGGTAGCGTTTGTAGGAGTCCGGCAGATCCTTCACCTGGTTACCGTGGATCACCACGATAGGCGGGTTATACCCCCCGGCGTGAGCATATTTCAGCTTCACGCGACGACCGCGCACCAGCGGCGGTTGGTGGTCTTCAGCAGCCATGTTCATGATACGGGTCAGCATCGCCGTGCTCTGACGGCGGGTAGAGCTGTCATAGGCTTCACGAACGGATTCGAACAGGTTGCCAACACCACTCCCGTGCAGGGCAGAGATGAAGTGAACGCGGGCAAAGTCGATAAAGCCCAGACGGAAGTCCAGCGTCTCTTTCACCTGCTCGCGCACTTCATTGCTCAGGCCGTCCCACTTGTTGACGACGATAACCAGTGAGCGCCCACTATTGAGGATAAAGCCAAGCAGAGAGAGATCCTGATCGGAGATACCTTCACGTGCGTCGATGACCAGCAGCACCACGTTGGCGTCTTCAATCGCCTGAAGGGTTTTGATCACCGAGAATTTTTCTACCACATCGGTGATTTTCCCGCGCTTACGCACCCCTGCGGTGTCGATAAGTACGTACTCACGTTCATCGCGCTGCATTGGAATGTAAATGCTGTCACGCGTTGTGCCTGGCATGTCGTAAACCACCACGCGCTCTTCACCGAGAATACGGTTAGTAAGCGTAGACTTACCTACGTTTGGGCGACCCACGATAGCCAGCTTGATAGGCAGATCCTGCGGGTTGAAGTCGTCTTCCGGCTCTTCCTCGCCTTCCTCTCCGGCTTCAAACTGCGCCCAGTATTCAGCGTCCTCGTCCACCTCTTCCGGCGGGTTCACTTCATCTACCCACGGCAGCAGAACGGTTTCCAGCAGGCTGGTGACGCCACGACCATGCGAGGCCGCGATAGGATAAATATCGCCCAGGCCTAAAGACCAGAAATCCGCAACAGCCTGATCGGCATCGATGCCGTCAGTTTTGTTCGCCACCAGGAAGGTAGGCTTTTCGCGTGAACGCAGATGTTTAGCAATAGCAGAATCCGCGGGCATCAGGCCAGCGCGAGCATCCACCATAAACAGAACCACATCCGCTTCTTCGATAGCCAGCAGAGATTGCTCTGCCATGCGGGTTTCTACGCCGTCTTCCGTACCGTCAATACCCCCGGTATCGATACAGATGAACTCGCGTCCTTCCACCTCTGCACGACCGTACTTACGGTCACGCGTCAGCCCCGGGAAATCCGCAACCAGCGCATCACGGGTGCGTGTTAAACGGTTAAAAAGAGTGGATTTTCCAACGTTAGGGCGCCCGACAAGCGCGACCACAGGTACCATGTTTGAAGCCTCATAAAATTCAAAATAACGTCGCTTTCGCAGCGTTTTTAAAAATGTCAAAACGGCTCCTGAGTGAACAGGAGCCGTTTAGTATACTACAACCGCCGTGTAATTAACGCGTGATCGCGTACAGCGTGCCGTCTTTTGCCTGAATCAGCAGTTTGCCGTCAGCCACAACGGGCTCCGTCAGGAAGCCTGAGCTATCCACTTTCTGCTGTGCCACGAAGCGACCATTCTCTGGATCGATCCAGTGCATATAGCCTTCGCTGTCGCCCACCACCAGGCTGCCGTTATACAGTGCCGGTGCGGTCAGCAGACGGTGCAGCAGATCGCTCTGCGTCCACAGCGTCACGCCACCTTCGGTGCTCAGCGCCAGCAGACGGTCGTTCTGATCCACCATATAAATACGGTTGCCGTCGACGATGAAATCGTTCACGGAACCCAGCTCACGTTTCCACATGATCTGGCCGCTACGCAGGTCCAGCGCCGTCAGGTTGCCGTTGTATGCCAGCGCGTAAACCACACCGTCGACGATAACTGGCGTGGTGTCCACGTCACTCAGACGGTCAATTTCAGTTGAACCGGTCGCCTGGGAAATACGCTGCTGCCAGATCATCTGGCCCTGCTGCATCAGTACCGCGCTGACACGGCCGTTGTCACCGCCCACAATGGCGGCGCCAAAGGCGGTCGCCGGAGCAGATTCGCCACGCAGAGACAGCGCTGGCATATCCAGGTTAACCGTCCATTTTACCAGACCATCGGCTTCGTTCAGCGCCTGCAACTGGCCGTTGCTGGTATGGATCAGCACCAGGCCGTCGCTGACAACCGGACGCGACAAGGATTCACCGGCAACGGTGGTCTGCCATGCAACCGAACCGTCGCTGGCATTCAGCGCGTAAACCTGCGCTTTTTCGCTGCCCACATACACGTGACCGCCAGCAACGGTCAGGCCGCCAGAAAGCAGTGCAGGTTTACGGGAGAACCAGCCGTCTTTTTCCGCCAGGTTAATGGACCACACTTCTTTTCCGTCATCAGCGTTCAGCGCTTTAACGGTGCCTTTGCGATCGGCCGCATAGACAACGCCGTCAGCAAATGCCGGGTGCAGGTTGGAATAAAAATCGCCAATACCATCTCCCACGGAGGTGTCCCAGGCGGTGGATGGGGTGAACTGGTTTTCAACCGTCGGCAGCGGGGACATTTTAACAACGTCTTCTTCGCCACTGAACAGTGAACAACCACTCAATAACGTAACAGAAAGCAGTCCTGGCAGAAGTAATTTACGCAATTGCATTGGGTCCCTCTCAGACGGACAAATTATTTATTTTCATCTGCATCATTTCGCTCAGCGCAGGTGAAGCTTTACTATCCACGCCAGCTTGCCACGCTTTACGCGCGCCCGCTTTATCACCTTTACTCAGCAGTGCTTCACCGCGAAGATCGGCAACAATAGCGGCAAAGCCTTCGCCTTTGATGGTATCAAGCGTTTTCAGCGCGTCGTCGGCTTTTTTCTGCTGAACCTGGATACGCGCCAGACGCAGATTGATCACCGCTTTCAGATTTTCGTCACTGGCAGCAGCAAGCCCCTGAGACAGTTGCGCAGCGGCTTTGTCCAGTTCGTTTTTATAAACATACTGCTGAGCCACTTCCAGCGCAGCCAGCGCGCCGTAGGTGTTTTTGTTGTCAGCGGCAAATTTCTCCGCAGCCGTCAGCGTTTGCGGCTGATCGGCACGGATTGCGCTAACGGTATTTTCGTAGTTCAGGGACGAACCGCGAGCAGAGTCAGCCTGATGATTGTTCCAGTAACGCCAGCCTACCAGCGCACCAACACCTAAAATAACCCCTACAACCAGTGCCTTGCCGTTTTCAGCAAAGAAGCGCTTAACCGCATCAACCTGGTCGTGTTCGTTCTCGTAAATTTCCACGCAGTCCTTCTCCTTAGCCCAATAGAGTGCGCAAGTGCGCCGCAACGCCATCCTGCGTTACCGTAGTTTGCTCACCAGAGCGCAGGTCTTTGACTACCACTTCGCCGTTGGCCACTTCGGACTCACCCAGCACCAGTGCGATACTTGCGCCCCACTTATCGGCACGAGCAAACTGTTTTTTAAAGTTGCCGCCGCCGTGGTTGGTCATCAGCTTAACGTCCGGCAGCGCATCGCGCACGCGTTCGGCAAGCTGCATCGCCGCAGACTGCGTATCCGCACCTGAGGCCACCAGGTATATATCGACAACAGGATCGGCTTTAAATTCCGGATTAACTGCCTGAACCAGCAAAACAAGTCGCTCAAGGCCCATCGCGAAGCCTACAGCCGGTGCTGCGCGACCACCCAGTTGTTCGACCAGACCGTCATAACGACCGCCGGCACAGACGGTGCCCTGCGAACCGAGGCTGGTGGTGACCCACTCAAATACGGTGCGGTTGTAGTAGTCCAGACCGCGCACCAGACGCTGGTTAACGGTATAAGCAATGCCCGCCGCTTCAAGCAGCTTGCACAGGCCGGCAAAGTGTTCGCGGGAATCCTCATCCAGGTAGTCACCCAGCGCTGGCGCATCGTTCAGCAGCGCCTGTACGTCAGGATTTTTGGAATCGAGTACGCGCAGCGGGTTGCTGTACATACGACGCTTACAGTCTTCGTCGAGCTTCTCTTTGTGCTGTTCCAGGAACGCCACCAGCGCATCGCGATAGTTCGCACGCGCTTCCAGAGAACCGATAGAGTTCAGCTCCAGGGAAACGTGCTCAGAAATACCGAGCGCACGCCACCAGCGGGCAGTAAGCATAATCAGTTCAGCATCGATATCTGGTCCTTGCAGACCAAACACTTCCACGCCAAGCTGGTTGAACTGACGGTAGCGGCCTTTTTGCGGACGTTCGTGGCGGAACATCGGGCCGATATACCACAGGCGCTGCTCCTGATTGTACAGGAGACCATGTTCGATGCCGGCGCGTACGCAACCCGCCGTCCCCTCAGGACGCAGAGTCAGGCTGTCGCCGTTGCGGTCCTCAAAGGTGTACATCTCTTTTTCAACCACGTCGGTTACTTCGCCGATCGCGCGTTTGAATAACGGGGTCTGCTCTACAATCGGCAAACGAATTTCGCTGTAACCGTAGCTGCCGAGCACCTGCTTCAGTGTGCCTTCAATGCGCTGCCAGATGGCGGTTTCGCCAGGCAGATAATCGTTCATGCCGCGGATGGCTTGAATGTTTTTTGCCACGTTTATTCTCTTTCTATATACAAAAAAGAACCCAAAGAATGGGTTCAATCATACATGGGAAGCAGCCTGCTTCCCATCACGTTATTTTTCAACCTGCTGAACGCTGATGCGCTTCGCTTCGTCCATCATCGTCGCTTTCGCGCGAATCCGGGCTTCGAGCTGGTCGATCATATCACTATTATCCAGACGATCTTTACGAACGCCATCTTCATAGAGACCACTTTTCTTGTTACCGCCGGTCACGCCCAGCGTGGACACCAGCGCTTCACCCGGACCGTTCACCACGCAGCCGATGATGGAAACGTCCATCGGGGTGATGATGTCTTCCAGGCGCTGCTCCAGAGCATTCACGGTGCCGATCACGTCAAACTCCTGACGTGAACAGGTTGGGCAGGCAATGAAGTTGATCCCACGCGCGCGGATACGCAGTGATTTCAGGATGTCGAAACCGACTTTGATCTCTTCCACCGGATCGGCGGCCAGGGAGACGCGTAACGTGTCGCCGATGCCTTCAGAGAGCAGCAGGCCGAGACCAATCGCCGATTTTACCGAACCGCTGCGCAGACCGCCCGCCTCGGTGATCCCAAGGTGGAGCGGCTGATCGATCTGTTTTGCCAGCAGACGATACGATTCAACGGCCAGGAAGACGTCAGACGCTTTCACGCTCACTTTAAACTGTTCGAAGTTAAGGCGATCCAGATGATCGACGTGACGCATTGCGGATTCGAGTAGCGCCTGCGGCGTCGGCTCACCGTACTTTTCCTGGAGATCTTTTTCCAGAGAGCCAGCGTTCACGCCGATACGGATTGGAATGTTTTTGTCGCGGGCGCAGTCAACCACCATGCGAATGCGCTCTTCGTTGCCGATGTTGCCTGGGTTAATACGCAGGCAATCGACACCATATTCAGCGACTTTCAGCGCGATACGGTAATCGAAGTGAATATCGGCAACCAGCGGAACGCTCACCTGCTGCTTGATCAGTTTGAACGCCTCGGCGGCATCCATGGTCGGTACAGAGACGCGAACAATGTCCGCGCCTACGCGTTCTAATGCTTTGATTTGATTGACCGTCGCTTCTACATCCGTAGTACGCGTATTGGTCATCGACTGGACGGCGATAGGCGCCCCATCGCCGACTGGCACGTTCCCAACGTAAATCCGTTTCGATTTTCTACGTTGAATAGGAGCCTGGTTATGCATGTAAAATCTCCCGCATTGCCCGTCTGTTACTGTGCTGCTGATTGTTCGGCATTAACGGTAAGACGCGCAACCTGGTTAGTTCTGATAAAGCGGCTCAGATCGACAGGTTTTCCTTGATACTGGATCTGTACCGCTGCCGGTGCGCCGATTTTAAGCTTGTAAGGTGCCTGGCCCGTTAGATTTAACGTGCCATCTTTACGTTGCAGGCCGCTGAACAGCTTTTTACCTGTCGCATCAGTCACTTCCAGCCAGCAATCCGCCGTGAAATTCATCACCAGCGCATTCGGGTCAACGGCAGGTGCCGCCGTACCCGCCGGGTCAGTTGGCAGTGACGCCGCGGTGTTATCTGCCGGTGCCGTTGCCGCAGGGGCGGTATCAACATTGGCCTGTGAAGGTGATACGACCGCGTTCTGATCCTGGGCCTGGGTGGCTGGTGCGGTATTCGCCGTCGCTTCTGGCGTCGTCGCTGGCTCGGTTGCAGGCGTGCTGCTTGCTGCCGCTTGAGGTTCGCTGGAGGTCGCAGCTCCTTCGGTGCTCAGCGGCACGCTTTGCGCGCCGTTATTACCAGACTGATTGAGCTCAGCGGAGGACTGATCGGCCATCGTCGTGATCTCTTCCTGCTGCGCTTTGTGGTTTTGCCACCACCATGCGCCCGTCAGGCCGACAACCACGAACAGGACCAGCCAGGTAAAGCTCATCAGCCAGCCATCGCGTTTTTTACGACGTTTACCCAGAGAGAAGCTCTGCATCGGCGCAACTTTTGCCGCACGCACAGGCGCCTGCTTCTCCATCATCGGCAGTAATTCGTCTTCAGGGATATGAACCAGTTTGGCGTAAGAACGGATATAACCGCGCAGAAACGTTGAAGCCAGATCGGCGGGTGCCTTATCTTCTTCAATATCGCGAACGGTGGAAACCTTCAGGCACAGGCGTTCTGCAACGGCTTGCTGGCTGAGTCCGAGTTGTTCACGGGCGTTGCGAAGACGAACGCCAGTGGAGAGTGCTGCATTTTGATCGTGAGTGGCTTCAGTATTCATTCGCTACAACTACTGGTACGTGAAAATAAGGGTTCAGGTGCCGGTGAGTCACAATGCCACCCGCACCGCGAAACTTTAGGTCAGTTAACCTGGAACAAACAGTATAAGACTGTCGGGCCGCAGATGACAGCGCTGGCAGGCCTTCACGCTAAACTGTTGTTACGTCGTTACATACTGCCCGAAAGTCGTATGAAACGCACCGTAATTATTAATCAGTCATAATGATTGTGACTGAATATTCAGTAAATTAATGCTTCACGGCGCAAAAAACGCGCCGTGTCTGCATAATAATCAAACGGTTTTGACCGCGATTGACTCACCCTGCATGCGCTTACGCAGCGTACGTTTGGTACGGTCAATAACGTCACCCGCCAGCTGACCACAGGCTGCGTCGATATCATCGCCACGCGTTTTACGAACGATGGTGGTGAAACCATACTCCATCAGCACTTTTGAGAAGCGATCGATACGGCTGTTCGAGCTACGGCCATACGGCGCGCCCGGGAACGGGTTCCATGGGATCAGGTTGATCTTACATGGCGTATCTTTCAGCAGTTCAGCCAGCTCGTGTGCATGTTCGGTACCGTCGTTAACATGATCCAGCATCACGTATTCAATGGTCACGCGGCCCTGGTTCGCGTTGGATTTCTCCAGGTAACGGCGCACGCCAGCCAGGAAGGTTTCGATATTGTACTTTTTGTTGATCGGCACAATTTCGTCACGGATGGCGTCGTTTGGCGCGTGAAGGGAGATGGCCAGCGCAACGTCAATCATGTCGCCCAGTTTGTCCAGCGCAGGCACAACGCCGGAAGTAGAGAGCGTAACGCGGCGCTTGGACAGACCAAAGCCGAAATCGTCGAGCATGATTTCCATCGCCGGAACGACGTTGGTCAGGTTGAGCAGCGGTTCACCCATCCCCATCATCACCACGTTGGTGATTGGACGTGTACCGGTGACTTTCGCCGCGCCCACAATTTTCGCGGCACGCCAGACCTGGCCGATAATTTCCGACACGCGCAGGTTACGGTTAAAGCCCTGCTGCGCCGTAGAGCAGAATTTGCACTCCAGCGCACAGCCCACCTGAGAAGAGACGCACAGCGTAGCGCGATCGTCTTCCGGGATATACACGGTTTCAACGCGCTGATCGCCAACGGCAATGGCCCACTTGATGGTGCCATCTGAAGAGCGCTGCTCTTCCACCACTTCCGGTGCGCGGATTTCCGCCACTTCTTTAAGCTTATTGCGCAGCACTTTGTTGATGTCCGTCATGTCATCAAAGTTGTCGCTGCAATAGTGGTACATCCATTTCATGACCTGATCGGCACGAAATGGCTTCTCGCCCATCTCTTTAAAGAACTCGCGCATCTGCTGACGGTTCAGGTCCAGCAGGTTAATTTTTCCATTTTTATTGGGAACCGCAGGAATGGCGACTTCGGAGGTATTCACTAATTCAGACATAATGTTTTCCGGCCTCGTTGTTACACGTTGTGGCCCTTGGTGGGTTGAAAAGAAACGCCCCGGTAAGCAGTCTGCTCGTCCGGGGCGTTGCATTGTACAAAGTCTGGCGCAGGGATGCCACGTTTGCACGCGGCATTTACGAAATTATTAGCGAGTGCGCGGGCACACTTCGCCTTCAGCGAAGAAGAACGCGATTTCGCGCGCAGCAGATTCAACAGAGTCGGAACCGTGGGTGCCGTTCTCGGTGAAGCTGTCTGCATAGTCGGCGCGCAGAGTACCTGCCAGCGCGTTGTCCGGGTTGGTTGCACCCAGCAGATCGCGGTGACGCTGTACCGCGTTTTCGCCTTCCAGTACGGATACCACGATTGGGCCAGAGGTCATGAACTCGACCAGACCATCAAAGAATGGGCGACCTTCGTGCTCAGCGTAAAAACCGCGAGCCTGCTCAACGGTCAGGTGCAGCATTTTGGTGCCAACGATCTTAAACCCTGCTGATTCAAAGCGAGCGAAGATGCTGCCAATAACGTTTTTTGCCACCGCGTTTGGTTTGATGATGGAAAAAGTACGTTCAATAGCCATTGATAACCTCTGTAAAATGTTCTGTTGTTTTTGCATACCTGAGTATGGTGTGGCGCGGATTATAAAGAGCAATAGCGCCATTGCCTATGGTTATGCATAACATTTTTTTAAAATGAGACGAAGATTAGCAACAGCTCGTATTTCGCATACCGTGTTGATGATGAAAACAGAGCGGACACTGCTTTTCATCAGACGTAAATGACCAGAAATGACGGTGGCACGTCAGGCAAACGGCTTCATATGCCGGTATGGTCACGCTTTTCGCTGTTCCTTCTGTTTGCGTCACGTTTATCGCCGCATGCTGGCATACCGCTTCGCAGCCGCCGCACCCCGTACAGCGTCCGGTTTCCACGACCAGTTCAGCGTTCTCAAACCGAATCGCGTTTTCCGTACAACTCCGCCAGCACGCGCCGCACAGTACGCAGGATTCGGTATCGAGAGTTATCTCTGCCTCGCTAAACGCAGAAAACGCCCTGCGCAGTTCACGCTGACCGGGCACGACGCTACAGGCCTGGACATCCTCTCGGGGAACGTGCATCAGCACACGCCGGGCGGTATTAACCTCGTTGACGGGTATATATTTAAACGCCCACGCCGCTTCACCGCGTCGGCGAAGCGCCAGATTCAGCCGAGCAATCGCCAGCAACCAGTCAGGATTCTGCTCCGCGTCGATACTGATAAAACGAACGTGGTACTGCGCGTGCCACAGCAGAAGCTCATTCACCCCTGGCGCACGGTCAGTAAACGGCTCAACAAGCGTATCGCCACACAGAAAGCGTTTTCGCGGCGTGATGCCGGTGATGGCCTCAGCGGGGCAGACGAACAGGCAGTCACCGCATTCAATACAGCGGCTGTCATCAACCGAGACGCTTGAGTCGGTAAAAGAAAAAGCCTGCACAGGACAGACGTCCGCGCAGGCGAGGCAGGAAGCGTGGCGAAAACGGCGACGGACGCACGCATGCGTCACGTCCATCGCCGGGGCAAAGGTCAATCCGCCCATCAGCCAATACTGAAGAAAACGAAGCGCAGCATCAGCTCACCGACAATCAGCAATGCGCTTCCCAGCAGCATGGGAGATCGCGCCGCTTTCAGACCGCCCGCAGCAAAGCACAGCATACCCGCAACGGATACGCACCAGCTCAGCAGATGAACGGTTCGCAGTTGCTCCAGCATCTGTAGCGGTGCGTGAGGGAACGTCACCACGGTGTTGTCCATAGCCGTAATATCTGCCAGCCAGACGGGCTGCATCACCAGACGCACAAGCACCACCAGCGTAATAATGACAACCGCCGCACGCACGGTTGTCTGAGTACGCGTCCCAACGGCCATGCAGGCTGAACCGATAATCCCCACCGAACCGAAAAACAGCACCAGCGTGTTTACGTGCTGCCATGTCACCACGGATGCGTGCATGTAGATCTGCGCCATGCAGAACACGTCGACTAAACCAACCAGACCTGCCACAACCAACAGTGGCTTCCAGCCTGGCTTTTTGACAAACATCAGCAGCACGGCGAGACCAAGCGCCGCAAGGTAAAGACTGGCAAAGATAATCTCACGGCTCAGCCAGGAGCTGGATACGTGGCGCAGCGCGTTAAGAGCATTAAGCGGATAGCCCATGTGCAGCGCGGAGGCGAGCAGCCCCAGGCTCGCCAGCACAAACGCTCCGGCAGCCGGCAGCAGCGCGCTGCGTTGCGTGCTTCCGAACGCCAGCCACAGCGTAACGCCAACCGATCCTTGCAGGAACAGCGTAAAAATCAGCAGCGGTAACTCATGCATGACGTTTCCCCTCTTTCTCTGCGCCCTGATGCGCTTTGATCACCAGGTTTGGTTTGGTGATGGAGGAATCAGGCAAGCCTTTCACATCACAGACCGCACCATACTTCGCCCGCAGTTCATCAATCGGCCCGAATTTAATCGCTTCGAGTGGACAGGTTGCCACACAGACGGGCTGCTCTCCCTTCGCCTGGAGATCCACGCAGAAATCACATTTGGACATCTGCCTGGTCTGCTCGTTGAGCTGTGGCGCGCCGTAAGGGCAAGACCATGCGCAGTAGCCGCAGCCGACGCACTTATCAGTATCAACGCGCACAATGCCGTCCCCCGGACGCTTATGCATCGCGGTGGTCGGACAGTTCTTGGTGCAGACAGGGTCTGCGCAGTGGTTACAGGAAATGGAGAGCGTGTAGGCAAAAACGTTGTTGCTGACGCCGCCCTGCCCGGTCGGGATAAAACCCCCGCCGTTAACTTCATAAACGCGACGGAAACGACGTCCGACTTCAAGGTTGTTTTTATCTTTGCACGCCACCTGGCATGCCTTGCAGCCCGAGCAGCGAGAAGAGTCGATATAAAAACCCAGCTGTTTGTCGCTCACCGGTGCGTAATGTTTAAACTGACTCATGCTTTAGCTACCTCCACCAGCATGGTTTGATGGGAATTCCCTTTCGCAAGCGCGGTAATACGGGCGGAACTGAGCACGTTCGCGCAGCCGCCTTTATCGATACCCTGCGCGTCCGGCTGCCACCAGGCGCCTGCCTGCATGGCCACCACGCCTGGAATGATGCGCGGCGTGACCTCCGCCGGGATCTCGCAAATGCCGCGCGCGTTATGAATACGCACGGTATCCCCCTGCGCAATGCCGCGCTTTTGCGCATCCTGCGGGTTGATCCACAGCTTTTGCTGCTGCGCCTCAATTAACCACGGGTTGGCGTACTGGGTGGAGTTCGCGCGGTTTTTCCCTTTCCAGGTGATCAGCTGGAGCGGGAAGGTTTTCGCCAGCTCGTCTTCCGGCCCTTCATGGGCTGGCACGTAGTGCGACAGCGCCGGAATTTCCGGGTGATGCATGTCGTACAGACGCTTCGAGAAGATCTCAATTTTTCCGGACGGCGTCGGGAACGGATGATTCTGCGGATCGCGAATGTTGTCTTCAAAGGCAACGTACGGCGCGCTTTTGAAAAGATGCTGACGCGTCTTCTGTAGCGTCGCGAAGTCCGGCAGGTTTTCATCCGGCATGGACAGCCGCGTCTGCTCCCAGATGTGCTCAATCCACGCTTTTTCGTCACGGCCCTCGCTGAACGCTGGCTCGACGCCAAGCTTAGCAGCGACCTCCCGTAGCCAGTCGTAGTCTGAACGGCGTTCAAATTCAGGTTCAATCAGCTTTTCTGACAGGATCAGATAGCTTGCCGTGCCCCAGGTTTCGCCGATATTCCAGCGTTCCATGAAGCTGGTTTCCGGCAAAAGCAGGTCGGCGTATCTGGCGCTCGGCGTCATAAACAGATCGCTTGCGACGATAAACTCGATTTTCGACTCGTCTTCCAGGACACGGGTTGCCTGATGAAGATCCGGGTTCTGGTTAGCCAGATAATTGCCCGCCAGCGAGAACAGGATGCGGATATTGCTGTCCAGCTTCTCAGCATCCTTCAGGCCATCTTCCGCGGTTACCTTAGAAGCATCATCCGCGGCCTGGACCCAGTTCATGACCGAAATTTTGGCGTTGACCGGGTTGTCCGGCATCTCTGGCCCGGCCGCAAATTTGCGGTTTGCGCAGCCGCCATAGCCTGCTGCCCAGCCGCCTTTCACCCCGACGTTACCCGTTAGCGTGGCCAGTATCGTCGAGCCGCGCGCGGTGCGCTCGCCGCAGTTGTGACGCTGCGGTCCCCAGCCCTGGATCAGCGCGGCGGGTTTGGTGGTTGCGTAGTCACGCGCCAGCTGACGAATAGTTTGTGCAGGCACGTGGGTGATTTTCTCTGCCCACTCAGGCGTTTTCGCCACGCCATCCTTTGCACCGCTCAGGTAAGCCATCAGGGATTCATTGGCCGGAACGCCCTCTGGCATGGCGTCTTCGTCAAAGCCCAGGGTGTAGCGTTGAATAAAGTCGCGATCGTGCAGATTCTCCGTGACGATCACATACATCATCGCGTCCATCAGGGCGTTGTCTGTTGTGGGAAGCAGCGGGATCCACTGATCGGCAAGGGAGGAAACCGTATCGGAATAGCGTGGGTCGACAACAATGAAGCGCGTGCCGTTTTGCTTCATCTTCTGGTAGAAGTGGTTGCTGTGCCCGAAGATGGTTTCCGTCGGGTTATGCCCCCAGAGAATGACCAGTTTGG
Organism: Enterobacter cloacae complex sp. GYL001; assembly: GCF_049237125.1. Taxonomy (NCBI): domain Bacteria; kingdom Pseudomonadati; phylum Pseudomonadota; class Gammaproteobacteria; order Enterobacterales; family Enterobacteriaceae; genus Enterobacter; species Enterobacter cloacae complex sp. GYL001. Next base: position 57,437 of record NZ_JBMKGW010000016.1, on the reverse strand, counting down.
TGTCCAGCAGCGTGTCCAGAGAGCTGCCGCTGGCGGCGGTGCCATAGGTATACGGCGTTGCCGCCGCCGTGTTACCCATACTGACCGAGTGATAGCTTTCGAGATAGCCGCCGGTTAAGTTGAGCAGACGACGAACCATTTTATCGCCGGAAAAGGTCCCGCCGGACACCGCGGTGCCCACATGAACATAGCGTGACGCAGCACCATATTTTTGCGTAATAGTTTTTAATTGATTCGCAATGAGGGTGGTGGCTTCATCCCAGGTAATACGCTCAAATTTTCCTTCGCCACGTTTACCTACACGTTTCATTGGATATTTCAGTCGATCGGGGTGATAAACAAATTTCCGATAAGCCCGACCACGAACGCAGGCGCGCATTACTGGCATCTGCGGATCCAGCGCGTTATCCGGACGCGTTGAAATTCGGGTCACAACGCCATCACTGACGTGAGCACGAATATCACATTTGCCGCCGCAGTCAAACGTACTACAGGTTTGCACCACTTTTTCTTCAGGCGTAGCGTCTGAAACCGCCGCGCCCTGTGCCTGTACTTTGCCGGTTTTGACGACAAACGGCAGGGCGGCGAGCGCCGACCCTGCCTGAATAAACTGACGCCGGGATATGGCGGGAATAAGCCCTTCTCCCTGATGTTTATTTTTTTTCATTGCTCGTTCCTTCAAATAAAAACGCATTCTCGTTTTTTTTCAGGAACGAATATTGATAATTATCAAGCTAACTCTTGAGGGGTAATACTTAGCGATCTAATTCAAAATTCACTGTCGCCGTTTGTCCTGTTTCATCTAATACAATTAATTGATATTTACCCGGCAAATATAATTGCAGTGAATAATTCTTCTGATGCCCGTCCAGCGGTTCGCCATTCAAAAACCACCATCGTTGTCCCTCCCCGCCGCTGGTTGAAACGTTGAGGGTCATATTTTTCTCACCCGGAAGACGTTTAATTACCGCCCCTTCTCTGACGCCTGACAACATCATCGGCGCCGCATTATGGTTATCCAGCGGAGGGCAAATAGCTGAACGGGCGGGGAGACGAGCAGCCCGTTTTTCGGCAGCAGGCAGCCAGGGCTCCAGCGGCAGCGGCCAGACATCCAGCACTTTCTCTGTCGCATCAGGACAATCCGCCGCAACGCGCTTGCCTTCTTTATCCAGCCAGACCGGGAAACGGATCCCGCGAATACCTTCCTGTTCCGGCAGCAGCAGCGTAGGCGGTTCACTGCCTTCCAGCAGCCAGGTTGACAGCCGACGCCGACAGTTTTCGCTCCCTTCAGGCAGGGACTGGCCACCCGGCCAGCAAATCACGCCCCGTCCTACGCTTGCAGGACGCGGATCGCGCGGCAGGCGCGCTTCCACCATCGAGCGGGACTGAAGCATGTTATTGACCTGATTCAGGAGCGGTACCGCGCTGGCGAAACCAAACTGCCCGGCAACGGGCGTGCCGTCCGGGCGTCCGGTCCAGATTCCAATGACATACCGGGCATTCAGGCCGATGGCCCAGGCATCCCGGTAGCCATAGCTGGTGCCCGTTTTCCACGCCAGCGGCGCAACCTGGGGCAGCGCACTGTCCGGCAGGGGCTGTGCTTCATTAGCGAGAATGCGTCGAATGATCCACGCCGCCCCCTGCGATAACAGCGGACGTTCGATCAGCGGATCGCCCGGCTGTAAACGCAGCCGGCCCGCCTTACCCTGACGCGCAAAGGCGCTATAGGCGGCAGCGATATCAGCCAGGCGTGCGCCTGCGCCCCCCAGGATCAGAGAGAGGTTGGGCTGTGCCCCCGCAGGCAGAATGAGCGGTAATCCCGCGTTGCTCAGCATTCCGGCAAAACGTTTTGGGCCGTACGCTTCGAGAACCTGCACCGCAGGCAGGTTGAGGGAACGCACCAGGGCTTCGCTCATACTGACCGGCCCATGGAAGCCGCTGTCAAAGTTGCCGGGACGATAATCCCCCGTTTTTCTTGGCACGTCCTGCAATAACGAAGCGGGATGGATCAGACCATCGTCCAGCGCCATGCCATAGATGAATGGCTTGAGGACCGATCCCGGCGATCGGATCGCATTGACCATATCCACGTGGCTGAAACGGCTGTCATCATTGATATCTACCGAGCCTACCCAGCCACGCACTTTCATGGATGTATGATCCACGACGATCATCGCCAGCGAACTGCGGGCAGGCAGGCGTGATTTCCAGTTCATTGCCAGCTCTTCAAGCTGTCGTTGCAAAGCTGCATCCAGCGTGGTGACTATTTTTGTGTCACGACTTTTACTCAGCATCATGCGGGAAAAGAGCGGCGCCAGCTGCGGCATCTGCCGGGGAGCCAGCCAGACCGGCTCTTCACGGGACTCTTTGACCTGCTTTTCAGACCAGACGCCCTGAGTCAGCATGCGGTCGAGCACTTTGTTCCGCGCCGCTTCGGCACGCTCCGGCCAGCGGTCCGGGCGCAGACGGCTGGGTGCCTGCGGCAGTACAGCCAGCAGCGCCGCGTCGGAATAGCTCAGCTGCGACGGCGGTTTGCCAAGATAAGTCCAGCTTGCCGCGCCCACGCCCTGCAACGTGCCGCCAAACGGGGCACGGTTAAGATACAGCGTCAGGATTTCACGCTTGGAGAGATGCCACTCCAGCTGCATCGCCCGCCACAGCTGACGAATTTTACCGCCAAAGGTACGCGGATGCGGATCCAGCAGACGCGCCACCTGCATGGTAAGCGTGCTCCCGCCGGAAACCACTCTCCCGGAGGTGAGATCCTGCCAGGCGGCACGCAGTACAGAAAGCGGATTGACGCCCGGGTGATCCCAGAACCAGCGATCTTCATACTGGATCAGCGCCTCGAGATAGCGTGGTGAAACCTCTTCAATGGTAACCGGATAGCGCCAGATGCCTTCGCTGTCGGCAAAACGCCACAGCGGAACACCCTGCTCATCCACGACCACTCGCGCAGGGTTGACCTCTTTCAGGGGCAACGGCCACACGCGGTCAGCGACGACAATCAGCCCCCCTGAAACGAGAAGCGCTCCCGCCAGCCACAGCCAGCGGGAGCGAATCAGGCGTGCTATCCGCATTTTACGGAACAACGATCAGCGGGCCACTGGCCGCCCCCGTTGCCCGCCACTGCGGAACATACATGGACTCGACCATCGGAACAGGCACCTGGTAGGTTCCCGGCGTAACGGCACGGGCCAGGTAAACCAGCGTGACCGGCTGACCTTCATTGACCGGCACCGCGGCCACAAAGCGATCGTCGCGGAATTCCATGTGCTGAATATCAGACTGTTGCATCTGATTCAGCAGGTTTTGCACTTCACTGCCGCTGTCCTGCAAGCTGGCGCTGCTGCTCGCCAGATTCTGGTTTTCCAGCTCCAGACCTGCCGGGAGCAGATCCACCACCAGCGCATCCGGCACGTTCTGGCTGGCCTTCACTTCCAGCCATACCAGAACCAGTTCACCGCTCTTCAGAGAAGAGAGCGACTTGCTGCTGCCGTCTGTCGCCAGGATATGACGTTCAATCTGCAAGACATTAGAGGATGGCTGAGGCGCATACTCCGGATAGCCAGTAGTGTCCAGTCGTACCCACAGCGGCGTAGTGCCGGTATTCGTCACCTGCAACTCACCAAGCTGAGCGCCGTTCAGGTTTTCTACCTGCGCTTTATCACTGCTCTGGGTCTGTTCAGAGAGGCTGGTCGTTGCCTGCCACGCACCTGACAAGGTTTGCAGTGAACGTCCGGCCAGGAACAGCGCATTGCTCTCCTGGGTAGACAGCCAGCGCTGGCTGAACGCGTCTTCAGATAACGCGTTCAGCAGCCTGTTTTGCGCATCCGGCAGCAGCTTGTACTCTTCCAGCAGGGAGAGCATCAGGGCATTATCACGCAGCTGGCTGCCGTAATCCGCCATCCAGTTTCGGCTGTCGTTACGGGGAGTTTTGAGAGCCAGATCCAGCGCCTGCTGGCTGCGCGGTGCATCCCCCATCAGTTTGAGTGCCATGCCCAGCTGCATCAACGGAAGCCCGGAAGCAGCCTGAGCGTGGCGATCCCAGATTTCACGCAGCGCACCGAGCGGCGCTTTTTGCTGACGAGCCAGCACAAGTGAAGCATACGCCTGGACAGCAAATTTGCTGGCCTGGGTGTCGTCGCTGTAGCGGATGGACATCATCCCCGGATCCTGTAAATAGCGCAGCAGTCGGCTGTTGGCGTTATTCACTGCCTCGGCAGGCACGCTGTAACCCTGCTCACCTGCCCGCACCAGGAAGTCCGTGACGTATGCGGTCAGCCAATACTCTTCCGGACCGTTTTTATCCCACAAGGCAAAACCGCCATCGTCACGCTGCATTTGCAGCAGACGGGAGATCCCGATATCAATGGCCGCACGGCGTTTATCGTCGGTGTCGCCTTTAATGCCCAGTGCCTTCAGTTGGGCCGCGTTGGTGTAGAGGGACGGGAACAGGCCGCTGGTGGTCTGCTCAAGACATCCATACGGATAGGCCTGAAGTTCACGAATGTAGCGTGCCAGGTTCAAAGGTGGTTTACCGCTGAGCAACAGCTGCCCCTGTAGCGTGGCAGGCGAGAAACCGGCGATATGCTGTGCTGGCGCGCTCCAGGATTCGCCAGGGTTCAGCATCGTGCCCGTATTCACCGTTTGCGCTGGGAATGCGGGACGCACGCCAATTTTCCAGCTCTTCTGCTGCGGCGCAAACGTCTCACCAGGGAGCTGAAGTCCCGTCACCTGAGCAGTCACTTCCCCATCGCCATAGCCCTCCAGGGCACGCACCGGAATAAACAGCGTGGTACGTGCGCCAGGCGGCAGCTTAACCGGCTCTGGCTGAGCGCCTTCGAGCGACAACTTATCGGTTGCAGTTAGCGCAATGTTCAGCGTTTGCGGCTGGTCCGTCAGGTTAGTCAGGTCCAGCGTCAGGCGGGAGGTATCGCCACTTGCGAGGAATCGCGGCGTATTAAGCTCGGTAATAATCGGAGCCGCTACAATGATTTTGCTTTCGCTACTGCCGAAATCGTCTTCCGTCCAGGCCTGTGCCATCAGACGCAGTTCGCCGTTGAAATCGCCAATCGGCAGCGTGATGGTGCCTTCGCCGTTGGCATCAAGCGTAACCGGCTGCGCCTGCTGGGCAATTATGGTGACATGGTTCACCGGTGGCTTACCGCCGCGTTTCAGTTCATCGCCGTCTCCGCCGAAGCGCAGTGCGGCCAGACGTCCCTGACCTTCAATCACCTGGCCGTAAACATCATAGATGTCCGCGCCATAGCGCTTCTGACCGAAGAAAGCTTCCCACGGATCCGGCGTGACATAGTCGGTAATGTTCAGCACGCCGCTATCGACAGCCGAGACCAGCACGTTCACCTTCTGTGGCACAGCCCCCTCTTTTACGCTGGCTTTCACTTTCACAGAAAGCGTCTGGTTCGGACGCATTTTTTGTGGGTTATCCAGTGCGATGTTCAGGCGTCGATTTTCGTCTCCCATTGGCAGATGCAGCAGACCAACCGCCCGTTTTGGCGTGGCGGATTTGGATTTATCGCCAGGACGAACCACCAGCGTGCTGAGGTAGAGATCGTGACGTTTCCAGGCCTTATCCACCGGTATGGCGAGATCCAGACCGTTTGCTGGCACGTCAATCTCTTTCCACCACAGCGGCCCTTCGCTGGATTCGATCATTGCATAGCCCTTGCCTGCGGCTGGCGCTGCAATATGCAGGTTGATGGTATCGCCTGGCTGATAGGATGGCTTGTCCAGTTTCAGCGTCACACGATCCGGGCGTGCAGCGCCCGTGCCATCGCTGTTATCCTGCCAGCTGTACCCCGCCCAGAAGCGCACGCTGCTGACCATTTCATCAGGGGCTTTCACTTCCAGACGGTATGAGCCCCACTCCACCGGGAAGGTGACTTTACCGGTTTCATCGGCCTTGAGGTTTAGCTCCTGTTGGCCCTCAACCAGATCTTTTTGATCAAACTGGGACTGCCAGCCCTCACTCTCGGACCAGTTCCAGAAGTAGTCGCGACGCTCACGGATCAGACGCACCTGCAAACCGGATACCGCTTTTTTCGCCCCGCTGGCATCGGCATAGACGATGTCAAAGCTGGCGTTGCCGTTTTCATCGACAATCGGCTGATTGACGGTGGTATCGGTACGGTAGTCGTAAACGGCCTTGCTGGCGAACTGTGGGCGGATCCCCGGAAGTTCAGCCGCAGGCCAGATAGTCTGCTCGGCGCGTCGCGTTACCGGACGCCCACCTGATTCCAGCAGGCTGGCCTGCAAAATCAGTTGCAGCGGCGAGTGCGCCTCTTTCCACTGGCTTTCGGTGGTAACCTGCCCACGCCCCTGTTCGTCCAGCGTAAGCTGCACTTCATCCAGGCTGCGGCTCAGGTTCTCCTCGGCAATATCACCGAACTGGAAGCCAGGCAGCGCAGGCACCGCGTCACGTAGCGGACGCAGGAAAAGCTGGCCTTGCAGAGAATTGCCGTTAGCCGGCGCGCCATACAGGTAATAGCCCACAACGTTAAAGTCGACATTATCCTGCGGGGAAACCGGCGTTTTTTGCCCGGTCAGATTCAGCGCCATACGCTCAGGCATAAAATCTTCGACGTGGAAATCCCACATGCGCTGCTGGTTATCGCCCGTATTCGCGCGAATATGCCACATGCCGGTCTGGGCGCCGCTATCGAGCGGATAGTTGAAGCGATAAAGGCCGTTCTCAGGTTGCACAACGACCGTACGCGCCACCTGTCCGTCCGGGCGCAGCACGTCAAGTTTTACCGGCTGATCGGGAAGCGGTTTGCCATCGCTGTCGCGAAGCAGGCCGTTCAGGATCACCGTTTCACCCGGACGATAGAGATCGCGCGGGCCAAACATAAAGAACTGTTTGCTGTAACCCGGGTTACCGGCGATATCAAACTCCGCCAGATCCAGCGCCGGAAGTTTGAGGTCGAGAAGCGTCGTCTGGCCATCTTTACTGGCCAGGATCAGCGCGGCTTCTTTATCGGTTTCCAGTTTCGCATGACCATCGGCGTCGCTGTTCGCCTCGGCCAGGGTCTGCCCTTTATCGTTCAGAAGGGTAATGGCCACACCTGACTGCGCCGCACCGTTTTCAAGACTCTGGGTGAAGATGTCCAGGCGGTTATGATAACGGTGAGCGGACAGCCCAATATCACTTAAGGTAAAGAGCGTCGCGGCGTTACTGTAGTTATAGTGACCAGCCTGATTCATCACGGCGATATAGACGCCAGACTGCTGGAGCGGCTTAATATCTTTGAGCGGCAGGAGCAGTTTTTCACGCGTATTGCGCGCCGGGTTGAGGTCGAAACGGCCGGTGTAGACCAGTTCCGCCATCTTCAGCAGGTTGTCAGATTCCCAGTTGGTCAGCAAGTTACGGTACTCCCACTGGCTGACAAACGAGGCCAGCGACTCCGGCTTCACGCGATAGAAGTTCACATCCACATTGTTGACGTTGAGCGCCATCACCGGCAATCCTTCCACCACCTTACCCGGCAGCAGCGATCCGCGGCTGGCGAATCCGACCGTCGGTTCAACATCCCGGGTGGTGATCGCTTTTTCATAGTCGATGCCGAATGTCGCTTTGTTCAGCGCCAGCAAATTACGTTCGACGGTGACGACCAGATTACGATTCGGCTCCAGATGGCGCAGGCGCAGCTCTTTCAGATTGGGGGCCAGTTCCCAGGCGCCGTCCACTTTGCCGCTTTTTTTATCCACCACATGCACCGTTTTCGCAAAATCCTGGCTGGGCTCCAGCGGTACAGAGAAGGTCAGAACCAGCGTCGCAGCGCCGTCGAGTTGCACTTCAGAGGCATCCAGCAGCGTCAACGCCTTGCCCTGACTCTGCGCGGCCAGCTTAGCCAGCTTTTCAGGATCCGGTTTTGCCGGGGTTTTCTGTTCTGATGCAGTAGACGCTGCGGGGGCAGCGGCCTGAGGTTTGTCGTCGCTGTTATCACAGCCGACAAGCGTAAAGGTGGTGAGCAGCGCGAGAGAGATCGCAGCTAAGCGAAACGGTTTCATCCTGTGTCCCTGGCCTGAGGGGCCTGTTGGTCATCGTCCGGATAAGTATTATCCGCAAGTTTCGTTAATACAAAAAGTCCAATTTTATAATCTGGAAAGCACCTCGCAGAATGGCATCACGCAGCCAAACCGTGATGGAACGGCGATCACAGCGCATAACGTAACATGTTACCTTTCGCGTCATTTGTTTTTAAAACAAGAAGATAGCTGGATAAGCTCGCATCAGGCCTGCTAGTTTTATGACCATGACGCACCCCGAGTGCGCGGTTCAATAAGAGAGAAAGCCATGAAACGAGCCGTGAACGCCCTACAAAATTTCGGAAAATCATTGTACGGACCTGTACTTATCTTACCCATCGTCGGCCTGTTTATCGCCTTCGGGAATGTGCTGGGTAACGGCAATCTGGCCGAGTACCTGCCGTTTCTCGGCCACCCGCTGATCCAGAGTGTCGGCCAGCTGATCGCCAAATCTGCCGTGTCGGTGCTGGTCAACCTGGCGCTGGTGTTTGCCGTCGGGATCCCCATTGGACTGGCAACACGAGACAAAGGCTACGCGGCGCTGATTGGGCTGGTGACCTTTATCGTATTCATTAACGCGATGAACGTGACGTTACAGCTTCAGGGGGAACTGGCGCCTGCGGACCAGATGAAAGCCGCCGGACAAAGCATGGTGCTGGGCGTTCAGGTGCTGGAGATGGGCGTTTTCGCCGGGATCCTGACCGGGGCGCTTTCCGGTTATCTGTACAACAAATATTCCGGTGTCCAGTTTAACGGCGCGATGGCGATTTACTCCGGCCACTGCTTTGTCGCGATTGTGATGCTGCCTGTCTCTATGCTGCTCGGCGTGGTCATGAGCGAACTCTGGCCGTACGCACAGCATGGAATAAGCGCTCTGGCGCTGGCGATCAAAGGGTCCGGTCCGTTTGGCGTGGCGATCTACGGTTTCCTTGAACGCATTCTGGTGCCGACGGGCCTGCATCATCTGGTCTATACGCCGTTCCTGTATACCGAACTGGGCGGTACGCAGGAGGTGTGTGGCGCAACCTATCAGGGCGCGCGCAATATCTACTTCGCCGAGATGGCCTGCCCGGACGTGAAGCAGCTCAGCAGTACCGTGGTGTGGGATGCGCGCGGCATCAGCAAGATGTTCGGCCTTCCTGCCGCCGCGCTGGCGATGTACATGACCGCGAAGCCAGAGCGTAAAGCGATTGCGAAAGCGATTCTGATCCCGGCGGCGCTGACCTCGCTGCTGGTCGGCGTAACCGAGCCGATTGAATTCTCCTTCCTGTTCGTCGCCCCGCTGCTGTTCGTGGTGCATGCGGTGCTGACCGGCATCGGCATGATGCTGTTCTCGCTGTTTGGCGTTCACGCCATCGGCGCCAACGGGATTATCGATTTCATCCTCTACAACCTGCCGCTCGGCACGGAGAAGTCCAACTGGCCCATGTACATCGTGGTCGGGCTGATCATGTTCGCCCTTTATTTCGTGGTATTCCGCTTCCTGATCCTGCGCTTCAACATGAAAACGCCGGGGCGTGAAGATGAGGACCAGGAGACACGCCTTTACAGCAAGCAGGAGTACCAGGCGAAGGGCAATAACGACGAGCTGGGCGAATCCATCGTGGTGGGTCTGGGCGGTCGGGAAAATATAGAGGTAGTGGATAACTGCTACACCCGCTTACGCGTCACGGTGAAGGACGTCGCCATCATCGACGAACCGCGCCTGAAAGCGACCGGCGCGAAAGGGATTATCAAACAAGGTAACAACGTTCAGGTGGTCTACGGGCTGCATGTCAAAAAAATGCGAGAAGCCGTTGAGACGTTTCTCTGAAAGGAGCTAAAGATGTTTACACCCCCATTTATTCTGTCGATTGCCGGCGGCGGTAGCACCTACACGCCAGGTATTGTGAAAAGCCTGATGGTACGTCTGCATGATTTCCCTCTGGCAGAGATCCGCCTGTATGACATTGACGAGGCGCGCCAGAACACCATTGCGCCCGTGGTGGAGAAGGTTATTCGCGACCACAGCCAGAGCATCAAATTCACCGTCACCAGCGATCCGGAAGTGGCCTTCAGCGGCGCGCATTTTGTTTTTGCTCAGATGCGCGTCGGACAGTACAAAATGCGCGAGCAGGATGAAAAGATCCCGCTGCGCCACGGGGTGGTCGGCCAGGAAACCTGCGGACCCGGCGGGCTGGCATATGGCCTGCGTACTATCCTGCCGATGGTAGAGCTGATCGATCGGGTGGAACGCTACGCGCACGAAAAGGCGTGGATCGTGAACTACTCCAACCCGGCGGCGATCGTCGCCGAGGGCGTGCGTCGCCTGCGTCCCAACGCACGCGTGCTGAATATCTGCGATATGCCTGTCGCCGCGATGCGCAATATGGGCGCCATTCTGGGCGTGGATCGTCATAAACTGGAGGTGGACTATTTTGGCCTCAACCATTTCGGCTGGTTTACCCGCGTGCGGGTGGACGGCGAGGACAAGCTGCCGGAGCTGCGTAAACATATCGCGAAGTTTGGCCTGCTGACGGAAGATGCCGCGAAAACCGACCCGCAGCACTCGGATCCGTCGTGGGTGAAAACCTGGCGCAACATCAAGCCGATTATGGATAACTTCCCGGAGTACCTGCCGAACCCGTATCTACAGTACTACCTGATGCCAAACCAGATTGTGGAGCATCAGAACCCGCACTATACCCGCGCCAACGAAGTGATGAACGGGCGTGAGAAAAAGCTGTTTGCCGCCGCCGAAGAGTACCAGCGCACCGGAATTTTACCGGACGCCTTCCACGTAGGTGTTCACGGCGAATTTATCGTCGATGTCGCCTGCTCACTGGCGTTCAACCTGCGCCAACGCCATCTGGTGATGGTGGAAAACCGCGGGGCGATTACCAACCTGCCGTACGATGCGGTGGTGGAAGTGCCTGCCTATATCACCTCCGAAGGGCCGGAGCCTGTCCGCGTGGGTCAGGTACCACTGTTCCACCAGACGCTCCTGCAACAGCAGCTGGCCTCTGAACAGCTGCTGGTTGAGGCAACCATCGAAGGCAGCTACGAGAAAGCGTTGCAGGCGTTCACTCTGAACCGCACCGTGCCGACCATGGAGCACGCGAAAGCGATTCTGGATGAGATGATCGAAGCCAACCGCGACTACTGGCCTGCGCTGCAAAAGGCCTGGCAGGACGGTGAAGCGGTGAAAAAATAGGGGCTTGCTCGCGAGTTGAACGTGGTTAGCTTGTCGGTGTCAGAAAAAACACCGACAATCCTTTTTTACGGAAAAGAATGGAGGCAACCATGTCCACCTCATATTTTGTCGCTGCCGACTGGCTGATTGAGCACGGCGACGACCCGGAAGTTCAGATTATCGACGCGCGCATGGCCCCTCCGGGCCAGGAGCATCGTGACGTTCCCGCTGAATACCGTGCAGGGCACCTGCCTGGCGCGGTATTTTTTGATATCGAAGCCCTCTCCGATCACACCTCTCCCCTGCCGCACATGCTGCCTCGCCCGGAAGCGTTTTCCGTGGCGATGCGCGAGCTGGGCATCAGCAAAGATAAACATCTTGTTGTTTACGATGAAGGTAATCTGTTTTCCGCGCCGCGAGCGTGGTGGATGCTGAAAAACTTCGGCGTGGAAAAGGTATCGATTCTGGCGGGCGGACTTGCAGGCTGGAAGCGCGACGAACTACCGCTTCAGCAGGGTGACGTCACGCTGCCGGAAGGGGAATTTGATGCCACGTTTGACGCTAACGTGGTCAAGCGCCTGACCGACGTGCTGGTCGTGAGCCACGAAAACACGGCGCAAATCGTCGATGCGCGTCCCGCTCCACGTTTCAACGCAGAAGCGGACGAGCCGCGTCCGGGACTGAAACGCGGACATATCCCGGGGGCGCTGAACGTACCGTGGGGCGATCTGGTGTTTGAAGGCGAGCTGAAAACCACCGATGAATTGCGTGCCATTTTTGAACGTCAGGGCGTGGATTTGCATCGTCCGGTTATTGCCAGCTGCGGCTCCGGCGTGACGGCCTGCGTGGTGATCCTGGCGCTGGCAACCCTTGGCGCGAATGACGTGACTCTGTACGACGGCGCCTGGAGTGAATGGGGTGCACGGGACGATCTGCCGGTTGAACCGGCGAAATAATGGATAACCGCCTGGCAACGCTGTTAACGCGCGGATCGTCGCTGACCCGCGCGGAGTATCGCGTCCTCGCCCACCTCACTGAGCATCCATTGCTGGTGGGCAACATCACGGTGCGCGAGCTGGCGCAGGCGACATTTGTCTCTACCGCGACGATTATGCGGCTGTGTCAGAAGCTGGGGTTTAGCGGCTTTAGCGAGTTTATCTGGCACTGCAAGCAGCTGCTTTCTGACACGCCGCATATCACCGTACAGCCTGAGCAACATGCGGAAATGCCCGCGCTTTTTGCCCGGTTCATTGCTAACTATCAGCAGACCTTCCAGTGGGTCACCCAGGACAAACGCCAGCAGTTTGCCAGCCTGCTGCGCCAGAAAGAGAGCTTCTTTCTCTACGGCGCCGGGTTTTCATATCTTTTTGCCGAATACCTGACCAAGAAGTTGCAGGTGCTGGGAAAAACGGCGTTCATCTCCGGACCGGGGGACAGCCGGAATATTTTCCTCAGCAACGCCGCGCGCTATCAGGTGTTTATTGCCGTTTCGCGCAGCGGCGAAACGGAGCAGGTACTGGATAAAGCGCGGATCGCCAAAAACGTCGGCATGACCATCGTCGCGTTTACCCGCGCGTCGGCCAATACGCTGGCGGGTATGGCGGACGTGCATTTTGCCCTCTATGACGAAGCGGTACATTTCGCCGCCGAAGCCGCAGGGGTGACGTCGTTTGAGTCGAATCTGGTGCTGCTGATGGATTTACTGCTGCTTGAAGCAACGGGGTGAAGATCACCCCGCCGTAATCAGATAATGCGGTTGGTCTTGAGATCGCGCAGGAAGCCGCCCCAGCGACGCTCGTAGAACGGGGTGATGTGCTCGGTAATAAAGTGGCTGATCCCCTTCTCACCTTTCTTCACCTGACAGATATCAATCGGCTCATCGCCCGGCAGGGTGTCGGTTGCTACGCTTCCCGCCGCCTGGATGATCTCGTCGATATCGCCGTCGGCCTCAATCCCTATCAGCAGAACAGGTTTTTCGTCAGCGCTCTCTTTGATGGAGCAGAGGAACGCGCGTTTTACCGGCTTGATAGTTTTAAACAGCGTGGTCAGGGAGTCAATCATCTGCGCGGGCGGCTCGGCCACTTCAGACAGCAGCAGCGTTTCGCCCCCTTCCAGCACCTCCTGAGTGCTGAGCGGGTTGCCCTCGTCACCAATCAGGTGGCTGATTTCGCGCGGAGTAAACTCTTTCCCGGTCGGCAGTTTGGCGTTGAGGAACAGCGTCTGCCCCAGGGTCATTTCGAACAACGTGCGCACCGGCATCACCACGAACGCCTGTTCGTCTTCTACCGCTTCCTGCAAGGCCTCGAGCGAAGTAAAGAACGGGATCACCGAGGTGCCGTCGTCTTTCTCCCAGTGCAGCAGATCCAGCGCGCTGTCTTCGACAACCTGCTCCCCTTCCGCCGCGGTGCCCGGCACCCAGACGGTGGATTCCAGCAGCGTGCGGAAAAAGGCCGGACGGTGGGCGGGTTCGGTCGCCGCCTGCTCCAGCAGGGTTTCTAATTCGTTTTTGGTTTCTGACATAGTTTGGCTACTTCAAAAAACGCCGGGTGGCGCTTCGCTGACCCGGCCTACAAAACCGTAGGCCCGTGCAAGCGCAGCGCCGCCGGGCAATACGATGACTCCGAAGGCGCGCGTAAGCGTAGCGCTACCCGGCAAAAAAGATCACTCAGCCGTCAGCAGGTTCGCCACGGTACGCACGCCCAGACCGGTCGCACCCGCAGACCACTGCTCAACCGCCGCTTTACGGTAGGTTGCGGAGCAGTCAATGTGCAGCCAGCCTTCATGGTAGTTCTCAACGAAGTGAGACAGGAAGCCTGCTGCGGTGCTTGCCCCCGCCGGGTACGCCGCGCTCGCGGTGTTGTTCAGCTCGGCGAAGTTAGACGGCAGCTGGCTGCGGTGGAACTCGGCCAGCGGCAGACGCCAGAACGGTTCGTTTTCCGCCGCCGCGCTGGCCAGCAGGCGAGCGGCCAGCTTGTCGTCGAAGCTGAACAGGGCGTGATAGTCGTTACCCAGCGCCGTTTTCGCCGCGCCGGTCAGGGTTGCCATGTCGATAATCAGCTCCGGCTTCTGCGCAGAGGCGTCGATCAGGCCATCGGCCAGCACCAGACGGCCTTCGGCGTCGGTGTTCATCACCTCAACGTTTTTACCGTTGCGGTAGCGAATGATGTCGCCCAGCTTGAAGGCGTTGCCGCTCACCATGTTGTCCGCGCAGCACAGGTAGAGCTTCACGCGCTTGTTCAGGCCACGGGTGATGGCGAACGCCAGCGCGCCGGTAATGGTGGCCGCACCGCCCATGTCGGACTTCATGGAATCCATGAACGCGCTCTGCTTCAGGCTGTAGCCGCCGGTGTCGAAAGTGATGCCTTTTCCGACCAGACAGGCAAAGACCGGCGCTTCTTTATCGCCGGTTGGGTTGTAATCCAGCGCCAGCAGGACCGGAGGACGCTCGGAGCCACGGCCCACGGTGTGAATGCCCATGTAGTTTTGCTCGCGCAGGTCTTCACCTTTGGTGATGCGGTAAGACATCTTGTCGCCCGCTACGCCGCACAGCAGGTCAACCGCGCGCTGCGCCAGCTGCTCAGGGCCTAACTCTTCCGCCGGGGCGTTGATGGTGTCGCGCACCCAGTCGATGATTTGCAGGCGGCTTTCCAGCTCTTTCTGACCGGCTTCGTCGAGGTTCGCCCACTCGATTTTGCGGGTGCCTTTCGGGCCTTTGTAGCCTGCCCAGAACGCCCAGCTGCGGTCGGTGTCCCAGCCTTCGCCTTCCAGCGACACATGCTTAATGCCAAGGCCGTCAATTTTACGCGCGGCGCGCTGGATCAGGCCCAAATCATCATTGCCCGTCAGGTGCAGGGTAATACCGTCGTTGTTGATGCTGTAGGTGGCTTTTTCGCCCCAGCGTGAGTCGGCTGGCTGCGTGGAGAGCGTAATCTTCATCGCTTCGGTCATTTTATTTATCCTTATTAGCAACTAGCAAACGGGCCGCCTGAAGGCAGCCCGTTTATGTTATCTATTCTGCTTCATCTAACCAGACTAACAGAATCGCCTCCAGAATTTTTTCATTGGATGCGTTTGGATCGTCGTCAAAATCTTCCAGATCGCAAATCCACTGATGCATATCGGTGAATCGTACGGTCTTCGGATCGAGATCCGGGTTCGCGTCGTAGAGCGCCTCGCCGATTTCACGGCTGTCTGTCCACTTCAGTCCCATATCAATGCTCGCGTGCGTGGTTGATGGTGTAACGTGGGAACTCCACGACCAGATCTTCATCGGTCACCGCGGCCTGGCAGCTCAGGCGGCTGTCTGGCTCCAGACCCCATGCTTTATCCAGCATGTCGTCTTCGTCTTCGGTGCTCTCGGCGAGAGAGTCGAAACCTTCACGCACGATGCAGTGGCAGGTGGTGCAGGCACAGGATTTTTCACAGGCGTGTTCCACTTCGATACCTGCACGCAGGGCAACATCGAGAATGGTTTCACCGGTCTTCGCTTCCAGAACAGCGCCATCCGGACAGAGGTCCGCATGAGGCAAAATTACAATCTTTGGCATATTAAACCTCGTCCACGGACTGGCCTTTCAGCGCGACGCGGACAGATTTGTCCATGCGGCGAGCAGCGAAGTCCTGGGTTTGTTTATCAACGTTTTTAATGGCTTCTTCTATTGCGTCAGCGTCATTGCCTTCGGCGACTGCGCTTAAGCGCGCGGCAGCATCGTCAATCACCTGGCGCTCAGCGGCGCTTAACAGCGCGGCATCGGCAGCGAGCGCGCCGTTCAGGCTTTCCAGCACGCGTGCGGCTTCCACTTTTTGTTCGGCCAGCATACGCGCCTTCACATCCTGCTCGGCGTAGCTCATTGAGTCCTGAATCATGGAGGCGATTTCGCCATCGGTCAGGCCGTAGGACGGCTTCACCTGGATGGACGATTCCACGCCGGTCGATTTTTCCATCGCCGTGACGCTCAGCAGGCCGTCCGCATCCACCTGGAAGGTGACGCGAATATGCGCCCCGCCCGCCGGCAACGCCGGAATTCCGCGCAGCGCAAAGCGCGCCAGAGAGCGGCAGTCCTGCACCAGCTCGCGCTCGCCCTGCATCACGTGGATGGACATCGCGGTCTGGCCGTCTTTGAAGGTAGTAAACTCCTGCGCGCGCGCCACCGGAATGGTGGTGTTACGCGGAATGACTTTCTCCACCAGGCCGCCCATGGTTTCTAAACCCAGAGACAGCGGGATGACGTCCAGCAGCAGCATTTCGCTGTCCGGCTTGTTGCCGACCAGGATATCGGCCTGGATAGCGGCGCCCACGGCAACCACTTTGTCCGGGTCGATAGAGGTCAACGGCGTGCGGCCAAAGAATTCGCCCACGCGCTCGCGCACCAGCGGCACGCGGGTTGAGCCGCCAACCATAACCACTTCCAGCACCTCGCTGGCCTCCACGCCCGCATCTTTCAATGCGCGACGGCAGGCCAGCAGGGTACGCTTAACCAGAGGCGCGATCAGTTCGCTGAACTGATTGCGGGTGATCTCACCCTGCCAGCCCGCAACGTTAACCGTGACCGATTGCGCGTCGCTCAGGGCGATTTTGGCGTCGATGGCCGCATCCAGCAGTTCACGCTGTACGCGCGCATCGCTGCGATCGCTGATGCCCGCCTGCTCGCGGATGTAGTCCGCCAGCAGATGGTCGAAGTCATCGCCGCCGAGCGCGGAATCCCCGCCGGTCGCCAGCACTTCGAACACGCCGCGGCTCAGGCGCAGGATTGAAATATCAAACGTCCCGCCGCCGAGATCGTAAACCGCAATCACCCCTTCCTGACCGGAATCGAGGCCGTAGGCAATGGCCGCCGCCGTCGGTTCGTTCAGCAGACGCAGCACATGCAGGCCCGCCAGACGCGCGGCGTCTTTGGTGCCCTGACGCTGTGCATCGTCGAAGTAGGCCGGAACGGTGATTACCACGCCGTCGAGATCGCCGCCGAGTGTCGCCGTGGCGCGCGCCGCCAGCGCTTTGAGGATGTCAGCGGAAACGCGAATCGGGTTCAGCAGACCGGCAGACGTCGCGATCATCGGCAGGCCGTTTTCGCTGGCCTGTAGCTGATACGGCAGATGCGGGTAACGGGTCTGGATATCAGCCAGCGAGCGGCCCATCATGCGCTTAACCGAGCTGATGGTATTGGCCGGATCGCGCGCGGCGTTGGTGCGGGCATCAAACCCGACCGCGTGACCCTGCTGCTGGTAGTGGACCACGGAAGGCAGCAGATGGCGGCCCTGCTCGTCAGCCAGCGTTTCCGCCTGGCCGCTGCGCACGGTCGCCACGAGGGAATTGGTGGTGCCCAGGTCAATACCGACGGCCAGACGACGCTGGTGCGGTGCGGCGCTTAAGCCTGGCTCACTAATTTGTAATAAGGCCATAATTGCTTCCGAAATTAAAAATCGAGCAGCTTTTCTTCGAGTTGTTCAGCACTGCTTCGCAGTTTATCGAGAAAACGGAGTTTGCGCACAGTGTCTGCCGCCACGTCCCAGGTCTCGTTGTTCAGTTGCTCCACCATCTGCTGATGGCGGGTATCGAACATGCCCTTTACGCGCGTGATAAAGCTTTCCAGGCGCGCTTCGTCTTTAGCCTGTTCAATTTCATCCAGCTCTTCGCGCAGCTCCAGCTGTTCCATCAGAAAGGCGGTGTCGCGCACGGTATGCTGTTCGCTCGCCAGATCGAAACCGTGAAGCGAGAGCAGATATTCTGCACGCGCCAGCGGATGACGCAGCGTTTGCCAGGCCTGGTTGATGGTTGCGGAGTGTGATACCGCAGCCAGCTGCTCTGCCTGCGTCCCGCTGGCGAATTTATCCGGATGGTACTGACGCTGGAGATCCTGAAAACGGACCGTCAGCGCCTGGAGATCGATCGGGTATTGAGCGGGTAGTCCGAAGAGAGTGAAGTAATCCATAACAATCTCAGGGGTAGCCTGTTAGAACAAACCCCACGCGTAGCAAAGCCACGGTGGGGTTTCGGATGACGCGCGGTTAAACGTGGAAGCTTTCGCCGCAACCACACTCGTCTTTGACGTTCGGATTCGTGAATTTGAACCCTTCGTTCAGGCCTTCTTTTACGAAGTCCAGCTGAGTGCCGTTGAGGAATTGCAGGCTTTTGCCATCGACCACCACCTTCACGCCCTTGTCTTCAAACACGGTGTCATCAGACGCCGGTTCGTCAACAAACTCCAGTACGTAAGCCATACCAGAACAGCCGGAGGTACGTACGCCCAGTCGCAGGCCAAAGCCTTTACCACGGTTCGCCAGAAAAGAGCTTACTCGCGCGGCAGCGCTGTCGCTAAGGGTAATCGACATACTCAAACCTCAATTATTTTGCTTCACGTTTGCTTTTGTAATCCGCAATGGCGGCTTTGATCGCGTCTTCTGCCAGAATTGAGCAGTGAATTTTCACCGGCGGCAGTTCGAGTTCTTCAGCAATATCCGTGTTCTTGATTGCCTGTGCTTCGTCCAGAGACTTGCCCTTCACCCATTCGGTGACCAGGGAGCTGGACGCGATAGCTGAACCGCAGCCGTAGGTCTTGAAGCGCGCGTCTTCAATGATACCTTCATTGTTGACTTTAATCTGCAACTTCATCACGTCGCCACACGCTGGCGCGCCAACCATACCGCTACCGACAGATTCATCGCTGTTGTCAAAAGAGCCAACGTTGCGCGGGTTCTCGTAATGATCGATAACTTTTTCGCTGTATGCCATGATTGAATTCTCCTTATGTACCGATTAGTGATGTGACCATTCAATGCTGTTCAGATCCACGCCCTGCTTGAACATTTCCCACAGTGGAGAAAGGTCGCGCAGACGGCCAATGGAGTTACGAACCAGTTTGATGGTGTAGTCAATCTCTTCTTCGGTAGTAAAACGACCTAAAGAGAAACGGATAGAGCTGTGTGCCAGCTCGTCAGTCATACCCAGCGCGCGCAGCACGTAGGATGGCTCCAGGCTTGCAGACGTACAGGCAGAACCGGAAGAAACGGCCAGGTCTTTCAGCGCCATGATCAGCGACTCGCCTTCAACATAGTTGAAGCTGACGTTGAGGATGTTTGGCGCGCCCTGCTCGAGATCGCCGTTCAGATACACTTCTTCCATATCTTTCACGCCGTCCCACAGACGGTTACGCAGCGTACGCAGGCGTGCCATCTCGGTTTCCATCTCTTCTTTCGCGATGCGATACGCTTCGCCCATGCCCACGATCTGGTGAACAGGCAGCGTACCGGAACGCATGCCGCGCTCGTGACCACCGCCGTGCATCTGTGCTTCGATGCGGATACGTGGCTTACGACGAACGTACAGCGCGCCGATACCTTTCGGACCATAGATTTTGTGACCGGAGAAGGACATCAGGTCCACTTTCAGCTGGCTCAGGTCGATAGGCAGTTTGCCCACGCTCTGGGTCGCATCCACGTGGTAGATGATGCCGCGCGCACGGCACATTTCGCCGATGGTTGCGATGTCCTGCACAACGCCGATTTCGTTGTTAACGTGCATGATGGAAACCAGAATGGTGTCATCACGCATGGCCGCTTCGAGCTCTTTCAGGTCGATGATCCCGTTGCTCTGCGGCGCCAGGTAAGTCACTTCGAACCCTTCACGCTCCAGCTGACGGCAGGTGTCCAGCACGGCTTTGTGTTCGGTTTTGCTGGTGATGATGTGCTTGCCTTTTTTCTGATAAAAGTTGGCAGCACCTTTGATCGCCAGGTTGTCGGATTCGGTCGCACCGGAGGTGAAAACAATTTCACGCGGGTCGGCACCGACCAGGTCAGCAATCTGATTACGGGCGATATCAACCGCCTCTTCAGCATGCCAGCCAAAACGGTGAGAACGGGAAGCTGGGTTACCAAAGTTTCCGTCCAGGGTCAGACACTGCATCATTTTCTCGGCAACACGCGGGTCCACCGGCGTGGTTGCGGAGTAATCGAGATAAATCGGTAATTTCATTGCTCTATAAACTCCGTACATCGCTTCAATGCAAGGAATCAGGCAACCGGCTGGATGTACGACCGAGTACGCGGGGTGTGACCACCCCGGCCTGATTCTGAATACTTATCTTTTTAATTACGCGCGCAGTTTAACGTCGATGGCGTCCTGCGAACGGGTGCTGCGCTGTGATTCATGGCTTTGCTGACGACCCGACACGTCCAGAACTTCCTGGTTATTCACCAGTTCACCCAGGGTGATGTTGTTCAGGAAGCCGGTCAGACGGTCGCTCAGATCGCGCCACAGCGCGTGGGTCAGGCACTTATCGCCGCCCTGGCAGCCGCCTTTACCCTGGCAACGGGTCGCGTCGACGGATTCGTCAACGGCGCTAATCACTTCGCCAACCGCAATACTGCCCGCGTCTTTACCCAGCAGATAACCGCCGCCCGGGCCACGAACGCTGGACACCAGTCCATTTTTACGCAGTCTGGAGAACAGCTGTTCCAGGTAAGAGAGGGAGATCCCTTGTCGTTCAGAAATATCAGCCAACGGAACCGGGCCCGCTTCGGAGTTGAGCGCAACGTCCAGCATCGCGGTCACGGCATAACGCCCTTTAGATGTCAGTCTCATGTCTTACTTAACCTCAAACTCGCCCCTGCCCGGGGTTTTTTATTGTAAAATGGGGGTATTGCATAGCAGGGCCAAGTCTGACATTCCTGACTAAATTGGTCAACTATTTACTTGACTGTTTTAGTCAGGTATTTAACCTTCTGTGCCGTTTTTTTTGCCCGGCGGCGCTGCGCTTGCAGGGGCCTACGGGCTTTGTAGGTCGGGTAAGCGCAGCGCCACCCGGCGAACAGACGACACTATTCCTTATTCTTCTGCTCAATCGACGCCAGAATCCCGCGCAGGATGTTCAGCTCCTGGCTTTCCGGGCGCGCGCGGGTGAACATACGGCGCAGCTTATTCATCACCTGGCCCGGGTGGCCTTCACGGATAAAGCCGGTTGAGAGCAGCGTCTGCTCCAGATGACCGTAGAAGCGCTCGAGGTCGTCCACCAGCGGGTAGGCCGTCTCTTCTTTAGGTTCCACCGGTTTCTCCTGCGTTGCCAGCCATGCCATGCGCACTTCGTAGGCGATCACCTGCACCGCCATCGCCAGATTCAGCGAGCTGTATTCCGGATTGGCGGCAATCGCCACGTGATAGTGGCACTTCTGTAATTCCTCGTTGGTCAGGCCAACACGTTCACGGCCAAACACCAGCGCAACCGGCGCCTGTTCCGCTTCTGAGATGCTTTTCAGGCCGCATTCGCGCGGGTCCAGCATCGGCCAGGGCAGCGTACGGGAGCGCGCGCTGGTCCCCACCACCAGGCTGCAACCGGCCAGGGCTTCATCCAGGGTGTCCACGATCTGCGCATTCCCGATCACGTCGCTGGCGCCGGCCGCCAGAGCAATAGCCTGAGAGTCTGGTTTCACCAGCGGATTCACCAGCCACAGGTTCGTTAAGCCCATGGTTTTCATAGCGCGGGCCACAGAGCCCATGTTGCCGGTGTGCGATGTTTCGACCAGCACGATTCGAATGTTTTGCAGCATAATTTTTAAATGTCTGGATTCAGTGTCTGAAGAATATTCGGGCATATTATCATAAACGAGAGACATAATCCGATCCCGCTGCTATACTCTGCGCCGATTTTCCTGTTCTTTAACATCCAGTGAGAGAGACCGATGCATCCGATGCTGACCATCGCCGTGCGCGCAGCGCGCAAGGCGGGTAATGTAATTGCCAAACACTACGAAACCCCAGACTCCGTAGAAACCAGCCAGAAAGGCAGCAATGATTTCGTGACGAACGTCGATAAAGCCGCAGAAGCGATTATTATCGAAACGATTCGCAAATCTTACCCGCAGCACACCATCATCACCGAAGAAAGCGGTGAACATGAAGGTACCGATCAGGATGTTCAATGGGTTATCGATCCACTGGATGGCACCACCAACTTCGTCAAACGCCTGCCACACTTCTCTGTGTCTATCGCAGTACGCATCAAAGGCCGTACTGAAGTCGCCGTTGTTTACGATCCAATGCGTAACGAACTGTTCACCGCAACCCGCGGTCAGGGCGCGCAGCTGAACGGCTACCGTCTGCGTTGCAGCAATGCACGCGATCTGGACGGCACGATTCTGGCGACCGGCTTCCCGTTCAAGGCGAAGCAGCACGCAACCACTTATATGAATATCCTGGGCAAGCTGTTCACCGAATGCGCGGACTTCCGTCGCACCGGCTCTGCTGCACTGGATCTGGCCTACGTGGCGACCGGCCGCGTTGACGGTTACTTTGAGCTGTCACTGAAGCCGTGGGACTTTGCGGCGGGCGAGCTGATCGCTCGTGAAGCTGGCGCGATTGTTTGCGACTTCACCGGCGGCCATAACTATATGTCTACCGGCAACATCGTTGCAGGTAACCCGCGCGTTGTTAAAGCCATGCTGGCAAACATGCGTGATGAACTGAGCGATGCGCTGAAGCGTTAATTCAGTCTGTTAAGCCCGGTGGCGCTACGTTTACCGGGCTTACAACACGCCTCAGATACGGCTAGAAAGGCCGCAACCCCCTACCCACCGGCACCGCGCTCATCCACATTGTCACCGCAGCCACCAGCAGAATCACCCCGCCCGCCAGCGCAAGCGTTATCCAGCCAACCTGTCGCCACAATACCGGCGTTTTATTGCCGCTGAGTTTTACCGCCAGCTGACGGAAGCTGTGCACCAGCAGGGCTAACGAAGAGATCGTCAGAGACGTTCCCGCCGCCATCGCCAGCGCCGAAAGCATGCCCCAGCCAAATACGCCTGTCACTTTGCTGAACAACAGCACCAGGATTGCGCCCGAGCACGGACGCATCCCCATTGAGAGAACAATCATCAGGCGCGCACGCCAGTCCTCACTGTTCTGTAATTGTTCCTGCGTCGGCAGATGCTGATGCCCGCACCCGCAGTTTTCATGGTGAACGTGATGCGGTGTAAAGGATTTGAATTTTGGTTTTCGCAGCAACGCGCGCAATTTTTTCAGCGCCCGCCAGCAGAGGATCAGCCCCAGCACGCCTACCAGCGCGTAACTCCCCTTCTCCAGCCAGAAGCTGCTCATATGCAGCTGGCGGGCCGGCAGCTGTAGCAGCGAAAGGACGACCACGACCAGCGCAATCGCCACACCGCCCTGAAGTAAAGAAGAAGCCAGCGTCAGGCCGATACTCGATTTCAGCTTCGACGGATGCGTGGCAAGCCAGGTCGTGATGACGATTTTGCCGTGCCCCGGTCCCAGGGCATGCAGCACGCCATAGATAAAGCTGAACGCCAGAAGAGCGCCGCCCGCTTTGGTCGGATTTTCCGCCACGGCTTTCAGCAGACCGCTCATCTGCTGATTAACTTCCCGCTGCCAGAGGATGCTTTTCATCATCACCTGCGGCCATGCCTGCCACAGCCAGAGCGCGCCGCCAACCGCTAACAACAAAAAGAGCGCCAGAGGCCAGAGGTGCAGCCAGCGACGCGGCTTACTGACGGGAGAGGAGATCACTGACATTGTAACGTCACCTCCTGCGCAAACTGTTTACCTAACTCCATGTCTTCGGGGGGCGCATCCTCTTTATCAAGAGAAACGGCAAAGTTCAGCATCTCTTCGCTGGGTTTCGGGGTGTGCACGGCAATTTTGCAGCTTTTTTGCAGCGCGTCCGGCAGCCGTACGTCGCTGTCATTGTCATAGCGCATATCGACATAGTAGGTTGGGTCAAACGTGGAAAACCTGTACTTCTGCCCGGCCAGGGGTTGAGGGTGCGCCAGCGGAAGGATAAAGGTCAGCACCGCCTGATGTCCGTCGCGGGTCATACCGTACACCGTGGGACGGTTGAGAAATTTCACCTTTTGTCCGTTGTGCCAGAACTCGGTGAAGTAGTGCTGACCCAGCACGTTGGCCATCACTTCCGCCGCCAGCTTTTTCCAGATCTCATCGCCGGGCTTTGCGTTTCCGGCATCGTACAGCAGGTCGGCGGAGGTGATTTCATCCATCGTCCAGCGCATTTTCAGGCCGCTGAGCTGCGTGCCGTCCGTCACCAGTTCGGTTTTCAGGCTGATAAAACTGTGAGGATGTGCGCCGGCGGCACAAGTGAAAACCGCCAAAAATAACGCTACCGCGCTTTGTTTAACTATTTGCATCTGTTCCTCACGTCAAAAATTCTGTGATGTTCGCCAGCAATCCTGAGTGAAAGGCCTGCCGGTGCGCTTTTCAGCGCCCATCCTTTAGCTATTCTTATCAAACATTCACACTGGATACCCGACAGATGATGACGACGCTTGAAATTCCATCTGTGCTTTCCAGTTCGCAGCGCCGCTGCCAGGTGCTTTTGATGCTTTACCTGCCCGATGCTGCCATCACCGCACAGAGCATAATCGCTGCCAACGGCGTGGACGACGTCATGGCACGGCAAGATATAGCCGAGACGCGCGATGAAATCCAGCGCTATCATCGGCTTGATATCGTCACGCACCATGATGGCTGCTACCGAATTGAGGGTTCCGCCCTGAATCAACGTTTGTGCCTGCTGCACTGGCTGCGCAGGGCGCTTCGGCTCTGTCCACATTTTGTCGCCCAACAGTTTACCCCTGCCTTAAAAACCGCGCTTAAACAGCACGGCATTGCCCGCCCGCTTTATGACGATGCGAACCTTCGAGCGCTTATCAACTTTTGTGCGCGCAAGCTTCAGCGCCAGTTTGAGTCCCGCGACGTACAGTTTTTACAGCTTTATCTGCAATATTGTCTGATTCAGCATCATCTGGGCAATACGCCAGAGTTTTCGCCCGTTCAGCGCAGCTGGACGCAGTCCCGAGGGGAATACTTTACGGCGCAGGAAATTGTCCGCCACTGGAAACGGCGCGTCCCGCAGGGAACGCATAGCGATGAACAGCTGTTCCTGGCGCTGCTGTTTATGATGCTTCGCACACCCGACCCGGTGATGGATAAACACCAGCAGGATCAGCGCCTGCGTCGCGCCATCGTGCGTATGATTGCCCGTTTCCGGGCGCAAACCGGGATGAACTTCAGTGATGAGCAAGGGCTGACCGATCAGCTTTATATTCATCTGGCTCAGGCGCTGGACCGCTCCTTATTTGACATCGGCATCGACAACAGTCTGCCGGAAGAGATCCACCGTTTATACCCCCGGCTGCTGCGCACCACTAAAGAGGCGCTGTTTGAGCTGGAAGCCGAATTTGGTCTGCGATTCTCCGGTGAAGAGATGGCTCTGGTGGCGGTGATTTTTGGTGCCTGGCTGATGCAGGAGACCGACCTGCATGAAAAACAGGTGGTCCTGTTAACGGGGGAAGATAAAGCCTGCGAAGCGTTAATTGAGCAGCAGCTTCGCGAGCTGACGCTGCTGCCGCTCAATATTCGTTATCTTAGCCTGGAGGCGTTTAAGAAGGAGGGCGCCCCCCGCGAGGCGGCGCTGGTCATTACGCCTTATCCAACCGCCTTGCCGCTGTTCTCGCCGCCGCTCATTCATGCCGTTGAGGCCCTGAACACGCAGCAGCAGGAACATATTCGCGTTATGCTCGAATCATAGTTACGTGCGAGCAGCGACTTTAGGGCGGATGACGATGGCCGGTAAAGCGACCAGCGCCATCACCCAGAACACACCGTGCCCCAGGTGCTGATAGAGGAAACCGGCAAATACGGTCATCACCGCAATACTGCCGCCCATCGCCACCGCTGAATAGACCGCCTGAAGACGAATAACGTCCCCACCTTCTCGCGCCGCGATGTAGCGCATAGCCGCCAGATGGCACACGGTGAAGGTTCCGCAGTGCAGAATTTGCGCCACAATCAGCCACGGCAGCTCAGTCGTCCAGCCCATGATGCCCCAGCGCACCACGCCGCAT
Source organism: Enterobacter cloacae complex sp. GYL001 (assembly GCF_049237125.1). Classification (NCBI taxonomy): domain Bacteria; kingdom Pseudomonadati; phylum Pseudomonadota; class Gammaproteobacteria; order Enterobacterales; family Enterobacteriaceae; genus Enterobacter; species Enterobacter cloacae complex sp. GYL001. The sequence goes on along the minus strand of NZ_JBMKGW010000016.1, from coordinate 31,348 downwards.
ACGGCGGAAAGCAGCAGCAGGTCACGCGCCCCGAAACGACGGAAAAGTTTTTGGCTCAGCGCGAAGATAATGACCTCCGCCACCACGCCGAGCGACCACAGGTAGCCTACCGCAGAAGCCGAGTAGCCCGCCCCCTGCCAGTAGATGGCGCTGAAGCCGTAATAGGCCGCATGTGCCCCCTGGAGCAGACAGACGCAGGCCAGGAAACGCCAGCTTTGCGCCACCAGCGAGCGCCAGGCGGGCCAGCCGGCGCTCTCCTGATGGCGGCTTTCGCCCTGCGGCATCACCGACGGACGCAGCAACATACCGAGCAGCATCGAGGCGATGCCGAGCGTTAACAGCGCCAGAATGGCACGATAGTCATAGAGGCTGACCAGTTTCCCGACCAGCGCAGAGCCGATCACGAAGGCAATCGATCCCCACAGGCGCACGCGGCCATAGTCCATGGTGATCTGCTTTTGCCAGGTGTTCGCCAGGGCATCCGTCAGCGGCACCAGCGGGGAGAAGAACAGATTAAAGCCAACCATTACCACCATCAGCCAGGCAAACTGATGGCTGACCCAGAAACAGGCCGCAAAGACCAGCGTCAGCAGGGCCAGAATTCGCACCGCTTTAATCAGTAAGGAGGGATCGCTGACGCGGGGCGCAATCAGCAGGCTACCCAGGAAACGTGCCACCAGCCCCGCGCCCAGCAGGATGCCAATGGTCTCAGGCGTCAGACCAATTCCCTTGAGCCAGACGCTCCAGAAAGGCAAAAAAATACCGTAACTAAAGAAATAGGTGAAATAGCTGAGCGCCAGCCAGCGCGTGGAATGCAAGACCATGAATCCCTCCCGAAATGGAGGCGATAGTCTGGCGTTAATCCCTGATTTTAGCAAGTCGTTAGCGCGCTATAAATTAACGATAAATTAACATCATGGACAGCCGGTCGGCGTATGGCGAGAGCGGCAAAATTGTATTACGTTTAAAGAACATCGCCTGAAGAGGTCGTTTGTCATGAACAGCTTACGTTATTTCGATTTCGGCTCCTCTCGTTCTCTCCTGCTTTTAATTGCCCGCATTGCTATCGTGGTCCTGTTTATTATTTTCGGTTATCCCAAGCTGACGGGGTTTAGCGGCACCGTTCAGTACATGACGTCGCTCGGCGCCCCCATGCCCATGCTGGCCGCCATTATTGCGGTGGTGATGGAAGTCCCCGCCGCGATTCTGATCGTGCTGGGCTTTTTCACCCGCCCCCTCGCTGTGATCTTTGTCTTCTATACGCTGGGAACGGCGGTGATTGGTCACCACTACTGGGATATGACGGGCGATGCGGTTCTGCCAAATATGATTAACTTCTACAAAAATGTGAGTATCGCTGGCGCCTTTATTTTGCTGGCGATTACCGGGCCGGGGGCCATCTCCCTCGACCGACGTTAGCCATAAAAAAAGGCCGCATGAGCGGCCTTTTTCAGTTCTGCGACGCAGAGAATTATGCGTACACCGGGAAACGTGCGCAGATGTCCAGAACTTTACCTTTAACGCGCTCGATAACCGCGTCGTCATTGATGTTGTCCAGAACGTCACACATCCAGCCGGCCAGCTCTTTCACTTCCGCTTCTTTGAAACCGCGGCGAGTGACGGCCGGAGAACCGATACGGATACCGGAGGTCACGAACGGGCTCTTCGGATCGTTTGGCACGCTGTTTTTGTTGACGGTGATGTTGGCGCGGCCGAGGGCAGCGTCAGCTTCTTTACCGGTCAGGTTCTTATCAACCAGGTCCAGCAGGAACAGGTGGTTTTCAGTACCGCCAGAGACCACTTTGTAGCCACGGTTCAGGAACACTTCCACCATCGCTTTGGCGTTTTTAGCAACCTGCTGCTGATACACCTTGAACTCTGGCTCCATCGCTTCTTTCAGCGCCACCGCTTTTGCCGCGATAACGTGCATCAGCGGGCCGCCCTGGGCGCTTGGGAACACGGCGGAGTTCAGTTTTTTATACAGCTCTTCGTCACCGCCTTTCGCCAGGATCAGGCCACCGCGTGGACCTGCAAGGGTTTTGTGGGTGGTGGTGGTCACAACGTGCGCATGTGGAACCGGGTTCGGGTAAACGCCTGCCGCAATCAGACCGGCAACGTGCGCCATGTCGACGAACAGGTACGCGCCGATGCTGTCAGCGATTTCACGCATTTTTGCCCAGTCAACGATGCCGGAGTAAGCAGAGAAGCCACCGATGATCATCTTCGGCTTGTGCTCTTTGGCCTGCTTCGCCATGTCTTCGTAGTCAATTTTGCCGGACTCATCAATACCGTAAGGGATGATGTTGTACAGTTTGCCGGAGAAGTTAACCGGGGAGCCGTGAGTCAGGTGGCCGCCCTGCGCCAGGTTCATACCCAGAACGGTATCGCCCGGCTGCAACAGCGCGGTGTAAACAGCGAAGTTAGCCTGAGAGCCAGAGTGCGGCTGGACGTTCGCGTAGTCAGCGCCAAAGAGTTCTTTCGCACGGTCAATCGCCAGCTGCTCGACGATATCAACGTATTCGCAACCGCCGTAGTAGCGCTTGCCCGGATAACCTTCAGCATATTTGTTGGTCAGCTGAGAACCCTGCGCCTGCATTACGCGCGGGCTGGTGTAGTTTTCGGAGGCGATCAGTTCGATGTGCTCTTCCTGACGTACTTTTTCCTGCTCCATAGCCTGCCACAGTTCGGCATCATAATCGGCAATGTTCATTTCACGCTTTAACATCCGCATCTCCTGACTCAGCTAACAAGTAAATTTTTGGCCTGAAAAGGCAGTCCTGTTGGACGACGGGCAACAGTATAACTGAATAGTTCTGCGATAACAGGTCTTGACAAACGATTTTACGCAAACGTTTACCTCCACGCCACGCAAGGGTTTGAGCAATAAAGCTCTCACCATTTTCAACGGATTTCTTTTCAGCTTTGTGATGCATATTTTTCACGATGCAAAGAACCATTTACATTGCAGGGGTATTTTTATAAGATGCATCTAAAATACATCATTAAAGTAACATCAGAAGGAAGCTGCTATGCTCGACGCCCAAACCATCGCTACCGTGAAAGCCACAATCCCCCTGCTGGTTGAAACGGGTCCTAAACTGACCGCCCATTTCTACGATCGCATGTTCGCGCATAACCCGGAGCTCAAAGAGATTTTCAACATGAGCAACCAGCGTAACGGCGATCAGCGCGAAGCGCTGTTTAACGCTATTGCCGCCTATGCCAGCAACATCGAAAACCTGCCGGCTCTGCTGCCTGCGGTGGAAAAAATCGCCCAGAAGCACACCAGCTTCCAGATCAAACCTGAGCAGTACAACATCGTCGGCAGTCACCTGCTGGCAACACTGGACGAAATGTTCAGCCCGGGCCAGGAAGTGCTGGATGCCTGGGGTAAGGCCTATGGCGTGCTGGCAAACGTATTCATCAACCGTGAAGCGCAGATCTACAGTGAAAACGCCAGCAAGAATGGCGGCTGGGAAGGCACGCGCGCCTTCCGCATCGTTGAGAAAACCCCGCGCAGCGTACTGATCACCAGCTTTGAGTTTGAGCCAGTGGACGGTCAGCCGGTTGCCGATTACCAGCCGGGCCAGTATCTGGGCGTCTGGCTGAAGCCTGAAGGCTTCCCGCACCAGGAGATTCGCCAGTACTCCCTGACCCGCAAGCCAGACGGCAAAGGCTATCGCATTGCGGTTAAACGTGAGGAAGGCGGTCAGGTATCCAACTGGCTGCATAACGAAGCCAGCGTGGGCGACGTGGTCCATCTGGCGGCACCGGCGGGCGATTTCTTTATGGCCGTTGAAACGAATACCCCGGTGACGCTGATCTCCGCAGGCGTAGGTCAGACGCCAATGCTGGCGATGCTGGATACGCTGGCGAAAGCAAACCACAGCGCGCAGGTTAACTGGTTCCACGCGGCGGAGAACGGTGATGTGCACGCCTTTGCGGATGAAGTCAAAGCGCTCGGAGCGACCCTGCCGCGTTTCACCGCGCATACCTGGTATCGCCTGCCGACGGAGGCAGACCGCGCAGCGGCTCGTTTCGACAGCGAAGGCCTGATGAATTTAGGGCAGCATGAAGGGGCGTTCAGCGCACCGGGGATGCAGTTCTACGTTTGTGGGCCAGTAGCGTTTATGCAGTATGCCGCGAAGCAGCTGGTAGACCTGGGCGTGAATAAAGACAACATTCATTACGAATGTTTCGGCCCGCATAAAGTGCTGTAATCGCCCGGCGGCGCTGCGCTTGCACGGGCCTACGAAGGGTTTTTTAGGCCGGGTACGCGCAGCGCCACCCGGCAAGAATGTTAAATCGCCGCGTCGTCTTCTTCGCCGGTACGGATACGGATCACGCGCGCCACGTCAAAGACGAAGATTTTCCCGTCGCCAATTTTACCGGTCTGCGCCGTGCGGATGATGGTATCCACACAGGTATCGACGATATCATCGCTCACCACGATCTCGATTTTCACTTTCGGCAGAAAGTCCACCATGTACTCTGCGCCACGGTATAGCTCGGTGTGGCCCTTCTGACGACCAAAACCTTTCACTTCAGTTACGGTCATCCCGGTGATGCCTACTTCTGCCAGCGCTTCACGTACATCATCCAGTTTGAAAGGTTTAATAATCGCATCAATCTTTTTCATGGTGGGTCCTTAAACTCTTGCCAGTAAGCAGCCTCGTAATCGGTTGCTCACAGTATCATATTCAGGCGAATTTTGCGGTATTACTCTTTAAAATCGTTCGCTTCCAGCTCGTGGCGTGAGAGCAATTTATAAAACTCGGTACGGTTACGCCCGGCCATGCGCGCCGCGTGGGTCACGTTGCCTTTGGTGATTTGCAGCAGCTTGCGCAGATAGTTCAGCTCGAACTGGTTTCGCGCTTCCGCAAACGTCGGTAAGGCCGTGTTTTCCCCCTCGAGCGCCTGCTCCACCAGCGCATCGCTGATCACCGGTGATGAAGTCAGCGCCACGCACTGCTCAATCACGTTCACCAGCTGGCGTACGTTGCCCGGCCAGCTTGCGGTCATCAGGCGTTTCATCGCATCGGTGGAGAACGCGCGCACGAATGGTTTGTGGCGGTCAGCGGCCTGGCGCAAAAGGTGATTTGCCAGCAGCGGGATATCTTCCGCACGCTCGGCCAGCGCCGGGATTTTAAGGTTGACGACATTCAGTCGATAGTAAAGATCTTCACGGAACTCGTTGCGCGCCATCACCTTGGGTAAATCGCGATGGGTAGCGGAAATAATACGCACGTTGATATCGATATCGCGGTTGCTGCCAAGCGGACGCACTTTTCGCTCCTGCAACACGCGCAGCAGTTTGACCTGCAACGGCGCGGGCATATCGCCAATTTCATCAAGAAACAGCGTGCCCCCCTCAGCCGCCTGGAACAGCCCTTCACGGCTGCTCACCGCGCCGGTAAAGGCGCCGCGGGCATGGCCGAAGAGCTCAGACTCAAGCAGCTGTTCCGGCAGCGCGCCACAGTTGATGGCAATAAAGGCATTTTTACTGCGCGGGCTGGCGTTGTGGATAGCCTGGGCCAGGATCTCTTTCCCGGTCCCGCTCTGGCCGTTGATCAGCACGCTAACGTCGGATTGCGCCACCATCCGCGCCTGTTCCAGCAGGCGCAGCATCACAGGGCTACGCGTCACGATGGATTCACGCCAGACGTCGTCGCCGGATGGCGCCGCATGCTCAAGGGCGCTGTCGATTGCTTTATAGAGGGCGTCTTTATCCACTGGTTTGGTGAGGAAGCTGAATACCCCCTGCTGCGTCGCGGCCACCGCATCAGGAATAGATCCGTGAGCGGTGAGGATAATCACCGGCATCCCGGGCTGCTGCTTCTGGATCTCCGTGAACAGTTGCAGGCCATCCATTTCATCCATGCGCAAATCACTGATCACCAGATCGATTTTCTCGCGGCTGAGCACTTTCAGCCCCTCCTGCCCGCTTTCAGCGGTGACCACGCTGTAGCCTTCGCTGACCAGACGCATTCCCAGCAGCTTTAACAGCCCGGGATCGTCATCCACCAGTAACAGATGGGCAGGTTTACGGCTTGTCATGGCTTCACATCCTCTTGTTTCGGCGTCTCACTGTCTGGCGTCGTGGCAGAGTTGCCTTTCGACCCATCGGGCAGATAGCTGCCTGCCGGCTTACGCGTCGAGAGCTGTCTTTCGATATCGGTCAGATTTTCGAGCTTGCGGGTGGTGGTTTCCAGCTGCTCGCGCAGCGACTCCTGTTGCTGGCGAAGCGCATCAAGCTCGCTGTCGCTCGACTGCTGCAATTTGCTGTAGCGGAAACGCTCTTCAGACAGTTGTAATTGCAGGGTTTGTCCATCCCGCCAGAGCTGATAGACCGGGCGCACCTGCGGGGGAATATTGATCACATAAGTATCCAGCCGCGTCACGTTGGCGCGGCGTTCGACAGGCGTGATTCTGGCATCCGCCATCACGATCCCACGTTTAAACGCGTCCTGCCAGGTATCGTCCACCATCATCGCCGCCTGGGCACGGGCCTCGGCGGGCGCCAGCCGCTGGGCGCAGTCTATTCCGCGCAGCCAGAACAGCGGATTGGATTCAACATCACGCCCCGACAGGTTCCAGATATCATCGCAACGTGTTGAAAGGAAATCGGCCAGCTGTTTTTGCGGCCATTTATCTTCCTGTTTGTGGCTAATTGCACTTTTCGGCGCATGGGTTACACAGCCGGCCAGCAGTAAGCAGGGCAGGCTCAGGCGCACATTTTTGCTGGAAAACACCGCGCGCAGTGCGCGGTAAAAGACGTGTGACATACTCACCAGGTTGTTATTCATTTCATTGATTTTTCCGGCTCAAGAGGCAGTTCGATACGAAAACAGACATCGGCGCGTTCATCACTCACGATGTTAAGCTCACCCTGCATGCGTCGTATGCAGTCGCGGGCAATACTCAGCCCCAGACCACTTCCTTTTACCGCACCTTTTCGCTGATGACTCCCCTGGAAGAAGGGCTCAAAGATCATCGTTTTTTCATCATCCGGAATCGGGCTTCCCGTATTCGCTACGTCAATAAATACCCGCGAACCGTTGTTATTGCTTCTGATATAAATGGTACCGGATTCAGTACCATAGTGCACCGCATTGGAATAAAGATTATCCAGTACGCTCATTAACAGCATCGGCTCTGCCAGGCAGGAAGGCGCATTGAGATCCACCTGGGTATGCATCATTTTAGCTCTTGCTGGCAGGCTATGGGCGGAGATCACCATGTCCACCAACGGTTCAATCTCAACGCTTTCAAGCACCACAGCACCATCCGCCAGCTTGCGGTTATAGTCCAGCAGTTGTTCAATAAGTTTTTGTAAATTGCGGCTACTGGCATCCAGAATCGCCACGATCTCTTTTTGCTCAGGGGTTAACGGCCCCGCTACTTCGTCTGCCAGCAGCTCCGTGCCTTCACGCATACTGGCCAGCGGTGTTTTGAGTTCGTGTGAGATATGGCGCAGGAACTGATGACGCTGCGATTCCAGCCACGCCAGGCGTTCAGAAAGCCAGATGATACGCTGACCGACCGAGCGCAGCTCGCGCGGGCCTTTAAAAACAACCGTATCCCCGAGAGATTTGCCCTCCCCCAGGCGGTTAATCATCCGCTGGATCCCTTTTACGGGGCCGATGATCATGCGGGTAAAGAGCAGTACCAGCCCAAGGCTGACGAGGAACAGCACCAGCGCCTGCCAGCCGAAGAACTGGCCGCGCTCGGCAATCTCCTGCTGGAGTTGCTGCCCACGGGAAAAGATAACCGTACGGGTGGACTGCACCATCTCCGTATTGGCGTTCGCGAAGGCTTCAAGTCGGGCGGCGGCGGCAGCATCAGGACCGCTGTTTTTGCACTGGAGCTGCGCCAGATCGTTCAGATCCTGACGCAGCGCCTGATAGAGTTTGTCATCCGGCAAGACCCCGGCATGGGCATCCAGCATTTCGCTGTAGCGTTTACGCTGGTTCTGATAGACCCTCTCCAGCGTGCGGTCGTCCAGCACGCAGTACTGGCGATAGCTACGCTCCATCTCCAGCGCGGCGTTGGTCATTGCCTCGCTACGGCGGGCATCAATAAGCGTGGTGCGGTTAGTCAGGGCCGCCTGGGCACTTAACGCATTCAGGCTTTGCCATGCCTGCCACGCCAGAACCAGCAAAGGTAGCAGGATCAGCAGGAAGGCCATCATAACGAGCTGTCGCAGGGAGCGAGGGAAAGCGGGCCAGCGTTTCAACACATTACTCTCATCATCCGGGTTTGAGGAGAGCGTAACTGAGTCTGCCCTTCAGATACAACAAAGCCGGGTAAAAACCCGGCTTTGTCATGGAATAAGGCGGTGCCTAACTCGACGTTTCGCCCTGGCCTGATAAAGCATTGCAATAATCAGTAGTTGGACGGCAGGCACCTTTTTGTGCGTCATTCGAAGTTTATGTAGCACGTCCCGAAGGGGCTGACATAAGAAGGTGAATGAGCCACTGGTTACTATTATGCAACGCGCGTGCCAGATTGCAAAAATTGATACTATCCTTATGATTAATAATCATTTTATTATTAAAATGCATTGATTGTCAGGTGAATGATTTCCAGGCTAAGTGTCGCTATTAAGCAACACCTTAACGGGAACCTGTCCTGACATATATAAATCAATAAGTTAAATGTCTCTTATTGGAGACACTCAACCCAGAGGATTGTCGCGATTTTGCGACAGGTACAAAAAAGCCCGGTGGCGCTCGCGCTTACCGGGCCTACAGTCAGTGCGTTGAAACTTAACCCAGTTGTTTACGCGCGTTGCGGAAAATGCGCATCCACGGGCTGTCCTCGCCCCAGTTTTCCGGGTGCCAGGAGTTGCTCACGGTACGGAAGACACGTTCCGGGTGCGGCATCATGATCGTCACCCGACCGCTTTCGCTGGTGACTGCGGTAATGCCATTTGCCGAACCGTTCGGGTTAGCCGGATAGGTTTCGGTGACCTTGCCGAAGTTATCAACAAAGCGCAGCGCTACCAGTCCTTTGCTTTCAAGCTGAGCCAGGTGCGCCGCATCACGCACTTCAACCTGACCTTCACCGTGCGAAACCGCGATTGGCATCTGCGAACCCACCATTCCCTGCAACAGCAGAGACGGGCTTTGGGTCACTTCCACCAGGCTGAAGCGCGCTTCGAAACGATCAGACTGGTTGCGCACAAAGCGCGGCCAGGCTTCGCTGCCCGGGATCAGCTCGCGCAGGTTAGACATCATCTGGCAGCCGTTACACACGCCCAGCGCCAGCGTCTGCGGACGGTGGAAGAAGGTCTCGAACTCGTCACGCACGCGGCTGTTGAACAGGATGGACTTCGCCCAACCTTCGCCCGCGCCCAGCACGTCGCCGTAGGAGAAACCGCCGCAGGCGACCAGCACCTGGAAATCATCGAGCCCGGTACGCCCGGCCTGCAGGTCGCTCATGTGGACGTCGATGGCGTCAAAGCCCGCCCGGTGGAAGGCCGCCGCCATCTCAACGTGGGAGTTAACGCCCTGCTCGCGCAGCACGGCCACTTTTGGCCGCGCGCCGGTCGCAATGTACGGCGCGGCAATGTCTTCGTTAATGTCGAAGCTGAGCTTCACGTTCAGGCCAGGATCGTTGTCGTTCGCCTTCGCGTTGTGTTCCTGATCGGCGCATTCCGGATTGTCACGCAGGCGCTGCATCTGCCAGGTGGTTTCCGCCCACCACATACGCAGCGTGGTGCGGCTTTCGCTGAACACCGCGTGGCCGTCGGCTTCAATCACGAAGCGGTCGCCCTGCACCGCTTTACCGAGATAGTGTACGCAGTCTGCCAGACCGTGCTGCGCCAGAATCGCTTCCACCGCGTCGCGATCTGCGGCGCGTACCTGAATGACCGCGCCAAGCTCTTCGTTAAACAGCGCCGCCAGGCGGTCTTCGCCAAGCGTTGCAATGTTTGCTTCAACGCCGCAGTGACCGGTGAAGGCCATCTCTGCCAGCGTCACCAGCAGGCCACCATCGGAACGGTCGTGGTAGGCCAGCAGCTTACGCTGCGCCACCAGCGCCTGAATTGCGTCGTAGAAGCCTTTCAGCTGGGCGACGTCGCGCACGTCGGCTGGCTTATCGCCGAGCTGGCGATAAACCTGCGCCAGCGCGGTGGCGCCCAGTGCGTTATGGCCTTTGCCGAGGTCAATCAACAGCAGGGCGTTATCTTCAGTGGAAAGCTGCGGCGTAACGGTATGACGCACGTCTTCCACGCGCGCAAACGCGGTGATCACCAGCGACAGCGGAGAGGTCATCTCGCGCTGCTCGTTACCTTCCTGCCAGCGGGTTTTCATCGACATGGAGTCTTTACCCACCGGAATGGTCAGGCCGAGCGCAGGACACAGCTCTTCACCCACCGCTTTCACCGCTTCGTACAGGCCGGCATCTTCGCCCGGGTGACCGGCAGCGGCCATCCAGTTCGCGGAAAGTTTGATGCGTTTGATATCGCCAATCTGCGTCGCGGCGATGTTGGTCAGCGCTTCACCGACCGCCAGACGGGCAGAAGCGGCGAAGTCCAGCAGCGCCACTGGCGTGCGTTCGCCCAGCGCCATCGCTTCGCCGTAGTAGCTGTCGAGGCTCGCGGTGGTCACGGCGCAGTTAGCGACCGGGATCTGCCACGGGCCGACCATCTGATCGCGCGATACCATACCGGTCACGGTACGGTCGCCGATGGTGACCAGGAAGGTTTTCTCTGCCACGGCAGGCAGGTGCAGCACGCGGTTAACCGCTTCTGCCACGGTGATGCCCTGGCGATCCAGCGCTTTGCCCGCCGCTTTGCGAGTCTGCACGTCGCGGGTCATCTTCGGCGTTTTGCCGAGCAGCACGTCCAGCGGCAGATCGATCGGCTGGTTGTCAAAGTGGGTGTCGCTTAAGGAAAGGTGCTGCTCTTCGGTCGCTTCACCGATGACCGCATACGGCGCGCGCTCGCGGCGGCACAGCTCGTCAAACAGCGGCAGCTGATCGGCGGCAACCGCCAGCACGTAGCGCTCCTGGGATTCGTTACACCAGATTTCCAGCGGGCTCATGCCCGGCTCATCGCTCAGGATATCGCGCAGGTTGAAGCGTCCGCCGCGACCGCCGTCGCTCACCAGCTCAGGCATAGCGTTAGAGAGTCCACCCGCGCCCACGTCGTGGATGAACAGAATCGGGTTGGCGTCGCCGAGCTGCCAGCAGCGGTCGATCACTTCCTGACAACGGCGCTCCATTTCCGGGTTGTCGCGCTGCACGGACGCGAAGTCGAGATCCGCATCAGACTGGCCGGAAGCCATAGACGAGGCTGCCCCGCCGCCCAGACCGATGTTCATTGCCGGGCCGCCGAGCACGATCAGCTTCGCGCCGACGACGATCTCGCCTTTCTGCACGTGATCGGCGCGAATGTTGCCAATCCCGCCCGCCAGCATGATCGGTTTGTGGTAGCCGCGCAGCTCTTCGCCGTTGTGGCTGTCCACTTTCTCTTCGTAGGTACGGAAGTAACCGTTCAGCGCCGGACGACCAAATTCGTTGTTGAACGCCGCGCCGCCCAGCGGGCCTTCGGTCATGATATCCAGCGCGGTGACAATGCGCTCTGGCTTGCCGAAGTCTTCTTCCCACGGCTGCTCAAAGCCCGGAATACGCAGGTTGGAAACGGAGAAACCGACCAGACCCGCTTTTGGTTTCGCGCCGCGACCGGTCGCACCTTCGTCACGGATTTCACCGCCGGAGCCGGTCGCTGCACCCGGCCACGGGGAGATCGCCGTCGGGTGGTTGTGGGTTTCCACTTTCATCAGGATATGCGCAGGCTCCTGGTGGAAGTCATAGCGCCCCGCTTCGCGGTCGGCGAAGAAGCGGCCCACCTCGGAACCTTCCATCACCGCGGCGTTGTCTTTATAGGCAGACAGCACGTGGTCAGGGGTTTGCTCCATGGTGTTTTTGATCATTTTGAACAGCGACTTCGGCTGCTGTTCGCCGTCGATAATCCAGTCGGCGTTGAAAATCTTGTGGCGGCAGTGCTCGGAGTTGGCCTGCGCGAACATATACAGTTCGATGTCGTTCGGGTTGCGATTCAGCTTAACGAATGCATCCTGAAGGTAGTCGATTTCATCTTCTGCGAGCGCCAGACCAAGACGCAGGTTTGCGTCGATCAGCGCCTGACGCCCCTGCCCCAGCAGATCCACGCTCTGTACCGGCGCAGGCTGATGGTGGGAGAACAGTTTCTGCGCATCATCCAGAGAATCAAACACGCTCTCCATCATGCGGTCGTGCAGCTCTGCGGCAACCACCTGCCACTGCGCGTCGCTCAGGGTTGACGCTTCCACATAGTACGCCACACCGCGCTCCAGACGGTTAATCTGGCTCAGGCCGCAGTTGTGAGCGATGTCGGTGGCTTTGGAAGACCAGGGGGAGATGGTGCCAGGGCGTGGCGTGGCGAGGATTAATTTGCCGGTCGGCGTATGGCTGCTCAGGCTTGGGCCATATTTAAGCAGGCGTTCCAGCTGTACGCGCTCCTCTGCATTCAGGGGGGCGTTCAGGTCAGCAAAATGGACATACTCAGCGTAAATATTGCTTACCGGAAGGTCGGCCGCCTGAAAACGTGCCAGCAGTTTGTTAATACGGAAGGCAGACAGTGCAGGCGAACCACGCAGAATTTCCATCATAAGTCTCTCGTCTTCGAAGCGCCGGGGCGCTTACAGTGTGCGCAAGGGGGGAAAACGGGCGTCATTATAGAGAATCCTGAGCGCCGACGAAACCGTTTGCGTCGAAATAAAATCATCCTTTATGTTTAACAATAGATGTGACCTGTCTCTCTAATTGGTTGCCAACTGGCGCTACTTTGCGCAAAATGCCGCTCAATCAATGGCAAACTCTATTCTTAACATGACTACAGCACACTGAGGCAACCGGCGTCGCAGAGAATTAACTAATTGAAAAAATTAAAGATTAATTATCTGCTCATCGGCATTGTTACGTTGCTGCTGGCAGTGGCCCTCTGGCCGTCTATCCCCTGGTTCGGCAAGGCCGAAAACCGTATCGCCGCCATTCAGGAGCGGGGGGAGTTGCGCGTCAGTACCCTCTCCTCCCCGCTTATTTACGACGATATCAACGGTAAAACTATCGGTCTTGATTACGAACTGGCACAGCTGTTTGCGGACTATCTGGGCGTGAAGCTGAAAGTTACCGTGCGGCAGAACATCAACCAGCTGTTTGATGATTTGGACCATGACCGTGCCGATATTCTCGCCGCAGGTCTGGTGTACAACAGCGAACGCAGCAAAAACTATCAGCCGGGCCCGACCTATTACTCCGTGTCGCAGCAGGTGGTTTATCGTGTGGGTAGCCTGCGCCCGCGCTCACTGGCCGACATCACCGACCAGCAATTGACCATTGCGCCAGGCCATGTGGTGATTGACGATCTGCGGGCGTTGAAAGAGAAAAAATACCCGAACCTCAGCTGGACGGTCGATCCTAAACTCGGCACGACCGAATTACTGGAGCAGGTAAAAGATAAAAAGCTGGCCTATACCATTGCTGATTCGGTGGCGATCAGCCTTTTCCAGCGCGTTCATCCTGAAATCGCCGTGGCGCTGGATGTGACCGACGAACAGCCGGTGACCTGGTTTACCCAGCTAGACGACGATCAAACCGTCTCTGCGGCTATGCTCGATTTCTTTAATTCCATCAATGAAGACGGCACCCTGGCGCGCCTGGAAGAGAAATATCTCGGTCACGGGGACGATTTTGATTACGTTGACACCCGCACTTTCCTGCGCGCGGTGGACAGCGTGCTGCCGGATCTGCAACCGCTGTTTGAGAAGTACGCCGAGGAGATTGACTGGAAGCTACTGGCGGCGATTTCCTACCAGGAATCGCACTGGGATGCTCAGGCCACCTCCCCCACGGGCGTGCGCGGGTTGATGATGCTGACCAAAAATACCGCTCAGAGCCTCGGCATCAGCGACCGGACCGATGCGGAACAGAGCATCAGCGGCGGCGCGCAGTATTTACAGGATATGATGGCGAAAGTGCCGGAGACGGTCCCGGAAGGGGAGCGTATCTGGTTTGCGCTGGCCGCCTATAACATGGGTTATGCGCACATGCTCGACGCGCGGGCGCTGACGGCGAAAACCAAAGGTAACCCGGACAGCTGGTCAGATGTAAAACAGCGCCTGCCGCTGCTTAGCCAGAAACAGTGGTACCAGAAGCTGACGTACGGCTATGCGCGCGGGCATGAAGCGTATGCCTACGTGGAAAATATTCGTAAGTACCAGATAAGCCTGGTGGGATATCTGCTGGAGAAAGAAAAAGAGGCGGCCGAGGCGCAACAGCTGGCTGAAAGCTATCCGGTGGTCGCACCGGACGAGCTTAATCATCCTGCGGTTTCAATTCTGCCTTTTGTTGCTTTTTCTGCTGCCGACGCATTCGAAAAAAGTCACTTAACAGACCCGAACATTCTGGTGCAAGTACCCCGCCGATAGTTTTCACCTGGTGGTTCATCCCCGGATGCCCAAGTACGTCCATCAGTGAACCAGCAGCGCCCGTCTTTTCATCCCGCGCGCCAAACACCAGCGTACCGATTCGGCTGTGCACCATCGCCCCGGAGCACATTACGCACGGCTCAAGGGTGACATACAGGGTGGTATCAAGCAGACGATAGTTTTGCAGCACCAGTCCGCCCTGACGCAGCGCCATAATTTCAGCATGCGCGGTAGGATCGTGACGGCCAATCGGACGGTTCCACCCTTCCCCAATCACCTGGTTGTTATGAACCAGCACCGCGCCCACGGGCACTTCGCCCTCGTCCCAGGCGCGCTGAGCCAGCGCCAGCGCGTGACGCATCCAGTATTCATGATTGTGTTCAGGGTTGGACAAGGGTTGATACTCCAGTCGAAAAGCGGGCGGCATTATACACAGCCCTTATAGATAAGACTATTCGAGTTGCTGAAGTTCACCGAGGGGAGTAACGCGCCAGCGATGCTGGCAAAAATAGAGCAGCGGGTTGTCCTGCTTGCTGTCGCTGTAGCCGCTGTACAGACGCAGCGGCGTACCGATACGTTTCTCCAGCTGTACCACTTTTTCATGTCCGAGGCAGCGCATAGTCAGCACCCAGCCGCCGTAGCCGCGCGCGATCTGTGTCGCAATAAGATTCACGCGCGGCAGCCAGGGCGTATCAAAATAGACCTTCTCCACCAGCGTCTGCGGGGAGCCGGTAATCAGCCAGATATCAGCATCGTTGGCGTCGAGATAGCTGGTCAGGCGCGCCTGTACCACGGGAAACGCGGCGACGTGCCCGCGAAACCAGTGCGCAAAATCCTGTTCGAGCTGCTTAAGGCGCGCTTCGCTATGACCAAACGTGCATCCCCAGAGCAGCAGGCTCATCGGCCAGCGCGCTGCACGGCCTTTCACCAGCAGCGCGATACCAATAACGGGTAACAGGGGTAATACCAGCAACGCGTTAAGGGGCTGGCGCCGCAGCAGGTAGCGCATAAAGGTGCCGAACATATCCTGCTGATGCAGCGTTCCATCCAGATCAAAAAAGACAACGCGACGCTCGTGACTGGCCAAACCTTACTCCTCTGGGTCGTTGAATCCTAACAGCCAGGTAAACAGGAACCCGGCGATCACCGCTACCAGATAGCCTAACAGATAGAGCATCACTTTTCCGGTCACGATGGTTAATGCCAGCGGTAAACCGGAGATCCCGAAGGTAATGACGGTCGCCACTTTCCAGTAGCTGATTAACGCCCCGCCCACCGCGCCACCGAGACAGGCGGCCAGGAACGGCTTACCCAGTGGCAAGGTCACGCCGAAAATCAACGGTTCGCCGATACCGAGTAACCCGACCGGCAGCGCCCCTTTAATGACCTTTTTCAGACGCGCGTTGCGGGTTTTCATCAGCACCGCGATGGCCGCGCCGACCTGCCCAACGCCCGCCATCGACAGGATCGGCAGCAGTGCGTTATAGCCGTGCGCCTGTACCAGTTCGACGTGGATCGGCACCAGCCCCTGATGCAGACCGGTCAGCACTAACGGCAGGAAGGTCCCGGACAGCACGGCCCCCACCAGCAGCCCGCCGCGATCGATCGCCAGAGACGCGCCGTGGGCGATGGCTTCAGAGATCGCGCCGCCTAACGGTTGCAGCGCCACAATCGCCACGCTCCCGGTAATCAATGTGGTCAGCAGCGGGTTGAGGATCAGCTCAATCGAGCCTGGCAGCAACGCGCGCAGCTTTTTCTCGATCCAGCACATCAGAATGACCACCAGCAGCACGGCAATCACCCCACCGCGGCCTGGCTGAAGCGCCTCGCCAAACAGCGTAATCTGCGCCAGCTGCGGGCTGGAGAGGATACCCGCCATTACGCCGCCCATCGCCAGCGAGCCGCCGAACACTTTGGCCGTGTTTACCCCCACCAGAATGTTCATGATGGCAAACACCGCGCTGCCGAAAATCGCCAGAATACCCAGCAGGTTCGGATACTGGGTGGCGAAATTCCCGACAATATCCGGACGCTTGAGGATATTGATAATCCCGGTGATCAGCCCCGATGCGATAAACGCCGGGATCAGAGGAATAAAGACGTTTGCCAGCTGGCGCAGCGCATCGCTCATGGGGGCTTTGTATTTGGCTTTCGCCTGCGCTTTGGTGCGTTCCGCGTCGTCAAAGGCGGGAGCCGTTTCACTGCCCGTCATCAGGGCGCGCATGGCATCAACCACCTGCGCCGCTTTGCCCGGACCGACAATCAGCTGGTGCTGTTGCCCCTGTTTAACGTACCCGCTCACGCCGGGGAGCTGCTTCAGGCGCGTTAAATCAAGCTTTTCGTCGTTGTGCACCTCGACGCGTACACGCGTCATGCAGTTTTCCAGACGCTGAATATTTTTTTCCCCACCGATCCCAAGCAGGATGTCGCTGGCGAGCGCTGCTGTTTTGTCCATACACGCCTCTTATTGGTGTTCTAATGCCGCCCGTAAAAACCCGTGATGGGCTTCGAGCCTGGCTCTGGCCGCGGCTGCATCCAGCCCGGTTAATATCATCAGAATGGCGGGTTTGACGTCGTAATCGGTCTGTTTGAGTACCGCTTCCGCCTCTTCCCGACCTGCCCCTGTCGCCTCTATCACCATGCGGCAGGCTCTGTCCACCAGCTTGACGTTGGTGGCCTGCATATCCACCATCAGGTTTTGGTAGACCTTGCCGAATTTCACCATCGCGCCGGTGGAGATCATATTGAGCACCAGCTTCTGCGCGGTTCCCGATTTCAGGCGCGTGGAGCCGGTGAGCGCTTCCGGCCCGACGACTGGAGAGATGGCAATGGCGGCCACCTGCGCAATCGGCGAACCCGGGTTACAAGAGATGGCCACCGTGGTACATCCCGTCTGTCTGGCGTATTCCAGCCCACCAATGACGTACGGCGTACGACCAGAAGCCGCCAGCCCGACGACCAGATCCTGCGCGGTCAGGTTCAGCGCCCTGAGATCGTCTTCCCCAAGCTGTTTATTGTCTTCTGCCCCTTCCATCGCTTTCAGCAGCGCGCCGGGGCCACCGGCAATCAGGCCAACGACCAGACCGTGCGGAACGCCAAAGGTCGGGGGACATTCTGAGGCATCCAGCACACCGAGTCGCCCACTGGTACCCGCCCCCATGTAAATAATGCGTCCTCCTGCTTTCAGAGCGTCGGCAGCGGCGTCTACGGCTTTCGCCACCTCGGGCAATGTCTCTTTGACTGCCAGCGCGACGAGGGTATCCTGTTGATTAAAGCGGTTTACCAGCTCCAGCGTGGACAGTGCATCAAGATCCATGGTTTGCGGGTTACGCGTTTCAGAAACAAGAGAGCCTAGATTCATGTTATTTACCTCTGGAATTTTTAATTCATAATAAACGCACTATAATGGAATATAAAATTCATTCAGGCGAGCAAAATTCGTATTTGCGCGGGTAATCACATTTTCGCCAGGAGACCGTATGAACTGTTTAATTCGTATTCGCCAGCGCTACGCAGGGTTTGCCCAGAGTGACAAAAAGCTGGCGGATTATTTACTTTCCCAGCCCGATCGCGCGCGACACCTCAGCTCCCAGCAGCTGGCAGGCGAAGCCGGGGTGAGCCAGTCGAGCGTGGTGAAATTTGCCCAGAAGATAGGCTATAAAGGCTTTCCGGCGCTAAAACTGGCGATCAGTGAAGCACTGGTAAGCAACCCTAATCCGCAGTCAATGCCGGTGCATAACCAGATCCGCGGCGACGATCCGATGCGTCTGGTCGGCGAAAAGCTGATCAAAGAGAACGTGGCGGCAATGCATGCCACGCTGGATGTGAACACGGAAGAGAAGCTGCTGGAAAGCGTAGCCATGCTTCGCGACGCGCGGCGTATTGTATTGACCGGGATCGGCGCCTCCGGACTGGTTGCGCGTAACTTTGGCTGGAAGCTGACAAAAATCGGCTATAACGCCATCGTTGAACAGGATATGCACGCGCTGCTGGCGACCGTGCAGGCCATGGATCCTGACGATTTACTGCTGGCCATCTCCTATTCCGGCGAGCGTCGTGAAATTAATATGGCTACCGACGAAGCCCTGCGCGTAGGAGGAAAAATTCTGGCGATTACTGGCTTCAGCCCGAATGCGCTCCAGCAACGGGCCACCCGCTGTCTGTATACCATTGCCGAGGAACAGGCCACTCGCAGTGCGGCGATTTCGTCGACGAGTGCGCAGATGATGCTGACGGACCTGCTGTTTATGGCGCTGGTTCAGCAGGATCTGGAGCGTGCGCCAGAGCGTATTCGTCACAGCGAAGAGCTGGTAAAAAAACTGGTCTGAACAACGAATGAGCGTATAATGCCCGCCCTGTTTGTGATGTTTCTGAGAATTTCCTGATGGCGCTGTTAATCACCAAAAAATGCATCAACTGCGATATGTGCGAACCCGAATGCCCGAACGAGGCGATTTCGATGGGCGACAGCATTTATGAGATTAACAGCGACCGCTGCACCGAATGCATCGGCCACTATGAGACGCCGACCTGCCAGAAGGTGTGCCCCATTCCCAATACGATCTTAAAAGATCCGGCACACGTCGAGAACGAAGAACAGCTGTGGGATAAGTTTGTCCTGATGCACCATGCGGACAAAATTTAACTCTCGATGATCACCGTCGCACAGGCGTAGTGGCGTTCATCGGCAAGCGTTACGTGCATGTGCGCCACGCCCAGCTTTTCCGCCAGCTTAAGCGCCTCGCCCCATAAACGTAGACGTGGCTTACCCAGCTCATCGTTAAACACTTCAAACTGGTTAAACGCCAGGCCGTTACGAATGCCCGTGCCGAACGCTTTCGCCGCCGCCTCTTTTACCGCGAAACGCTTTGCCAGAAAGCGCACCGGCTGTTGATGCGCCTCCCAGATAGCCCATTCGTTATCGCTCAGCACGCGTCTTGCGAGGCGATCGCCGCTCCGGGCGATCACCGCTTCAATGCGGGCTATTTCAACGATGTCGGTGCCTAAGCCCAGAATAGCCATTACTGACGCGCTTCCAGCATCAGGCGCTTCATCTCGGAAACCGCTTCTTTAAGACCGCTCATCACCGCGCGGCCAATGATGGCGTGGCCGATGTTCAGCTCGTGCATTTCCGGCAGGGCAGCGATGGCTTTTACGTTGTGATAGGTCAGGCCGTGACCGGCGTTAACCTTCAGTCCCAGGCTCGCGGCGTAGGTTGCCGCTTTGGCGATTCGCTCCAGCTCTTTCGCCTGCGCTGCATCGTTTTCGGCATCGGCATAGCAGCCGGTGTGAATTTCAATATACGGCGCACCCACGTCGGCAGCGGCTTTAATCTGGGTGAAATCGGCGTCGATAAACAGAGAAACCAGGATACCGGCATCCGCCAGGCGTTTGCAGGCATCGCGCATTTTGTCGAGCTGCCCGGCCACATCCAGACCGCCTTCGGTGGTCACTTCCTGACGCTTTTCCGGCACCAGGCAGCAAAAATGCGGTTTGGTCTCGCAGGCAATCGCCAGCATCTCTTCGGTGACCGCCATCTCCAGATTCATGCGGGTGTCCAGCGTCTGACGCAGGATGCGCACGTCCCGGTCGGTGATGTGGCGACGATCTTCACGCAGGTGAACGGTAATGCCGTCGGCGCCAGCCTGCTCAGCGATAAACGCCGCCTGAACCGGATCGGGATACGCGGTACCGCGTGCATTACGTAACGTGGCGATGTGATCGATGTTGACGCCTAACAGTAATTCAGCCATGACAATCCTCGGTATTTTTGTTCATTTACCTTCTCCCTCCCCCTCCGGGAGAGGGCTGGGGTGAGGGGTAAAACATTAGCGTTTCGGCATAAACTGCCTGAATAATTCGCGGCTCTTTAAAGGTTTGCCCCCAAGATACGGCTTGAGCGCAATTCGGGTAAAGCGTTTTGCCGCACGCAGAGTGTCGGCGTCCGGGAACTCGCGTTCATACAGTGCTCTGAGCTGGCGCCCGGTAAAGGTGCTGTTATCGACGACGACACTGGCAATAAAGCCCTTTTCCTCACGATAGCGATAGGTCATGGTGTCTTCTACCTCGTCTCCGCTTCCCGCACAGTGCAGAAAATCAACGCCGTAACCAAGGTGTCCGAGCAGCGCCAGTTCGAAACGACGCAGCACAGGCTCAGGGGTGCCGGTTGCGCCAGCAAGTGCCTGAATACAGTGCAGGTAATCAAAGAAAAGTTCAGAGAAGCGGGTCTCATGTTCAAGAACCCGTGAGATGAGTTCGTTAACATACAAACCGCTGTAGAGCGTGATACCAGAAAGAGGAAGCGCCAGGGAGACGGCTTCAGCACTGCGCAGGGTTTTGACTTCCCCTCGCCCGCCAAAGCGGACCAGCAGCGGGGTGAAAGGCTGCAAGGCACCTTTCAGATTAGAACGTCTGGAACGTGCGCCTTTGGCAACAAGGCGCACGCGACCGGACTCTTCCGTGAAGACGTCCAGCATCAGGCTGGTTTCGCTCCAGGGACGACTATGCAGGACAAAGGCGCGCTGCCATCCATCCATATGCTCGTCGTCTTAGGTTACTGATCTTCGCCGTAACCGAGGCTGCGCAGCGCACGCTCATCATCGGCCCAGCCAGATTTCACTTTCACCCACAGTTCCAGGTGAACCGGTGCTTCAAACATGTCCTGCATGTCTTTACGGGCTTCGATTCCGATAGTTTTGATCTTGGCGCCTTTATTGCCGATCACCATCTTCTTCTGCCCTTCACGCTCAACGAGGATCAGACCGTTAATATCGTAGCCGCCACGCTCGTTGCTCTGGAAACGCTCGATCTCCACCGTCACAGAGTACGGCAGTTCAGCGCCCAGGAAACGCATCAGCTTCTCACGGATGATTTCAGACGCCATAAAACGCTGAGAGCGATCGGTGATGTAGTCTTCCGGGAAGTGATGAGTCGCTTCCGGCAGATGCTTGCGCACGATACCCGCGATGGTATCAACGTTCAGACCCGTTTCCGCAGACAGCGGGACGATGTCCAGGAAGTTCATCTGGCTGCCCAGCCATTGCAGGTGCGGCAGCAGATCGGCTTTTTCCTGCACGTTGTCCACTTTATTGACTGCGAGGATCACCGGCGTTTTGCCGTCGCGCAGCTTGTTCAGGACCATTTCGTCGTCCGGCGTCCAGCGGGTGCCTTCCACAACGAAAATCACCAGCTCTACGTCGCCAATGGAGCTGCTCGCCGCCTTGTTCATCAGACGGTTGATGGCGCGCTTCTCTTCCATGTGCAGGCCCGGTGTATCGACGTAGATCGCCTGATACGCGCCTTCAGTATGGATACCGACGATGCGGTGACGCGTGGTCTGCGCCTTACGCGAGGTGATAGAAATCTTCTGCCCAAGCAGATTATTCAGCAGGGTGGATTTGCCAACGTTCGGACGTCCGACGATGGCAATAAATCCGCAATAGGTTTTGTCGATGCTCATTCCAGCTCCAGCATTTTTAACGCCTGTTCGGCGGCAGCCTGTTCAGCCTTACGACGGCTTGAACCCGTGCCGACCACCGGTTCACTCAGGCCACTGACCTGGCAATGGATGGTAAATTCCTGATCGTGGGCTTCGCCACGCACCTGCACCACCAGATAGGATGGCAGCGGCAGATGACGACCCTGCAAATATTCTTGCAGACGCGTTTTAGGATCTTTTTGTTTATCGCCCGGGCTGATTTCGTCCAGGCGGGTCTGATACCAGTTAAGGATCAGCTTTTCTACGGTCTGGATATCGCTGTCCAGGAACACGCCACCGATCAATGCCTCGACCGTATCGGCAAGGATGGATTCACGACGGAAACCACCACTTTTCAGCTCACCTGGCCCCAGACGCAGGCATTCACCCAGCTCAAATTCGCGTGCGATTTCAGCGAGGGTATTGCCGCGCACCAGCGTGGCGCGCATGCGGCTCATATCACCTTCGTCCACGCGCGGAAAACGATGATAAAGCGCATTTGCAATCACGAAACTTAAAATAGAGTCGCCTAAAAACTCGAGACGCTCATTATGTTTGCTGCTGGCACTGCGATGGGTTAATGCCTGTTGCAACAACTCCTGATGATGAAAAGTGTAGCCCAGCTTCCGTTGAAGCCGATTAATTACGATGGGGTTCATGCGATACCAATAAATGAATGCGTCAAAAATGCAGCACACGAAACCGACCTGAGAAAACCAACGCGGTTTCGTGTGCCGTGGCACCCTTGCAGGGCCAACCTTAAACTTCGGGGGAATATTCTATACACAACGACAGGGGATGTCGTTAGTTCAAAGAGATTTATCGCTGAAATAATTCACGTAGCGGCGAATAAAAGCCGCTACGTGTTATTTTTGGCGAAAATTAATGAATTCCGCCAATACGATTCAGGCGAACGCCGGTCGGCCACTCGCCTTCCTGCTTCTCAAAACTCATCCAGATAGCGGTTGCTTTACCGACCAGATTCGCTTCCGGCACAAAGCCCCAGTAACGGCTGTCCGCAGAGTTATCGCGGTTGTCACCCATCATGAAGTAGTGTCCCGGCGGCACAATCCAGGTCGCCAGCTGTTGGCCTGGCTGCTGGTAGTACATTGCCAGCTGATCCTGTGCGATGGGCACGGTCAGAATGCGGTGAGTAACATCGCCCAGCGTCTCTTTGCGTTCAACCAGACGAATGCCATTCTCTTTGGTTTCACCTTTTGGCACCTGGAAGAATCCGCTGGTCGCTTCACCGCCGTTACGGCGGGCGAAGGTCTGCACAAAATCAGCTGGCTCAACGTTGGAGTAAGTGACTGGCAGCGCATTTTCACATGCGGTGCCAGAGCTACAGCCTGGCTGAATGGTCACCTCTTTCGCCACCGGATCGTAGGTCACTTTATCGCCCGGCAGACCTACCGCGCGTTTAATATAATCCAGCCGCGGATCTTCCGGATATTTAAACACCACGATGTCGCCACGTTTCGGATGACCCGTTTCGATCAGCGTTTTCTGGTAGATCGGATCTTTGATGCCATAGGCAAACTTTTCAACCAGAATGAAATCACCGATCAGCAGCGTTGGCATCATCGATCCTGACGGGATCTGGAACGGCTCATAGATAAATGAACGCACCACCAGCACAATCGCCAGCACCGGGAATACCGATGCCCCTGTCTCCAGCCATCCCGGTTTTGGGCCGACTTTTTTCAGGGTTTTCGCGTCCAGCGCATCGCCCGTGGCTGCCTGCGCGGCAGCCTGACGTTCACGGCGTTTTGGGGCGAAGATAAACTTATCCAGGCACCACAACAGACCTGTCACCAGGGTAGCGATGACCAGGATCAGGGCAAACATGTTCGCCATGCCAACTCCTTAAGGTTATTTACCGTTACCGTCTTTACCAACATGAAGGATGGCAAGGAATGCTTCCTGCGGCAGCTCAACGTTACCGACCTGCTTCATACGCTTCTTACCTTCTTTCTGCTTCTGCAACAGCTTTTTCTTACGGCTGACGTCGCCGCCGTAGCACTTAGCCAGAACGTTTTTACGCAGCTGCTTCACGGTTGAACGGGCAATGATGTGGTTACCAATGGCCGCCTGAATCGCAATGTCAAACTGCTGACGCGGGATCAGATCTTTCATCTTCTCAACCAGCTCACGACCACGGTACGGTGCGTTATCGTTGTGGGTGATCAGCGCCAGCGCATCCACACGCTCACCGTTGATCAGCACGTCCACACGAACCATGTTCGAGGCCTGGAAGCGTTTGAAGTTGTAGTCCAGCGACGCATAGCCACGGGAGGTAGACTTCAGACGGTCGAAGAAGTCGAGCACCACTTCTGCCATCGGAATTTCATAGGTCAGCGCCACCTGGTTACCGTGGTAAACCATGTTGGTCTGCACGCCACGCTTCTCAATACACAGGGTGATCACGTTACCGAGGAACTCCTGCGGCAGCAGCATGTGACACTCTGCGATTGGCTCGCGCAGTTCCTGAATATTATTCAGCGGCGGGAGCTTGGACGGGCTGTCGACGTAGATCACCTCTTTCGATGTGGTTTCTACTTCGTAGACAACCGTCGGGGCGGTGGTGATCAGATCCAGATCGTATTCACGCTCCAGACGTTCCTGAATGATCTCCATGTGCAGCAGACCGAGGAAGCCACAGCGGAAGCCAAAGCCCAGCGCCGTTGAGCTTTCTGGCTCGTAGAACAGGGAGGCATCATTGAGGCTCAGCTTTCCGAGCGCATCGCGGAAGTTTTCGTAATCGTCAGAGCTGACCGGGAACAGACCCGCATAAACCTGCGGTTTCACCTTTTTGAAGCCTGGCAGCGCTTTATCTGCCGGGTTACGTGCACCGGTCAGGGTATCACCCACCGGCGCGCCGAGGATGTCTTTAATGGCACAGACCAGCCAGCCCACTTCGCCGCATTTCAGCTCGGTACGGTCAACCTGTTTTGGCGTGAAGATGCCCAGACGGTCAGCGTTGTAGACCTGGCCGGTGCTCATGACCTTGATTTTGTCGCCTTTACGCATGGTGCCGTTTTTAATACGCACCAGCGAGACAACGCCGAGGTAGTTATCAAACCAGGAGTCGATGATCAGCGCCTGTAGCGGCGCATCCGGGTCGCCTTCCGGCGGCGGAATATCACGCACCAGACGTTCCAGTACGTCCGGAACACCGACACCGGTTTTCGCCGAGCAGCGCACTGCATCGGTCGCATCAATACCGACGATGTCTTCAATCTCTTCCGCTACGCGCTCAGGATCGGCGGCTGGCAGGTCGATTTTATTCAGAACCGGCACCACTTCAAGATCCATTTCCATGGCGGTGTAGCAGTTTGCCAGCGTCTGGGCCTCTACGCCCTGCCCGGCATCCACCACCAGCAGCGCGCCTTCGCAGGCCGCCAGCGAGCGTGACACTTCATAAGAGAAGTCAACGTGCCCTGGGGTGTCGATAAAGTTCAGCTGATAGGTTTCACCATCGGAAGCTTTATAGTCGAGCGTCACGCTCTGCGCTTTGATGGTAATACCGCGTTCGCGTTCCAGGTCCATGGAGTCCAGAACCTGGGCTGCCATTTCACGATCAGACAGGCCACCGCAAATCTGGATAATACGGTCAGACAGCGTCGACTTACCGTGGTCAATGTGAGCAATGATGGAGAAATTTCTTATGTTCTTCATATGTATGGATTTATTTACTCGCTATGCGGATTAAATCTTCTTGATGGACACAGCGGTGGACACTCCACAGTAACTACCCCATCAACGACTGGCATGCATATTACACTGTAGCGCCCAAATCGTCAGCATACGATCTCCTGTTCATTGAGTGATAACGAGTGCCTACAGTTAAGCAATGTAAATTAAATTGTTGGGCAGTCATCATCACCCAGCGCGCGGTTGATGAAGAACGTCACTCTGCCAAGCACCTCCCCCTTCCAGAGCAGCACCTTCGCTCGCTTCGCCATCATCTGTCATGAGTGACAGCCCCATCAGATTGGCAAACTGTGTGTGGCAGTCGCACAGAATCAACAACACATCACTTGGCGTCTTCTTCATTACAGGTTCGATTACCGCAAAGCCTTTATCAGTTTCGAAGCTCGCTCTGCAACTCTTACTATCGCCCCATCACCGGCCATTCGCCGCCCGTTTTGCATAAGACGGGCGGCAGTTTACTTTACTCGTTCTATTAAGGATATTGCGTGTTTTACTCAGCTTTTTTTATCTTCTTTTTCTGCCTCGTAAATTGCTCCTATACTTCAATTTTCACTCATTGTTCCGTACACAGCCAATAGAGCAGTCAAGTAATTCTATTTTGTAAACAAGCTTGGTAACCTGAGTCTGTCGCTGACCCAGTAAGTTTTAAGCCTATTTTCAAGAATCACTGAGGGGAGGTACTAGTTGAGATACCGAGTAGTTTATAAATTACGTTTTGAGTTAGCTTTTAGCTTTCACAACCGAAAACTCGCAAATCCATTTCAACACACTTATATACTTCCGCTTGTAAAGTATTGGACCAGACGTTGACATTCTCAATAACAATCAAGAGATTCTTGCTTCAACGGAAGTTGAATTAACCTTCCTCCACAAGCATAAACGACATGCCCTGCCGCTTAAAATTCATCACATAGTACAACATCATCACGGAAAAAAACCGTTACAAGAGTTTACTTTCTCGGCGAATAATTTCACCACCCAGCCACTCTTGTTTGTATATCAACTGCCTGACAAATTCGTATCTCATACTCAGAGTCTTATCGTTCTTGGCAGATACAGAATCCATCAAGTTCACAACCTCAACAACTGCGTGATTTTTACAAATTGCCGTGGTTGCTTTATGGATATTATCAAGTCTTATCCTTGCTGCCTTTGATCTTACTCTATCAATTTTACCTTTGGTTTTTAGCCAATTTTTGCTGTATTTCTTTCTTCTCGCCAGTGTTTTATTGAGACGGATTAACTTTTTCCTTTCTTCCGCTTGGTAAGTGTTATCACCGCCAACCCCAGATGACAGATGAACGCTATTCACATTATTAAGTACAATTGTAGTTTTGATATCAGAGGGGTGTATTGGATCAGGAACTGTTTGATCTGTATTAAAACTGATATACCATTTCCCCTGATTAAGGGAAATAGTTGCATTTTTTAAATCACCAATGATTTCACGGCTCTTGCGATACTTTACCCAGCCGACTTTAGGGAGAGATACCAGTTTTTTTTCTTGATCTACTCTAACCCTTTGGCATGGTATACGGAAAGAATCATGCCGACCTTTCTTTTTAAACTTTGGATATTGTGATTTGCCGGTGAAAAAGTTTCTGAATGCTCTGTCTAAATCTCTTAACGATTGCTGTAAACACTGAGATGGAGCTTCTTTCAACCAAGAAAGGCTCTCTTCATTCTTCCATTGCACTAATTCAGAAGCCAGCTGATTGTAGCCTATGAATTTTTTACCCGAACGGTAACTCTCGTTAAGAAGAGCAAGGCCTTTGTTGTAAACAAAACGACAGGAACCAGCAAAGGCCAAAAAGTCAGATAACTGACCTTTGTTTGGTTCAAGCAAAAATTTGAATGCCTGTTTTTTAATCACAACTGGACCTGTGTAAACGGAGCGAAACTGGTGAAATGCTAAATCATCGTGCGAGCTTTGATTAAAGGATTTGACTACTTTTAACGACCTTATTCAGCCAATAAAAAAGCCCCACATATATGGGGCTTTGACACTTAATATGAAATTAGCCTTGCAGCAGAGACAGAACCTGCTGAGGAACCTGGTTAGCTTTGGACAGCACGGAGTTACCAGCCTGCTGAATGATCTGCGCTTTGGACATATTCGACACTTCAGTCGCATAGTCGGCATCCTGAATACGGGACTGCGCTTCAGACAGGTTAGTGGTAGTGTTGTTAAGGTTGGTCACAGCAGAGCTCAGACGGTTCTGTACTGCACCCAGAGAAGAACGGAACTTATCGATAGAGGCAATAGCATCGTCCAGCGCTTTCAGTGGGTCAGCAGTGGTTGCTGCTTTAGTTGCTGCATCTGTGGTGAATTTCCCATCTTCCTGTACATATACAGCCTTACCGGAATTGTTAGTAATGGAGCCGTCTTTCTGCAGGAAAATCTCAGTTTCATTCTTGGCAGCTAACGTACCGTCAGTCTGAGTGTAAGCTTGTTTACCACCAATTGTAACTTTGCCAGTATTAGCTGCTACTGTCGTTGTGCCAGTTGTGAAACCAGTCGTTTTGGTAGCAGACTGCATAGCTTCAGCGCTGATTCGGGCACCAGTAACTACAATTGCACCACTCTGACCAGGAACAGTTGCACCCGCTAATTTGATTTCAGTCTTATCTTCGGTCGTAATGGTGACTGGAACTGCCGCCGCAGGAGTAGTTGTGTTTTGAGTAAGAGCATCAAGAGTTGCAGGCTTAATACCAGCACCAGCACTGTTCTGAGTCAGGTTGCCATCAATACCAATGAAAAGCTTGGAACCATCTTTCGCAGTGATTTTACCATCGCTTGACAGAACAACATCTACAGATGTTGCACCAATCTTAACGTTCAGATTAGCGGTATCACCTGCTTTAGGAGTCAGGATAGATTGTAACTTGGCGCTATTACTTGGAGTTGTTGCGTCACCAGCTGCAATAGTAGCATTGAATGTAAAATCATTAGTATCTTTATGATACGTATAGTTATTACCAGTAACAGCGTCGAAACCACTGGTAATATTAGCATTAACTACGGCAGTATCACCTAAGCCAGCAAACACGTCAGCTACGGTAGATTCGTTCAATCCCGCGCTTACTGTATACTTAGTTACGCCATTAGCATCTGCAGCAGGAGCAGCGATAGAACCGCCAGCAGCTGTTGTAGTGAGCTGAGCAGCTGTCAAATCAGCTTTAGTTGCTGCCTTATTAGCTACTGAACCTTCACCATTAACGTTAAAGCCAGTCAGGTTCAGAGTAGACGAGTCAATTTTTTTCAGGTCGATAGTGATGGTCTGGCCATCGTTCGCGCCAACCTGAATTTTCATGGAGCCGTCTTTTGCCAGCACGTTCACGCCGTTGAACTGGGTCTGACCGGATACGCGGTCAATTTCGTCCAGACGGGATTTGATTTCGTCCTGGATGGAGTCCAGGTCAGACTTGGAGTTGGTGCCAGTAGAAGACTGAACAGTCAGCTCACGGATACGCTGTAAGTTGTTGTTGATTTCAGACAGTGCGCCTTCAGTAGTCTGTGCAACGGAGATACCGTCGTTGGCGTTACGGGCAGCCTGAGTCAGACCTTTGATGTTAGAGGTGAAACGGTTAGCAATCGCCTGGCCAGCAGCGTCATCTTTTGCGCT
Source organism: Enterobacter cloacae complex sp. GYL001 (assembly GCF_049237125.1). Taxonomy (NCBI): domain Bacteria; kingdom Pseudomonadati; phylum Pseudomonadota; class Gammaproteobacteria; order Enterobacterales; family Enterobacteriaceae; genus Enterobacter; species Enterobacter cloacae complex sp. GYL001. The sequence continues at coordinate 2,057 of NZ_JBMKGW010000016.1, read as the reverse complement.
GTTGATACGCAGACCGGAAGACAGACGTTCAATGGCAGTAGACATTGAAGACTGGTTTTTGTTGATGTTGTTCTGGGTGATCAGCGAGAGGCTGTTGGTATTGATGACTTGTGCCATGATAGTAATTCCTATTTGACTGAACTTAAATTAAGTTTACGGCTTCCACCATTTGGCTCCTGCGCCGCTATGTTCACTATCGGCAACGTACTCTGGACCTTTAGAAGAAAAAGTGAAAAACCATCCCCATCTGCTTTCAGGCATCAAACGAAAGATAGTTGTTTACTTTTAATACAATGTGATAAGTTCGTTTTAACGCCCCCTAAACCACCATGATAAAGCTAAACAATTCAATATGTTGAGCATCATAAATAAACTATCTCGTTTGACAAACTGGCTACCTCTTATAAACCTCTAATCTCTTCATTTCTCAGCACTCAACAAGCGAGCATAACCCGATGTTCCGATGGTAAGACCTATCCAAGGCGCAAATGCTTAGCTATCTCATCGGATGGCACCTTGTTTTATCTGTCTTTTTTAGTAGGTGTATGTAAGATGGTTTTACATTACAGTCATTCTCTGTCTAATACATGATCAGGAGATTTGTTCAGTGAATGTTTCTGCCCGTTTTGTTATACTATTAAATCTTGCATGCGCTGCTTTATTATTTACTCTACTCAATGCCAGGTTTGATTTATTCTGATCAGGATCTCATTTTACTTACTCGAAATCCCTCCTAAGATTCATGCATGTACATATCTTACATCCAATCGAGTAGTAAATCGAAAATCATCAGGGAGAATAATGACTTGATAAAGGACGTGATCATTGACCATCGTCCTAACTTTCCATAAACAGGTGGGTATTTAGTGTATGAACCCTCGTCCAACTAGTTCCTTCCGATTACCCTTAAAGCACTTTTCATGGTGATGTTTTTCCTTGTTACATATTTGGATGCTTGTTTTAAGGCATTATTCATTGCTATTACAGTCACAGGCCTAGCTAACCCTTTAACTCGATTTGATCTACTCTGGAAAACATAAATATCAGAAGGATTGCAATCCTTTCTGTACGCAATTAACTTAGAAAGCAATAAATTTAATCTAATTGTTCGTGGCTCAAATTTTGGAGTTCCAGCCAAGTGCAGCATGTCATCTTCGATATCGGAATATCTAATAGTAATCACCCTGCTACCTTCAGCACGGAGAGAAAACAATGTTAGCCATAAGTCTGCCCAAGTTGATGAGATTTTAGACAATTCAAAGTGAATAGCCCTAAACTCTTCAGGTGTAATAGAATCTGTTTTTGCCATGAATACCCCCAATGCTCAACCCAACCGCTTACCAAAATTTCAACAACTTTATTACATCATTTCAATACTTTATTACGAAAATTGGATTAAATGTTCAATATTTTTTTCCTCTACCCCTACCGCGCCGGAAATTTTTTATACAAGGTGCACACCGCAACGTCGTAAATAATCGCCACCTGCTTTCTGTCCATTCCGTTTGCGATCAGCCTGCCAGCCTGCGCCCATTGCTCAGGGGTTAACTTCGGCCTTCTGCCGCCTATGCGCCCTTTCTCCCGGGCTGCCGCCAGTCCTGCCCGGGTGCGTTCCACGATTAACTCCCTCTCCATCTCGGCCAGGGCTGACATGATGTGGAATATGAAACGCCCCATTGGGCTGGAAGTGTCGATGCTGTCCGTAAGGCTTTTGAAGTGGATGCCGCGCTGCCGGAGTTCGTCGACCAGCAGTACCAGATTTCGCATGCTTCGCCCGAGGCGATCCAGCTTCCACACTACCAGCGTATCGCCCTCACTCAGCGTTCGAAGAAGCTTTTTAAGCGCTGGCCGGTTCGCTACCGTCCCGCTCATTTTTTCCTCAAAAACCTGTTCACATCCTGCGCGTTCGAGAGCTTGTCGCTGAAGATCTGTGTTTTGGTCATTTGTTGACACCCTTACGTAGCCAATTAGCATGTTTTTCACCCAATGTTTTCTGCAAAAAATCAGGTGAAGTTATCGGCATGGATGCCGCAGGGCAATCTATAAAACGTCGGTTT
>NZ_JBMKGW010000015.1:0-98395 GCF_049237125.1 Enterobacter cloacae complex sp. GYL001 | reverse complement strand
GCGGCCTTCGTACCGATGGCGGCGGTGTTCCCGGCGCTGGAGCCGCGGCACAAGGGGGCGGCGATTTCGGTGTATAACCTGTCAGCCGGTCTGTCTAACTTCCTTGCGCCGGCGATTGCCGTGGTGCTGCTGCCCTGGTTCAGCACGCTCGGCGTGGTCATCGCCTATACGGTGCTTTATCTGCTGGCTTTTGTTCTGTGTGCCTTTATCCGCGTCACGCAGCCGGGCTTAGAAAAAGCAAATAGCAGCAAGAGAGGGATGGCGGGTCTGCTGAATACTCCTCATCCTGAAACGCTGAAGGAGTAAGCGAGAGAACTTTCCTGCCGGGTCACGCTTATCCCGGCAGGAAGATGCATGCGATTAGGCAATCGTCACTTTATTGTCCAGATAGACATCCTGAACCGCATTAATCAGCTTCACGCCGTCGGCCATGGATTTTTTAAACGCTTTGCGGCCCAGGATCAGCCCCATTCCGCCGGCGCGTTTGTTAATCACCGCCGTGCGCACCGCGTCGGTCAGATCGGTTTCACCGCCTGCTGCACCGCCGGAGTTAATCAGCCCGGCGCGGCCCATGTAGCAGTTAGCCAGCTGGTAGCGCACCAGATCGATAGGGTTGTCGCTGGTCAGCTTGCTGTAGACGCGGTCGTCGGTATAGCCAAAGTTCACCGCTTTATACCCGCCGTTATTCTCGGCCATTTTCTGTTTCACGATGTCCGCGCCGATGGTTGCCGCCAGGTGATTTGCCTGACCGGTCAGATCCGCTGATACGTGGTAATCCACGCCGTCTTTCTTAAACGCGTTGTTACGCAGATAGGCCCACAATACGGTCACCATCCCCAGCTCGTGCGCGCGCTCAAACGCGGCAGAGATCTCTTCTATCTGCCGACGCGACTGCTCAGAGCCAAAATAGATAGTCGCCCCGACCGCGACCGCACCCATGTTGAAAGCCTGTTCGACGCTGGCGTACAGTGTCTGGTCGTATTCGGTTGGGTAGCTCAGGGTTTCGTTGTGGTTCAGCTTGACGAGGAACGGAATGCGGTGAGCATAGCGGCGGGAAACGGAGGCCAGCACGCCATACGTCGATGCCACACAGTTACACCCTGCTTCAATCGCCAGCTCGACAATGTTTTTCGGGTCAAAGTAGAGCGGGTTAGCAGCAAATGACGCTCCCGCCGAGTGCTCTACGCCCTGGTCAACGGGCAGAATGGAGAGATACCCGGTCCCGCCCAGACGACCGGTATTGTAAAGCGTCTGCATGTTTCGCAGTACGGCAGGCGGACGGTTGTTGTCGACCATGACGCGGTCTACGTAATCATGGCCAGGCAGATAAAGCTGATCGGCTGGAATGGTCATACAACGATGCTGTAAAAGGCTGTCGGCGTCTTTGCCAAGCAGTTGCGCAATATCAGTCATAGTGATGCTCCCGTAAGTTCGACATGATGTCGGAGCGTGTGATCCAAGCCCACGTTTTTGCAGGCAGACTAAGCCTGGTACCGACTTAACCTATTTTCCACCATTTGCAACTTTTTTAAGCACAATCTGCTGGCTCGTTTCGTGTACAACATTTTTGTTACACTGATCAAACAATCGCCTTAAAGGTATTTAAAAGGTATTATTACATGGTATGTTACATGCGTACCTCTGACATGCAGGATTAAAAAATGAAAACGAAAGTCCAACTGTCATTCATGATGTTCGTTGAATGGTTTATCTGGGGCGCATGGTTTGTGCCGCTGTGGCTGTGGCTGAGTAAGAGCGGGTTTACCGCCGGGGAAATTGGCTGGTCGTACGCCTGTACCGCGATTGCCGCGATCCTCTCTCCCATCCTTGTCGGCTCGCTGACGGACCGTTTCTTCGCCGCCCAGAAAGTGCTGGCCGTGCTGATGTTCGCTGGCGCGATTCTGATGTATTTCGCAGCACAGCAAACCCAGTTCAGCACCTTCTTCCCGCTGCTGCTGGCCTACTCCCTGACCTATATGCCGACCATCGCGCTGACCAACAGTATCGCCTTCGCGAACGTCGATGACGTGGAGGCTGATTTCCCGCGCATTCGCGTGATGGGCACCATCGGCTGGATTGCCTCCGGCCTGGCGTGCGGCTTCCTGCCGCAGATGATGGGCTATAGCGACATCTCTGACACCAATATCCCGCTGCTGATGACCGCTGCCAGCTCCCTTCTGCTTGGCGTCTTCGCGCTGCTCCTGCCGAATACCCCGCCGAAGAGTACCGGCAAGCTGGATTTCAAAGTGATGCTGGGGCTGGATGCGCTGATCCTGCTGCGCGATAAAAACTTCCTGGTGTTCTTCTTCTGCTCGTTCCTGTTCGCCATGCCGCTGGCCTTCTACTACATCTTTGCCAACGGCTATCTCACCGAAGTGGGGATGAAAAACGCCACCGGCTGGATGACCCTCGGCCAGTTCTCTGAAATCTTCTTCATGCTCGCTCTGCCGTTCTTTACCAAACGCTTTGGTATTAAGAAGGTCTTGCTGCTGGGTCTGATCACCGCCGCCATTCGCTACGGTTTCTTTGTTTACGGCGGCGCCGAGCAATACTTCACCTACGCCCTGCTGTTCCTCGGCATTCTGCTGCACGGCGTAAGCTATGACTTCTATTACGTCACCGCGTACATCTACGTGGATAAAAAAGCGCCCGTGCATATGCGCAACGCGGCGCAGGGCTTGATCACGCTGTGCTGTCAGGGCTTTGGTAGCCTGCTGGGTTACCGTCTCGGCGGCGTGATGATGGAAAAAATGTTCGCATATAAAGAGCCGGTGAATGGGCTGACCTTCAACTGGGCCGGAATGTGGACGTTTGGTGCAATCATGATTGTGGTGATTGCCGTGCTGTTTATGCTGTTTTTCCGCGAATCGGATAAAGAGATCACCGCAATTGAGGTGGTTGATGGCGATACCGCGCTGACACGAGGGGAAGTTAAATGAAACAAGACCGTATTCTCGGTGCTCTTTACGGGCAGGCGTTAGGGGATGCGATGGGGATGCCGTCGGAGTTGTGGCCGCGCAAGCGGGTGAAGGCGCACTTCGGCTGGATCGACCGTTTCTTACCCGGCCCGGCTGAGAATAATGCCGCCTGTTACTTTAAGCAGGCCGAATTTACGGATGATACGTCGATGGCGCTGTGCCTGGCCGACGCGATTATCGAATGCGACGGGGAAATTAACCCTGACGTTATCGGTAAGCATATTCTGGACTGGGCGCTGGATTTTGACGCGTTCAATAAGAATGTGCTCGGCCCGACCTCCAAAATTGCCCTGAACGCCATCCGTGACGGCAAGCCGGTAAGCCAGCTGGAAAACAACGGCGTCACCAACGGGGCGGCGATGCGCGCCTCCCCGCTGGGATGCCTCCTGCCAGCCACGCGTCTGGCGCACTTTGTGGAACAGGTTGCGTTAGCCTCCAGCCCGACCCATAAATCGGATCTCGCCATCGCCGGTGCGGTGGTGATCGCCTGGGCGGTTTCACGCGCTATCGACGGCGAGCGCTGGCATCACATCGCCGATGCCCTGCCGGGTATTGCCCGTGCGGCGCAGGAGGCGAACACGACCACCTTCAGCGCATCGCTTTCCGCTCGTATTGAGCTGGCCCTGAAAACCGTGCGCGAAGCCAACGGTACCGAGTCCGCCAGCGAGCAGATCTATCAGCTTATTGGCGCGGGCACGAGCACCCTTGAGTCCGTTCCGGCGGCGATTGCGATGGTCGAACTCGCGGGTACCGATCCGAACCGCTGCGCGGTGTTATGCGCCAACCTGGGCGGTGATACTGACACTATCGGCGCGATGGCAACGGCCATCTGCGGCGCGCTGCACGGTGTACAGGCCATTGATCCGGCACTCAAAAACGAACTTGATGCCGTAAACCGGCTCGATTTCGGCCACTACTGCGAAAAACTGCTGCACTTCCGGGAGCAAAGGGAGGGCGTATGAGTGCTTTTGCCCGCCGTCTCGAAACCCTTCACGCCACGCGCCCCGTAACGGTACTCGGCGCGGCGGTCATCGACGTGATTGCCGACGCCTACGCCCTGCCCTGGCGCGGGTGTGATATCGAGCTGAAGCAACAGGGAGTGAATATTGGCGGCTGCGCGCTGAATATCGCCATCGCCCTGAAGCGGCTCGGCATTGCTGCGCAAAACGCCCTTCCCGTCGGCCACGGCGTGTGGGCCGATATTATCCGTAACGCCATGGCGAAGCAGGATCTGCACAGCGCCGTGGAAGCGGAAACGGGCGATAACGGCTGGTGCCTGGCGCTGGTGGAGCCTGACGGTGAACGGACCTTTATGTCGTTTAGCGGCGTGGAGAACCAGTGGCAGCAGCGCTGGCTGGACGGGTTAAGCGTGCCGGCAGGGAGCCTGATCTCTTTGTCCGGCTACCAGCTGGCGTCCCCCAGCGGTGAGCTGCTGACGGCCTGGCTGGAAAGTCTTCAGGATGCGACGCTCTTTATCGATTTCGGTCCGCGCATCGCGGATATTCCCGACCCGCTGATGGCGCGGATCATGGCCTGCAAACCAATCGTCTCGCTCAATCGTCAGGAGGCGGAACTTGCCGCCGAATGGCTTGGCGTAAACGTGGAAGAGCTCGGCACACGGTGGCAGCAGAGGTTTGGCGCTGCGCTGATCGTACGCCATGATAAAGACGGGGCGGTCTGGTACGACGGTGACGCTTCCGGACACGTTCCGGCGTTTCCTGCTACCGTGGTCGATACCATCGGCGCGGGTGACAGCCATGCGGGAGGTACCCTTGCCGGGCTGGCCGCGGGATGGTCACTGCCAGAGGCGGTGCAGCTTGGCAATGCCGTAGCCGCCTGGGTAGTCAGCCATCGCGGTGGCGACTGCGCCCCCACGCGCGAGGCCCTACTCCTCGCACACAAAGACGTATAGGTCGCTGCGGCAGTAGCTGATGCTGTACTCAATTGGCCGGTGCTGTTGATCGAGCGCGACTTGCTTGATCACCAGCACCGGTATCTTATCGTCCATCTTGATATGCGCCTGAAACTCGCTGTCCGGCATCCGGGCGCTGACGCGGGAACGGGTGCGCTGCGGAAAGATATTCTGGCTGCGGAAGTAATCGTAAAGCGAGACGCCGATGTCGTCCGGATTGGGGATTAATCCTACCGGTACCCAGGACTCCTCTATTGATACCGCATCGTCATCCACGTAGCGGATGCGCTTAAGCAGAAATACATCGCTGTCCGGCGCAAGGGAAAGGTGGCGGGCGATCTCCTCCGGACATTTCACGACGCGTTTATTAACCCACAGCGTGTTGGGCGTTTTGCCCCGCAGCACCACCTGCTGAGAAAACCCGCGCGCCTCTTTTAGCGAATATTCAAAGATATTGTTGATTTGCGTACCGTATCCACGCGCGCGGGTGACGACGCCGGCCTCTTCCAGCGCCTGCATCGCTTTACGCACCGTAATGCGCGACACACCGGCCAGCTGGCTCAGATCGCGCTCGCCCGGCAAAATATTACCGTGCGCGAGCACGCCGCTGCGTACCGCGTTTTTAACCGTTTCGGCAAATTTCAGGTACAACGGCGTGTTGTCCGGTGCGGCAATTCGTTCCTTGAGTTGAGCAATTAACCGGGTATGCGCTTGTTCCATCTCTGTTTTTCTCTGGCATAAGGTTTTATGCCAGTATACGGCTTACCACCATGCATGAAAATGGTGAACCGGCCCAATACCGTGACCCACTTCCAGAGAATCGGCTTTTGCCAGCGCGCACGAGAGCCAGATCTTCGCCTCCTGCACCGTATCCGCCCAGTTCGCGTTTCGGGGACGCAGCGCCGCCAGCGCCGCCGAGAGCGTACATCCCGTGCCGTGGGTGTTTTTGGTCTGTACCCGCGGGGCGGTGAAACGTTGAGCGCCATCGCGGGTGAAGAGCCAGTCCGGGCTTTCTGCATCATCAAGATGACCGCCTTTCATCAGCACCGCGCTGCATCCCATCGCCAGCAGCGCATTGCCCTGCTCTTTCATCTCACGTTCGTTTTGCGCGTGTGACGCATCCAGCAGCGCGGCGGCTTCAGGGAGGTTTGGCGTGATCAGCGCCACCTGCGGCAGCAGCTTTTTACGCAGGGTGTCGACGGCAGAGGCGGAGAGCAACGGATCGCCGCTTTTGGCCAGCATCACGGTATCGAGCACCACGTTTTTTATCTGATAACGTTTGAGACGTTCAGCGACCGCTTCAACAATGTCCGCCTCTGCAAGCATGCCGATTTTGGTGGTGTCGATGCGTACATCGCTGAATACCGAATCCAGCTGTGCGGCGACAAAATCCGGCTCAATACGATATACCGACTGTACACCGCGCGTGTTTTGCGCCACCAGCGCGGTGATAACCGAGCATCCGTAAGCGCCGAGCGCAGAGAAGGTTTTCAGGTCTGCCTGGATCCCCGCTCCGCCGCTGGGATCGGTTCCCGCAATAGTCAGGGCATTAATGCGTGTCATACCAGCTCCTCCAGCGCGTAAAGCGCATCCAGAAACGCCGGGGCAAAGCTGCCGGGGCCCCGGCTGTGAGTCAGTGCAGCTGCCCCTGCGCGCTTCATAAAGCCGCAGGCTGCCGTCGCATTATCAAGCCTGTCGCCAGGCAGCGAACAGCAGGCGGCGACGACCGCCGAGAGCGCACAGCCTGTTCCCACCACGCGGGTCATCAGCGGGTCGCCGCCCGCGACCGTACGGGTTCGCTGACCATCAGTGATGTGATCCACTTCTCCTGTGACGACCACAACGGCGTGGGTCTGGCGGGCGAGCGTCTGCGCAGCGGTCAACGCGCTCGCCGCCGTATCGGTGGAATCAACCCCGCGCCCGCCCGCACTCATTCCGGCAAGGGCGAGGATTTCGGAGGCGTTTCCACGAATGGCCGCAGGTTTGAGGGACAATATTTGCTGGCAAAATCGGGTGCGATACGCCAGCGCGCCAACCGCAACCGGATCCAGAACCCAGGGCGTACCCGCGGCTACCGCGCTCTCAATGGCCCGACGCATCGACTGGGCGCGCGGCGCGGTGAGTGTACCCACGTTGATGAGCAGGGCATCGGCAAGCGCGGCAAACTGTTCCGCTTCCTCGGCTTCGATCACCATTGCCGGGGAAGCACCCAGCGCGAGCAAAACGTTGGCGGTGAAGGTCTGCACGACATCGTTGGTCATACAGTGCGTGAGCGGGGAACGGGTTCGGAATTGATGTAAAACGTGTGAGTCTAGCAGGTCAGGCTGCATGATTTCGCTCCTGCCGTGCGTGAAGAAGCGATGACCGGGTAGGCATCTGACTTCCCTACGCTGGCATTATCCAGATCAGGTAATACGGGTATTTCTCAGCCTTCACAAAGAAGGGCACCCCGAGTCAAATTACTTATAAAACAGTTACTTACGAAATGGCAATTCGTAGTCATGTAGTGTAACCGGGGGGTAACCCGGGTGCAAGGGGTTTTGGGCTGTCCGTTAACCCCCTGTAACGAACAATAAACGACAAGATATTAACTACCCTTGATATGTATACATTATTGTTCAGTTAATTATCCCGCCAGATTTGTTAAGAACTCATGAAAAATATTATTCACTCGCTATGCTGAGAAATTTTATTTTTATCCATAATGACGCACCGGGAGTACTTTTATAAGACAGCCCATCTTCTTTCGTATGAAACAAACCCGTATATTAATGTAAACATTTATCTTGCATAATTTCATTACTGTCAAACACTTAATTTAACCATCTCATTCACTACGTTATTCTCACCTTAATGCTTACATTAATAACAACCGCAACATGATTTTACGTCGTCGGAACTATTCATAATATTTATGACTTAGATCAAAATCATTGGTTTGCGTTTAATTGATAGTTTACTCGCGTTACTAAATAATATTTAGACAACGTTCAACCGTTTTTGAATCCCGAAAATAAATCTGTTCAGCTTCAGTATTTTTTCAACAGTTTATGATGTGAGCTTTTCAAATGAAATCTATGAATAAAACCTTTATTGCTATTTTTGTAATGGGCGTTGTCTTAGCGGGTACAACGAGCCTGGCTGAAGCCGCGAATACGGTTTGGGACGATCAGCAAATCACTAATATTGTAAATGACCATCAGGATCAGATTGCACAAAACAAAGCTGATAGCATTAACCGTGATATCGCAACGGATAACCGCTTAACGCAGGTTAATGACGACCTTCAGTCCACAAAACCAGGTGTGTTAGTCGTGGATAAAATGGCTAACGACGCACATCAGAAAGCGTTGCTTGCCGGTGCGCTTGCTGATGTGAGACGGCCCTACAGGGTGTGGCGACTAACGGCACAGATGGAGAGAAAGGTGATAAAGGCGATGCCGGCGCGACTTACAACAGCGAGAGCGCGCTTGCTGTCGGTGCATCCGTTAACTTTAATTCCCATGTCATCGCGAAAGTGAGCTTCTCAGATGATACCGCGAATAATATGGGCGCTTCGGTTGGGATTGGAATGGGCTTTTAACGCGTAAAATAATCATCGGGAAAAATAGAATGCCTCATTTTAGCGGATGGGCATTTTGTTAATACAAAAAGATGTCTAAATATATTTTTATTTCGGTAGCCCTGTATCTGATGCTGATTTCGGTCGGGATCTGGATCGGCGTGATGTATGTCTCATGGTATTTGTGTCGTTTTTAAGGCGATAAAATGAAAAAAGTAATGATGTTCGTTATAAGTACCACCGTGCTTGCAGGTTGTGTCTCGCCGGCGCACGCCATAAACGCCCATTATCGCGCTCAATTAGAGCGTTCGGGATGCACGCAAATGAGCGCTGGCGATGGCTCTTGTGATATCAGCAAAACCAAAGCGGAAAACGCGGCACAACACGAACCAGCGACATCCGTTCACGATCCCCTGCGTGAAGCCTCGTTCTCGTCGGACACGGTTAACGCCACGCTTTCTAACGGCTTTTTTAGCGCCACCGTTAACGGCAAGAAAGCCAGCGTTAAACGCCTGAATGCGAATTTCTATGAGATCCGTGGTAATGGTTTTGTGATATCGCTAAGCCTGGATGAAAACGGTATTACGGACGCGTCGTGGAATAAAACGAAGGGACGCGAACACGGTATTTTACGCGTTAGCCAGAAATAAACAGCGTAAGGAGGCTCACTGCCTCCTTTTCACCTGACAATCGCACGATTTGTCACACTCTTTTGTCTGATTTTACAATGCGGATAAATCATACGTAAGCTACTGTTTTTATTTAGCATAAAGTGCAATCTCCCCCATACAAACGGCGTTCTTCCCTGCCCTGTGCCCTGTGTCACAAAACAGTAAGCAAATTAACCATTGAGCCCGGTGACAAAAGGCTCTATATTGGCGGCGTTTTTTTCAGGCCCCATCTGTTTTTTAACTTTTTATTCAATCGTTGCTCATAACGAAGCGGCGGTTGTAGGAGTGATATGATGACGGATAAAGTCCGTATTGACACCGTAGATGCCCACAAAAGCAACGAAACCTATCTGGCCCGTCAGGCCGAATTTGAATCTAACGTCAGGAGTTATCCGCGCAAATTGCCTTTAGCGATCACGAAAGCAGAAGGCGTGTGGATCACCGATGCAGATAATAAAGAATACCTTGACTGTTTAGCAGGCGCAGGCACCCTCGCGCTTGGACACAATCATCCTGATGTGCTGAAAAGCATCCAAAATGTCATTACCAGCGGCTTGCCGTTACATACCCTGGATCTGACCACGCCGTTGAAAGACGCGTTTTCAGAATACCTGCTCTCTCTGTTGCCTGGTCAGGGCAAAGAGTACTGCCTGCAATTCACTGGCCCGTCCGGGGCTGACGCCGTTGAAGCGGCGCTGAAGCTGGCAAAAAAAGTGACCGGTCGTAGCGGTATCATCAGTTTCTCTGGTGGTTACCACGGTATGACCCACGGCGCACTGTCCGTCACCGGCAACCTGTCTCCGAAAGAAGCGGTTGACGGTATGATGCCAGAAGTCCAGTTCATGCCTTACCCACACGAGTACCGTTGCCCACTGGGTATCGGTGGTGAAGCGGGCGTGAAGGCGCTGACCTACTACTTCGAAAATCTGATTAACGACGTCGAAAGCGGCGTGCGTAAACCTGCCGCGGTGATCCTCGAAGCCGTTCAGGGTGAAGGTGGCGTGAACCCGGCGCCTGTTGAGTGGTTGCAGCGCATCCGTAAAGTCACTCAGGAACACGGTATCCTGCTGATCCTCGACGAAGTCCAGGCTGGCTTTGCCCGTACCGGTAAATTCTTTGCCTTCGAACACGCTGGCATTGAGCCAGACATCATCGTGATGTCTAAAGCAGTCGGTGGCGGTCTGCCGCTGGCCGTGCTCGGTATCAAAAAGCAGTTCGATGCATGGGCGCCAGGTCACCATACCGGTACTTTCCGCGGCAACCAGCTGGCGATGGCAACCGGTCTGACCACGCTGAAGATCCTGAAAGACCAGAACATCGCGGGCAAAGTAGCTGCACAGGGCGAATGGCTGAAAGGCCAGCTGAAAGAGATGGCGAAACGCTATCCGGTGATCGGCCACGTTCGCGGTCTGGGCATGATGATCGGTATTGAAATCGTTAAGCCACATGAAGCCGCCGATCACATGGGTTGCTTCCCGGGCGATGGCGAGCTGTCTGCCCTGATCCAGAAGAAATGCTTCGAAGCCGGCCTGATTCTGGAGCGTGGCGGCCGTAACGGTATCGTTCTGCGTCTGCTGCCTTCTCTGCTGATCAGCGATGACGAGCTGAAAGTCTTCCTGGATAAATTCGAGCAGGCACTGCTTGCTGCGGGCGTTAGCCCGGCGTAACCGGAGTTGTTGAATACGATGTCTGATTCAAACCCAATTTTGTTCTCCTCTGCGCAGAGCATTGAAGCTTACCAGCAGGCGATTGAACAAAGCACTCAGGCTGTGATGCAGTGGCTGAAACAGCCTGAGATGTACCAGGGCAAAACGGTCGCGGAGCTGCGCGACCGTATTAAGCTGGATTTCAACCCGAAAGGGCTGGGCAACGAAGCGGCGATCGAACGCGCCGTGGAGTTCTTCCTGAAAGACAGTTTGTCCGTTCATCACCCGCAGTGTGTGGCGCACCTGCACTGCCCAAGCCTGGTGGTTAGCCAGGCGGCGGAAGTGCTGATCAACGCCACTAACCAGAGTATGGACTCCTGGGATCAAAGCCCGTCCGCAACCATCATTGAGATCAAACTGATCGAATGGCTGCGTACCCGCGTGGGTTATCAGGCTGGCGACGCAGGCGTCTTCACCAGCGGCGGCACCCAGAGTAACCTGATGGGGCTGATGCTGGCGCGTGACGCGTTCTTTGCGCGTCAGGGCCACTCGGTTCAGCAGGACGGTCTGACAGGCGATCTGCGTAAGATCCGCGTGCTGTGTTCGGAAAATGCCCACTTCTCCGTGCAGAAAAACATGGCGCTGATGGGTCTGGGCTACCAGTCCGTGGTGCAGGTGAAAACTGACGAATTCTCCCGCATGGATCTCACCGATCTGGCGGCGAAAATCGAACAGTGCAACGCGAACGGCGAGCAGATCCTGGCGATTGTGGCCACGGCCGGTACGACCGATGCGGGTGCTATCGATCCGCTGCGTGCTATTGCTGAGCTGGCTGCGAAACAGAATATCTGGGTGCACGTTGATGCGGCCTGGGGCGGCGCGCTGCTGATGTCTGAGCAGTATCGTCACTACCTGGACGGTATCGAGCTGGTGGATTCCGTCACCCTGGACTTCCACAAGCAGTTCTTCCAGACCATCAGCTGCGGTGCGTTCCTGCTGAAAGAAGCGCGTCACTATGAACTGATGCGCTATCAGGCGGCCTATCTGAACTCTGAGTTCGATGAAGAAGCTGGTGTACCTAACCTGGTCTCCAAATCTCTGCAAACCACGCGCCGTTTCGACGCGCTGAAACTGTGGATGAGCCTGGAAGCGCTGGGTCAGGAGCAATACGCGGCAATCATCGATCACGGCGTGACGCTGGCACAGCAGGTTGCGGCTTACGTGAAAGAGCAGTCTGCTCTGGAACTGGTGATGCAACCCCAGCTGGCAAGCGTGCTGTTCCGATTCCGTCCGCAGGCGCAGATGGATGACGCCGGTATTGCCCTGCTGAACCAGAAAATTGGCGATGCGCTGCTGGAGTCTGGCCGTGCAAACGTCGGTGTGACCGAGCATAACGGTATCACCTGCCTGAAGCTGACCCTGCTGAACCCAACCGTGACGCTGGAGGACGTAAAAATCCTGCTGTCCCTGGTTGAGCGTACCGCGCAGGAAGTGATGGCGAAGTAATACTTATCCCTCTCCCACCCGGGAGAGGGATTGTTTTTCCCGCGCTAACGCCTTTCCCCTTTTTTCCTCGAAGCATAACCGTATTCATACTGGCTGTACCCCGAGCTGTAATACAGCGCTGCGGATTTAACAATATCGTTGAGGATTGTGCCGCTGACCTTCACGCCAACGTGCTGTAACCGTTTAACGGTATTCTCCATCTCTTTCACGCTGGTTTTATCGAAACGGGCAACCATTAGCGTTGTTCCGGCTGCTCTGGCGACCAGCGCGGCATCGGTGACGGCCAGGACCGGCGGAGTATCAATGATGACAATGTCATATTGCTCGTTAACCCAGGACATGACGGAAAGGAATCGTTCGCTTAACAGCAATTCTAACGGGCGCAGGGGTTCCGGGCCGCAGGTGATGACGTCAATTCCCCCTTTTTCAGCATGCTGAATGACCTCCGCTAAGTCGCGTTTCCCTTCGAGCAGGCAGGACAATCCGTGGCGGTTCTCCAGACCAAAAATATTATGAACATAGCCCTGGCGCATATCCGCATCAATAAACAGCACCCGCTGACCGCTCTGCCCGGCGATGGCCGCCAGATTCGTCGCCACCAGCGTTTTTCCGCAGTCCTGCGTGGGGCCAGAAATCATCACAATGCGGTTCTCAGCCTCCATCATGGTGAAATGCAGACTGGTCCGCAGCCCGCGTACTGCTTCAACAAACATATCAGCAGGGCGATCGACGGGCAGGAAAGGCACATCCGAGGTTTTGTGTTTCCAGCGACGAGAAAACGGATTTTTTCTGCGCAACTGCGTTTTACTCCACAGCCACTGTGAACGTGGCAACGTAGCCAGAACCGGCATCCCCTGCGCTTCCAGCTGTTCGGAAAGCGTGATCCCACGTTTGAACGCCTGACGTACCAGCACGGTCCCCATTGAGAGCATTAGCCCGAACAGCGCGCCAAGAACGATGATTAACGCTTTACGCGGCTTTATCGGGTCCGGCAGCGTAACAGCCTCATCAATGATCCTCACGTTCCCGACAGCGCTGGAGCGGGAAATATTCAGCTCCTGCTGGCGCGTCAATAGCTGTAAATAAATCGTGCGACCCGACTCAACATCGCGGCTCAGGCGTAAAATCTCCTGCTGCGTGGAGGGCATAGCTGACACACGGTTATTGAGACGCTCCCGTTCCCGCTCAAGGGTCTGTCTCTTTTCATGCAATGCACGATAGGTAGGGTGACTTTTTTTAAAGAGCTGGGAGATCTCTGCCTCCCGGAGCGTCAGCTCATTTAGCTGATTCTCAACGTTAACAACCTGATCCAGGACAGATTTTGCCTCCAGAGACAGGTCCACCGAGTCTCGCTGCGCCCGGTAGGCATTCAGCCGCGCTTCTGCCTGATCAAGGTCCGCGCTGATTTTCGGCAACTGCGCCTGTAAAAAATCCAGACTACGAGAATCCTGAGCCTCCTGGCGCGCGATATTTTGCTGGAGATAATTTTCAGCAATTGCATTCAGCACCCGGGCGATGCTGTCAGGGTCTTCGCCCGTCAGGGTTAAGGTCACGATACCGCTCTGTTTCTCCGATTCTGCAACCGTGAGACGCTTCTTCAGCGCGTTGATCGTCTCAAGCCGCGTCAACGACTTAAGCGAAAATTGCGTGCCTGGCTCAGCCTCAATCGACGTCACCAGCAGAACGATCCCTTGCGTAACCAGCGTTTTCCCAACCTGGCCGTCGGCCTCAATGTTTTCGCCCGTCAGGTGATATTTTCCCGCTTCCTGTACGGTCAGCGTGAGCTCTTGCGCGTTGCCTTCCACCTGCGGGATCTGGAGTTCGCCTAACGTGATTTTGCCCTGCTCACGCCCTTGCAGACGCTGCCAGAGACGCCCCACCACAGGCAAAACGCGCTGCTTTGCCTGCTGTGTCAGAGCTAATTTGTCAACGGTCTCGCCGAGGATCATGCGGGATTTCAGCAGTAAAATTTCAGGGGCAACATCCGGCGACACATCGGTGCCCAGCTGGCTCAAACCTTTGAGCAGGTTGTTATCGTGTTTGTTTTCAATTTGCACCATGGCATCCGCCTGATAAACAGGTGGCGCAATCCAGGCATAGAGACCGGCGCACAGGATGAACAGGAACGTCACGCACAGAATCATCGTGCGGTGGTCGATCATCTCGACGAGCAAACGAACGAGATCGACTTCATGTTGTTGGGGTGCCGCTGCACCATAATTGTCTGTTGTGTAAGACGACATTAATGCTTCATTCCTTTCTGACCTAAACGACGTGCCCATTCCTGACTGGCTTTACCCAATAGCCCAAACACATATTCAAACGCTTCCCGGCTTTGACGGTAGGGATCGGGGATCTCCTGCGGCTCCAGCCATTGCCCAAAAAGCAGCGACTTTCCTCGAATCTCCGGCGCCATGGCCGCAATGAAGCGAAGATGTTCCGGCTCCATAACCAGGATAAGATCGGATCCCTGCATCAAATTGCGTGTCAGCCTTCGCGCCACATGACCGTCGAGGGAAATCCCATGCCGCCAGGCTACGTCCTGGGCGCTGTCATCCGCCGGGCACCCTTCAAGCCCGAATATGCCCGCCGAGGCGATATATCTGTCGGGCAGGTGCTGGCGCAAAAGCCGCTCCCCAATCGGAGAACGGCAGACATTTCCGGTGCAAACCACGAGTATTGATTTGAACATTATTGCGGCCACGATCTGATGTAACGAACCGTTTCGGTAAGGTCATGCACCCCGCTGATGGTCGGAACAAGCTGTGATATCACACGATTCCAGCGGGACAGTGGTGCAGTGGTGACATAGACAATGTCATAGGGCTCAAGCTGAAACTCGGTGCCTAACACCATGGCTGATGCGTCCTGAGCATTGAGCTGGTAGAGGTTGGCAATTTTTTCTGAACGCTCGCTTTTCGGCAGCGAACGAATGACAAAAATTCCGGTGGCATCGGCCATATTCTGGTTCAGCCCACCGGCATTGCCCAGCGCTTCGGCCAGGGTCATGCCGCTGCGATCCATTTTCAGCGTGCTCTGTTTAACGACCTCGCCCATGACGAACACTTTCAGCGCATCGTTACGGGGGACAAACAGAATATCGCCGGGATAGAGCAGCTTATTTTGCGTGAGATCGCCATGCTGCATCAGCGCATATAGCGAGAGGCGCGTGTCCTTCCCATTATGCGTCAGCACGACATTGCGCCAGTCCGCGTCGGCAGAGAGCCCCCCAGCGGCGTTTACGGCATCCATGACCGTTAACGGGATATTAGTAATAGCCTGCTGCCCTGACTTCACCACCTCGCCCGTCACATAGGCTTTTTGTGAGCGAAAAGAGGCGACGCTGACATCCACCTGCGGGCTTTCAATAACATTGTTCAGCCGGGCCGTGATCTCCTCGCGTACCCGTGCGACCGTTTTGCCAGCCACCGGCAATTTACCGACATAGGGATAGAAAAGCGTGCCGTCGGCATTGACCCAGTTACCGGTGTCACTGGCGCTACGATACTGCCCTGCCGGGGTTGTCAGTTCAGGGTGATCCCAGACGGTGACGGTCAGAATATCCCCAACGCCGATACGGTATTCCCAGTTTTTGACCTGTTCATCCAGATTAGGATTTGCCTGAGATTTCAAAACCGATGGCCGCAATTTTTCAATTAACGAAGGCGTAAGAGGATAAACATCAATCCGTTTCTCAAGACGATCATTTGCATCTTCTGCGGCAATTATCTTTTTCCCAGCGAGATCGAGATGCTGGCCAGGGTAAAATACGCAGCCAGATAAGGGGGTAATAATTAAAAATAATATCGATACAACTGTTGTGTTTTTCATTTATTACATAATATCTTTTATAGTAGTGATTATCGTATACAGGATAAAACAGTAACATTTCACTCAAGCACAAGTTGCTGTTATTCAATGAATTAACAGAAACACAAAGAGTATTTATAAAACCACACGACATTCCTTTGGGCAGACTTTACAGCCCTGCATTGTCTTAATCAGGCTTTCGGAAAGAGGGTTTCAGGCAATCTTAAATGTTCTATTTGTTGAATGCATGCCTGAATCTTAGTAAATTTGCCTTGAAAATGTTTTTTCAGAATTAATTAATAAACCAATAATTATGTTATCTGTATAAGCTCATATTTATTCGTCGAAGTAATAATTAATGACGGTTGCGACTACACAAAACCGTGCGCTTTTGTTACATTTTTTGCAAACTCACCCTGTGAGGATACTTAAAATGAACTGTCTGCCATCCGTTTGCGGATCTGCACACAAAAAGTATCAGTAACGATATGACTGGAGAAAAAATGGCTAAGCGTAAATTGTTGCTTCTGGGTGTATTAGTGTCACTGGCGGGGGCCGCGCACGCTGCACCGCAAGCGTCGACAGCGCCTTCCGGCATCAAGGCCTATGAAGAACAAGAGTTTATTGCCGATTTTACGAAGTTCAAAATTGGCGACACCGCGCCCGCGCAGTATCAGACGCCTGAGTACACCATCAAACAGTACCAGTTGCGTAACCTTCCTGCGCCCGATGCCGGTACACACTGGACCTACATGGGTGAGAATTATGTTCTGATTGGCGATGCCGATGGCAAAATCTACAAAGCCTATAACGGAGATATTTTCTATCACCGCTGATACGATCCTAATCCGTCCGTGGCAGGAGAGCGATCGCCCTTTCCTGCGCACGCTCTTCCTTCACGCCCGACGTGAAGCCTGGCCGTGGCTGGACAGTTCTGCGTGGCAGCTTGAAGATTTTGACACGGCAACCCTGGACGAAGGGATTTGGGTGGCGGAGCAGGATGGGCACCGACTTGGCTTTGCCTCAGTCTCGACGAACGATAATTTTCTGCACAACCTGTTTGTCGATCCGAACTATCAGAGCCTGGGCGTCGGACATGTGTTGCTTGAACACGTGCAGAAGACGTTTACCAGCACGGGTTCACTCAAGTGTCTGGTGAAGAATGAGCGGGCGGTTGCGTTTTACCAGCGCCACGGCTGGCACATTGAGGCGACGGGAGATTCTCCGGACGGAGAGTATTATTTGATGCACTATCGGCTTGGGTAAAGTCAGGTGGCGCTACGCTTACCTGACCTACAAAATCGAGGTAGGCCGGGTAAGGCGAAGCCGCCACCCGGCACTAACGCGCAGAGGCGTTACACCGCGCGGAAGGCGATTTCACCCGGAATGACTTCGCCCTGCCAGTAAAGCTGCGCCGCAACGCGCCCCGCCAGCTGACGATAGATTTCCGTGAATTCGCTATCCGGACGGCTGACCACCGTCGGCTTACCGCTATCCAGATCTTCACGCAGTGTGATATGCAGCGGCAGTTGCCCCAGCAGTTGCGTGTGGTATTGCGCCGCCAGCTTTTCGGCGCCACCGGTACCAAAGATAGGCTCATGGTGCCCGCAGTTGCTGCAAATATGCATGCTCATGTTCTCGACGATACCCAGTACCGGCACCTCCACCTTCTCGAACATGACGATGCCTTTTTTGGCGTCGATCAGCGCGATATCCTGCGGCGTGGTGACCACGACGGCGCCGGTAACCGGAATGTTCTGCGCCAGCGTCAGCTGGATATCACCTGTGCCCGGCGGCATGTCCAGTACCAGATAATCGAGGTCAGGCCACATTGTCTCCTGCAACATTTGCAGCAGCGCCTTGCTGGCCATCGGGCCACGCCAGACCATTGCGTTATCGTCCGTAACCAGGTAACCAATGGAGTTGGTCGCCAGACCGTGCGCCACGATTGGCGCCATGTGGGTGCCGTCCGGCGAAGTTGGACGCTGGTTTTCCGCCCCCAGCATGTTTGGAATGGACGGGCCGTAGATATCCGCATCCAGAATGCCGACTTTCGCCCCTTCAGCCGCCAGCGCAAGCGCCAGGTTCACGGCGGTCGACGATTTACCCACCCCGCCCTTGCCCGAGCTGACGGCGATGATGTTCTTCACGCCGTTAACGCCCGGCTGATTTTTCACGCGCTTGAGCGTGGCGATGCTGTGGCTTAGCTTCCAGTCAATTGCATTTGCGCCGGTAATGCGCAGCAGCTCAGAGCTGGTTTGCTCTTTCAGGGCATCAAAGGCGCTGGTCCAGACGAACGGCATCTGTAGCTCAATGTGCAGCGTATCGTCCAGCCATGCGACGTGATGAAGCGCTTTCAGCGTCGTGAGATTGTGCTTCAGGGTTGGATGCTGAAAATTAGCCAGCGTCCCGGCGACCATTGCTCGTAAGGCTTCCGGTGATTTGGCCTGGGATTGAGAACTCATCCCGACTCCTTTGTTCTTGTGAATAAGACCTTAGACAAACAAGTTTACCTGAAAGGCCGCGGTTTGTGCTTACTTAATAATGCCCCTTTTGGTAATATCGAAAACCCTTTTCACAGTTAAAAGAAGTAATGCCTACTATGACTCAAGTCGCGAAAAAAATTCTGGTAACGTGCGCCCTGCCGTACGCCAACGGCTCAATCCACCTCGGCCACATGCTGGAGCATATCCAGGCTGATGTCTGGGTCCGTTACCAGCGAATGCGCGGCCACGAGGTGAACTTCATCTGTGCGGACGATGCCCACGGCACGCCGATCATGCTGAAAGCGCAGCAGCTGGGCATTTCCCCGGAACAGATGATCGCCGAAATGAGTCAGGAGCATCAGACCGATTTTGCTGGCTTTGACATCAGCTATGACAACTATCACTCCACGCACAGCGACGAAAACCGCGAGCTGTCAGAGCTGATCTACACCCGTCTGAAAGAGAACGGTTTCATTAAAAACCGCACCATCTCTCAGCTGTACGATCCGGAAAAAGGCATGTTCCTGCCGGACCGTTTCGTCAAAGGCACCTGTCCGAAATGTAAATCCCCGGACCAGTACGGCGATAACTGCGAAGTGTGCGGCGCAACCTACAGCCCGACCGAGCTTATCGAACCGAAGTCCGTGGTCTCCGGCGCGACGCCGGTGATGCGTGACTCCGAGCACTTCTTCTTCGACCTGCCGTCGTTCAGCGAAATGCTGAAGGCGTGGACCCGCAGCGGTGCGTTGCAGGAGCAGGTCGCGAACAAAATGCAGGAGTGGTTCGAATCCGGGCTGCAACAGTGGGATATCTCCCGCGATGCGCCCTACTTTGGCTTCGAAATCCCGAACGCGCCGGGCAAATATTTTTACGTCTGGCTGGATGCGCCGATTGGCTACATGGGGTCGTTCAAGAATCTGTGTGACAAGCGCGGCGACACCGTAAGCTTCGACGAATACTGGAAGAAAGATTCCGATGCCGAGCTGTATCACTTCATCGGTAAAGACATCGTTTACTTCCACAGCCTGTTCTGGCCAGCAATGCTGGAAGGCAGCAACTTCCGCAAGCCGACCAACCTGTTCGTACATGGCTACGTAACGGTGAACGGCGCGAAGATGTCTAAATCTCGCGGGACGTTTATTAAGGCCAGCACCTGGCTAAACCACTTTGACGCGGACAGCCTGCGCTACTACTACACCGCGAAGCTCTCTTCCCGCATCGACGATATCGACCTGAATCTGGAAGATTTCGTGCAGCGCGTGAACGCGGACATCGTCAACAAGGTGGTGAACCTGGCGTCCCGTAACGCAGGTTTTATCGCCAAACGCTTTGACGGCGTGCTTTCTGCCGAACTGGCCGATCCTGAGCTGTATAAAACCTTCACCGACGCCGCCGCTGCGGTTGGCGAAGCCTGGGAAAGCCGTGAATTCGGTAAAGCCATTCGCGAAATCATGGCGCTGGCAGACGTGGCCAACCGCTATGTCGACGAGCAGGCGCCGTGGGTGGTGGCGAAACAGGAAGGCCGCGACGCCGACTTGCAGGCGATCTGCACCATGGGTCTGAACATGTTCCGCGTGCTGATGACCTGGCTGAAGCCGGTTCTGCCGCAGCTGGCAGCCCGCGCGGAAGCATTCCTGAACACCGAACTGACCTGGGATGCCATCCAGCAGCCGCTGCTCGGCCACAAGGTGAACACCTTCAAGGCGCTGTATAACCGCATCGAGATGAAGCAGGTTGACGCGCTGGTGGAAGCATCCAAAGAAGAGGTGAAAGCGGCTGCCGCACCGGTGACCGGCCCGCTGGCGGACGATCCGATTCAGGAGACCATCACCTTTGATGATTTCGCCAAAGTCGACCTGCGCGTGGCGCTGATTGAAAACGCGGAGTTCGTGGAAGGTTCTGACAAACTGCTGCGTCTGACCCTGGATCTGGGCGGCGAGAAGCGTAACGTCTTCTCCGGCATTCGTTCCGCGTATCCCGATCCGCAGGTGCTGATTGGTCGTCAGACCGTGATGGTGGCAAACCTGGCGCCGCGCAAAATGCGCTTCGGCATCTCTGAGGGGATGGTGATGGCCGCAGGCCCGGGCGGGAAAGATATCTTCCTGTTAAGCCCTGACGAAGGCGCGAAGCCGGGTCAGCAGGTGAAGTAATAAAAAAGCCGGATGAGAATCCGGCTTTTTTTTGCCCGGCGGCGCTACGCTTGCACGGGCCTACGGGTTTTGTAGGCCGGGTCAGGCGAAGCCGCCATCCGGCTAAAATCACCCCTTCTGGTTATGCACCCGCTGCGTCAACCCACGCAGGAAATAACGCAGAAACTGATCCCCACACTCGCGGTAATTCTTATGATCCGGGGCGCGCATCATGGCAGTGATTTCCGGCATCGACACGCGAAATTTCTGCTCGGTCATGATCGCCAGAATGTCGTCAGTTTTCAGGGAGAAAGCAATACGCAGCTTTTTCAGCACCGTGTTGTTATTTACCCGACGCTCCAGCGCCAGCTCAGGCGCAGATTCATCTTTGCCGCGCTTGTCGTAGATCAGGCCATTCAGAAAGCCCGACAGAATAATGTCCGGGCAGCGAACAAAACCCTCTTCATCTTCTTTAGTCATCCAGGTGTCGAACCCGGCGGACGTGGATTCCATGTCGGAGAGCGCAAGAATGCGCACCATGTCATTATTGTTCGCTTTCAGGGTGTAGCGCAGGCTACGAAGAATATCGTTACTTAGCATAGAGCCTTCGAATGTCGATGATGCAATGGCGCGCAGTGTACCAGTTTTACAGCCCTATCGCCTCTTTCAAACTTTTCAGGTAGCGACGACTGACGGGAACGGTTTGCCCGGCACGTAACACCAGCTCGGCCTGGCCGTTATCTTCCAGACGGATCTCTTTCAGGTGCGCCATGTTCACCAGATACTGACGATGGCAGCGGATTAGCGGCGTGCGGCTCTCCAGCGTGCGCAGGGTCAGCTCGGTAAAGCCTTCGTTACCTTCAGCGCTGGTGACGTATACCCCGCTCAGACGGCTGCTGACAAAGGCAACGTCGTCCATTTGCAGGAGGTAAATCCGGCTGTGCCCGGTACAGGGTATAAACTTTAGGGGCTGCTGATGCTCCGGCAGCAGCGTCACGTCCTGCACGGTACGCTCCTGATGCAGGCGGGTCAGGGTCTTTTCAAGCCGTTTCTCTTCAATCGGCTTCAGCAGATAATCAAATGCGTGCTCTTCAAACGCCTTTACCGCGTACTCATCAAAGGCCGTCAGAAAGACGATATAGGGACGGTGCTCCGGGTCGAGCATGCCGACCATCTCCAGCCCGCTGATGCGCGGCATCTGAATATCGAGGAACAGCACGTCCGGGCGCAGTTTATGCACCGCACCGATGCCTTCAATCGCATTGGCACATTCCCCCACAACCTCGATATCACTCTGCTCCTGCAACAGAACACGCAGGTTTTCCCGTGCTAACGGCTCATCATCGACAATCAGCACTCTTAACATGCGTTCTCCTCCAGCGGCAATCGTAAGGTAATTCGGGTATAGCGGTCTGGCTCACAGGCGACGGTGATACCGCAGTCGTCACCAAAATGCGCGCGCAGGCGTTTATCCACCAGGCTCATGCCCAGACCGCCTGACGCGGAAGCTTCATACAGCCCCGCGTTGTCTTCAATATCCAGCACCAGATGGTGGTTAAAACGGGAAGCGGAAATCATAATCTCTCCACTTCCCAGCAGCTGCGACGTCCCATGCTTAATGGCATTTTCTACAATCGGTTGCAGGGTAAAGGCCGGAAGATGCTGATACGCCAGATCGTCCGGGACGGATAACGACACCTGTAAACGTGACTGGAAGCGCGCTTTTTCAATTTGCAGATAGGCGTTTACATGCTCAATCTCGTCCGCGAGGGTGACGATCTCCGAGGGTCGCTTCAGATTTTTGCGGAAAAAGGTCGAGAGAAATTGCACCAGCTGCGCGGCCTGATCGCTGTCGCGGCGGATCACCGCTTTCAGCGTGTTGAGCGCGTTAAACAGGAAATGCGGGTTCACCTGAGCGTGCAGGAGCTTAATTTCTGACTGCGTCAGCAGCGCTTTTTGCCGTTCATACTGCCCCGCCAGGATTTGCGCCGAAAGCAGCTGGGCGATCCCCTCCCCCAGCGTGCGGTTGATGGAGCTGAACAGGCGGTTTTTGGCTTCGTAAAGCTTAATAGTGCCCATGACGCGCTGGTTTTCACCCCGCAGGGGAATGACCAGCGTAGAGCCGAGTTTGCACTGCGGATGCAGGGAACAGCGGTACGGCACTTCATTTCCGTCGGCATACACCACTTCACCCGTTTCAATAGCGCGCAGGGTATAGGCCGAGGAGATCGGTTTGCCCGGCAGATGGTGGTCGTCGCCGGTACCGGTAAACGCCAGCAGCTTCTCGCGATCGGTAATCGCCACGGCTCCGATATCCAGCTCTTTATACAGCACCTGCGCCACCTTCATACTGTTCTCCTCGTTGAATCCCTGCCGCAGGATCCCTTCCGTCGACGCCGCAACTTTTAAGGCGGTGGCAGAAAATGCCGAGGTGTATTTTTCGAACATGGCGCGTTTGTCGAGCAGAATGCGCATAAACAGCGCCGCACCTACAGTATTGGTGACCATCATCGGTGCGGCAATGCTGCTGACCAGATGTAACGCATCGTCAAACGGGCGCGCGATCAGCAGGATGATCGCCATCTGCGCCATTTCCGCCACGAAGGTAATCGCCCCTGCGGTAAAGGGACTGAACACTTTATCCGGGCGACCGCGCTTAATCATATAGCTGTGGACGAGACCACCGAGCAGCCCTTCGACGATGGTGGAGATCATGCAGCTCAGCGCCGTCATACCGCCCATCGAATAGCGGTGCAGGCCGCCGGTTAACCCCACCAGACCGCCGACAACCGGGCCTCCGAGCAGCCCGCCCATTACCGCGCCGATGGCGCGCGTATTGGCGATGGAATCTTCGATATGGAGACCAAACCAGGTCCCCATAATGCAGAATATGGAAAATACGACGTAGCAGAGGAATTTGTGCGGCAGACGGACGGTGACCTGCATCAGCGGGATAAACAGGCGCGTTTTGCTCATCAACCAGGCGATGACAAGGAACACGCACATCTGCTGAAGCAACAGCAGCACCAGATTAAACTCGTACATACTCACAAACCGCACATTCTAAAAACGCGTAACATACACTGATAGCGGTTAACTTTCTTTGAAACGTGCCAAAAAAGCGATAAATCGTGTCCGCCATCACACCTTTTGCCGGAGATAACCTGTCTTTCGTATAATTTGTACAAAAAAGAATCAAATCTTCCTGGTTCCGCAAAGTGGGTCTACAGTTAAGCTGGGGACGCGCAAGCCTGGGGGCGAAAATGGCGCTTTACACAATAGGTGAAGTGGCACTCCTGTGTGATATCAATCCCGTTACGCTACGGGCGTGGCAGCGACGGTATGGATTGCTTAAGCCGCAAAGAACGGACGGCGGGCACCGCCTGTTTAACGATGCGGACATTGACCGGATCCGCGAGATCAAAAGCTGGATCGACAATGGCGTACAGGTCGGCAAGGTAAAATCGCTTCTGAGCCAGGACGATCCAGATACGCAGCATCTCTGGCGCGAGCAGCAGGAAACGCTGCTGAGGCTGTTGCAGAGTGGCAATTTGCAGCGTCTGCGCGGCTGGATCAAAGAACAGGGTCGAGACTACCCGGCGCAAACCCTGATCACCCATCTTTTTATTCCCTTACGGCGTCGGCTTCAGTGTCAGCAAACCACCCTACAGGCGTTGCTTAGCATGCTTGATGGCGTGCTGATTAACTATATTTCCGTCTGTCTTGCCTCAGCGCGGAATAAAAACAGCAAAGATGCGCTGGTGATTGGCTGGAACGTACACGATACCACCCGGCTGTGGCTCGAAGCCTGGATTGCCACCCAGCAGGGCTGGCGCGTTGACGTGCTTGCCCACTCCCTGGCCCAGCTCAGGCCGGAACTGTTTGAGGGACAGACGCTGCTGGTCTGGTGCGGCGAAGTCCCCTCCGCTTCCCAGCAGCAGCTCCTGACGGAATGGCGCGAACATGGTTATCCCGTTTACTCGCTGGGGCCAAATGCGTCGTAACGGCATTTAATTGTTCATTAACAGCTGCGCTTCACCGTATAATTGTTCCGTTAACAACAGGAGCACATGATGAAGGCAACGAAACTGGCCGTAATTACCCTTTTTGCACTGATGGCCGTCAGCGGTATCGGTGGCGTTATGCTTGCAGGTTATTCATTTATTGTTCGCGGCGGTGTTGGCTGAGGTATCCGGCCAGGCGTTCAAACAGGCGATCCACCACAATCGCCGCCAGCGCAACCAGAACCGCCCCCTGAATAATGTAAGCCGTATTAAACCCGCTTAACCCGATAATGATCGGCGTTCCCAGCGTATTGGCTCCGACCGTCGAGGCGATGGTTGCCGTACCAATGTTGATAATCACGGACGTTCGCACGCCAGCGATAATCACCGGTGCGGCCAGCGGCAGTTCGACCTTCA
Organism: Enterobacter cloacae complex sp. GYL001; assembly: GCF_049237125.1. NCBI lineage: Bacteria > Pseudomonadati > Pseudomonadota > Gammaproteobacteria > Enterobacterales > Enterobacteriaceae > Enterobacter > Enterobacter cloacae complex sp. GYL001. Next base: position 73,274 of record NZ_JBMKGW010000015.1, on the reverse strand, counting down.
CCAGCCGCTGCCAGGCGCTCATCCCCATTCCTTCCGCTACGCTCAGCACCGATGCAGGCACCGCCGCAATCCCCGCCAGCGTCCCTTGCAGAATGGGCAACACGCCGTACAAAATCAGCGCAATGATGGCAGGCTCCTGCCCAAAACCGATCGCCGGCACGGCAATCGCCAGCACGGCCACCGGCGGGAAGGTCTGCCCCGTTGCGGCGATGGTCTCCACCAGCGGACGGAACTCCCTGCCCGCAGGCCGCGTCACCGCAATACCGGCGCCTGTGCCCAGCACGATGGCAATCACGCTTGACACCGCCACCAGCCAGAAGTGCGCCAGGGTGAGATTAACAAAGCTCTCCTGCTGGTATACCGGACGCGGCAGCCCGGGAATAAGCGCATTAAACAGCGCCGCGCTGTGCGGCATCAGGTAGAGTAAGGCGATAAACAGCCCTGTCAGCCAGAGTAACGGATCACGGACCCACTTCACGCGTCACCTCCCCCGCCAGCAGATCGCGAAAATGGATCGTCCCGCATGGCGTCCCCTGCCCGTCCGCAACGGGTAATACCTCGCACTGCCGGGCGACAAACGCCGACAGAGCATCGCGCAGGCTCATCCCATCGTGCAGCGGTTCACCACCGATTTGCGCATCCTGCGGACGCAGATAGTCCCTGACGGTGCGCAGCGAGAGCAGCCTGACGCCCAGCTCGCTGCGGCCAAAAAATTCACGCACAAAATCGTTTGCCGGCGAGGTTAACAGCTCAAGCGGCGTTCCCTGCTGGACGACTTCGCCGTGATCCATCAGTACCAGACGGTCGGCCAGCCGCAGCGCTTCGTCGATATCATGGGTCACCAGCACGATGGTGCGCCCAAGAATACGGTGGATACGGCTCATCTCCGCCTGAAGTGCGCCGCGGGTGACCGGATCCAGCGCGCCGAAGGGCTCATCCATCAGCAGCACCTGCGGGTTAGCGGCCAGCGCGCGCGCCACCCCGACCCGCTGCTGCTGTCCGCCGGAAAGCTGATGCGGATAGCGGTCGCGAAGCGACGCGTCCAGGCCCAGCAGCGCCATCAGCTCGTCGACACGCTCATTGATCTTCCCCCGGGACCATTTTTCCAGCTGTAGCACGGTGGCAATGTTCTGCGCCACCGTCCAGTGAGGAAACAGGCCGATGGACTGAATGGCGTAGCCCATACGCCGCCGTAGCTCCAGCACCGGCAGGCTGCGGATCTCCTCTCCGGCAAAGCGAATCGTCCCGCTGTCGTGTTCCACCAGCCGGTTGATCATCTTCAGCGTCGTCGATTTTCCCGACCCCGACGTCCCGATCAATACCGAGAACGCCCCTTCGGCAAAATGCAGATTGAGGTGGCTTGCCGCCGGACGGCCCGCAAAGGTTTTACTCACATCATGAAATTCAATCATTGGCTCTTCTCCTGAGCAGCGCGAGCCACAGGGCAAACAGGGCATCCAGTACGACCGCCAGCGCAATCGTGGGCACAACGCCCAGCAGCACCAGATCCAGCGCGCTGCTGAGCAGCCCCTGGAACACCAGTGCTCCAAAGCCGCCCGCCCCGATCAGCGCGGCAATCACCGCCATCCCCACGGTTTGCACCGTCACTACCCGCAGGCTGCGAACCAGCAGCGGAAGCGCAAGCGGCAGCTGTATTTTCCAGAAACACTGCCGCGCGCTCATCCCCATCGCATGGGCGCTTTCCAGCACGTCGGGCGGAACCTGGCTTAACCCCGCCACCACGCCGCGCACCAGCGGCAGCAGCGCATACAGCACAAGGGCAATCAGCGCGGGCGTCAGCCCCGTTCCGGCAATGCCTGCCGCGGCCAACGCAGGGAAGGATTTCACCAGACCGGCGAGGGGGGCGATCAGCAGGCCAAACAGGGCGACGGAAGGGATAGTCTGTATCACGTTGAGCACGGTAAAGACGGCACCCTGGCGGCTGGGATGTCGGTAGCACCCTATACCCAGCGGCACGCCCAGCAGCAGCGCCGGGATCAGCGTCCCGAACAGGATCGTCAGATGTTGCGCCAGCGCGTCGTCAAACACCTCCTGGCGGTTGACGTACTCTTTTAACAGCGAGAGTTGATTCAGATCGCCGCTGAAGAGGATCAGCAGAGGGATAACCCAGAATTGCGCGTTCAGCAGCCAGCGCCAGACGGGTAGCGGCGTCAGACGGCGAATGGCATCGCTACAGACCAGCAGACAAAGTGCCAGCCATAGCCACAGCCCGCTGCCGATCGACGTGCGCGCCAGCGGGCTTTCAACCGAGGCCATCTGCGTTGCCGCCTGTCCCGCGCTCCAGAACAGCACGATAAACAGCGCTTCGCTGAGCAGAAGCGTCAGCCACAGGGCGGTTCGCCCCGGCCAGAAGGCTAAGGCAACGGTACTCGCCAGCGCCGCGCCCAGCAGCAGCGGCGTAAATGCCCAGATCTGCCAGAGCGCGCGCGGTTCGCCCGACACCAGACGGTTTGGCGCGACATTCACAAAAGGTAACGCGACCGCCGCGATGGCCACACAGGCCAACAGCAGCAGAACGCGGTTATGGCATTTTATTGGCACAGCCTTGTCCCGTTACTTCACAAGCCCTTGTTGTTTCAGGAAGTCGGCAGCCACTTTTTTGGCATCCAGCCCCTCAACGGCAATGCTGGCATTCAGCTGTTGCAGCGTTTTCGCATCCAGTTTTTCAAACACCGGTTTGAGCCATTCCGCAATATCCGGGTAGGCTTTCAGCACCGCCTCGCGCACGACCGGGGTTGGGGCGTAAATTGGCTGAACGCCTTTTGGGTCGGTCAGGGTTTGCAGGCCAAGCGCCGCGACCGGGCCGTCGGTGCCGTAGGCCATCGCCGCGTTGACGCCGGAGGTTTGCTGCGCCGCCGCCTTAATGGTCACCGCCGTGTCGCCGCCCGCCAGAGAGAGCAGTTGTGCCTGATCGAGCTTGAAATCATAGGCTTTTTCAAACGCTGGCAGGGCGTCAGCGCGCTCGATAAACTCTGCCGAGGCCGCGAGCTTAAACTCGCCCTTCTCTTTCAGGTAGCGGCTGAGATCGTCAAGCGAGGTGAGCTTGCCTTTCTCGGCAATATCTTTACGCACCGCGATGGTCCAGGTGTTGTTGGCCGGTGCCGGGGTCAGCCAGACCAGCTTATTTTTTTCCGCGTCCAGCTTTTTGACTTTTTCGTACCCGGCTTTGGCATTTTTCCATGCCGGATCGTTTTCATCCTTGAAGAAGAATGCCCCGTTGCCGGTGTATTCCGGGTAGATATCCAGCTCGCCGGACGTGATGGCACCGCGCACGACAGGCGTGGTGCCAAGCTGTACTTTATTGACCGTTTTCACGCCGTGGCTTTCGAGTACCTGCAAAATGATATTGCCGAGCAACGCGCCCTCGGTATCAATTTTGGAACCCACCTTAACCGGCTCTGCGGCCTGTAGCGGCAGGCTTAGAGCCGCCAGAAGCACCGCCGATCCTGTTATCCCCTTAATAATCGTCATTCTGATTTCCTCATTATTTTGTGGCCTTTTTCATAGGCTTGAGACAAAAGCGTAGCTTAAAACAGCGAATTTAACCGTTTTTCGTACAAGATGAGAGGCATCCCCCGCCAGGCGGGGGATGGGGAGGAAGGTAAGATTATTGCAGCTCGAATTCGGCTTTGTTCACGCGGGCGGAATCCACGCCAATGAAGACGTTGAATTTGCCAGGCTCGGCATCGTATTTCATCTGCTGGTTCCAGAACTTCAGCGCATTCACGTCAATCGGGAAGCTGACCGTTCTGGTTTCGCCCGGTTTCAGGTTGACCTTCTCGAAGCCGCGCAGCTGTTTCACCGGACGGCTCATGGAGGCCGTGACATCCTGAATGTACATCTGGATCACCGTCGCGCCTTCGCGTTTGCCGCTGTTGGTCACCTCCACGCTGGCGGTCACTTTGCCGTCACGCTTCATCGTAGGCGCTGACATTTTCACGTCAGAGACCTTAAAGGTGGTGTAGCTCAGGCCATAGCCAAACGGATACAGCGGGCCGTTCGCCTCATCGAAATAACGAGACGTGTACTTGTTCGGCTTGTCGGCGTTATACGGACGACCGGTGTTCAGGTGGCTGTAGTAAACCGGGATCTGCCCGACGGAGCGCGGGAAGGACATCGGCAGCTTGCCGGACGGGTTGTAATCGCCAAACAGCACGTCGGCAATGGCGTTACCGCCTTCGGTACCGGCGAACCAGGTTTCCAGAATGGCGTCAGCCTGCTGGTCTTCTTTCACCAGCGCCAGCGGACGCCCGTTCATCAGCACCAGCACCAGCGGCTTGCCGGTGGCTTTCAGGGCCGCGATCAGATCGCGCTGGCTTTGCGGGATGGTAATGTCGGTACGGCTGGAGGCTTCGTGCGCCATCCCCTGCGCTTCACCCACCACCGCGACCACCACGTCGGACTGCTTCGCGGCGTTCACCGCTTCGTCGATCATCTCTTTCGGCGTGCGCGGATCCACCTTCACCGCTTCCTCGTACTGGTTGAGGAAGGTCACGATGTCTTTATCGTTGGTGACGTTCGCGCCTTTGGCGTAAACCACTTTTGCATTATCACCCACGGCGCTCTTAATGCCGGTCAGCACGGTAACGGACTGATCCGCCACGCCTGCGGCGGACCAGCTGCCCATGACGTCGCGCTTGCTGTCGGCCAGCGGACCAACCACGGCAATGGTGCCGGATTTTTTCAGCGGCAGCGTGTCGAGACGGTTTTTCAGCAGCACCAGGCTTTCGCGCGCTACTTCCCGGGCTTCCTTACGGTGCAGACGGCTTTCGGTGTTAGTGTCCGCCGGGTCTGAATCCTTCGGCCCCAGATGGCTGTAAGGATCGTTAAACAGCCCCATGTCATATTTCACGTTCAGCACGTGGCGAGCGGCGTCGTCCAGCTCTGCCATCGTCACTTTGCCGCTCTTCACCAGCCCCGGCAGGTATTTGCTGTAGTACTCGTCGCTCATGCTCATGTTGATGCCGGACTTGAGCGCCACGCGTACCGCGTCTTCCGGATCGGACGCCGTGCCGTGTTTAATCAGCTCTTTAATCGCGCCGTGGTCAGAGACGGTAATGCCCTTAAAGCCCCACTGGTCGCGCAACACGTCTTTCAGCAGCCACGAATCGGAGGTGGCAGGCGTGCCGTTGAGAGAGTTCAGCGCTACCATCACCGCCCCGCTGCCCGCGTCCAGCCCTGCCTTGTATGGCGGCATGTAGTCGTTAAACAGGCGCTGTGGGCTCATGTCGACGGTGTTGTACTCTTTACCGCCCTCCACCGCGCCATAGGCGGCGAAGTGCTTGACGCTGGTCATGACCGAGTAACGATCTGCCGGGCTTTTGCCCTGCATCGCTTCCACCATGGTTTTGCCCATCGTGGCGGTTAAATACGTGTCTTCACCGAAGCCCTCCGAAGCGCGGCCCCAGCGCGGATCGCGGGAGACGTCAACCATCGGAGCCCAGGTCATATTCAGGCCGTCGTCTGCGGCTTCATATGCCGAAACGCGCCCGACGGTTTTCACCGCATCAAGATTAAAAGAGGAGGCTAAGCCGAGGCTAATCGGGAAGACGGTACGCTGGCCGTGCACCACGTCATAAGCGAAGAACAGTGGAATTTTCAGGCGGCTCAGCTCCATCACCTGATCCTGCATCTTGCGGATATCCTGGCGGGTAACGGTGTTAAAAATGGCCCCTACCTGCCCGTCTTTGATCATCTCGCGAATGGCTTCTTTCGGGTTATCCGGACCGACGCTGATCAGGCGCAGCTGGCCGATTTTCTCATCGACCGTCATCTTTTTGAGTAAATCCGTGACAAAGGCGTCGCGGGCTTCGGGCGTGAGCGGGTGATTACCAAACAAATCCTCTGCCAGCGCAGGTTGCAGCGCCAGGCTGACGGCGACACCTACAGAACATAGCCATTTCATGTTGTTATTCTCTCTCATCAATAACCGCGGGAAGCACCCGGCCAGACCGTGCGAAAAGCGCAGTGTGCCATAAAGCCTGAAAACCTTGCAGGGTTATTCTCTGATTTTTCTCATGAATACCCGACCGCTCAACGGCTAATCGCGCTATGCTTTACAGCGAGAAATTTGCCCCACCACAAGGAGTGGAAGATGTCTTCTGTTCGAACTGACGATAACACTACATTTATTAACGAACTGTCTCGCCTGGTTGGTCACTCTCACCTGCTTACCGACCCGGCCAAAACCGCCCGCTATCGGAAGGGCTTTCGCTCCGGCCAGGGCGACGCGCTGGCGGTAGTCTTCCCCGGTACGTTGCTCGAACTGTGGCGCGTGCTCAGCGCCTGCGTTGCGGCAGACAAGATTATTTTAATGCAGGCTGCGAATACCGGCCTGACCGAAGGCTCCACGCCGAACGGCAACGATTACGATCGTGACATCGTGATTATCAGCACCCTGCGCCTCGACAAACTGCACCTGCTGGACAAGGGCGAACAGGTGCTCGCCTTCCCCGGCACCACGCTTTACTCGCTGGAAAAAGCGCTTAAGCCGCTGGGACGCGAACCGCACTCGGTGATCGGCTCATCGTGCATTGGCGCCTCGGTGATCGGCGGGATCTGCAATAACTCCGGCGGCTCGCTGGTGCAGCGCGGCCCGGCTTACACGGAAATGTCGCTGTTCGCCCGTATCGATGAAAACGGCAAGCTGACGCTGGTTAACCATCTGGGGATCGATCTGGGCGTAACGCCAGAGCAGATCCTCAGCAAACTCGACGATGACCGCGTAAAGGACGAAGACGTTCAGCACGATGGCCGTCACGCGCATGACCACGATTACATCACCCGCGTGCGCGATATCAATGCCGATACGCCGGCGCGCTATAACGCCGATCCGGATCGCCTGTTTGAATCCTCCGGCTGCGCGGGCAAGCTGGCCGTTTTTGCGGTGCGCCTCGATACCTTCCCGGCAGAGAAAAAGCAGCAGGTGTTTTACATCGGCACCAATCAGCCGGAGGTGCTGACGGAGATCCGTCGTCATATTCTGGCCGAGTTCACTCACCTGCCGGTGGCAGGCGAGTATATGCACCGGGACATTTACGACATCGCAGAGCGCTACGGCAAAGATACCTTCCTGATGATCGACAAGCTCGGCACCGACAAAATGCCGTTCTTCTTCACTATGAAGGGCCGCACCGACGCGATGCTGGAGAAAGTATCGTTGTTCAAACCGCACTTCACCGACCGCTTTATGCAGAAGCTGGGTAACGTCTTCCCGGCGCATTTACCGGAGCGGATGAAGACCTGGCGCGACAAGTATGAGCACCATCTGCTGCTGAAAATGGCCGGGGACGGAATTGCCGAAGCGCAGAGCTGGCTCACCGAATTCTTCAAAACCGCCGACGGGGATTTCTTTGCCTGTACGCCGGAAGAAGGCAGCAAAGCCTTCCTGCACCGCTTCGCCGCGGCGGGTGCTGCCATCCGTTATCAGGCGGTGCATTCCGAAGAGGTGGAGGATATTCTGGCACTGGATATCGCCCTGCGTCGCAACGATACCGAGTGGTTTGAACATCTGCCGCCGGAGATCGACAGCAAGCTGGTGCATAAGCTCTATTACGGCCACTTTATGTGCTATGTCTTCCATCAGGATTACATCGTCAAAAAAGGGGTTGATGCACACGCGCTGAAAGAACAGATGCTGGCGCTGCTGCACGAGCGTGGCGCGCAATATCCTGCCGAGCACAACGTAGGACACCTGTACAAAGCGCCGGAGACGCTTAAACAGTTTTATCGCAAAAATGACCCTACAAACAGTATGAACCCGGGCATTGGTAAGACAACGCGGAAGAAATACTGGAAAGAGAGTGCCGAAACAGAGGAACACAATACGCAAGCCTCTGATGAACTCTTATAGCCAAATTTAAGAGATTGTTAAGCCCTCCTCAAACGTACTAGAGTATCTGCCTGTTGCCAGAGAAACGTTTCTCTGGCTTTCCAAACAAGGAGCGGGCAGAACATGTCGGCTGTAGAAATTTTCCCCGAAACTGAAATCGAGGTGCGCGACGCCCTTCCTGACGATGCGCATGCCATCTCGGCGATATACGCCTGGCATGTGCTTCATGGCCGTGCGTCCTTCGAGGAAGTTCCTCCCACCGTCGATGAGATGCGTCAGCGGATGAAGAGCGTGACCGACAGCGGTTTAACGTGGCTGGTTGCGCTGTATCGCGGCATTGTTGTCGGCTACTGCTACGCCACGTTTTATCGTCCACGCCAGGCCTACCGGTACACCCTTGAGGAATCCATCTATGTGGATGCCAGCACTACCGGGCGCGGGTTTGGCTCGGCCTTACTCCAGGCACTGATCGCCCGTTGTGAACAAGGACCCTGGCGGCAGATGATTGCCGTGGTTGGTGACGGAAACAATAATGCGGGATCGTTACGGCTGCATAAAAAACATGGCTTCGAGGTTGTCGGTCAACTGCGCAGCGTGGGGTATAAGAAGGGCGACTGGCGGGATACGTTGATCATGCAGCGTCCACTCAACGATGGTGACTGGACGCTGCCGGAGTAGGCGCTTTCGCCCGGTGGCGCTTCGCTTACCGGGCCTACGTATCGGGGCCGCTTTAGGGCCGTAGGCCGGGTAAGGCGAAGCCGCCACCCGGCACAGACAGGCGGCTCAGTCGTTCTGCGCCGTCGCCATCTGTTCCGCTTTCTGCTTTTTATACGCCAGCGCTGAAGCCGGCACCGGCTGCACTTTCCCGGTTTCAATCCAGGTGCGCAGGCGGCTGGCGTCCGCAAAGTGGGTATATTTGCCGAAGGCATCCATCACTACCAGCGCCACTGGCTTACCGTTAAACACGGTGCGCATCACCAGGCAGTGCCCTGCCGCATTAGTGAATCCGGTCTTGGTTAACTGAATATTCCAGTTATCGCGATACACCAGATGGTTAGTGTTGCGGAACGGCAGCGTATACGCCGGGTTCGAGAATGTCGCCATCTCCTCACGCGTGGTACTGAGCTGACCGATCAGCGGGTATTGCTTACTGGCGATCAGCAGCTTGGTTAAATCACGCGCCGTCGAGACGTTATGAATCGACAGACCGGTTGGCTCTACGAAATGGGTATTTTTCATCCCCAGCGCTTTGGCTTTGGCGTTCATCGCGCGGATAAACGCGTCGTAACCACCAGGATAATGGTGGGCAAGGCTTGCCGCCGCGCGGTTCTCAGAGGACATCAGCGCCAGCAGCAGCATATTTTTACGGCTGATTTCACTGTTCAGACGCACGCGAGAGTAGATCCCTTTCATCTCTGGCGTGTGGCTGATATCCACCTTCAGCTTTTCGTCCAGCGGCAGTCGTGCATCAAGCACCACCATCGCGGTCATGACTTTGGTTATGGAAGCGATCGGGCGCACCAGATCCGGATGACTGGCGTAGATCACCTTGTTGGTATTCAGGTCAACGATCATCGCGCTGCCGGACGCAATCTGGGGTTGCGCAGCAGCGGTGGCGACTGCGGTCGTTTTGGCGATGGCTGGCGCGGTAGCGGAGACGCCCAGCAGCAGCGCAAGACTAAGGAGTGACACTCGAAATTTCAGCATGATGAGACTTCTGATAATGATTCACGCACGTTATGACGTACACCGCCTGTGTCAACGGATAAACACAGGCTGGCTTCGGCATCATAGCGGTCACCGTGCGTTGTCGCCAGCGGAGAATCATAACCAGATGCTGCATTGCTGGCATTTACGCCAGCAATGCAGGGAACTTAAAAGAGACGGTATCCATAACCCCAAAGAATCACTGTCAGGGCCAGTAGCGCCTCAAGGACCAGCACGCCGATGGCAAGCGTAGAGCTGGAGAAGCTCAGGCCCTCTTCTTTATTGATATTGAGGAAGGTTGGCACCCCTACATACAGCAGATAACCGGTGTAAAAGAGGGCAACCGTACCGATCAGCGCGCACAGCCAGACCAGTGGATAGAGCGCGACAATACCGCTTAAAAACAGCGGGGTCGCGACGTATCCGGCGAAGACCATACAGTGTGCCAGCGACGGGCGCTGCGGATAGTTGCGCGCCATCCAGTGGATGACCCGCCCCATCACCGCCACCCCGGCCAGCATCAGGCCATAAAACAGAATGGCCAGGTACAGTCCGGTAAACCAGGAAAGCTGAACCACGGTGCCGTCACCAAAGTTCCAGCCTATCTGCGTAGTACCAATAAACGCGCAGACCACCGGCACCGCTGCCATCAGCAGGACATGGTGGGTATAGTGATGCGCGACCGTTTCGTTCTCGTTACGGATCACCTGCATTTCACGATCGGGATGGGAGAAAAGTCCCCAGACATGGTTCATAACGCCCCCTTGTTGTCGGCCCGTCAGCGATAGCTTAAGTATAATGCAGGCTTTAGATTATTTTATGTACAGTGGGAAATTTCCGTTGATTGCCGCGTGGTTGATGGATGGGGTATATGATTAACGCAGGCACAGTAAGGGAGATGACGTTTACGTAATGGATATCAACGGTCTTATTGAACAATATGGATACGCCGCGCTGGTGATCGGCAGCGTCGCGGAAGGCGAAACCATCACGCTGCTGGGCGGGGTGGCCGCACATCAGGGATTGCTGAAATTCTCGCTGGTGGTCGCCGCCGTCGCGTTGGGCGGTATGATTGGCGATCAGCTGCTCTACTTTCTGGGGCTGCGCTTTGGCCCAACGCTTTTGCAACGTTTTGCTAAGCATCAAAAGAAAATTCGCCGTGCTCAGCGGCTTATCCAGCGACGTCCCTGGCTGTTTGTGATTGGTACCCGCTTTATGTATGGCTTTCGCATCATCGGGCCAATACTGATTGGCGCGAGCCGCTTACCGCCGAAAATCTTCCTGCCGCTGAACATTCTCGGGGCGATTGCCTGGGCGCTGATTTTCACCACGCTTGGCTACGTGGGTGGCGAAGTAATAGGTCCGTGGCTGCATAATCTCGATCAGCATCTTAAACACTGGGCCTGGTTGATCCTGGTTGTTGCAGTGGTGATTGTGGTACGGCTGTGGCTCAAGCATCGCGAAAAGCGGCGGGATGAAGAGTGAGTTCGGCCTGCTGCCCCTCACCCTACCCCTCTCCCCAAACGCTATACACCCTCTCCCCTTGGGGGTGAGGGGAATGCTTATTTCGCAGGCTTAAACTGCGGATTCGCCAGCATAAAACCGCCGTCGACGATAAACGACTGCCCGGTGGTGTAGCTGGCGTCGCTGTCACACAGCCACGCCACCAGGCTGGCAATTTCTTTGGTATGCCCTGGCCGTGCCAGCGGGATTTCCGGCATTGCGCCTTCTTTCACTTCGCTGTCGTCCATATCATTCATCGGCGTGGCGATCGCTCCGGGCGCAACGGCGTTCACCAGAATCTTATGTTTAACCAACTCCAGCGCCATCGACTTTGTTAACCCGCCCAGCGCATGTTTGGCCGCCGTATAGGCGCTGGCGTCCGGCAATGGCGTATGTTCATGCACCGAGGTGATATTCACGATCCGCCCCCCTTCCCCCTGCTTCACCATCTGACGCGCCGCGATTTGCGAGCAGAGAAACGCGCCGTCCACGTCAACGGTGAATATGTGCCGCCAGTCGTCAAACGACAGGTCCAGAAATGGCGCTTTATTCATCGCCCCGGCATTGTTAACCAGCACATCCAGCCGCCCGAAACGCGTAATCAGGGTTTCAATGGCCTTTGCGCCTTCCGGCAAATTGCTTAAGTCGAGATGAATGGCCTCGGCACGCTGCCCGCGCGCTTCAATTTCACGGCAGGTTGCCAGCGCCCCTTTCTCATCTGAATGCCAGGTTACTCCGACATCAAACCCGCGTTCGGCCAGCATCAGGGCCGTCGTTTTGCCAATTCCTGAATCCGATGCGGTAACAATTGCGACTCGCGTCATATTCACCTCCTGATAATCTGCAAAGAGGTAAGTATAGATAATGCGCAATGTTAGCCGTGATGATATCCGCCACCCAGCGCGGAGGTGAGCTGGAGCGTGGCATCCACGTACTGACCTTTCAGCATGAACCCGGTAATACGCTCTTTGAGCGCCGGAATTTTTGCTTCACTCACTCGGGAGCCGGCAATGATCCCGGCGCTGAAACGCGCCTGTGCCAGCGCAACGACGCGCGCCGCATCTTTTTCGATCTGCTGCTGGTGCTGATTTTTGGCGGTCAGCGTTTCCACTTCGCTGGCCGTCCGGGCAACCTGGTTTACGGCATCTACCACGGCCTTGTTGTAGTTCGCCACGGAGAGGTTGTTTTGCGCCTGGGCGATATCCAGGTTCGCATTCAACCGACCGCTGTCAAAAATTGGCAGCGTCAGCCCGGCGGTTACGCCCATTTGCTGCGCAGATGAGCGGAACAGGTCACTCAGGTGCAATGCATCCTGCTGCAAGAATGCCATCAAATTGATGTCAGGGTAGAACGCGGCTCTGGCGGCATCCACTTCGCTCATGGATGCTTCGATATACCAGTGCGCCTCCTGCAAATCCGGGCGCCGAGCCAGCAGTTCATAACCGAGCGTTGACGGCAGCGACGCCTCTGCATCAGGTAAGGCATGCCGGGCGAGCGTGACTGAAGGGGTATGGGTCAACGCATTCAGACGCGCCTCAATGACCTTCATTTTGCCGTGCACGTCAGCGAGCTGCTCATCGGTTTTGCTGGCATTAATATCCGTTTCAACGCCTTCCACCGAGGAGGTAATGCCGTGCTGATAAAGCTCACGATCGGCACCGATGATATTTTCCTGCTCCCGTTTGATTTGCGCGAGTACGTCACCCACCGCGGCCTCGGTCTGCCAGTCCCAGTACAGCCGCGCGACGCTGCTGGCGAGCAGCTGGCGGGTCTGCTCCAGCTCCGCTTTTTGCGCATTCACCTGACCGATGCGGGCCTCAATTTGGGCGCGGTTTTTACCCCATAAATCCAAATCCCAACCCGCCGTCAGACCAAAGGTGCCGTTGGTGTACCAGGGGCCGGTTGTCCCCGCCGCCGGATCGGTCAGCGCAAATGGACCCATCAGCCCCTCTGCCGACATTTTTTGCCGTTCAACATCTGCGGAAAAATCCAGCTGTGGACCCTCAGCAGCGACAGCGGCTTTCGCCTGTGCTTCCGCCAGGGTAATACGCTGACGGGCAATTTGCATATCCGGCGCATCCGCCAGCGCTTTGTCGATCAGCGCGTTGAGCTGGGGGTCGTTAAAGTCTTTCCACCATTCGCTTTTTGGCCAGTCGGCATGACGCAGTTGGGTATTTACAGCTGCGGCGGCGGCTTGCGTTTTTACTGGAGACACCGTGGCATGTTCCGGCGCGCAGGCGGCCAGCATAAAAACAAGAGGAGCACTCAGAGATAAAGTAAGAGAACGTTTCATTACGCCATGAACTCAAAAAAATAAAGGCGCAACTTACGCTTACTAACGTTCCGTTTTTTAGTAACGCGTGGCAATCCGCATATTGTTATACATTTTCATATCCGGAAATTTATTCCCCAAGACAATGATTTAATTTCATGTATTCATGCTAATTATGAATTGACTGCTACACTTACTTCGACAGACATACGCAGGAGAGGCGAATGAAAATATTATTGTGGGTTATTTTGATTATATTTCTGATAGGGCTGCTGGTGGTAACCGGCGTATTCAAGATGATTTTCTGATTCTGTTGCCCGGCTCCACGCCGGGCAAACACTTCACACTTCGCTCAGGATTTTGACTGGATCACCCGGGCAATATCCGCAGACGTCTGTAGCGTACGGATCTCCTGAAATAATCCCAGCGCGTCGTCGTACTCTTTACGCAAATAACTCAGCCACTGCTTAATGCGCGCGACGTGATACAAGCCGGTATCGCCCTGCTTTTCCAGCCGCGTGTATTTTTGCAGTAGTTTCACCACATCCGCCCACGGCATCCGCGGCTCATTATATTTCACCACCCGGCTGAGGTTCGGCACGTTCAGCGCACCGCGGCCAATCATCACGGCATTACAGCCGGTCTCTTTGAGGCAGGCCTGCGCGCTCTCGTAATCCCAGATTTCGCCGTTGGCAATCACCGGGATCGTAAGCCGTTTGCGGATCTCGCCAATCGCCTGCCAGTTAATGCGCTCGGCTTTATAACCATCCTCTTTGGTTCGCCCGTGCACCACCAGCTCGGTGGCGCCCGCCTGCTGCACCGCGTCAGCAATTTCAAACTGCTTGTCGTCGCTGTCCCATCCCAGACGCACTTTGACCGTCACCGGCAGATGCGATGGAACCGCCTCACGCATGGCCTTTGCGCCGCGATAAATCAGCTCCGGATCTTTAAGTAGCGTCGCCCCCCCGCCGCTGCCGTTGACCAGCTTTGACGGACAGCCGCAGTTAAGATCGACGCCGTACGAACCAAGCGCTACCGCGCGGGCGGCGTTTTCAGCCAGCCACTCAGGATACTGGCCGAGCAGCTGGACGCGCACCAGCGTACCGGACGGAGTGCGGCTCTGACGATGCAGTTCCGGGCAGAGACGATAAAATGATTTTTCTGGCAGCAACATATCGACCACGCGCAGAAACTCCGTCACGCAGAGATCGTAATCGTTCACCTCGGTAAGCAGCTCGCGCACGAGAGAGTCGAGCACACCTTCCATCGGGGCCAGTAAAACACGCATTCTGAGTACCTGTGAAAAAAGACGCGCTATAGTAGCTGCTCTCTATGTATGTTGAAAGCCCGGCGTTCCATTGCGGAATGTCTGGTATGCCCAAAATTCATGATGTGATCCGTGGCACATTTTCAGGTTTAATTGTATGATGAATACGTCTCAGCAAGGACTTTCACCATGAGCAAATCACTGAATACTATCTGGCAATACCTTCGCGCCTTCGTCCTCATTTATGCCTGCCTGTACGCCGGCATTTTTATCGCTTCGCTGCTGCCGATTACGATACCCGGCAGCATTATCGGCATGCTGATCCTGTTTGTGCTACTGGCATTACAGGTGCTGCCCGCGAAATGGGTTAATCCGGGGTGCTTCGTTCTCATTCGCTATATGGCCCTGCTTTTTGTGCCTATCGGCGTTGGGGTGATGCAGTATTACGATGTGCTTAAAGCGCAGTTCGGCCCGATTGTGGTCTCCTGCGCCATCAGTACGCTGGTGGTATTCCTGGTCGTCAGCTGGAGTTCACACATTGTGCATGGCGAACGCAAGGTCGTCGGGGAGAAAACAAAAAAATGATGGCGAATATCTGGTGGTCCCTGCCGTTAACCCTGGTGGTGTTCTTTGCTGCGCGTAAGCTTGCGGTGCGTTTCAAAATGCCGTTGCTCAATCCGCTGCTGGTCGCCATGGTGGTGATTATTCCTTTTCTGCTGCTCACCGGCATTCCTTATGAGCGTTACTTCGCCGGGAGCAAGATCCTCAACGATTTGTTGCAGCCTGCCGTGGTGGCGCTGGCGTTTCCTTTATATGAGCAACTGCATCAGATCCGCGCGCGCTGGAAATCCATCATTACCATCTGCTTTGTGGGTAGCCTTGTTGCGATGATCACCGGTACCTCGGTGGCCTTATTGATGGGCGCGTCGCCGCAGATCGCCGCCTCTATCCTGCCTAAATCCGTCACCACGCCGATTGCCATGGCCGTGGGCGGCAGCATCGGGGGCATTCCGGCCATCAGCGCCGTGTGCGTGATTTTCGTCGGTATCCTGGGCGCGGTGTTTGGTCATACGCTGCTGAATATCATGAAAATTCGGACCAAAGCGGCACGCGGTCTGGCGATGGGTACCGCCTCGCACGCGCTGGGCACTGCACGCTGCGCGGAACTGGATTATCAGGAAGGGGCATTCAGCTCGCTGGCGCTGGTGATCTGCGGGATTATCACTTCCCTGGTCGCGCCGTTTATCTTCCCGATTATTCTGGCAGTCATGGGCTAAAATTTGCGATGCGTCGCGCAAATTTCATTTTCATTTCATAAGTTGCACACATAATGAGATTTGGATCACATATAAAGGCCGTACGGCTCCGTACACTACCGATCCATTAACCTTGATGAGGCAACGTCATGCATCCACGTTTTCAAGCTGCTTTCTCTCAGCTTGCAGAGAATTTGCAATCAGCCCTGGCTCCGGTTCTGGCGGATGCGCATTTCCCCGCCCTGCTGACGGCAGATCAGGTCACGACCCTTAAACAGGCAACGGGGCTGGACGAAGACGCGCTGGCTTTCGCCCTGCTGCCCCTGGCGGCTGCCTGCGCCCGCGCTGACCTTTCCCATTTCAACGTAGGCGCAATTGCGCGCGGCGTGAGCGGAACCTGGTACTTCGGCGGAAACATGGAGTTTCTTGGTGCGACCATGCAGCAAACCGTCCACGCGGAGCAGAGCGCCATCAGTCACGCCTGGCTGCGCGGCGAAAAAGCCCTGCGCGCCATCACCGTCAACTATACCCCTTGCGGCCACTGCCGCCAGTTTATGAATGAGCTGAACAGCGGTCTTGAACTGCGTATCAACCTGCCGGGACGCGCACCGCATACGCTGGGTGATTACCTGCCGGATGCTTTCGGCCCGAAAGATCTTGAGATCAAAACCCTGCTGATGGACGAGCAGGACCACGGTTATGCGCTCTCGGGAGATGAGCTGAGCGAAGCGGCCATTGCCGCCGCCAATAAAAGCCACACGCCCTACAGCAAATCTCCAAGCGGCGTCGCCCTTCAGTGCCGCGACGGCCGCATCTTCACCGGCAGCTATGCAGAGAACGCCGCATTTAACCCGACGCTGCCTCCGCTCCAGGGTGCCCTGAACCTGCTTAGCCTGAACGGGTATGACTACCCGGATATTCAGCGCGCAATCCTGGCTGAAAAGGCCGATGCGCCGCTGATCCAGTGGGACGCGACCGCAGCCACGCTGAAAGCGCTGGGCTGTTCAACCATCGACCGCGTGCTGCTGGCATAATCTGTTCGGCGGGCAGAGTTGCCCGCCAGTCTGACGAAAAACCCCTCAGTTGAATCGCTGTTTCTTGCGCTAACCAGGCGGGTACAGTAGCCTGAGGGAAATTTCATCATCGGTAAGAGCCATCTGCATGTTAAAGCGCGTGTTTTACAGCCTGTCTGTCCTGGTCGGCATACTGCTGTTGATCGTGCTGGGCCTCGACCGCTGGATGAGCTGGAAAACAGCCCCCTACATTTTTGATGACCTACAGGATCTCCCCTACCGTCAGGTTGGTGTGGTGCTTGGCACCGCCAAGTATTACCGCACTGGCGTCATAAATCAGTATTACCGGTATCGTATTCAGGGCGCGCTGAACGCCTATAACAGCGGCAAGGTGAACTATCTGCTGCTGAGCGGCGATAACGCGCTGCAAAGCTATAACGAGCCGGTGACGATGCGCAAAGATCTGATTGCCGCAGGCGTCGACCCGGCCGATATCGTGCTCGACTACGCCGGATTCCGCACGCTTGATTCCATCGTGCGTACCCGCAAGGTGTTCGACACCAATGATTTCATCATCATTACCCAGCGTTTCCACTGCGAGCGGGCGCTGTTTATCGCCCTGCATATGGGCATTCAGGCGCAGTGTTATGCGGTGCCATCGCCAAAGGATATGCTGAGCGTGCGCGTACGTGAGTTTGGCGCCCGTTTTGGTGCGCTGGCTGACCTGTACCTGTTCAAACGTGAACCGCGCTTTTTAGGCCCGCTGGTGCCGATCCCAACGATGCACGAAGTGCCGGAGGATGCGCAGGGTTATCCGGCGGTAACGCCAGAGCAGTTGCTGGAAATTCAGAAGAAGTAATAACTTTTGTCGGGTGGCGGCTTCGCCTTACCCGACCTACGATCGCGATTTTGTAGGCCCGGTAAGCGTCGCGCCACCAGGCAAAAAAAGGCCCGCTACGTGAGCGGGCCTTTTCATTCTGAAGATCTTACTTCTTACGCGCGTACTTCAGTGAATCCAGCGCAACCGCGAAGATGATGATGGCGCCCTTGATGATGTACTGCCAGTAGGGGTTCACGCCGATGTAGGTCAGGCCGTAGTTGATAACGGTGAAGATGATCACACCGGTCACCACGCCCAGCACGGTCCCCACGCCGCCGCTGAAGGAGACGCCGCCAACCACGCAGGCTGCAATCGCATCCAGTTCGTACATAAAGCCGAGGTTGTTGGTTGCAGAGCCGATACGGCCCGCTTCCAGCATCCCGCCGAAGGCGTAGAAGACCCCGGACAGGGCGTAAATCATCAGCAGGTTCAGAGCCACGTTGACCCCGGACACTTTCGCCGCTTCAGGGTTACCGCCGATAGCAAAGATGTTTTTACCGAAGCGGGTTTTGTTCCACAGGATCCAGACGAACGCCACCGCAATCAGCGCATAGAAGGTGATGTAGGAGAGACGGAAGCTGCCCAGCGCAACAAACCCCTGCGTGAAGGTCGAGAAGCCGCTGTCGAAGCCAGAGATTGGAGACGCGCCGACGAAATCGTAGTACAGGGAGTTGATACCATAAACGATGATCATCGTGCCAAGCGTGGTGATGAATGGCGTCACGTTCAGGTAAGCAATGATGATGCCGTTAATCAGGCCAATTACCGCGCCGATGGCGCACACGATCAGGATCACCACGAAAATCGGCATGGTCGCCATCTCCGGGAACACCTTGTTGGCGTTTTCCATCGACTGCAACAGGGTTGCCGCAATGACCGCCGCCAGACCCACCTGGCGCC
Source organism: Enterobacter cloacae complex sp. GYL001 (assembly GCF_049237125.1). NCBI lineage: Bacteria > Pseudomonadati > Pseudomonadota > Gammaproteobacteria > Enterobacterales > Enterobacteriaceae > Enterobacter > Enterobacter cloacae complex sp. GYL001. The sequence continues at coordinate 54,624 of NZ_JBMKGW010000015.1, read as the reverse complement.
CTGCCGAAAGGTCAGTCCCCTGGGTAACGATAAGTCCCGCCACGCCAAGCGCGATAATAATACGTACGGAAGACTGGGTCAGAATGTTACTCAAGTTCAGCAGACTTAAGAACGTAGGGTCCTGGAAAATAATAATCGCCAGCAAGACTAAAAGAACAACGTAAATACCGCCTTCTTTCAGATAAGTGAGAAAACTTTTTTTATTTAACGCACTCATGAGGAGCCCCTGATCTTAAAGGTGCAAAGACGCAAGACGCAAAATTTCGTTTTGCGTTGTCGTTTTGGTTTCAACAATACCGGCAACGAGACCATTGCTCATAACCAGAATACGGTCTGTGATCCCTAACAATTCCGGCATTTCGGAAGAAATAATAATGATCCCTTTATCTTTTTTCGCCAGCTCGGCGATCAGCTGGTAAATCTCAAATTTTGCACCCACGTCGATACCGCGCGTAGGTTCATCCAGCATCAGAATTTCAGGCTGGGTTAATAGCCAGCGACCAATAATGACTTTCTGCTGGTTCCCTCCCGAGAGTGAGCCAATTTGCGTGCGGTGGCCCGGCGTTTTCACGCGCATGGAGTCAATCACCCACTGGGTATCGCTCTTCATGCGGGAATTATCCAGCAGCCCGACTTTATTTTTGTAATTGCGAATATTAGAAATTAACGAGTTAAAGTTAATATCCAGATAAGCGTAAATACCGGTGGAACGACGCTCTTCCGTCACCAGCGCAAAGCCATTATTAATGGCTTCGTTGGCGTTGTGGTTGTTGATCTTCTTACCGTGCAGCGTAATGGTGCCTTCGGCTTTCTCACGGATACCAAACAGGGTTTCCACGATATCGGTGCGCTTGGCGCCCACCAGCCCTGCGATGCCAAGGATCTCCCCCTTGTGCAGATCGAAAGAGACATCGCGGATAGACGGCTGACGCAGCGAGGTCAGGTTACGCACCTCCAGAATCACTTCGCCTGGCTTGTTTTCTTTATCCGGGAAACGCTGGTTCAGAGAACGGCCAACCATCATGGCGATGATCTTGTCCATATCCAGCCCTTCCAGCGGCTGGGTGGCGATCCACTGGCCGTCGCGCAGGATGGTGATTTCATCGCACAGCTGGAAGATCTCTTCCATTTTATGTGAGATATAGACAATGCCGCAGCCGCGATCTTTCAGCTTACGAATAATGGTAAAAAGGTGGTTAACCTCTTTTTCCGTTAATGACGATGTCGGTTCATCCATGATCACGATTTTCGCATCATAGGAGAACGCTTTGGCAATTTCGATCATCTGCATCTGGGAAACGGATAATGTCCCGACGCGTGCGCGCGGGTCGATATCAATATCCAGCTCATCAAAAATGGCTTTGGTGTCGCGATACATTTTATCCTGATCGACAAAGACACCTTTGGTTGGATAACGACCCAACCACATATTATCCATAACTGAACGTTGCAGAACCAGGTTTAATTCCTGGTGTACCATCGAGATACCGTTCTCCAGCGCTTCTTTCGCTGAATGGAAGTCGATCTCTTTTCCCTGAAAAAGAATGCTGCCAGAATCTTTTTGATAGATCCCAAAGAGGCATTTTAATAATGTTGATTTACCCGCACCGTTTTCACCCATTAACGCATGAATAGAGTGTGGACGAACTTTTAAATTAACATTATCGAGCGCCTTAACACCGGGGAATGACTTGTTGACACCGGTCATTTCCAACAAGTATTCACCGGACGACTGAGTAGTTGTGCTGACCATAATTATACCTTGTTGGCCTCGCATATCGCGTTATAAAAGGGCGCAACGAATTGCGCCCAGTGAAGACAATGCAGATAACTTATTTACCGATAAACTCAGCCAGGTTGGACTGGTCTACGCCCACGTAAGGAACGCGAACGATTTTGTTGTCAATTTTCCAGTTAGTCCCGTCAGCGGCGCCTTTACCGTCGGCCAGGTTTTTCGCCAGATCGAAGGTGGCTTTCGCCTGGTTGTTGGCATCGTTCAGCACGGTACCGGCCATAGCGCCAGATTTCACCAGCGCCAGCGCTTCTGGCAGGGCATCCACACCGAACACAGGAATGGCGGACTTGTTGTGGGCTTTCAGGGCTTCAACGGCACCCATTGCCATCGCATCGTTGTTGGCGATGACCACTTCAATTTTGTTGGCGTTCGGACCAGAGAGCCACGCGTCCATCTTATCTTTCGCCTGAGCGGTGTCCCACATTGCGGTGTCTAACGCCAGCTGCTGGGTTTTCAGGCCCTTGTCGTTCAGCTCTTTAATAACGTAGGTGGTACGTGCTTCAGCATCCGGATGGCCCGGTTCGCCTTTCAGCAGAACGAACTGAATCTGACCATCTTTGTTCAGATCCCAGTTCGGGTTCGCCGCCCAGTGTTTCGCAATCAGATCGCCCTGGATAATCCCGGACTCTTTGGAGTCGGTACCCACGTAATACGCTTTGTCGTAGCTGTCCAGCGCCTTACGGGAAGGTTCTTTGTTGAAGAAGACAATTGGCACGTTCTGGCCGCGCGCTTTCTCGATCACCGTACCTGCCGCAGCCGGGTCAACCAGGTTGATAGCCAGCGCTTTCACGCCTTTTGCCAGAAGAACGTCAATCTGATCGTTCTGTTTGGACTGGTCATTCTGGGAGTCATTCATCAGCAGCTGCACGTCTGGCGCTGATTTAGCATCTTTTTCAATTGCTTTACGCACAACGGACATGAAGTTGTCGTCGTATTTATAGATAGTCACGCCAATACGGGTATCCGCTGCGTGTGCTGCTGCGCCAAAAAGCATGCTTGCCATGACAGCAGACAGAGTCAACACCTTCTTATTCATGGTATCTCCGGTTTTTTTTATGCAGGGTAGTTCTTGTGAAAAACGGTCGGCGGGCAGATGTTAATAAAACGTTACTGATCGCCGAAGTTCACTTATAAAATGTCCAGCTTCCGTGTTCGGTAACGCTCCAGAAATGCGTTTTATTCGTTGTTTGAGGCATTCTGGTAACGGTAAAAGTGAATAATCACCGTTACATTGTGTTTCAGCCCCTAAAACGCTGACATCATAGACAGCGGCTTGTTAAGATACTGTGAATTTACTCACAGATTGAAAACGGTTACATCACGTGATGTTATCAGTTAGTGATCGGAGCCACAGTTTGCCGGATAGCGACCGAATGGCGGCGTACTAAAGTCGGCATAAAACAATGCGTTGCGTCAGGATCTAACAGCCCTGCCGCCCCCTGTAACGCCAGCTCTGTCGCCAGTTTCGCCATCGACGCAATGGGGTAACGCACCGTTGTCAGCTGCGGATCGGTGTAACGGGCAATCGGGATATCGTCAAAGCCGATCAGCGATAAATGCTGCGGCACCGCAATGCCATTATCTTTCAGCGCGGTAAGCGCACCTGCCGCCATGCTGTCGTTATAGGCAAACACGGCCGTCAGCTGAAGATTACGCCCCAGCAGTTCCACCATTGCCGCTTCACCGCCCTGCATGTCCGGCGAACCGGTACCTACCCAGCTTTCCAGCGGCGCAATGCCCTGCTCTTTCAGGGCGTTTTGCCAGCCCTCGCGGCGCATCATGTCGTCTTCAATACCGTGGCTGGAGGCCAGATAACCAATGCGCTGATGGCCGTTGCTGATGAGCATCCGCGTCGCCATCATCGCGCCGCTGATGTTATCCAGACCGACGCAGCGGTGCGCGTAGCCGGGGACGATACGATTGATCAGCACCATGCCGGGGATTTGCTCCATAAACCCGGCCAGCTCTTCATCGCTCAGGGCTTTAGAGTGCACAATCAGGGCGTTACAGCGCTGGCGGATCAGTACCTCAATGGCATAACGCTCTTTTTCAGCCTCGTGATAGCTGTTGCCAATCAACACATATTTCTGGTGCTGCTGGGCAACGACGTCCACCGCTTTGACCAGCGCGCCGAAGAAGGCGTCAGACACGTCCATCACCACTACGCCAATGGTATCGCTGACCTGCGTCGCCAGCGCCTGGGCATTAGCGTTTGGCCGGTACCCCAGCTGGGTCACGGCTTTCATTACGGTTTCACGCGTTTCAGAGCTGACCAGCGCACTGTTGTTCAGCACGCGGGAGACAGTAGCAACAGAAACACCCGCCTGGCGGGCGACGTCACGAATGGTGATCATATTCACCACCCTTTAAAGGATTGCAGCAACTCACAGACACCCCCTGTGTTTAGCAAGGTGGCTATTCTGGCAGCGAGAGAGAGGAGACTACGTGAAGAAGCTCACACAGATGAAAACGCTTACATCCGTTTTGTTAATGATTGTGATCCAGATCGTTATCTGGATGTATTACGCAATGACACGCCCGAAGCACGGACGGTTAACCGTCGCCATGCCCATTCCAGCGGCCCCTGGCGGAAAAAACGCAGCCAGACAACCGAAAACACCACGTTAACAATCCAGACCGGAATAACAAACGCCAGCAGCGTCAGGCGGTCGAATTTCATAAACAGGCCGAATCGGTAGAAAAGCGTGGTGCATATCAGCGTTTGCAGGATGTAATTGCTTAACGCCATCCGCCCAACGCAGGCCACCGCACTGACGATCCACAGGCGGGAAAGCTGGGGCCAGAAGCCGTAGATCAGCGCCGCATAGCCAATAGTCTGGAACGGCGCGCTCAGTTCGCGCGGCACCTGCAACAGGAATGCACACCAGCGGTAATCCCACTGAAGATGCCACTGCATCATCACCGCCGGGAGGTTGATGATCACGCCGAGCAGCACCAGCCCTGCTCCCGTACGACGATAGTGTCGCAGGCTAAATTCCCCTTTCAGCCAGCCGGTGCGCATCAGGGCTGCGCCCATCAGCATCATCCCCGCCAGTTGCCAGCCGTATTGCGCGCCCAGCGCCAGCAGATTATCGCCGAGCATATCGGCCCGGTTGCCTATCGCTTCCATGCCGCCTTTCAGCTTCCAGAACTGCTCATATTGCAGGTTGGCCGCATCCGGGATCCATGAACGACTGGTGGAAGCATCGGCAATCATGCCAAGCAGCAATAACACGGTCAGTCCCATGACATAGAGCATCACGCCGGTATTAAACAGGCTTTTCACACCGGGCGCGTCGCGGATCAGCCGCCAGCAAATCAGCCCCACCAGACCATACGCGAGCAGAATATCGCCGTCCCAGAACAGCAGCCCGTGAATAAAACCGAGGATAACCAGCAGCGTTAAACGCGACTGGATCCAGCGCGTACCGCGTTTAAGGAGAAGCTGAAGTCCCGCGCCAAACAGAAGCGCAAAGAGGGTCAGGAATTTAACCTGTGCAAAGAGATCGAGGATTGCCCACGTCCAGGCGTCGCTGCGCGTGATGTCGCCATACCACGCAGGATTCAGATAAGCGGCCTTCGGCAGACCGAAGGCGCTGATATTCAGCAGCAGGATACCGAGAATGGCGACGCCGCGAACAAAATCGAGCGTGACGTTTCGCTCCATGGTCCCTGCCCTGTCTGATTAGTTGTGGTGACGCACGGCGCGCAGGAACTCCTGGCGGGTGTTCTGGCTCGATTTGAACAGGCCGCCCAGCGAAGTGGTGGTGGTTGCGCTGGTTGCATCACGCACGCCGCGCGCTTTCACGCAGTAGTGCACCGCGTCGATAGACACCGCCACGTTGTTAGTACCCAACAGAGTTTGCAGTGCGGTCAGGATCTGCTGCGTCAGACGCTCCTGCACCTGCGGACGCTGGGCAAAGAACTGCACGATGCGGTTGATCTTGGACAGGCCAATGACCGTATCTTTTGGAATATAGGCCACCGTCGCTTTACCATCGATGGTCACAAAGTGATGCTCGCAGGTGCTGGTCAGCGTGATATCGCGTACCGTCACCATCTCATCGACCTTCATCTTATTTTCAATGACGGTGATTTTCGGGAAGTTCGCGTAATCCAGGCCGGAGAAAATTTCGTCGACGTACATCTTCGCGATGCGGTGCGGCGTCTCCATCAGGCTGTCGTCGCTCAGATCGAGATTCAGCAGTTGCATGATCTCCGTCATATGGCCGGCGATCAGACTCTTGCGGGTATCATTGTCCAGCTCCTGCACGGGCGGGCGCAGTGGCGTTTCAAGACCGCGCGCAACCAGCGCTTCATGGACAAGGGCTGCTTCTTTACTGAGTGATGACATTCTTTTCTCCTGCAGGTGTGGCGTCTTTTGCCCTCGTTGTGGCAAAAGTGTGCGCTCATTGTGCGTGAGGCGACGCACATAATCCAGTATTCACGACGATAATTATTGCAATTGCTGTTGCCTTTCAGCCTGACGGTTCCAGACTAACGCTCCGCCAACGAACAGCGCGATCACCGCCAGCCCCAGCGCAGGTTCCAGCCGATGTGTGAGCCAGGTCGACAGTGCCGACGTGACCGGACCCACCAGCTGACCAATGGCATACCCGGTGGTGAGCAGTCCCGCCATATAACGCGTGTGGTCTGGCGCCAGCTCGCGACCGTACAAAAGAGAGAGCTGCACGGCGCAGAGGAACCCGCCGCCCACCAGCAGCCCACCCGTCAGCAAGCCGCCTATGCCCGGCAGCAGCCAGGCCGCCAGCACGCCAATCCCCTGTAACCACAGAACAATCGCCAGCCTGCGGTTAGCGCTTGATGTATGCCGCAGGGCAATGCTGAGCGCAATTCCCACCACCGAGGCGGCGCCAAATATCGGCCAGACAAACTGGGCAAACAGGCTGCCGGGAAAACGCACCGCCGCCATTTGCGATAAAAAGGTCGCCGGGAGGATATAGCCGAACCCTGCCAGGCTGTAGCTCCAGACCAGACGCTTGAGATCTGCGGTCAGCAGCAGCGGTTCAGGCGCGGTACCGGGCCGATGGAGCTGCCCGGACCGCGGCAGGTAGCGCGCCACCAGCACAATCAGCACCAGCGCCAGTACGCCGTAGATTTGCCATGCCGCCCCGGCGGACAAGGATTTCGCCTGAATATAGACCGCCAGCAGGCCGCTCAGGGCGATGCCGGCCCCGGGTCCGGCAAAGACGGCCGCACTGAGTCCCGGTTTGCCCAGCTGCCCCAGCCGCTCGTTGGTCCAGGCGGCAATCAGCACCATCGACCAGCCGCTCATGCAGCCGATCACAAAGCGCAGCAGACCGTGAACAACGGCATTATCTGCCGCCGCGGAGAGCAGCGTTAGCGCCACCGCACCGGTGATGCCAAGCCAGAGACGCGTTTCAACGAAGCGATGGGCGCGCATGGCATCCCATGCCCCCACCAGATAGCCCAGATAGTTCATTGCCGCCACCAGCCCCGCGCTGGTAAGCGTGAGTTGCCCGGCGGCTATCATCAGCGGCACCTGAGGCGTGAAGGCGAAGCGCCCTATCCCCATCGCCACGACCAGAACCACAAATCCGCTGAGCGCGATACGCAGCGCCATGATCGCTCCAATTGTTAAAGAAAAGTAAATTTATGATGCAACATCTCGCCGTCCTGCGAAAGTGAAAGTTGCTCACAGGTCAATGAAAACTCTGTATTATGCGTTTTATGAATCGTCTTACCTTTAAGGAGCCCTGCATGGAACTGCTCGAAGAGCATCGTTGTTTTGAAGGTCGACAGCAGCGCTGGCGGCACGACTCCACCGCGCTGAATTGTGCTATGACGTTCAGCATTTTCCTGCCCCCTGTGGACAATCCACCGGTGCTGTACTGGCTTTCAGGCCTGACCTGCAACGACGAAAACTTCACCACCAAAGCGGGTGCCCAGCGTATTGCCGCCGAACTGGGCATTGCGCTGGTGATGCCAGATACCAGCCCGCGTGGCGATGACGTGGCCGACGATGCCGGATACGATTTGGGTAAAGGCGCCGGGTTCTATCTCAACGCCACGGAAGAACCGTGGGCGAGCCATTACCGCATGTATGACTACATTCGCGATGAACTTCCTGCCCTGGTGCACTCTCAGTTCGCGGTCAGCGAGCGCTGCGCGATAAGCGGACATTCGATGGGTGGCCACGGGGCGCTGATAATGGCGCTGAAAAATCCGGGGAAATACACCAGCGTGTCCGCATTTGCGCCGATTGTGAACCCAACGCAGGTGCCGTGGGGGCAAAAAGCCTTTACGCACTATCTGGGTGAAGATGCAGAAAAATGGCAGGAATGGGACAGCTGCGCGTTGATGCTGGCGAGCGATTCGGTGAATGCGATCCCAATGCTTATCGATCAGGGCGATGCGGATCAGTTCCTCGCCGGACAACTACAGCCTGCGGTGCTGGCGGAAGCCGCGCGCCAGAAGGATTGGCCGCTAACGCTGCGCATTCAGCCGGGATACGACCACAGCTATTACTTCATAGCGTCCTTTATTGAGGATCATCTCCGCTTCCATGCGGAGCATCTGTTCAGATAAGTTCCGCCTTTTGCCCGGTAGCGCCTCCTGCCTACCGGGTCTTCCCCTCCCCCTCTTTACATACTTCTATCCGCTTGAATCCAGCCTGATTTCTGTCGCCGACACCCAAACACAAATGATTTCAATTATCATTTGTGTTTACAATTCTACATTCTTTTGTACAATTCCAGGCTCTTCTCCATCTCAAAGAGTTCTTACAAGACAAAAACATACAGTTCTCAGGGTTATCCCGATGGAGTTTTATTCATTTTTATACGGAATGTACAAATGACAATACCGCGCATTAAGCTCCTGGCCGTCGCCATTGGCGCTGCCACATGTTCCCCCTTCGTTCACGCAGCCGATCAGGACACCGTTGTCGTCACCGCGACGGGTTTTGAACAAAAGATCCAGAATGCCCCCGCCTCCATCTCTGTGATTTCAAAACAGCAGATTGAAGATAAAGCCTACCGTGATGTTACCGATGCCCTGAGAGACGTCCCGGGCGTTGTCGTCACTGGCGGCGGGAGCAGCAGTGATATCAGTATTCGCGGCATGGCCTCTCAGTACACCCTGTTCCTGGTGAACGGCAAACGCGTCAGTACGCGAAGCACCCGCCCCAACAGCGACAACTCGGGTATTGAACAAGGCTGGCTGCCGCCGCTGGAGTCCATTGAGCGCATCGAAGTCATCCGCGGCCCGATGTCCTCGCTTTACGGCTCCGATGCTATGGGTGGCGTAATTAACGTCATTACCAAAAAAGTCTCGAACACTAAAGCCTGGACCGGTTCGTTGCATGGCGATGCGACCTTCCAGGAAAACAATGATTCCGGCGATATCTTCCAGACCAACGCCTACGCTTCTGGTCCCCTGATCGACGGACTGCTGGGCGCAAAAGTGACGGGGCTGTTGTCACGCCGCGCAGAAGATAAAATCGTGAACGGCTATAACGAGCAGAAAATGCGTAACGGTGGCATTACGCTGAACTTCACGCCGGACGAGAAGAACGATTTCGACCTCGACTTTGCTCGCGAGCTTCAGGACAGAAACAGCACCCCGGGGATGTCGAAAGCGGCTGAAACCTGCCGGGGAACAACCTGTACGCCAAATACCAAAAGCGACTCGCGCTATGAGCACACGACCTACTCCTTAACGCACAGCGGGTATTACGACGACTTCAATACCACCAGCTATATCCAGCAGGAAGAGACCAATAATCCAGGTCGCAAAATGCGCTCCTATAACACCACCTTCAACAACCAGAACCAGATTTTCCTCGGCGATCATACGTTGACCCTCGGCGGGCAGTATCGTTATGAGAAACTGCGCGACAAGGGTAATCAGCTGGAAGCTGCTGACGGACTGAACAAACTGACGCGCTGGAGCTGGGCCCTGTTTGCCGAAGATGAATGGGCAATGACGGAAAGCTTTACGTTGACCGGCGGCCTGCGTATGGACAAAGACCAAAACTACGGTACTAACTGGACGCCGCGCGGTTACGGCGTATGGCACCTGGCCGATCAGTGGACATTAAAAGGCGGGGTTTCGGCTGGCTATCGTGCGCCGGATCTGCGTCAGTCGTCTGCCAGCTGGGGCCAGGTAACGGGTGGCGGCCGTCTTGACGGTATCATCGTTGGCAACCCGGATCTGAAACCAGAGAAGAGTCTGAGCGAAGAGCTCGCCCTGCTCTGGGATAACAACGATAACCTGAATGCCGGCGTAACGCTGTTTAATACCGACTTCAAGGACAAGATTACGGAAGTTCGCCGCTGTAACAGCAGCGCCGATCCCGCCTGTACGATTGGCGATCACAGCTATGATTTCGTCAGCGATCGCGTCAACGTGGACAAAGCCAACATGCGCGGTGTGGAGTCCTCCTTCGGGTGGAAAATCACGCGCGATGTGAACTGGACTGCAAACTACACCTATACGGAGTCTGAGCAGAAGAGCGGCCAGTTCTCCGGCAAGCCACTGAACAAAATGCCGAAACACATGTTCAACACCACCCTGGACTGGCAGGCGACGCCAGATGTCGGATTCTGGAGCCGTCTGAACCTGCGCGGTAAAACGTCTGAGTACCTGAGCCGCACGTCAATGTCCCAGGGTACGCCGTCCTACACTCAGGTTGATGTCGGTATGCGCTACAACGCCAACAAAAACCTGCTGGTTACTGCCGGTGTGTATAACGTGCTCGATAAGCAGATTGATTACGATACGTATGACACCGTGCTGGATGGCCGTCGCTACACCGTCGGCATGACCTACAGCTTCTGATCTGCCCATAAAAAAGCCCGCTCAACTGAGCGGGCTAAAAAAGAGGAAGTGCGGTTATTGTTTAAATCGTTCCGGGAAATCCATTTCACTGTAGCGAACGAAGCGTGTTCCTTTCGTCAGTTTGTAGCCAAACCAGATGATCAGGAACAGCGGAATGCCAATATAGGTGGCCGTGACGGCGCCCCAGTCAATGGTGTCCGCAAGGAAGGCCTCATAGTTCTGACCCAGGGTAATAATCAGGCACAGAACGAAGGCGAAGATCGGCCCCAGCGGGAAGAACCCTGACCGGTACGGCAGATTATTCAGATCATGCCCCTGCTTGACGTACCCGCGACGGAAACGGTAGTGGCTGATGGCAATGCCCAGCCAGGCAATGAAGCCCGTCATACCAGAGGTGTTAAGCAGCCACAGGTAGACCGTCTGATTGCCGAACATGGAGGTCAGGAAACAGAGACCCGCAATCACCGTGGTCGCATACAGCGCGTTGCGCGGCACGCCACCGCGAGACAGTTTCGAGAAAATACGCGGCGCTTTACCGTCGCAGGCCAGGGTGTAGAGCATGCGGGTGGAGGCGTACATCCCGGAGTTACCCGCAGACAGTACCGCCGTCAGGATCACCGCGTTCATCACCGCCGCGGCAGAGAGCAGACCCGCGTGCTGGAAGACCAGCGTGAACGGGCTGACGCTGATGTCTTTCACATCGTTACGCAGCAGGCTTGGGTCGGTATACGGAATGATCAGGCTGATAATCAGGATCGCGAACACATAGAACAGCAGGATACGCCAGAACACCTGACGCACCGCGCGCGGAATGTTCTTCTCCGGGTTTTCGGATTCACCGGCCGCGATACCAATCAGCTCGGTACCCTGGAAGGAGAAGCCGACAATCATCGCCACGCCAATCATCGCCGAGAAGCCCCCGGCAAACGGCGCATCGCCTATAGTCCAGTTACTCCAGCCCGCCGGTTCAGCCCCTTTGAAAATACCAACGATCATCGCCACACCGACGACGATAAAGATGATGACGGTTGCCACTTTAATCAAAGAGAACCAGTATTCCGCTTCGCCAAAGCCGCGCACGGAGATGTAGTTCAGCAGGAAGATGACCGCCAGGAACAGGGCGCTCCAGATCCAGCCTGGCGTGTCCGGGAACCACCAGGTCATCACCAGCTGTGCGGCGACGAGGTCAACGGCGATGGTCACCGCCCAGTTGTACCAATAGTTCCAGCCCAGCGCGAAGCCGAAGCCTTCCTCAACGTATTTTTGTCCGTAGGTCGAAAACGAACCAGACACCGGCATGTATGCCGCCAGTTCACCCAGGCTGGTCATCAGGAAGTAGACCATCAGGCCAATCAGAATATAAGAGAATAATGCCCCACCCGGGCCGGCTGCCGAAATTGTTGCGCCAGAGGCAACGAAAAGACCCGTACCGATGGAGCCGCCAATGGCGATCATCGTCAGGTGACGCGCCTTAAGTGCGCGACGTAGCGCGGGCGCTTCTGTGGTTTTAGTTTCTGAAACCATGTGAAAATGCTGTCCATTCAATAAATGAGGCGCGATTGTAGCAGACGATCTGCGTTGCTTCCGGTAGAAATGCTCAGTTATAAGAGAGCTTCATGACTCGGTCAGGATTATAAGTAAAGCATAAAAATGTGGGGTGATAAGCGCACATAGCCCCGGTAAGCGAAGCGCCACCGGGGAACGTTAAATGGCGCAGTAGCGCAGAAAACGCTGGAGCGAGCTGGAAAGGTGTTTCTGACGATGATGGATGCACCACAGCGTGCGCACCAGCTTCGGCAGCGGAACGGGGATCTCAACCAGAGAGCCGGTCTCCAGCTGTTCGGCAATCACCCGTCGGGAAAGACAGCTAATGCCCAGGCCATGACGCACCGCATGCTTAATCGCCTCGGAGTTACCTAACTCCATCCCTAACTGGAACTGCGGCAGATGGGACAGCAGCAGATAATCGACAATCTCACGCGTGCCGGAGCCCTGCTCTCGCAAGATCCACTGCGCCTGCGCCAGACGCTCCAGCGTCACCTCGCCCTGGAGTAAAGAAGAGGCCGGGGAGGCAAACACCACCAGCTCATCCTCCAGCCAGGGTTCCGCAATGATATCCACGTTGTGGCACGGCCCTTCGATAAGCCCGATGTCCACGCGGAAATCGATCACCGCGTTGATCACGTCCTGGCTGTTGCCGACGCTCATTTCCAGCGGCAGGGTCGGAAAATCCCGGCGGTAGCGGGCAATCACTTCCGGCAGGATGTAGTTACCGATCGTGCTGCTGGCGTAGACGCGAATAGCGCCGTTGTCCTCGCGGAACAGCTGTTCGATCTCCGTTGCCTGCTCCAGCAAGGCCAGGGCACGCGGGTACAGCAGGCGGCCATGTTCGTTCACCACCAGCCGCTTTCCTACCCTGTCGAAAAGCTGAACGCCCAGTTGCCCTTCAAGATCGGTCAAGGCTGCGCTAACGGCGGACTGCGAGAGCGCCAGCATTTGTGACGCCTGGGTTGTCGAGCCGCTTTTCAGCACCTCGGCAAAAACTTCCAGCTGACGCAATGTAATGTGCATGGTTGCTTACCACTTATAAAGATTGATTATAAATATATAATCAATTTTATTTTTAAGCCAGAGCGCCGTAACCTTTAGCCAGACAAAGGAGAAGGTTATGTCAGAAATCACCTTACAACATCATCGTACAGTGTGGCACTTCGTGCCGGGTCTCGCGCTCAGCGCCGTGGTTACCGGCGTGGCTTTATGGGGCGGGAGTATACCGGCGGTTGCCGGCGCAGGGTTCAGCGCCCTGACGCTGGCCATTCTGCTTGGCATGGTGGTCGGGAACACCGTTTATCCACACATCTGGAAATCCTGCGACGGCGGCGTGATTTTCGCCAAGCAGCATTTATTACGTCTCGGGATCATCCTTTATGGCTTCCGTCTCACCTTTTCGCAGATTGCGGATGTCGGTGTCAGCGGGATTGCCATTGACGTCCTGACCCTTTCGAGCACCTTTTTACTGGCGTGCTTTATCGGCCAGAAGATCTTTGGGCTGGACAAACAGACCAGCTGGCTGATCGGTGCGGGTAGCAGCATCTGCGGCGCGGCGGCGGTACTGGCAACAGAACCCGTCGTTAAAGCCGAAGCCAGTAAAGTCACGGTTGCCGTCGCGACGGTAGTTATCTTCGGTACGCTGGCGATCTTCCTGTATCCGGCCATGTATCCGCTGGTGGCGCACTGGTTTAGTCCGGAAACCTACGGCATTTATATCGGCTCAACCATGCACGAAGTGGCGCAGGTGGTGGCGGCAGGTCACGCCATTAACCCGGAAGCGGAAAACGCGGCGGTCATCGCCAAAATGCTGCGCGTGATGATGCTGGCCCCGTTCCTGATTTTCCTCGCGGCGCGGGTTAAACAGCTTGCTCCGGCAGGCGGCAGCGAGAAAAGCAAAATCACCATTCCGTGGTTTGCGATCCTGTTCATCGTGGTCGCTGTCTTCAACTCTTTCCACCTGCTGCCAAAAGCGATGGTGGATATGCTGGTGACGCTGGATACGGTCCTGCTGGCGATGGCGATGGCGGCGCTGGGCGTCACCACACACGTCAGCGCGCTGAAAAAAGCCGGCGCGAAACCGCTGCTGATGGCGCTGGTGCTGTTCATCTGGCTAATCGTTGGCGGTGGTGCGATTAACCTCGCCGTGCACAGCCTGTTGGCATAAACCATCTCGTCCTTCTCCTGTTAACCCGCTATCATAGGCATTTCGGGTTAACAGGAGTCTTTTTATGAAATATGTTGGAGCGCACGTCAGCGCTGCCGGTGGCCTTGCGAATGCCGCCATTCGCGCCGCCGAAATCGAGGCGACCGCTTTCGCCCTGTTCACCAAAAACCAGCGCCAGTGGCGCGCCGCAGCGCTCACCGCTGAAGTGATTGATGATTTCAAAGCCGCCTGTGAGAAATACCACTATGGGCCTGGCCAAATCCTTCCCCACGACAGCTACCTCATTAACCTCGGTCACCCGGTTGCCGAGGCGCTGGAAAAATCCCGCGAAGCGTTCCTGGATGAGGTTCAGCGCTGTGAACAGCTGGGGCTGACGCTGCTGAACTTCCATCCCGGCAGCCATCTGATGCAGATTGACGAAGACGCCTGTCTGGCGCGCATCGCCGAGTCCATCAACATGACGCTGGATAAAACCCAGGGCGTGACGGCGGTGATTGAGAATACCGCCGGTCAGGGCAGCAACCTCGGCTTTAAGTTTGAGCATCTGGCGGCGATCATCGACGGCGTGGAAGATAAATCCCGCGTGGGGGTGTGCATCGATACCTGTCACGCCTTTGCCGCCGGCTATGACCTGCGCACAACCGAGGCCACGAAAAATACCTTCGAGGAGTTCGAGCGTATTGTCGGTTTTAAATACCTTCGCGGTATGCACTTAAACGATGCGAAAAGCGCGTTCGGCAGCCGCGTTGACCGCCACCACAGCCTGGGCGAAGGCAACATCGGCCATGATGCGTTCCGCTTTATCATGCAGGACGCCCGCTTCGACGGTATTCCGATGGTGCTCGAAACCATTAACCCGGATATCTGGGCGGAAGAGATTGCCTGGCTGAAGGCGCAGCAAACCGCTGAACAGGCGGCATAAAAAAAGCCGGGCTGCTTACGCACCCGGCTTTTTTTGTAGGTCGGGTAAGGCGAAGCCGCCACCCGACACCGCTTTTAGGCTGCTTTTGCGACCACTTCCGCTTCCGGGCGCTTCAGCACCGCGTAAGACAGGCCTGCCACCAGCGTACCGGCAACAATCGCCAGCAGATAACCCAGCACCGGCGTGATGGCGCCAGGGATGAGCAGGACGAACAGACCGCCGTGCGGCGCCATCAGTTTCGCACCTACCGCCATGGAGATAGCCCCCGTCACCGCACCACCCACGATACAGCACGGCAGAACACGCATTGGATCGCGTGCCGCAAACGGGATTGCGCCTTCGGTGATGAAGCACAGGCCCAGCACCAGCGCCGCTTTACCGCCTTCCTGCTGCGCTTTATCGAACTTACGGCGGGCAATAATCGTCGCCAGACCGAGCGCCAGCGGAGGCACCATACCGGCCGCCATGATCGCCGCCATCGGCGCGTAGGTCTGGGTACTCAGCAGGCCAACGCCAAACGCATATGCCGCTTTGTTCACCGGACCACCCATGTCGGTACACATCATACCGCCGAGGATTGCGCCCAGCAGCACCGCGTTCGCAGTCCCCATGGTTTGCAACCAGTGGGTCAGACCTTCCAGAATGCCCGCGACCGGCTTACCAATCAGGTAAATCATCGCCAGACCGACCACCAGGCTGGAAATCAGCGGGATGATCAGGATAGGTTTCAGCGCCTCCATACTCTGCGGTAGCTTCAGCTTCGAGCTGATCAGCTTCGCCACATAACCGGCGAGGAAACCGGCAATGATACCGCCGATAAAGCCAGAACCGGTGCTCACGGCGAGCATACCGCCGATAAGACCCGGCGTCAGACCCGGACGGTCAGCAATGGAGAAGGCGATAAAGCCCGCCAGCACCGGCACCATCAACGCAAACGCGGAGCCGCCGCCAATCTGCATCAACGCGGCCGCCAGTGTGCCCGGCTCTTTAAACGCCTCGATACCAAAGGCGAAGGAGAGCGCAATACACAGGCCGCCCGCCACCACCATCGGCAGCATGTAGGACACGCCGGTCAGCAGGTGACGATACGCGCCCGCAGACTCTTTTTTCCCTTCGGTCGCAGTTTTAGCCGCACCGGTTGCCTGATACGGTTTGGCTTCTGCCAGCGCCTTATCAAACTCCTGCGCGGTCTTCTTCAGCGCCAGGCCGGTAGAGGTACGGTACATCGGCTTGCCGGCAAACTTCGCCAGATCCACTTCGATATCCGCCGCCACAATCACCAGATCGGCTTCCGCCACCTCTTCAGGCGTGATGGCATTGCCCGCACCAACAGAGCCGCGGGTTTCAACCTTCACCCACCAGCCACGTTTTTTCGCTTCGGTTTCAATGGCTTCAGCCGCCATAAAGGTGTGCGCCACACCTGTCGGGCAGGCCGTTACCGCAACAATGCGTTTCGGCCCAGCGGCGGCAACCGGCGCCGCCTCAACAGGTGCGCTGTAAACCGTCGCATGACCTTTTGCTTCGCTCAGAAACAGTTCAGGGTGTGCCACCGCGCGATTAATATCACCCAGCCACACTTTTTTACCGTTCAGGGCGCTGTCCGCGGGGATTTTGTCGCCCAGAACAATCGCCATTTCAGCATCACCCGGGTTATCAATGATATCCAGGTGCGCTTTTTGTGCCGCCGCGCCCAGCAGGGTCTTCGCCATATAGGCACGAGCCTGTCCGAGACCGGAGTCAATGATCAGCAGCGTTTTCATTATTCCTCTCCTGCTGTTAGTTAAAAGGTTTTAAGTCAACGCGCGCCATCATCGCGGCTAACTGGGTACGATCGGTAATACCGACATTGCTCTGGCTCACGGCCAGGGCCGCAACGGCGGTAGCAAGACGTAAGGTATGTTCACTGGATTCGCGCATCAGCAGACCGTAGATCAGGCCGCCAACCATCGAATCCCCGGCACCCACGGTGCTGACCACCTCCATTGAAGGCGGTTTGGCAATCCATTCCCCGGAGGCGTTCACCCACAGGGCACCTTCTGCACCCAGCGAAATCACCACGTGAGCGATACCCTGCTCGCGCAGCGCATGGGCAGCGTCAATCACATCCTTTAATTCTGGCAGCTTACGGCCCGCCCAGATCTCCAGTTCGCGGCGGTTAGGCTTAACCAGCCATGGCGAGGCTTTCAGACCGGCGACCAGCGCGTCGCGGCTGCTGTCGAAAATAATGCACGGGCATTGGCTGCGCAGGCGCGTCATCCAGTCGGTGAACGCTTCCGGGCTGACGCCGGACGGCAGACTACCGCTGACGCACACCATGTCAAACTGGCCCAGCCAGCTCAGGGAATCGGCAACAAAGCGCTCCCAGTCAGCCGGGGTCACTTCGAAGCCGGAGAAGTTCAGATCGGTCACTTCACCGTCTTTCTCGGTCAGCTTAACGTTGATGCGGGTACGGCCCTGCACAACCTGAAAACGGTTAGCGATGCCCAGTTCACTGAACAACTGCTGAAAACCATCCTGGTTGTCTTTACCGAGGAAGCCGCCTACGGTGACGTCGATGCCGAGATCTTTCAGCACCTTCGCCACGTTAATCCCTTTTCCTGCGGCATGCAGGCCGGTCGTCCGCACCAGGTTGACTTCGCCACGCTCAATTTCCGGGCAGAAGCCCACCAGATCGTAAGCCGGGTTCAGCGTAATGGTCGCAACACGTCTGCTCATTATGCGCCCTCCCCCAGACCGGCCGCGATGGCGTCGCCAATCGCTTTCAGCGCCTGTTCAGCATCCGCACCCTGCGCGGTAAAGCGCAGACGATGGCCTTTCTTCACGCCCAGCGCGACAACTTTCATCAGACTGCGCCCGTTGGCTGGTTTACCCGAACCGTCCAGATTGGTCACGGTGATCTCACTTGCAAATTGTTTAATGGTATTCACCAGCATGGTGCCCGGACGGGCATGCAGGCCGTGTTCGTTACGCACCACGTACTCTGCGCTCAGCAGGTCATCCGTCAGCGCATCGTCGCTGGTCAGCAGGGCCAGCACCGTCGCCGCGTCTGCGTTCAGCAGTTTTTCAGCTTTATTGTTCAGCAGCAGATCGCCCAGACGCTTCAGCACGGATACCGGCTGATCGTCCGCCATGGCGACCGTTACCAACATCGCGGCGCGTTCGCCGTCTGTCTCAAAGGCAACCGCAGCACGGCTGACCGCGATAGCGCTACGCAAGTTGCCTTCAGCACTGTCGTTCAGCCAGATGCCCTGACCCAGGTTTAATGGCTTATCATTGATGGCGCACGTCACAAAAGTGGTATCTGCCGCTCCCACTTCTTTCAGGCGGGCCGCGTTCAGCGCCTGGAGCGTCAGCAAATCGGACGCAACGACGTCCAGCGTCAGGGTTTCATTATCCAGCTTCAGCGCTTCGCTCTGTTTTTCGCCCATCAGCAGGGCACGCAGCTCTTCAGCAGTGGTGGCGGATTTAAGCTGTTCCGCGACGGCATCATCACTCAGCACGTGCGTCAGCTGACGCAGCAGGCCCAGGTGTTCGTCACCGCTGGCCGCGATGCCGATCGCCACATAAGCCACCTGCCCCTCGCCCCACAGCACGCCCTGCGGGAACTGGAAGACCTGCACGCCGGTTTTCAGCACCTGATCGCGGGTGTCCGTGGTGCCGTGCGGAATTGCAATACCGTTACCGAGGAAGGTGGAGGTCTGCTGTTCACGCGCCAGCATGCCGTTGACGTAGCCGTCAGCCACGTTGCCAGCCTGCACGAGCGCAGCGGCGACCTGGCGAATAGCCTCTTCTTTATTCCCGGCCTGTTCGCCCGGGTGAATATCCTGAACAGATAACTGGAACATGATTCTCCTCTCCTGCTGAAATTGAATCGTTTCAGCTTAACTGAGAAACGAGCCGCTAACCTGCTTCGTCAGGACATGCAAGATAGCGCTGAAACGTTTCAAGAAGTCTTGTCTTTTCTACAAAAGGTTGCAAGAAAAGTTACATTTCTTGTTGCAGAATTTAGAAGTGCAGCACATTTCTTCTTCAGTCGGGAGGTTTTTGCTGATGTTCAGCAAACAGGTTCAGCACGCTTCAGCGAAACGGCGATAAACTGAAATGCTATTTTGATTTATTGTGGCAATCTTGATTTTGCCCTCTGTTTATTTAATGACAGGCGGCGTAAACTCCGCCTCTCTCTGTTACTCGCAAAGACTGAACATGCATAACACCCCCGCTGCCGCCTCACCAAAGCCTTTTGATTTGACGTCAACGGCGTTTTTGATCGTTGCTTTTCTCACCGGTATTGCCGGTGCGTTACAAACGCCTACGCTGAGCCTGTTTCTGACCAACGAAGTTCACGCCCGCCCGGCGATGGTTGGCTTCTTCTTCACCGGGAGCGCCATCATCGGCATTTTCGTCAGCCAGTTTCTAGCCGGGCGTTCAGACCGCAAAGGCGATCGCAAAAGCCTGATCGTTTTTTGCTGCCTGCTCGGGGTGTTTGCCTGCCTGCTGTTTGCCTGGAACCGTAACTACTTCATTCTGCTGTTCGTGGGCGTCTTCCTGAGCAGTTTCGGCTCGACCGCCAACCCGCAGATGTTCGCCCTTGCCCGCGAGCATGCCGACCGCACCGGGCGAGAAGCGGTGATGTTCAGCTCGATACTGCGCGCGCAGGTGTCGCTGGCCTGGGTGATTGGCCCCCCGCTCGCCTACGCGCTGGCGATGGGTTTTGGCTTTACGGTGATGTACCTCAGCGCAGCCGTGGCCTTCGTGGTATGCGGCGCAATGGTCTGGTTCTTTCTGCCCTCCATGCGCAAAGAGCCGAAAGTGGCGACCGGTACGCTGGAAGCTCCGCGACGTAACCGGCGCGACGCGCTGCTGTTATTCATTATCTGTACGCTAATGTGGGGAACCAACAGCCTCTATATCATTAATATGCCGCTGTTTATTATTGATGAGCTGCATCTGCCGGAGAAGCTGGCCGGGATCATGATGGGAACCGCCGCGGGGCTTGAGATCCCCACCATGCTGATTGCGGGCTATTACGCGAAGCGCTTCGGCAAGCGCTTTTTGATGCGCGTCGCCGCCGTAGCCGGGCTGCTGTTTTATGTCGGTATGCTGACGGTTCATACGCCAGCCCTGCTTCTTGCTTTACAGCTGCTGAACGCCATTTACATCGGTATCCTGGCCGGTATCGGCATGCTCTACTTCCAGGATCTGATGCCGGGTCAGGCAGGCTCTGCCACCACCCTTTATACTAATACCACCCGCGTGGGCTGGATTATTGCAGGCTCACTGGCGGGCGTTGTGGCTGAAATCTGGAACTATCATACGGTGTTCTGGATTGCGCTGGTGATGTGCGTCCTGACGCTGAGCTGCCTGACGCGAATCAAAGATGTCTAAGGCGCGGTGAGCGCTTCCAGCTCAAGCAGATAAGTGATGGCCTGCTGGCGCGTACTGCCGCACATTTCGGCGGTTGGCTGGAGCCCGGAGCACACCTTCGGGCGCAGGGGCGAGCCAAAGATCATGCACAGGTTAGTGTCAGAGAGCTGAACGCAGCGGGTATTGGCAGGCTTGCCCTCCGGCATGCCTGGAATGGGGCTTGAGATGGACGGTGCGGTACAGCACGCGCCACAGTCGGAACGACAATCCATACATGCTCTCTGTTGGTGGCAGATGCCCGCGCAGTCGGGCATTGCGCGCACAGTAACACCTTTTATGTATTGATAGCAAAACCCACGAATTCCGCTTGCCTGAAAGGCCGCGCGCGAGTAATTTGGCGCGATATTTTTTACCTCCCGTAAACAGGATTACTGCAATGCCAAGAGCGAACGAAATTAAGAAAGGTATGGTACTGAATTACAACGGCAAACTGCTGATTGTGAAAGATATCGACATTCAGGCACCCAGCGCCCGTGGCGCAGCAACGCTGTACAAAATGCGTTTCTCCGATGTCCGCACCGGCCTGAAAGTGGAAGAACGTTTTAAAGGCGACGATATCGTTGATACCGTGACCCTCACCCGTCGCTACGTTGATTTCTCCTACATCGACGGCAACGAATACGTGTTCATGGATAAAGAAGATTACACCCCGTATATCTTCACTAAAGATCAGATCGAAGAAGAGCTGCTGTTTATTCCAGAAGGTGGAATGCCGGACATGCAGGTGCTGACCTGGGATGGCGTGCTGCTGGCGCTGGAGCTGCCGCAGACCGTTGATCTGGAAATTGTTGAAACGGCGCCGGGCATCAAAGGCGCGTCTGCAAGTGCGCGTAACAAACCGGCTACCCTGACTACCGGTCTGGTCGTACAGGTGCCAGAGTACCTGTCAGCGGGCGAGAAAATCCGTATCCATATCGAAGAAAAACGCTATATGGGTCGTGCTGACTGATCCTGCTTTTCGCCCGGTGGCGCTACGCTTACCGGGCCTACAAAAAACCGGCTCTGATGCCGGTTTTTGTGTTTTTGTAGGCCGGGTAAGGCGCAGCCGCCACCCGGCAACAACCTTTACAGCAGTTCAGGATACTTCGTCATTTTCAGCGCCAGCTCGATACCGCGCACTTCCGCCATCCCTTTCAGACGGCCAATCGCCGAATACCCTGGATTCGTTTTCTTGCGCAGATCGTCCAGCATCTGGTGCCCGTGATCCGGACGGAACGGAATAGGACGCACATCCCCCGCCTGCTTACGACGAACCTCTTCAGAGAGAATGGCATCCACCACCGCAACCATGTTCACGTCGCCGCCAAGATGGGCTGCTTCGTGGAAGGTTTTCGGGTTCTCTTCACGGCAGGTTGCACGCAGGTGGGTGAAATGAATGCGATCGCCGAAGGTTTCGATCATCCGCACCAGATCGTTATCCGCCCGCACGCCATACGAGCCCGTACACATGGTAAAGCCGTTGTAGATGCTGTCCACCGTCTCTTTCAGCCACTGCATATCTTCAATCGTAGACACGATACGCGGCAGGCCGAGGATAGGGCGCGGTGGATCGTCAGGATGAACCGCCAGCCGCACGCCGACTTCTTCTGCCACCGGCACAATAGCGCGCAGGAAGTGCGCCATGTTTTCACGCAGCTGGTTTTTATCGATATCGCCATATTCCGCCAGGCGCGCGCGGAACTGATCGAGGGTATAACCCTCTTCCGCACCGGGCAGGCCCGCGATGATATTGCGAACCAGCTTCTCAATGTCCGCTTCACCGGCGGCATTGAACCACGCCAGCGCCTGCTGCTGCTCTTCTGCGGTGTAGTCTGCTTCCGCCCCCGGACGCTTCAGAATGTGCAGTTCGAAAGCCGCAAAAGCGATTTGATCGAAACGCAGCGCCTTCGAACCATCGGCCATTTCATATTCCAGGTCGGTACGCGTCCAGTCCAGGATCGGCATAAAGTTGTAGCAGACGGTATCAATACCACAGGCTGCCAGGTTACGAATGCTCTGCTGATAATTCGCAATCCAGGTATCACACTCACCGGAGTGGGTTTTAATATCTTCGTGAACCGGAATACTTTCCACAACAGACCAGGTTAATCCCTTCTCTGCCAGCTGAGCCTGACGCTTTTGGATTTCCTCCACCGGCCACACCTGACCGTTCGGAATATGATGCAGCGCCGTGACCACACCCGTTGCGCCAGCCTGACGCACATCATCAAGAGAAACCGGATCGTTCGGCCCGTACCAACGCCAGGTTTGTTCCATTGCCCCACCCTCTCAAGTTGTTATACCAATATGTGTTACTTCAATGACGACTACCATACATGTTTAATCGAAGTGGTCAATACAGCACGCGGCATTGATTGATCAAACTCACATAACAGGGATATTTACGGCTTACCAATTTAATTTGTTGTCATATAACTTTACACTAGCATTGTTAATTAATGGTTAATCAGGTGTGTATTACATGAAGACTATTGCCTCCACCGCGCTTCCTGCTCATGTCCAGCAGCCCCGCTACGATCGCGAGCAGTTACGCTCCCGCATCGTCCATTTCGGTTTTGGCGCGTTCCACCGTGCGCATCAGGCGTTGTTAACAAACCGGGTACTGAATGCCAAAGGAGGCGACTGGGGAATTTGTGAGATTAGCCTCTTTAGCGGCGATGTCCTTATGGGCCAGCTCCGGGCGCAGGATCATCTGTTTACCGTGCTGGAGAAAGGTGCCGAAGGCAATCAGCCCATTATTATCGGTGCGGTAAAAGAGTGCCTGAACGCCAAACTCGACTCGCTGGCAGCCATTATTGAGAAATTCTGCGAACCGCAGGTGGCAATTGTCTCCCTCACCATTACCGAAAAAGGCTACTGTATCGATCCGGCGACGGGAAAACTGGATATGCGGAACAGCCGCATCCTGCACGATCTCGAGCACCCGTCTGAGCCGCATTCCGCGCCGGGTATTCTGGTTGAAGCGCTTCATCGCCGCCGCGAGCGGGGCCTGCCGGCGTTTACCGTGCTCTCCTGCGACAATATTCCCGACAACGGCCACGTGGTGAAAAATGCCGTTCTCGGCATGGCCGGAAAGCGTTCCGCAGAGCTGGCCGCATGGATCGAGGCGCACGTGAGCTTCCCTGGTACCATGGTCGACCGAATCGTGCCCGCCGCCACCGACGTCTCACTCGCGGAAATCACCCAGGAACTTGGCGTTGAAGATCCCTGCGCCATCAGCTGTGAACCGTTCATTCAGTGGGTAGTGGAAGATAACTTTGTCGCCGGGCGTCCGGAGTGGGAGGTGGCAGGCGTACAGATGGTTGAGGATGTCCTGCCCTGGGAGCAGATGAAGCTGCGGATGCTGAACGGCAGTCACTCCTTCCTCGCGTATCTGGGCTACCTTGCCGGCTACGCGCACATAAATGAATGTATGCAGGACGACAGTTTCCGCGAGGCGGCCCGCAGGCTGATGCTGAATGAGCAGGCCCCTACGCTGCGCATCACCAACGTTGATCTGACAGCCTATGCTGACAGCCTGCTTGACCGCTTCGCCAACCCGGCCCTACAGCATCGTACATGGCAAATCGCCATGGACGGCAGCCAGAAGCTGCCTCAGCGCATGCTGGATGGGATCCGCGTGCATCTTGAGCGTAACACCGCCTGGCCATTACTGGCGCTGGGGGTGGCGGGCTGGATGCGCTACGTCAGCGGTACGGACGAACAGGGCAACGCCATTGACGTACGCGATCCGCTGAGCGACAAGTTTCAGGCCATTGTCGCTACCAGCAGCGACGCAGAACGCGTTAGCGCCCTGCTGACGCTAAATGAAATCTTTGGCGACGACCTGCCGCAAAACCCTGTCTTTGTCGAGGCAATCACCAGCGCGTACCAGCGCCTCGTCCGGCTCGGCGCGCGCCAGGCCGTTATCGAAACGTTAAAAATTTAGCGATTATTGCGTTTAAGGCGAACGGTTTTGTGCTCCGTTCGCCCTCCCTCTTCTCAATGCCCGATTTTTTCGTCAGGATGATAGATAGTTGTTACTACATCACAATTATTTATCGGAGCGCACGTGACCAAAACCAACCTGATCACCGGTTTTCTCGGCAGCGGTAAAACTACGTCCATTCTGCATTTGCTGGCCAATAAAGACCCGGCAGAAAAGTGGGCCGTGCTGGTCAACGAATTTGGCGAAGTGGGGATCGACGGCGCGTTGCTCGCCGACAGCGGCGCGATGGTGAAAGAGATCCCGGGCGGGTGTATGTGCTGCGTGAATGGTCTGCCGATGCAGGTCGGGCTGAATACGCTGCTGCGTCAGGGCAAGCCGGACCGTCTGCTGATTGAGCCCACCGGGCTGGGGCATCCTAAGCAAATCCTTGATTTACTGACCGCCCCGGTATACGAGCCGTGGCTTGAGCTGCGTGCGACGCTTTGCCTGCTCGACCCCCGCCAGCTGCTGGATGAAAAAGCGATCAATAATGACAATTTCCGCGACCAGCTCGCCTCGGCAGATATTATCGTGGCGAATAAATCCGATCGCGCGACGGCTGAGAGTCAGGCCGCGTTCCAGTCCTGGTGGCAGCAGGCTGGCGGTGGACGTCAGTATGTGCAGACGACCCAGGGCAAAATTGATGGCGCCTTGCTCGACCTTCCCCGCCTCAACCAGACGCAACTGCCTGCCAGCGCTGAGCATTCGCATAGCCACGGCGCGAAGCAAGGCCTGGCTGCACTGAGCCTGCCGGAGCATCAGCGCTGGCGTCGCAACCTGAATAGCGGCCAGGGGCACCAGGCCTGCGGGTGGATCTTCGATGCCGATACGGTTTTCGACACCATTGGTATACTGGAATGGGCGAGACTCGCGCCGGTTGAGCGGGTAAAAGGGATCATGCGCACTCCGGATGGTCTGGTGCGCATTAACCGTCAGGGCGAGGATTTCTTTATTGAAACCCAGAACGTCGCGCCACCCGACAGCCGGATAGAGTTAATTAGTGCGGTTAATACCGACTGGAATGCCCTCCAGTCAAGCCTGTTGAAGCTTCGTTTAAGTTTGGGCGGCTAACGTTGCCCCTGATTTCACACATTGCTGAAGACTATGACGACTCGACTTCCTGCTATTTTATTGCTCAACGCTGCCGGCCTGGCGATCTTTTTCTCCTGGTATATCCCGGCGGATCACGGTTTCTGGTTCCCGCTGGATTCCGGGCTGTTCCACTTCTTTAACCAGGCGCTGGCGAAGAGTGAAGCCTTCCTGTGGCTGGTGGCGATCACCAACAACCGCGCGTTTGACGGCTGTTCGCTGCTGGCAATGGGCTGTCTGATGCTCTCCTTCTGGCTGAAGGAAGACAAAACGGGTCGTCGCCGTATTCTGATTATCGGCCTGGTGATGCTGCTGACGGCCGTGATTATCAACCAGCTGGCGCAGCATCTGATGCCGGTTAAACGCGCCAGTCCTTCGCTCTTTTTCCCGAATATTAACCGCGTCAGCGAGCTGCTTCATATTCCAACCAAAGATGCCTCGAAGGACAGTTTCCCGGGCGACCACGGTATGATGCTGCTGATTTTTGCAGGCTTCATGCTGCGCTATTTTGGTAAAAAAGCCTTCACCATCGCCCTGGTTATTGTGGTGGTATTTGCATTCCCGCGGGTGATGATTGGCGCTCACTGGCTGACAGATATCGCCGTAGGCTCCCTCACGGCGGTGTTAATTGGTTTACCGTGGGTGCTGATGACCCCACTGAGCGATCGCATAATAGGCATTTTTGATCGCTATCTTCCTGGCAAATTTAAACAAGCTGGAAACAAATAAATAACGAAAATTAACACCATTCATCAGGGATCGTTTTCGATCCCTGCGTCACTTCTTTTCGGCGTCATTCAACGCTGTCATCATCCCGTCATACAATTCGTGATAAAAATGAAGCAATTGCAGGGATTACCGATATGAATGGCGGCATTTTGAGCAATTCCGCGCTGTAACTTTGTGTATCACATTTTCTTATAAAAAAACGGACTTTTTTGCTCGCAATACCCCGTGCAATCGGTTAACCTCGAACTCGTTTTGCCCCACTGAGATAATTATTATCATGGTGAATAATTTTGTGCGTTGAGCCACAGTTTTCACCATAAAGAATTGTCTCATTGTGAACAGATTATTAGTCTCGTCACGGTTGGCATTTTTATAACGATATTTTCGTTAAGGACTTCAAGGGAAAACAAACAAAATGGTCAAATCTCAACCAATCTTGAGATATATCTTGCGGGGGATCCCGGCGATTGCAGTGGCGGTTCTGCTTTCGGCATGTAGTACGACGAATACCGCGAAGAATATGCATCCTGAGACGCGTGTTGTGGGAATGGAAGATTCCTCTTCACTGCAAGCCTCTCAGGATGAATTTGAAAATATGGTACGTAATCTCGACGTTAAGTCGCGTATTATGGATCAGTATGCTGACTGGAAAGGCGTGCGTTACCGTCTGGGCGGCAGCACCAAGAAAGGCATCGATTGTTCCGCATTCGTACAGCGTACGTTCCGTGAACAGTTTGGGTTAGACCTTCCGCGTTCTACTTATGAACAGCAGGAAATGGGCAAATCCATTTCGCGCACTAAACTGCGCACGGGCGATTTAGTCCTGTTCAGAGCGGGTTCAACCGGTCGACACGTTGGCATCTATATCGGTAACGATCAGTTTGTCCATGCTTCCACCAGCAGTGGTGTGACGATTTCCAGCATGAACGAACCTTACTGGAAGAAGCGCTACAACGAAGCTCGCCGCGTTCTGAGCCGTAGTTAATATTGCTGTCGTATCGTTGGTTATCCCTTGGCTGGCGATACGATAAAAAAAGCACTGCTCCGGCAGTGTTTTTTTTTGCCCGTTACACTGATAACTATCCAGCGGCATTTCAGGAATCACGACATCTATGTTTACCCGCTACTTCTCCAGCAACCGCAAGATTCTGTTTCTCAGTTTCCTTACGGGGTTATTCACTGCCCTGCTCCTGGGAGCATTACAGTTTTACTGGAGTTATCACAAGCGAGACGTCAGATTCGATACCCTTATTACCGATTTAAGCGTCTACATGGAGAGCTATTTTGATGAGCTCAAAATGTCGATTGATACGCTCCAGCCACTCACGCTAAACAGCTGCGAGGAAGTGAGTGCCGCCCTGACCTCCCGGGCGGCCTTTAGCATCAATGTGCGCGCCTTTTTGCTGGTCAGGGATAAAAACGCCTACTGCTCTTCCGCCACCGGCCCGATGAATGTCCCTCTGGAAGCGCTTATTCCTGAACTGCACATCAATAAACAGGTTGATATGGCGCTCCTGCCGGGCACCCCCATGATGCCGGACAAGCCCGCGATTGCCATCTGGTATCGCAACCCACTGGTGAAGGACGGCGGTGTATTTACCTCCGTTAATCTTAACCTGACTCCTTATCTCCTCTACACCTCAAGACAGGATGAGTTTGCCGGTATTTCCATCATTATTGGCGATTATGCGTTATCAACCCATTCCGGAACGCTGGTCCCTGCACGTGATTTGCCTGATATCCCGGTCCGTACCGCCACGCTGAAAAATGTGCCTCTGACCATCCATGTTTATGCGGAAGCCTGGACGACCGATGATGTGCTGTACGCCCTGTTTTTCGGCCTGGTCTGCGGTATCGCGGCGGGCCTGTTGAATTTCTATATTCTTACTATCCGTCTTAATCCGGGGAAAGAGATCCTAACGGCCATCAAACGCGACCAGTTTTACGTGGTCTATCAACCCGTCGTGGATGCGCAGTCGCTCAAAATGACCGGGCTGGAAGTCCTGATGCGCTGGAAGCATCCGGTGATGGGAGAAATTCCACCGGATGCCTTTATTAATTTCGCTGAAGCGCAGAAGCTGATTGTCCCGCTGACGCTGCATCTTTTTGACCTGATTATCCGCGATGCCCCTGTCCTGCAAACGGTGCTCCCGCCTGGGGCCAAGTTTGGGATCAACATCGCGCCCGGGCATCTGCATGCGGAAAGCTTTAAAGAGGATATGCGCGCGTTTGCCGCCGCCCTTCCACCCGATCACTTCCAGATTGTGCTGGAAATAACCGAGCGCGATATGATCAACCACCGCGAGGCTAATCAGCTGTTCGAATGGCTGCACGAAGAAGGTTTTGAAATTGCCATCGATGATTTTGGCACCGGCCACAGCGCGCTGATCTATCTGGAACGCTTCACGATGGATTACCTGAAAATTGACCGTGGCTTCGTGAATGCCATCGGGACTGAAACCGTCACCTCGCCAGTGCTTGACGCGGTGCTGACGCTGGCAGAACGCCTGAATATGTTAACCGTTGCCGAGGGTGTTGAAACGCCGGAGCAGGCGGCGTGGCTGCGCGAGCATGGCGTGAACTATCTTCAGGGCTACTGGATCGGCCGCCCAATGCCGCTGGAGCAGTTCAGGACGTGGCAACCCGACATCACGCTCGGGGAATAATTTCACAATCACGGCGCTGTCCCTTATTATTCTGTTCAACCGAGCCTGCCTGTGAACAAAGGGATCCGCCGCACTATGATTATGCGCGTTGTGTTGACGCTATTGGCGCTGGTGAGCCTGTCGAGCCAGGCGCAGACCATCAAAGATAGCACGGCCTTTGCCGTCATTGGCGAGCCGAAGTACGCGGTTAACTTTAACCACTACGATTACGTTAACCCCGCCGCCCCGAAAGGCGGAAACGTGACGCTTTCCGCCACGGGAACGTTTGACAACTTTAACCGCTTTGCCCTGCGCGGCGTGGCGGCAGCGCGTACCGAATCCCTCTATGACACGCTGTTCGTCACCTCCGACGACGAGCCCGGCAGCTATTATCCCCTGGTCGCCGAGAACGTGCGATACGCCGATGATTTCAGCTGGGCAGAAATCGCGATTAATCCGCGGGCGCGTTTTCACGACGGTACGCCGGTTAGCGCCCGTGACGTGGCATTCACCTTTCATAAATTTATGACCGAAGGCGTGCCGCAGTTTCGTCTGGTGTACAAGGGCACCACGGTGAAAGCCATCGCCCCGCTGACCGTGCGAATCGAACTCCCTGAGCCGAACAAAGAGAATATGCTGAGCCTGTTCTCCCTGCCCGTCATGCCCGAATCCTTCTGGAAAAATCATAAGCTGAGCGATCCCCTCTCTACCCCGCCGCTGGCCGGAGGGCCGTATCGCATTACCGACTGGCGAATGGGCCAGTACGTGATCTATTCCCGGGTGAAAGATTACTGGGCAGCCACGCTGCCGGTAAACCGGGGCCGCTGGAACTTCGATACAATCCGCTACGACTACTACCTGGATGATAACGTGGCCTTCGAGGCATTTAAGGCGGGCGCGTTTGATTTACGTGTCGAGAACAGCGCCAAAAATTGGGCGACCCGCTATATCGGAAAAAATTTCGCGAAAGGCTATATCGTTAAAGACGAACACAAAAACGAATCCGCGCAGGACACGCGCTGGCTGGCGTTTAATATTCAGCGCCCGGTTTTTTCCGATCGTCGGGTGCGTGAAGCCATTACCCTGGCGTTTGATTTCGAATGGATGAACAAAGCGCTGTTTTACGGAGCCTACAGCCGGGCGAACAGCTATTTCCAGAATACTGAATATGCCGCCCGTGATTATCCCCACGCGGACGAGCTGGTTTTGCTGGCGCCAATGAAAGCGGAGCTCCCGCCGGAGGTGTTCACCCGCGTATTTGAACCGCCCAAATCCGACGGAAACGGGTTCGACCGGGACAACCTGCTGAAAGCCAGCAACCTGCTGGATGATGCTGGCTGGGTGCTGAAAAATCGGCAACGGGTTAATGTGCAAACCGGTAAACCGCTCAGCTTCGAACTGCTGATTGCCTCCGGCGCAAACGATCAGTGGGTGCTGCCATTTAAGAAGAACCTTGCCCGGCTTGGCGTCACCATGAATATCCGCCAGGTCGATATGGCCCAGTTAACCAACCGCAAGCGCAGTCGCGATTACGACATGATGCAGACCCTGTGGGCCGCGCAGCCGTGGCCAAGTTCAGATCTGCAAATCTCCTGGGCATCGGGTTATATCGACTCCTCCTACAACGCCCCGGGCGTAAAGAGCCCGGTGATTGATGCGCTGATTGCAAAAATTGTCGCCGCTCAGGGCGATAAGAACAAGCTTCTGCCGCTTGGCCGCGCGCTCGATCGGGTCTTAACCTGGAACTATTACATGCTGCCGATGTGGTATATGGGCGAAGATCGCGTGGCCCGCTGGGATAAATTCTCCCTGCCTGCCGTTCGCCCGGTCTACACCCTCGGCTTTGACACCTGGTGGTATGACGTGAATAAAGCCGCAAAACTGCCCGCAGAGCGGCGTTAAGGAGTGACGATGGGCGCTTATCTTATCCGCCGGCTGCTGTTAGTGATCCCGACGCTGTGGGCCATCATTACCATTAACTTTTTTATCGTCCAGATTGCCCCCGGCGGTCCGGTGGACCAGGCAATTGCGGCAATAGAATTTGGTCACGCTGGCGGCATGCCGGGCGGCGGCGGTGAAGGAATGGGGGCCAGCCATGCCCGGACGGGCGTGGGCAACATCAGCGAAAGCCACTACCGGGGCGGTCGCGGACTGGATCCGGAGGTGATCGCCGAGATTACCCATCGCTATGGTTTTGACAAGCCGCTGCACGAGCGTTATTTCAGGATGCTCTGGGATTATGTCCGTTTCGATTTTGGCGACAGCCTGTTTCGCAGCGCCTCGGTGTTAACCCTGATCAAACAAAGCCTGCCGGTTTCCATCACGCTCGGACTGTGGGGGACGCTGATTATTTATCTGGTCTCCATTCCGCTGGGGATCCGAAAAGCGGTCTATAACGGTAGCCGTTTCGATATCTGGAGCAGCACATTCATTATCATCGGCTACGCTATCCCGGCGTTTCTGTTTGCCGTGCTGCTGATTGTCTTTTTCGCCGGCGGCAGTTATTTCGACCTCTTCCCGCTGCGCGGGCTGGTCTCTGCGGATTTCAGCACCCTGCCGTGGTATCAGAAAATCACCGATTACTTCTGGCACATCACGCTTCCGGTGCTGGCAACGGTCATCGGCGGATTTGCGGCGCTTACGATGCTGACCAAAAACGCCTTTCTTGATGAGATCCGCAAACAGTACGTCGTCACCGCGCGCGCCAAAGGCGTCGGTGAAAAGCAGATCATGTGGAAGCACGTTTTTCGTAACGCCATGCTGCTGGTGATTGCCGGTTTCCCCGCCACGTTCATCAGTATGTTTTTTACCGGCTCTCTGCTGATAGAGGTGATGTTCTCGCTCAACGGATTAGGGCTGCTGGGCTATGAGGCCACCGTCTCCCGTGATTATCCGGTGATGTTTGGCACACTCTACATTTTCACCCTGATCGGCCTGCTGCTGAACATCATCAGCGATATCAGCTATACGCTGGTCGATCCCCGTATCGATTTTGAGGGCCGCTGATGTCGCGTTTAAGCCCCGTCAATCAGGCCCGCTGGGCGCGCTTTCGCCACAACCGTCGCGGCTACTGGTCGCTGTGGATCTTCGCCGTCCTGTTCGCCTTTAGTATGTGTTCGGAACTGATTGCCAACGATAAGCCCCTGCTGGTGCATTTCAAAGACCGCTGGTATGTACCGGTGCTGGCCACCTACAGCGAAAGCGATTTTGGCGGCCCGTTTGCGACGCCAGCCGAGTACCAGGATCCCTGGTTACGTGAACAGATAGCGCAGCACGGCTGGGCTATCTGGGCGCCGATTCGTTTTGGCGCGAACAGTATTAACTTCGCCACGTCCACCCCCTTCCCTTCGCCGCCTTCCGCGCAAAACTGGCTGGGAACGGACGCCAACGGCGGCGATGTGCTGGCGCGCATCCTCTATGGCACCCGCATCTCGCTCCTGTTTGGGCTGCTGCTGACGCTCTTTAGCAGCGTAATGGGCGTTGTGGCGGGCGCCGTGCAGGGCTATTACGGGGGTAAAATAGATTTATGGGGACAGCGCGTGATTGAAGTCTGGTCCGGTATGCCGACGCTGTTTCTGATTATCCTGCTGTCCAGCGTGGTACAGCCTGGCTTCTGGTGGCTGCTCGGGATCACCGTCCTGTTCGGCTGGATGGCGCTGGTCGGCGTGGTGCGCGCGGAGTTTCTGCGTACGCGGAATTACGACTATATTCGCGCTGCGCAGGCGTTAGGCGTGAGCGATGGCGCAATCATCTTCCGTCACATGCTTCCCAATGCGGTGGTGGCGACCCTCACCTTCCTGCCGTTTATTTTGTGCAGCTCCATTACCACCCTGACGTCGCTTGATTTTCTTGGTTTCGGTTTGCCGCTGGGCTCACCGTCCCTTGGCGAACTGCTGTTGCAGGGCAAAAACAATCTCCAGGCCCCCTGGCTGGGCATCGCCGCATTCCTCTCCGTGGCGGTGCTCCTTTCCCTGCTGATTTTTATTGGCGAAGCCGTGCGCGATGCCTTCGATCCCAACAAGGCGGTATGACATGACCCGGCCTCTTCTGAGCATAGAGAACCTGTCGATTGCGTTTTCAAAACAGGGCGAATCACGCACGGTGGTGACGGATTTATCGTTGCAGATCCAGCGCGGAGAGACGCTGGCGCTGGTCGGGGAATCCGGCTCCGGTAAGAGCGTTTCGGCGCTGTCGGTGCTGCGCCTGCTCCCTTCCCCGCCGGTCAGCTATCCGCAGGGGGATATTTTGTTCCATGGACAATCGCTGCTGAACGCTGACGAGCAAACCCTGCGCGGCATTCGTGGCAACAACATCGCCATGATTTTTCAGGAGCCGATGGTGTCGCTCAACCCACTGCATACCCTGGAAAAACAGCTCTATGAAGTGCTGTCACTTCATCGGGGAATGCGTAAAGAGGCAGCGCGGGGTGAAATTCTGGACTGCCTTGAACGCACCGGTATCCGTAATGCGGCGAAACGGCTGAACGATTTCCCGCACCAGCTTTCCGGCGGCGAGCGCCAGCGCGTGATGATTGCAATGGCCCTGCTCACGCGCCCCGAACTGCTGATTGCCGATGAACCTACTACCGCGCTGGACGTCACGGTACAGGCACAAATTCTGCAACTGCTGCGCGAACTGCGCGACGAGCTGAACATGAGCCTGCTGTTTATTACGCACAACCTGAGCATCGTGAAAAAGCTCGCTGACGCGGTGGCCGTGATGCAAAACGGCCGCTGCGTGGAACAGAACCGGGCATCCGCCCTGCTGAGCGCGCCTCAGCACCCGTATACACAGCGCCTGCTCGATAGCGAACCCGCTGGCGACCCGGTTCCGCTTAACGCTGACAGCGCGCCGTTGCTGAGGGTTGAGGGGCTGTCGGTGTCATTCCCGATCCGCAAAGGCATTTTGCGTCGCGTGGTCGATCACAATCATGTTCTGAAAGACATGAGCTTCGCTCTGCGTCCGGGCGAATCGCTTGGGCTTGTGGGCGAGTCCGGTTCAGGCAAAAGCACCACCGGCCTGGCGCTGCTGCGCCTGATCGCCTCTCAGGGAAGCATTGTTTTTGACGGCATGCCGCTGCAAAACCTGAATCGCCGGATGATGCTTCCCGTGCGTCCGCGGATGCAGGTGGTATTTCAGGATCCAAACTCTTCGCTTAACCCGCGCCTGAGCGTATTACAGATTATTGAAGAGGGCCTGCGCGTCCACCAGCCGACAATGACGGCGCAACAGCGTGAAATCGACGTGATGCGGGTGATGGCGGAAGTGGGTTTAGATCCCGAGACCCGGCACCGGTATCCGGCTGAGTTTTCTGGCGGACAGCGTCAGCGTATAGCGATTGCCCGCGCGCTGATCCTCAAACCGGAGCTGATCGTGCTGGACGAGCCAACCTCTTCCCTGGACCGCACCGTGCAGGCGCAAATTCTGGCGCTGCTGAAGGGGCTACAGGAAAAGCATCGGCTGGCCTATATCTTTATCAGCCACGATTTACAGGTGGTGCGTGCGCTTTGCCATCAGGTGGTGGTATTGCGGCAGGGAGAAGTCGTTGAGCAGGGAGAGTGCCAGCGCGTATTCACCGCGCCGACGCAGGATTACACGCGCCAGCTATTGTCCGCTGACTAACACTCAGAAAGGATATTGACCAGAGAACGGCTCGGCAATGGCCACGCCGAAGTTTTTCAGCCGACAGGTGGCGGCAAACTCATCCTGGCTGTTAACAAACAGGCACGGCTCACCTTCGCATTCCAGCACGGAGCTGTCCACTTCGATGTCCGTCAGCGCCTGGCTGAGACGTTCCATGACCGGCCACGCATTTTCATCGCTCGGGCTGAGCAGCTTAAGCGCCACCAGACAATTATCCTCCCCGGTAACGCTTTGCGGAATCGGTTCAACTTTCGAACCTGCAAAACCCGTCGACCAGCGATAGCTCTGGGGCAAGCGATGGACAATGGAGAGTTGTAATGTATTCACGTTCAGATCCCCGGAAGCAAATTTACTTCACAATTTATTTACATTTATAGTAACACATCATCGCCAACCTGCACTGTTTAGCGGATTTTATAGGCGTTGCAGGCTCGCGTCGGCGCTATATGTACCCGTTTCTGCGATCTAACTCAACCTTTTTAAATACAATGATGTGACTTTTTACATAAATAGATTTTACATAAAAGAAACAAACACAGGGTAAACGAACGGAGGGTTGGTTGATATGGGTCAACAAAAAGGCCCGTCACGGGCCTTAAGTGGTCATTTATGCGCCGTCTTTCGCGGCCGGCTGGCGTAAAGATAGAATAGAATGGAGCAGGTCGCGCAGAGGGCAATCGCCCACAGCATCGGCCAGGCGGTATTAAACGTCGCCGTCGAGAGCAGCGCCCCGACTATCGCGCCAATTCCGAAACGGAACGTTCCTGCCAGCGACGAGGCGGTGCCCGCCATATGCGGAAATTCGTCGAGGATCACCGCCATCGCGTTGGATGAAACCATCGACACGCAGCCGACAAACGCCGCCACACCCACCACCAGCGCCCAGAAACCGACGCCCAGCAACGCGCTCAATACCAGCCAGATAGCCATCACGAACTGGATCCACAGCCCGGCGCGGAACATATTCAGCGCCCCAACCCGCCGGACAAAGCGGCTGTTGATAATGGTCATCACAAACAGGAACACAATATTCAGCGCGAAGTAGTAACCAAAATGCTGGGGTGACACATGGTTCAGTTCGATGTACACAAACGGCCCCGCGCTCAGGAACGAGAACATTCCGGCAAAGCTGAAGCCGCTGGCCAGCATATAGCTCAGCACACGCTTATGGCGAAACAGCGAGGCAAAGTTGCCAAGCGTGGTGCGAACGTGGAACTTCTGACGTCGCTCGACCGGCAGCGTTTCATCGATAAAGACGAAGATCATCACCGAGGCCAGCAGCGCGGCAATCGCCAGGATCCAGAAAATCGCATGCCAGCTGAACCACACCAGGACCGCCCCGCCCACCATGGGGGCGACCAGCGGCGCAATTGTCGTGACCAGCATGACGAACGACATCATGCGTGAGAACTCTTCCTTCGGGTAGACGTCGCGCATCAGCGCGTTAATCACCACGCTTGCCGCAGCCGCCGCCAGGCCATGGAAGAAGCGCATCACAATCAGCTGATCGATACTCTGCGCCAGCGCGCAGGCCACCGCCGCCGCGGCAAATATCAATGTCCCGCCCAGGATAACCGGTTTACGCCCCAGGCTGTCGGCCATTGGGCCATAAAAGAGCTGACCGAGGGCAAAACCAAGAATGTAGGTGCTGAGCGTCATCTGCGCGCTGCCTGCCGGTACGCCAAACTGCGCGGAAATCACCGGCAGCGCGGGCAGATACATATCGATAGACAGCGGCATCAGCATGGCCAGCAGGCCAAGGATAAATACAATTTTAAACGACGAGTGTGGCCTGGTGGTCACAGGGTTCTCCTGAATTTAGCGTGAAGGCAGCCCGACGCTGGCAATCTCTTCTTCCGTCAGCGGGCGATATTCCCCTGGGGCCAGGTCTGGATCGAGTTCAATCGCGCCGATACGTTCACGATGCAGCCCCACAACGTGGTTGCCCACGGCGGCAAACATCCGCTTTACCTGATGGTAGCGGCCTTCACTGATGGTCAGACGGACGTCCGTGGGGGTGAGGATTTCCAGCACCGCCGGTTTGGTCAGATCCTTTTCATTATGCAGCTGAACGCCTTTCGCGAATTGCTCTGCCGTGTCATCCGAGACCGGAGACTCAAGCATCACCCGATAGGTTTTCTCACAGTGATGGCGCGGGGAGGTGATGCGGTGCGACCACTGGCCGTCATCGGTCATCAGCACCAGGCCGGTAGTATCGATATCCAGTCGCCCTGCCGCATGCAGCTTGTGCGCCACAGGTTCGTCGAGGAAATAGAGCACCGTCGGGTGATCCGGATCGTCCGTTGAACAGACGTAACCTTCCGGTTTGTTGAGCATGAAGTAGCGCGGGCCATTCTGCTGGGTCAGCGGGTTGCCGTCATACTCCACCTGGTGCTCAGGCTGGAGTTTAAAAGCGCTGTCTTTCACAATGTCGCCGTCCACGGTTACGCGGCTGGCGCGAATTTCACGCCCGGCAATAGCGCGGCTTACGCCGAGTTGCTGAGCGATAAACTTATCAAGTCGCATGAAATCTTTTTAGCCTTAATGGTGCTGGAAGTCGGACTACGCGTCCGAAAAAGAAGCAGTCAGAAACAGTTCAGTATAATGGTCTGGTTGCGCCACTCAAGGGAAAAAGTTTCGTGGCAT
Organism: Enterobacter cloacae complex sp. GYL001; assembly: GCF_049237125.1. Classification (NCBI taxonomy): domain Bacteria; kingdom Pseudomonadati; phylum Pseudomonadota; class Gammaproteobacteria; order Enterobacterales; family Enterobacteriaceae; genus Enterobacter; species Enterobacter cloacae complex sp. GYL001. The sequence continues at coordinate 17,226 of NZ_JBMKGW010000015.1, read as the reverse complement.
ACTATATGCGAGTTAACTGAATAGAGAAGCCATGACGTTCACATTACGCCCCTATCAGCAGGAAGCCGTTGATGCCACCCTCGCCTGGTTTCGCAAGCATCGGGAGCCCGCCGCCATCGTTCTCCCGACCGGAGCCGGTAAAAGCCTGGTGATTGCCGAACTGGCGCGCCTGGCCCGCGGACGCGTGCTGGTGCTGGCGCACGTCAAAGAGCTGGTGGCGCAAAACCACGCCAAATATTGCGCGCTCGGCCTGGAGGCCGACATTTTTGCCGCCGGACTGAAGCGCAAAGAGAGCCACGGAAAAGTGGTGTTTGGCAGCGTACAATCCGTTGCGCGCAACCTGGAACTGTTTCGCAGCGAGTTTTCCCTGCTGATTGTCGATGAGTGTCACCGCATCAGCGATGACGACGACAGCCAGTATCAGCAAATCCTCACTCATCTGAAAAAGGTGAATCCTCACCTCCGTCTGCTTGGCCTCACCGCCACGCCGTTTCGTCTGGGCAAGGGCTGGATTTATCAGTTTCATTATCACGGCATGGCGCGTGGCGATGAAAAGGCCCTGTTCCGCGACTGTATCTATGAGCTTCCGCTGCGCTACATGATCAAGCACGGCTACCTGACGCCGCCGGAGCGGCTGGATATGCCCGTCGTGCAGTACGATTTCAGCCGCTTACAGGCGCAGAGCAACGGGCTGTTCAGCGAGGCAGATCTTAACCATGAGCTGAAAAAACAGAAGCGGATCACGCCGCATATCATCAGCCAGATTGAAGAGTTCGCACAAACGCGCAAAGGGGTGATGATTTTTGCTGCCACTGTCGAACACGCGCGCGAAATTACGGGGCTGCTGCCCGCCGACGACGCGGCGTTAATTACCGGTGAAACCCCCGGCCCGGAGCGCGACAGCCTGATTGAGGACTTCAAAGCTCAGCGGTTCCGCTATCTGGTGAATGTCTCCGTACTAACCACCGGCTTTGACGCCCCGCACGTCGACCTGATTGCGATTCTTCGCCCGACGGAATCCGTCAGCCTGTATCAGCAGATTGTTGGCCGCGGGCTGCGTCTGGCGCCGGGCAAAACCGACTGTCTGATCCTTGATTACGCCGGTAACCCGCACGATCTCTATTCGCCGGAAGTCGGCACGCCAAAAGGCAAGAGCGACAACGTGCCCGTTCAGGTTTTTTGCCCTGCCTGCGGGTTTGCCAACACCTTCTGGGGGAAAACCACCGCCGACGGCACGCTGATCGAACATTTTGGCCGCCGCTGTCAGGGCTGGTTTGAAGACGATGAAGGCCATCGCGAACAGTGTGACTTCCGCTTCCGCTTCAAAAACTGCCCGCAGTGCAATGCCGAAAACGACATTGCCGCCCGCCGCTGTCGAGAGTGCGACACGGTCCTGGTCGACCCGGACGACATGCTGAAAGCGGCGCTGAAGCTGAAAGATGCGCTGGTGCTGCGCTGTTCCGGCATGGCCTTACAGCCCGGCGCGGATGAAAAAGGCGAGTGGCTAAAAATTACCTACTACGACGAGGATGGCGCAGACGTCAGCGAGCGGTTCCGGGTCCAGACGCCCGCCCAGCGCACCGCGTTTGAGCAGCTCTTTATCCGCCCGCATACCCGCACGCCTGGCGTGCCGCTGCGCTGGATAACCGTGGCCGATATCGTGCGCCAGCAGGCGTTACTGCGCCATCCTGATTTTGTTGTCGCCCGTAAAAAAGGGCAGTTCTGGCAGGTGCGTGAGAAGGTCTTTGACTATGAAGGACGCTTTCGCCGGGCAAACGAATTGCGCGGTTAACGGGACTTTTCGTTGATGCGCGAGCCATTTGAGTATAAAATGCCGCCCGCTTCACATCCGTGAGGCAGAACACTCACCTGCTGCTGGGTCGCCTGTAGTAGGGTTTTAAATACAGAGAGAAATCAATGTTCACTATCGAAGCAGAAGTACGTAACGTGCAGGGTAAGGGTGCGAGCCGCCGCCTGCGTACCGCAAACAAGTTCCCGGCTATCGTTTACGGTGGCGAAGCTGCTCCAGTTGCTATTGAACTGGATCACGACAAAGTATGGAACATGCAGAACAAAGCTGAATTCTACAGCGAAGTTCTGACCATCGTTGTTGACGGTAAAGAAGAAAAAGTGAAAGTTCAGGCTGTTCAGCGTCACGCGTTCAAGCCAAAACTGACTCACATCGACTTCGTTCGCGCGTAATCGCAAACCTGTCGAGAAAAACCCCGCGTTTGCGGGGTTTTTTTATGGCTGTTACTTACCGCCTGAAGTGCGACGCTGAAGCTGGTCGCGCAGATTCGGCGGTGTGCCTTTAATGGTCAGCGTGTCGGTGGCCGGGTCCCAGAAGATACGTTCCCCGAGCAGCATGGCATCAAAGTTAATGGTTAACCCACCGCCGCTACCGGCAAATTTCGTCAGCTGACGCAGCGTACTGCGATCCGCCGGGAAGCTCTCTTCCAGCTCATAGCCTTTTTCCGCAGTAAATTCCTGGAAGCTGACTTCGCTGACGCCTGCCAGCTCTTTGGACAGCGACTCCAGCTCAATCTCTTCTCCAGCCTGTAGCTGCTCGTTGCAGTAGCTGTAAACCTGCTGACGCACGGTCTGACGCTCAGATTTATCAAGCTGCGCCTCAGCCGTAAAGTCATCCACCGCCTGGAGGAGACCTTTGTTCTGCGCTTTGGCATTCAGCCCTTCGCTGGCGCCGAGGAAGTCCATAAAGAAATCCGCCACTTTGCGGCCCACGCGGCCTTTAAGGAAGGTCAGATAGCGCGTTGATTCCGGGTTGGTTTCCCATTCGGTTAAATCGATACGCGCCACAATATCCGCATGGTTGATATCCAGGTAGTGCGTTGAGCTGATATCCAGCTGCTCGTTCACGCGCATACTGCTTAAGTTATTCAGCACGGTGACCAGCAGATACTCTACCGCCAGATAGCGGTAGTGGCAGAACAGGACGATACCGCCATCGGCGAAGGGATATTTCGCCAGCTCGTCACGCAGACGGCCAGTAGCAGCGCGGCTGAATGCCAGGAAATCCTCTTCGCCCTGACGTTGCAGGCGCAGGCTATCCGCCAGTTCGCTCTCTTCGCTGAACAAGCCATAGGCTTTATTTTTCGCGCTGTAGACGCGATGCAACTCCGCCATCATCTCGACAACGGTAGGCGTTGGTTCCAGTAACGAATCGCGCAGCACCACTTCAAGGGTTTGCTCATCACGCTTGATAAGCTGGTGCAAGGCAATCTGGTTGATTTCCAGACTCATGATAAACTCTCCTTTTAGACCGGGCGGTATTCAACCACCACCAACGCATGTGTGCAACAGAAGATAAAAAAGGGGAAAAAAAGCTGTTGCTACGGTAATATGTCGCCCTTCTCTCAACAAACTGATTTTGATTTATGCCACAACATTCCCGCTACAGTGACGAACACGTTGAACAATTGCTCAGTGAGCTGGTCAACGTACTGGAAAAACATAAAACGCCAACCGATCTCTCCCTGATGGTTTTGGGAAATATGGTTACCAACCTGATCAATACCAGCGTTGCTCCGGCTCAGCGTCAGGCGATCGCCAAATCTTTCGCCCAGGCTTTGCAGTCCTCCGTTAGCGACGACCAGGCACACTAAGGGAAACGAACAACAGTTTATGGTGACGAATCGTCAGCGCTACCGTGAAAAAGTCTCCCAGATGGTCAGCTGGGGGCACTGGTTTGCCCTGTTCAACATTCTGTTGGCGATGGTGCTCGGCTGCCGTTATCTGTTTGTGGCGGACTGGCCAACCACGTTAACCGGACGCATCTACTCGTGGATGAGCCTTGTTGGTCACTTTAGCTTTCTGGTCTTCGCCACCTATCTGCTGATCCTGTTCCCACTGACGTTTATCGTCATGTCGCAGCGGCTGATGCGCTTCCTGTCCGCCATTCTTGCGACGGCGGGCATGACGCTGTTGCTGATCGACAGCGAAGTCTTTACCCGCTTCCACCTGCACCTGAATCCTGTCGTCTGGGAGCTGGTCATTAACCCGGATCAGAACGAGACCGCGCGCGACTGGCAGCTGATGTTTATCAGCGTGCCGATCATCCTGCTGATCGAAATGCTGTTCGCCACGTGGAGCTGGCAGAAACTCCGCAGTCTGACCCGACGCCGCCATTATGCGAAGCCCGTCGCGGCGCTCTTTTTCGCCTCATTTATCGGTTCGCACCTGATGTATATCTGGGCAGATGCGAACTTCTATCGCCCGATTACCATGCAGCGCGCGAATCTGCCGCTCTCCTATCCGATGACGGCGCGTCGTTTCCTCGAAAAACACGGCCTGCTGGACGCGCAGGAGTATCAGCGTCGTCTGGTCGAACAGGGTAATCCGGAAGCGGTCAGCGTGCAGTATCCCCTGAGCGATCTGAAATATCGCGACATGGGGCGCGGTCAGAACGTGCTGCTGATTACCGTCGATGGCCTGAACTATTCCCGCTATGAGAAGCAGATGCCGGCGCTGGCTGAATTCGCTGAGAACAACATCGTATTTACTCAGCATATGAGCTCCGGTAATTCGACCGACGCGGGTATTTTCGGCCTGTTCTACGGCATTTCACCGAGCTATATGGACGGCGTGCTGTCGGCCCGTATTCCGGCGGCATTGATTACCGGACTTAATCAGCAGGGCTACCAGCTGGGGCTGTTCGCCTCTGATGGTTTCAACAGCTCGCTGTACCGCCAGGCGCTGCTGTCCGATTTCTCACTGCCCGCCGCGCAGAGCCAGTCTGACGATCGGACCGCTGACCAGTGGATAGACTGGCTGAAGCGCTATGCGCAGGAAGATAACCGCTGGTTCTCCTGGGTTGCGTTTAACGGCACAACGCTTGATGACAGCAATCAGAAAGGCTTCGCGCGCCGCTATAGCCGTGCGGCGGGCGATGTCGATGCGCAGATCGGCCGCGTGCTGACCGCCCTGCGCGACGCGGGCAAGCTGGATAATACGGTCGTGATTATCACGGCGGGGCATGGCGTGCCGCTCGGCGACGAGGCGAAGGGCATGGAGTGGTCGCGTCCGAACCTGCATGTTCCCCTGGTGATCCACTGGCCGGGCACTCCTGCGCAGCGCATCAACATGCTCACCGACCATAAAGACGTCATGACCACGTTAATGCAACGGCTGCTGCACGTCAGCACACCGGCAATTGAGTACTCGCAGGGACAAGACCTCTTTAGCGCCACGCGGCGTCATAACTGGGTCACGGCTGCTGGCGGAAACACGCTGGTGGTGACCACGCCCACGTTGTCCCTGGTGCTGAACAGCAATGGCAATTACCAGACGTATAACCTCGAAGGTGAGAAGCTGAAAGACCAGAAGCCGCAGCTCAGTTTGCTGTTGCAGGTGCTGACAGACGAGAAGCGCTTTATCGCTAACTGATTATTTATGAATCAGTTAGCGTTGCTTGCCCCTTGCATTCAAAAAGGAATCGAGTAGTATTCCTTTTATGCGTCGGCACGTAGCGCAGCCTGGTAGCGCACCGTCATGGGGTGTCGGGGGTCGGAGGTTCAAATCCTCTCGTGCCGACCAAAACTACACAAAAAAACCAGCCGCTTATGGCTGGTTTTTTATTGCCTGTCTCCGCATGCGCAATGCTTAGTGTTTTTCACGCCCACCGAGAAAGAAAATCCCCAGCGGAATCGCCAGCAGGACGGTGAACACCAGGCTGTAAACAAAGATCATCGCCGATTGCAGGACAAACATGCTGGTTGTCCAGGCAGAGAGCGGGATGTTGTACTGCTCAATCACACCGACAATGGTTGCTCGCCCCACGCATGCAGCAGCAATCATAAACACAACCAGTAACGCCAGCAGGAACTTGCGGCCTTCAGGTGTCTTCAGTTTTTCCCCTACCATCTCCCCTCCCTTTACAGATGAATAACAATAATTAACGCGTAAAATAACACGATTGCCGCATCGACTCCAACACAGCATTAAACACCAATAAATGAACATAAAAGCAGTGCATTACTCCGTTTAAAATGAAAATATGAGTAAATTGCGCCAACTATTCACGTGCTATATGTTAGTCTTTCCAGGATCGTTTTAACAAAAAGGAATGACAGTGAAAAACGCACCTAAATTTGCCATCGCCCTCATCGCCGCTGCGTGCGCCAGCACCAGTGCTTTCGCCAGCGAAACCCAGAAAGAGCAGCCGCTGGAAAAAGTTGCTCCGTATCCGCAAGCGGACAAAGGGATGAAGCGCCAGGTTATTCAGCTCCCGGCTCAGCAGGATGAAGCAAATTTCAAAGTTGAGCTGTTAATCGGCCAGACGCTGGAAGTGGACTGCAACCAGCATCGCCTGGGCGGCCAGCTGGAAAGCAAAACGCTGGAAGGCTGGGGCTATGACTACTATGTCTTCGACAAAGTAACCTCGCCAGTCTCCACCATGATGGCGTGCCCGGACGGCAAGAAAGAGAAGAAATTTATTACCGCGTATCTGGGTGATAACAGTCTGCTGCGCTATAACAGCAAGCTGCCGATCGTCGTATACACGCCGGAAAACGTGGATGTGAAATATCGCGTATGGAAGGCGGATGAGACGGTAGGACAAGCGGTAGTTCGTTAATAATAAGTCGGGTGGCGCTCTCGCTTACCCGACCAGGAAAGGGTGCGTTCTGGTGCCCTCACCCCAACCCTCTCCCACCGGGAGAGGGAGAAAACACTAAAAACGGTAACGGATGTTACCGTTTTGCGTTTACCTTACAGCGCGACATCCGCTACCGGCTTGCTTTCCGCCTGAGGCTTCAGCTCTGCCTTTGGCGCAGCATCCGCAGCCTGCGGTTTGACGTATTGCAGTTGCAGAACGCGGCTGGTGTATTCCAGCTCTTGTTCCGTGGCTTCAACGTTACCGTTCAGCTTCGTACCGTAGGATGGAATAATGGTTTTCAGCTTCGCCTGCCATTCCGGACTGGATACTTTGTCCTTAAACACTTTTTCCATCAGGTGCAGCATGATTGGCGCAGCGGTAGACGCCCCCGGAGATGCCCCCAGCAGCGCGGCAATGGTGCCATCCTTATCGCTTACCACTTCGGTGCCCAGACGCAGCACGCCGCCCTCTTTCGGATCGCGTTTGATAATCTGCACGCGCTGACCCGCCTGCCACAGACGCCAGTCTTCTTTCTTCGCCTGCGGATAGTACTCTTTCAGCGCCTCGAAGCGTTCTTCATCAGAGAGCATCACCTGGCTAATCAGGTATTTCACCAGATCGAAGTTATCCAGCCCCACGTCCATCATTGGCTTGACGTTTGACGTCGTGGTCGCGCTCAGCAGATCCCACAGGGAACCGTTTTTCAGGAATTTGGTGGAGAATGTGGCAAACGGCCCGAACAGCACTACGCGCTTACCGTCCAGCATGCGGGTGTCGATATGCGGAACGGACATCGGTGGTGCGCCCACAGAGGCCTGACCGTACACTTTAGCCAGATGACGGTTAACCACTTCCGGGTTTTCCGACACCAGGAACTGGCCGCCGACCGGGAAGCCCGCGTAGTCGTCCGCTTCCGGAATACCGGACTCCTGCAACAGTTTCAGCGCCGCGCCGCCCGCACCAATAAACACGAACTTCGCCTTAATCACATGCTCGGCTTCGTTGTTTTTCAGATCGGCAACGGTCACGCTCCAGCTGTTATCCGCGTTGCGCTTGAAACCACGCACTTCGGAGCTGAGTTGCAGGTTAAAGTTCTCTTTTTTCTTCAGAGAGGACACCAGCTGACGGGTGATTTCACCGTAGTTAACGTCAGTACCAATTTCAGTGCGGGTCGCCGCTACTTTCTGGTTCGGATCGCGGCCTTCCATGACCAGCGGCGCCCACTCTTTGATTTGAGCGTGATCTTCAGAGTATTTCATCCCGCGGAAAAGCGTGCTCTGTTGCAGGGCAGCGTAGCGCGCGCGCAGGAAGTTGACGTTTTGATCGCCCCACACAAAGCTCATGTGCGGTACGGTGTTGATGAAAGAGTGCGGATTGTGCAACACACCGCTGTTCACCTGGTGAGACCAGAACTGACGTGAGATCTGGAACGCTTCGTTGATCTCTACCGCCTTCTCGATACTAATGGAACCGTCCTTTTTCTGCGGCGTATAGTTCAGTTCCATGAGTGCCGAGTGCCCCGTCCCGGCGTTGTTCCAGCCGTTAGAGCTTTCCTGTGCCACGCCATCGAGGCGCTCGACCATGGTCATGGACCAGTTCGGCTCTAATTCCTGAAGATACGTTCCCAGCGTGGCGCTCATGATGCCGCCACCAATTAAAAGGACATCCGTTTCCTGCTCTTTTGGTGCGTCAGCCTTCGCCGCCATCGAGACGACGTTCAGCCCCACGGCCAGAGAAAAGAGCACGGCAGTCATTTTTTTCATCATTTATGCCTTAGTTGAATAGTGCTTGATGCGTGGAAATTACAGGTGAAACACGCTGCGGTGGCACGGTAGCAACTTTTAAATATTGTTTAAAGGTTACGAAATTATTGTAATTGTGAAATTTAATGATGGATTGTTTGTAGGGATTTGGCAGACAGGCTGGCACCCGACGATTTTCCTGGCTATCATGCTGCACTTTGTGATCGCGCGCACGGAAGCCTGCCCCTACCAGCGAATTGTTATGTCATTACCCCACTCGTCTGTACCTCAAGAAGGCCATGTCGCCACTGTTTTACGTTCGCCTCACCGTCTGATGCGCGAAACCCTGGCCGGTGTGATTACCGCGCTGGCGCTGATCCCGGAAGTGATTTCGTTTTCCGTGGTCGCGGGCGTGGATCCGAAAGTGAGCCTTATCGCCTCCGTGGTGCTCTGTTTCGCCCTTTCCCTGCTCGGCGGGCGTCCGGCCATGGTGACGGCGGCGGCAGGTTCCGTCGCGCTGGTGATTGGGCCGATGGTCCATCAACACGGCGTACAGTACATTCTGCCCGCAGTGGTGATGGCAGGCGTGATTCAGATCCTGTTCGGCGCGCTGGGTATGGCGCGGCTGATGCGCTTTATTCCCCAGTCGGTGATGACCGGGTTTGTTAACGCCCTTGGCATTTTGATTTTCTTTGCCCAGGTGCCCCATTTCTGGAGCCGAAGCCCGCTGATTGTGGGCCTGTTCGTGCTGACGCTGCTGATTGTGCTGTGGGTGCCACGCTATATCAAAAGCGTGCCCTCCCCGCTGATTGCCATTGTGCTGCTGACTTTGTTCACCGTCACCAGCGGGCAAATCCTGCCGACGGTAGGGGATGAAGGCTCCATGGGTGGCGGTTTGCCGGGCTTTACGCAACTGCTGGTGCCGCTCAATCTGGAAACCCTGAGCATCATCTGGCCGTGCGCGCTCAGTATCGCTTTCGTTGGCCTGCTGGAATCCTTGTTGACGGCAAAACTGGTTGACGAGCTGACCGCTACCCCCTCCAGTAAACGCCGCGAGAGCATCGGGCTGGGCGTGGGGAATATTATGGCCGGGTTCTACGGCGGCATTGCGGGCTGCGCGATGATTGGGCAAACCATCGTTAACGTGGAGATGGGGAAAGGCAGAAGCCGTATCTCCACCCTTGCGGCGGGCATCGTACTGCTGGTGCTGGTTACGGCGCTCAGCGAGGTGATGGCCAAAATCCCGATGGCGGTACTGGCGGGTATTATGGCCATTGTGGCCGTCAAGACATTTAGCTGGCATAGCGTTCAGCCCGGAACGCTGAAAAACGCGCCGGTGGCTGAAACCGTCGTGATGCTGGTGACGGTTGTGGCAACGGTTTCCACCGGCAACCTGGCGATTGGCGTGCTGGGCGGGATTGTGATGATGTTCATCCTCCCTGCCCGACTTAAGCAAAAAGCGCTGGCTACAGAAGAAAAATCGTCGCCAGTCCAAGAAAAATAAAGAAACCGCCGGTATCGGTAATGGCGGTGATCATCACGCTCGACCCCACCGCGGGGTCGCGCCCCAGCCGGGTCATGGTCAACGGGATAATCACGCCCATCATCGCCGCCACCAGCAGATTCAGCACCATCGCCAGCATCATGACCCCGCCCAGCGCCATATCATCGTACAGCCACCAGGTAATGCCGCCCATGATGCCGCCCCAGACCAGGCCGTTAATCAGCGCGACGCCCATCTCCCTGAAAATCAGCCACGAAAAATTACCCGGCTGAATGTTTTCCAGCGCCAGGGCGCGAACGATCATGGTGATAGTCTGATTGCCGGTGTTCCCGCCGATCCCCGCCACAATCGGCATCAGCGACGCCAGGGCCACCAGTTGGGAAATGGTATGTTCAAAGCCGTCAATAACGCGGGACGCCACGAACGCGGTGCATAAATTGATGGCGAGCCACGCCCAGCGCGTTTTGACGGCCTTGCCGACGGAGGCATGAACGTCATCTTCGGCACTGATCCCGCCAAGGGCACGCAGGTCGTTATCGGTCTCTTCATAGACCACGTCAACGATCTCATCGATGGTCAGACGCCCCATCAGCTTGCCCACCGAATCCACCACCGCCGCGCTCACCAGGTCATCACGTTCGAAGGTACGCGCCGCTTTTTCGGCATCGTCTTCCGGCGAGAAGACCATCGGCTCGGTTTCCATGACCTCACTCACCCGCTGCTGGGTGCTGTTCAGCAGGATCGTTTTCAGCTCCAGCTCCCCGAGCAGAGTTTTATCCCGCGAGGTGACGAATAGTTTATCGGTGTTGTCCGGCATACTGCCCAGGCGACGAAGATAGCGCTGCACCGTACCCAGGGTGACGTCCGGGCGCACGGTGATGACGCCAAACTCCATGATCGCGCCGACGCTGTTTTTCTCGTAGTGCATCACCTGACGCACGCGCGCCCGCTCTTCAGCAGGCAGGGAAGCCAGCAGGCGTCCGGTCAGGTTGCGCGGAAGATGCTGAACGAGGTAAATCTGCTCATCGATATCCAGCGTTTGCAGGGCGTCAAGGATGTCCCGGTCGCTCATCTCATCGATAAGGTCATCCCAGACGTTTTCCGAGGCTTCAAGCAATACCTGACCGCGCTCGTGATCCTGCACCAGCCGCCACAGGGCGTGGCGCTCTTCGGAAGGCAATGCCTCCAGGGTGTCCGCCAGGTCCGGGGGCGGTAAATGTGCAACCAGCGCACCTACCTCAGCAATATCGTCGGCCAGCGTGCCGACATCATATTGCTCAGCCAGGGTTAGCTTACCCAATAACGTTGACGTAACCGCTTTATCGGTCGTCAGGAGCCAGATGAGCCGCGCACGCTCCTGGTCACGCTGCCTGGCGCTGTTTTTCTTTAATACCGACATCAATCATAAATCCATTAAATGAGTTGGCGTTAAGCATAGCGCGGGGATATGTAAATAAGAATAAACGGCGGGTCGGGATGGAGAAAAAAACGGCATATATGAAAAATTAGTGTGCCGGGCGCCACCCGGCACAATTGCAATCAGGCCGTACGCGCCACCGCGTCCCGTGACGCCGCATCGCGCTCATCGCCGGTCAGCTCGCTCAGCTTGCCGTCGCGCATCTCCAGCAGACGGTCGGCGTGAATGAAGTAGTGATCGTCATGGCTGATGGCAAAAATGGTTTTTCCCATCGCCTGCATCAGCGGCAGCAGGACCTGATAAAACTCGCGACGGAAGTGCGGGTCCTGATCGGCGGCCCACTCATCCAGCAGGATGATGTCACGCTCCTCGGCCAGGGCCAGCAGCAGCGCCACGCGCTTCTTCTGCCCTTTCGACAGCTTGAGATTCAGGATTTTGCCATCCTGAAGCTCCAGCTTGTGTGACATTTGCAGGTGCGCAAGCCACTTCTCCACCAGCGCCGGATCCGCCTGCTGCCCTTCCGGTCCCAGCAGCCGGTCGAACAGCCAGACGTCGGTAAATACCGCCGAGAAGAGCTTGCGGTAGTCCTCCGATTTCTCCGCGCTCAGCGCTTTACCATCCAGCAAAATTTCACCCGCCTGCGGCTGGTAGAGGCCCGTCAGCAGCATCGCCAGCGTAGATTTGCCGCTGCCGTTGCCGCCGATAAGGAACAGCAGTTCGCCGCGGTGAATGGTCAGGTTTATCGGCCCTACGGAGAAGGCGTTATCCTGATAGCGGAAGGTAACGTTACGCAGCTCCAGCGTTTGCCAGTTCGGGAAGGCCTGCGGGCGCGGGAACTCAGCCTTAAACGGCGCAAGGTCGAATTTCTTCAGCTTGTTGAAGGCCACCTGAGCGCTCAGCAGCGTCGGCAGTGCGCCTACGGCCGACAGCAGCGGCGTACGTAAAAACAGCAGCGTCAGGGAGTAGGTTGCCGCCACGTTGGTATCCGCCCACCCCAGGCTGTTCGCCATCCAGAACACCAGGCCAATCGCGCCCAGCATCATGATATTGGACCAGTTCACGGCGCTCAGGTGGAACGTATCGGCGCGGATAATGTGATGACGATATTCGTGCGCATCCGGGATATAGAGATGGTTGAAGATATGCTCGGCACGCTCGCGGTTCAGTGTCAGCTCTTTGCGCCCTTCCAGCACCGTCTGATAATCGTTATAGAGCTTGTCTTCCGTTTCGCGCAGCACCGCCATGTGCTTATAGACGCGTGATACCAGCAGGAACCCGCCCCAGATGGTAATAACAATCCACAGCGCCGTCACCGCCAGCATTTTGCTGGAGAGCCAGGCGAGATAGGCTGCCGAGCCAAATGTCAGGATGATCCCCTGCACCAGCTCCGGCAGGCGCACAAAGGCGATGGTAATGGCGCGCACATCGCTGGTCAGCCCCGCCAGCAGAGAGGCACTTCCCAGCTGTTCGATGCGTTCCACCTGAGTATCAAGGATCCGTTTGATGAACTCACTGCGCAGACGGAAAACGAAATGGTGGCCGAGGGCGGTCAGCGCCAGCTGTGACCCGAGCGTGACTGCCATCAGCAGCAGCAGTAAACCCAGAAATTCCGGCAGGACTGAGAGTGACGTGTCGACCATTTCGATCAAACGCACGTTAATGAAGGCAATCAGGCCGATCCCCAGCGCCGCGCTGGCAAGGCTTAACGCCATCACCGCGATAAAAGGCCAGCGATACTGCCGCCAGACAAGAAGAAGTAGTTGCATGCAGAGCAATCCGGACAAGAAAAATCAGCCAGCAGTGTAAACTGCCTTTCACACACATCAAGAATAATTCTTATTTTTATTCTCTGTATGCCGCCTGACGGAACGTGAGGTTGTAGCGAAATGCCCCCGCCACCGGGTGATCGCCAGGTTTAAGCGGCTGAATACCGTGGTAAAAAAGCCGTGATTCACCGCCCCAGACCACCACATCACCATGCTCCAGCATCAGCCGTTTGAGCGGGTCGTTGCGCCGCAGGCCGCCAAACTGAAAGACAGCGGGCAGCCCAAGGGATACCGAGACAATCGGCGCGCGCAGGTCCGGCTCGTCCTTATCCTGATGCAAGGAGAGCTTTGCCCCAACGGCATAGCGGTTGATAAGACAGGCATCGGGTCGAAAATCAGGATAGCCGGCCGCCACGGCGGCGTCATGACACAGCGCCTGAAACGCCTCCGGCATCGGCGGCCACGGCTGATCCGTCAGCGGATCGTTCGCGGCATATACATAGCCCCGCTCATTCGTCGCCCATCCCAGTTCGCCGCAGTTGGTCATCGCCACGGACATGGTATACCCGCCCGGCGTAACCATATGGCGAAACGGCGAACAAGCGGTAACGGCATCAATACCGTCGAACAGCGCCGCCGCCCGAGAAAGCGCGAAGCGTCTCAGGATCGTCGCCCCCGGCGCGAGCGGCTCGTGCCAGGGTTCAGCATCAGCAAAAAGATCGAGCATTATCCCTCCGGGTTGTTCGCCTCACGTTTCAACAATAGCATCTTACGCGCTGCTCCCCAGCGATAACCCGACAGCGCACCGTCGTTACGCACCACGCGATGACAGGGGATGACTATCGCCAGTTTGTTGGCACCGCAGGCCCCCGCCACGGCACGTACGGCATTGGGTTTACCAATGGCCTTCGCCACCTGCTGATAGCTTGCCGTTTCACCGCAGGGGATATCCCGCAGCGCCTGCCAGACCTGCTGCTGGAAGGCGGTACCACGGATATCCAGCGGCAGCGTCAGCGGCGTCGCGCGGCTGTCGACAGAGGCAATAACCTGCCGAACACGCCCGGCAAACGCGCCTTCCATCGGTTCACGGACGGCAAGCGGAAACAGTGACAGCAGCTCAGCCGTCAGCCCGGCGTCGTCATCACCCAGCAGTATTGCGCAGATCCCGCGCTCGCTTTCCGCCACCAGACAGCGGCCCAGCGAGCAGTCACTGATGGCATAGCGGACCGCAGCCTCTCCGTTGCGGTACTGTTTTGCCGTCATGCCCAGCGCGCCGTTGGCTTTACGGTAGTAACTGCTGCCGTCCGGAAAGCCAGCGGCCAGTACGGCGTCGGTGATTTTACCGCCCTGTGCAAGCAGGGTGCGCAGGCGTTGTTCACGCGCGGCCTGCTGCCATGCTTTCGGCGTCATGCCGGTGACGGATTTAAACAAGCGGTGGAAATGGAACGGACTCATGGCAACCTGCTGCGCCAGTGCCTCCAGGTTCAGCGCGGCATCCTGTTCAAGCAGTCGACAGGCCAGCGCAATGTTGGCCTTTTTCTGCGCCATAGGGTCGACCTGGTCCGGCCTACAGCGCTTACAGGGGCGGAAACCCGCCTGCGCGGCCTGGTGAGCGTCAGGATAAAAGCAGACATTTTTACGCAGCGCGTGGCGGGCGCGGCAGGACGGACGACAATAAATGCCGGTCGTCTGCACGGCAAAGACAAACTGGTTATCCGCACGCGGATCGCGGGCCAGTACGGCCTGCCAGCGATCCTCATCGGTAAGATAGGTTGTGTTTTTCATTATCGGCTCCTCTTACAAGCATACGCTCAGCTTGCCTGAACGCCACCGAACAAAAACCCGCAACCTTGCTTTTTAATTTTTTTCGCTCACCAGGAAGCTATTGAACTGCGGCGAACTCCAGGTTTTAAATCCGTCAGCCTCTTTGGTGATCATATAGACGGCCAGCCCTTCCTGACGCACCACCTCTTTGGCCTTCTCCGTGCCGAGCACCATCAATCCGGTATCCCAGGCATCCGCTTCCAGCGCGGTTGGGGCTATCACCGTCACGGACACCAGGTTGTGGGTAATCGGGCGTCCGGTTTGCGGATCAATCACGTGCGAGATACGTTTGCCATCCAGCTCGTAATAGTTGCGGTAGCTTCCGGAGGTGCTTATACCGTGCCCGTTGATGTCGACAATCGCCTGCACCGCGTTCTGCTGATCGGTTGGTTTTTGGATGGCCACTCGCCACGGCCTGCCGCTGGCGTTCATGCCCCGGCTGACGAGCGCGCCCCCGACGGAAACCAGATAACGCGGAATGCCTTCCTGCGCCATCAGGGCCGCGAGATGATCCGCAGCATACCCCTCGCCTACCGTGGAGAGATCCACAAACAGGTCGGGAATATCTTTTTGCAGGTATTGCTGACCGTACTGGGAGATCACCGCCAGATGCTGTAACCCCGTACGGGCGCGGGCGTCGTCGATGGCGGCTTGATCGGGTGTAGTCACCGGCTGCTTGTTGGGGCCAAATCCCCACAGGTTCACCAGCGGCCCCACGGTCACATCCATTGCGCCGTTGGTTTTGTAGCCCACGCGCATGGATTCCGTGACGATATCGGCCATCGCTTCGCTCACCGGCCACAGCGAGGTGCTGCTGGAGCGATTGAAACGCATCAGCGCTGAGTCATTTTTATAGGTAGAGAGTAGCTGATCGTCGGCATCCAGCTGCGCCTGAATTTTACCGCGTAATTCTTCAGCGCGGGATTTATCAATATCCATCACGCTGACGCGCCAGAAGGTCCCCATGGTTTTCCCTTCCAGCACCGTCGCGGCGGGTGCGTCGATTTTTGCGGGCTGTGTGGAAGAGTCACACGCGGTCAGGAGTAAAAAAGTCGCCAGAACGCTGGCGCGTAAAAAAGTCATATCCATTGGTTATTATCCTCATGCCAGGGCGGCAAGAGTACACTAAAACAGCGTATTTGTAAGACCCTAAAAAAGCATGAAAAAAGGGGCCTGATGGCCCCTTTGTCGCTGTATGAGCAATTAGAACTGGTAAACCAGACCCAGCGCGACGATATCGTCAGTACCGATACCTGCTGCGCGAGTGAAGTCGTTCTCATCAACCAGGTTGATTTTGTAATCAACGTAGGTGGACATGTTTTTGTTGAAGTAGTAAGTCGCGCCAACATCAACATATTTCAGCAGATCCTGGTCGCCGTAGCCGTTTTCCAGGTCCTTACCTTTAGATTGCAGGTACGCCACGGATGGACGCAGACCGAAGTCGAACTGATACTGCGCAACCACTTCGAAGTTCTGCGCTTTGTTAGCCCAGCCCAGGTCGCCCGCACGGGTCGCGTTGTAAGTCTGAGTATACTGTGCAGCCAGGTAGATGTTGTTCGCGTCGTATTTCAGACCACCGGTGTAGGTCTCTGCGCGATCGCCTTCACCGTAGTAGCCCGCAGCGTTCTGGTCAGCAGTACGTTTAGAACTGGTAACTGCCGTACCGATAGCGAAGCCTTCGCCCAGATCGTAGGTCAGAGAGCCGCCGTAGCCATCACCGTTCTGACGCAGCGCGTCACGACCGTTGTTGGTCTGGCCTTCGCCGCTTGGGCTGCCGTTTTTACCCTGGTACTGCAACGCGAAGTTCAGACCATCAACCAGACCGAAGAAGTCCTGGTTACGGTAGGTCGCGAAGCCGTTACCACGCTGCTGCATGAAGTTGTCAGAACCGTAGGTATCGCCGCCGAATTCCGGCAGAACGTCGGTCCAGGAAGTCACATCGTAAACAACGCCGTAGTTACGACCGTAGTCGAATGAACCCGCATCAGCGAATTTCAGACCTGCGAACGCCACACGCGTCCATGAGTTGTTTTCGTTCTCACCAGAGTTACCCTGGATCTGGTATTCCCACTGGCCGTAACCGGTCAGCTGGTCGTTAACCTGAGTTTCGCCTTTGAAGCCCAGACGCATGTAGGTCTGGTCGCCGTCTGCACTGTCGTCATCAGAGAAATAGTGCAGACCATCCACTTTACCGTACAGATCTAATTTGTTGCCGTCTTTGTTATAAATTTCAGCCGCATTTGCTGCGCCTGCCACCAGCAGAGCTCTGAGAGATCCCCTCATAATTTCCCCAAAGCGTAACCATGTGTGAATAAATTTTGAGCTAGTAGGGTTGCAGCCACGAGTAAGTCTTCCCTTGT
>NZ_JBMKGW010000014.1:0-107158 GCF_049237125.1 Enterobacter cloacae complex sp. GYL001 | reverse complement strand
ACAAGGGAAGACTTACTCGTGGCTGCAACCCTACTAGCTCAAAATTTATTCACACATGGTTACGCTTTGGGGAAATTATGAGGGGATCTCTCAGAACGAGGTCTTCAAATCGGCTGGGCTGCCATATTTTTACTGTATTTCTGTAAAGCGAAATCTGTGCCAACTTTTAAAACACCCCAAAAAGGCGTTATCATGCGCACCATAGTGCAGAAGGGCTGCACCACATTGGATTTGTTGCACCATTATAGTGCTTCTGTGTGAACATCGAGCACCATATTGGTGCAATTTACGTTAAAGTGCCCTTTTACCGCTCCGTGAAAGCGATCACAAAGCATCTCTGCAATACTTGTTTGCGGGGGATGTTTGTGATCCTGTTTTGTAGTGCGATTAATCCGTGTACAATAACGCGCTATTTCTAAATGCCTGAGGCAAAGTTGTGATCGAAAAATTGCGTAATATCGCCATCATCGCGCACGTCGACCATGGTAAAACTACCCTGGTTGATAAGCTGCTACAGCAGTCCGGTACGTTTGATGCTCGTGCCGAAACTCAAGAGCGTGTGATGGACTCCAACGATTTGGAGAAAGAGCGTGGGATTACCATCCTCGCCAAAAACACCGCTATCAAATGGAATGACTACCGTATCAACATCGTTGATACCCCAGGGCACGCCGACTTCGGTGGTGAAGTTGAGCGCGTGATGTCCATGGTGGATTCCGTGCTGCTGGTGGTTGACGCATTTGATGGCCCTATGCCGCAAACGCGCTTCGTGACCAAAAAAGCATTTGCCCACGGCCTGAAACCTATCGTTGTGATCAACAAGGTTGACCGTCCTGGCGCGCGTCCTGACTGGGTTGTTGACCAGGTCTTCGACCTGTTCGTTAACCTCGACGCGACCGACGAACAGCTGGACTTCCCTATCGTTTATGCGTCTGCGCTGAACGGTATCGCCGGTCTGGATCACGAAGACATGGCGGAAGACATGACTCCTCTGTACCAGACGATTGTTGACCGCGTTCCTGCGCCAAACGTTGACCTGGAAGGCACCCTGCAAATGCAGATCTCTCAGCTCGACTACAACAACTACGTTGGCGTAATCGGCATTGGTCGTATCAAGCGCGGTAAAGTGAAGCCTAACCAGCAGGTCACTATCATCGATAGCGAAGGCAAAACCCGTAACGGTAAAGTCGGTAAAGTTCTGACTCACCTGGGCCTTGAGCGTATCGAGAGCGACATCGCTGAGGCGGGCGACATCATCGCCATCACCGGTCTGGGTGAACTGAACATCTCCGACACCATCTGCGATCCGCAGAACGTCGAAGCGCTGCCAGCCCTGTCCGTTGATGAACCAACCGTATCCATGTTCTTCAACGTCAACACCTCTCCGTTCTGTGGTAAAGAGGGTAAGTTTGTTACCTCTCGTCAGATCCTTGACCGCCTGAACAAAGAGCTGGTGCACAACGTTGCGCTGCGCGTTGAAGAAACCGAAGACGCTGATGCATTCCGCGTTTCGGGTCGTGGTGAGCTGCACCTGTCTGTTCTGATCGAGAACATGCGTCGTGAAGGTTTCGAGATGGCGGTTTCCCGTCCGAAAGTTATCTTCCGCGAAATCGATGGCCGTAAACAAGAGCCATTCGAAAACGTAACGCTGGACGTTGAAGAGCAGCACCAGGGTTCTGTGATGCAGGCACTGGGTGAGCGTAAAGGCGACCTGAAAAACATGAATCCAGATGGCAAAGGCCGCGTACGTCTCGACTACGTGATCCCAAGCCGTGGCCTGATCGGCTTCCGTTCTGAGTTCATGACCATGACTTCCGGTACCGGTCTGCTGTACTCCACCTTCAGCCACTACGACGACGTTCGTCCGGGCGAAGTGGGCCAGCGTAACAACGGCGTGCTGATCTCCAACGGTCAGGGTAAAGCGGTTGCGTTTGCGCTGTTCGGTTTGCAGGATCGCGGTAAGCTGTTCCTGGGCCACGGTGCTGAAGTTTACGAAGGCCAGATCATCGGTATTCACAGCCGTTCTAACGACCTGACGGTAAACTGCCTGACCGGTAAGAAACTGACCAACATGCGTGCGTCCGGTACTGACGAAGCAACGGTTCTGGTTCCACCGATCAAGATGACCCTGGAGCAGGCTCTGGAATTCATCGATGATGACGAACTGGTCGAAGTGACGCCTCAGTCAATTCGTATCCGTAAACGTCACCTGACCGAGAACGATCGTAAACGTGCTATGCGCGGTGCGAAAGAAGACTAATTCGGTTATGCCGTAGTCCGGGTAAGCGCAAGCGCCACCCGGCAACGAAAAAGCCGCTGAGCGATCAGCGGCTTTTTTATTAGAACGAATACCGCAACCCTAACCGGATCCGGTACTGCTCGCGGTTGTAATCATTCCATCGGTCAAGCCACTGTAGCTCAAGATACGGCAGCCAGTTTCTGTCGATTTTATAGCTGAACTTGTTGGTAATTTCCCAGTGGTGATCTTTACCATTTTTGCTGTGGTAATCATTCACCCGCTGGAAAAAGTGCGGCTCAAAGGTGTAGAAAAACGCATCCGTCACTTTGAAATTCCAGTAGTTGGCGAATTCATGCGTGTCGTTCTTATCCATCTGCCCGTTATAGTCCGGCGTATCGTAATTGTTATGGTTATAGCGATAGCGGAACGTCAGATTAAACCAGTCCGTAAATTTGTAATTGGTATCTAAATAAACCGCGCCACCTGATCCTGCGCTGCTGTCATTAATTAAGCCGCCGGGCTGGAAGGTCAGTTTGTCGGTCGGTTTGAAGAGCGGATACCACCCCTCGATTTCGTTATAGCTGTGCTTCAGTTCGTCCCATTTCCCCACGTTATAAGCGTTGGTGAACATCAGTCCCGCGCCCATATCGAAGTTATAGCCCGCACGCAGGATCACTTCGTGCAGCTCAGAGGCGGTGTTGTAGGCTTCGCGCGTTTCGACATAGGCCCCGGCAAAAACCGGGCAGGACACAGACGACACGATCAGTACGGTGATGATTCTTTTCATAATTTGTCCATGTATCAGGTACAGAAAGGCCTCCCTCCTGATAAACAGGAAGGACATAGTGGCCGGATTTATTGTTATAAAGTGACTGCTGACGCTTTATTGTTGGTGGTTATCTCAGGGGTATTTGCTGTCTGTTTTTTCCGTTTTCCAATCTCCTCGATAATAAAGGCGAAGCGCGCTTCGTTGAGTTTATAAAACAGCCCCATGGTCACGGCGGCAACGATCGCCAGGCCGCACGGCCAGAGGAAAATAAGCTGACGCAACCCAAGCAGCGTGCCTGCGCTCTGTACGGCATGGGGAACATAGCCAATCTGGGTCAGCATGATACCGGGCAGAAAACCGGCCAGCGCCGCGGAGATTTTGCGCGAGAAGGTATAGCCGGTATACACCGACCCTTCGGCGCGGATCCCGGTTTTCCACTCGCCGTAATCAACCGTATCCGGCACCAGCGCCCAGTTCAGGCTGTTCACAAACGCGGTGCCGAAAAAGGCCATGCAGGAAAAGAGCACGAACAGTAGGGAACTGGTTCCCCAGACGAAGTTCAGCACGTCGCCCACCGCCCACAGCGTCAGCCCGCCCAGATAGACCGGCTTCTTGCCAAAGCGCTTCACCGCGCCAGGCACCAGAAACACGCCAATCAGAATGCAACCCATGCTGAAAAAGCCCATCCACGACAGGAGATGCAGATCGTTCAGCACGTACTGGGTGTAATAGACCTGAATCGCCAGCTTGATGTTAAACGCGGCGAGGGTACACAGGTTGGCGATGCACAGCACCAGCAGCGGCGGATTGCGGAAAATCGCGCAGAACGATTTCAGAATGCCGGGCTTATGGTGATCGGGCGTAAGCTCGACGTAGCGCTCTTTCACCCCGCTGTAGCACCACCACATGCAGAACAGTCCCCCGGTGACGAACACCAGCGCGGCCACCAGATAGCCGAGTGAGGGCTGGCTGACGAACAGCGCCTGAATCGGCATAAAGCCGACAGTACAGAGCAACAGTCCTACCGTTGCGCCGCCCTGACGCCACGCCGCAAGCTGCGCGCGCTCGTTCGGGTTTTTGGTGATGGCCGGAACCATTGCACCGTAGGCGCAGTTCATCAGGCTGTAGCAGAGGCCAAACATCATGAAGAGCACGGTGGCGAGGGCCGTTTTCACCGTCAGGCTAAAGTCGTTGGCCATAAACTGCGCCGTGGCCACCAGCGCCACCGGAACGGAGGCGTAGAGAATGAATGGCCGGAATTTGCCCCGCGCGCCGATATTACGCCGGGAGTCCAGCAGCACCCCGGTCAGCATGTCGGTAAACGCGGTAAAGAACTTGGCGACCAGAAAAATGATGCCGCCGTAGAACGCGGGCATGCCCAGCTCGTCCGTGTAAAACTTTAGCAGATACAGCGTGCCAATACACAGCATCAGGTTCGAGCCAAAATCACCCATCCCGTAGGCGCACTTCTCTCGCAGGCTCAATTTCAGGGTTAACGGATCAGTATTATGTGTCATGGTCGATCCTCAAAGCGCCCCGCAGGGCGCTCAATCACGTCATTTATGCCGTACGTTTGCGCAGCTCAATTTCTTCCACGATGCGCACATACATCTTCTCGTTAAGGTTGTAGAAGCAGCCCATCGCCACGATGGTGATGACTGCCAGCAGACTCGGATAGATAAATATCAGCTGCCGTAGCCCTTCAACCGTGCCGGCGGATTGCACCACGTTGGGCACATAGCCGATCTGCGTGAGCATGATCCCCGGGAAGAAGCCCGCCAGCGCCTGCGATACCTTACGGAAGAAGGTAAAGCCGGTGTAGACCGTCCCCTCGGAGCGTACGCCGGTGCGCCACTCGCCGTATTCCACGGTATCGGACACCAGCGCCCAGTTCAGGCTGTTCACGAACGCGGAGCCGAAGAACGCCAGGCAGGAGAACGCCACGAAGCTCACCGAGCCGCCGCCGAAGAAGTAGTTAAGCAGATCGCCCGCCACCCAAATCATCAGCCCGCTGATGTATACCTTTTTCTTACCGAAGCGCCGCACCGCGCCGGGCATCATAAAGACGCCGATAAAAATACAGCCCATGCTGAAGAAGCCCATGTACGACAGCAGGATCGGGTCGTTCAGTACGTACTGCGTGTAGTAGACCTGAATGGCGAGCTTAACGTTAAAGGCGCCCAGCGTGCACAGGTTAGCGATGCACAGGATAAACAGCGGACGGTTCCCGGCGATGGCGCGAAACGACTGCAACAGCCCCGGTTTCTGCGCCGGGTTAGCAGGCTGCGTCTCGACGTAACGCTCGGTTACGCCCTTATAGCACCACCACATAAAGAACAACCCGAACAGCGAGAAGAGGGTGGCGGCAAAGATGTAGCCAAGCTGGTCGTTGCCTTCAATCAGGTTCATCACCGGGACAAAGCCCACCGTACAGAGCAGCAGACCCAGCGTGGCGCCGCCCTGGCGCCAGGCGGCCAGCGAAGCACGCTCGTCCGGGTTTTTGGTAATGGCGGGCACCATCGCGCCGTAGGAGCAGTTCATCATGCTGAAGAACAGGCCGTACAGCATGAACAGCACCGTCGCCATCACCGTTTTACCGGTAATTTCAAACGGTGTGCCGACGAAGTTAGCTATGGCCAGCAACGTTACCGGGAAGGCTGCATACAGCACGAACGGGCGGAATTTCCCTTTCGGGCCGATCTTGCGCCGGGAATCGAGCATGATCCCGGTGCCCATGTCGGTGAAGGCGGTAAAAAACTTCGCAATCAGGAAGATAATCCCGCCGTAGGTGCCAGGCAGACCCAGCACGTCGGTGTAGAACTTCAGCAGATACAGCGTGCCGATATCAAGCAGGATGTTAGAGCCGAGATCGCCCATCCCGTAGGCGAGTTTTTCTTTAAACGGCAGGCGCAGGGTTGCCGGATCAGAAGTATGTTGACTCATTATTGTTCTCCGTCTGCCCGCAGGTTTCCCCGCGGGCGAGCCTTATCAGATATGACGTAAGGTGCTAAACAGATCTGCCCATTCGCTGTGCTGGCGATAGAAGACCGGCGGTTTGCCGAGCGGGGCATCAACGGTGATGTCACCGCCCTGGCAGATTTCCCCCGTCCACGCATTGACCCAGATGTCCTGCGGCAGATAGAGCGACCAGTCGCGGCGTCCCTCTTCATGAACCGGCGCCACCAGCAGATCGCGGCCAAACAGATACTGGTATTTCAGCGTGTAGGCGCACGCGTCGTCCTCGTAGTGCAGGAACAGCGGACGCATCACCGGCAGGCCGCTTGTCGCGTTCTGCGCGACGGCAGCTTTGATATACGGCTTCAGGGTGGTGAAGACGGTGGTCATGCGCGCGAAGTGGGCGATAGTTTCCGCGTCGCCGTCGAACTGCCAGTTGTCGCCAGGGCGGTTGCCCTCGTGGGTACGCATCATCGGCGTAAAGGCGCTGAAGTCGCACCAGCGCAGCAGCAGCTCTTTGCTGCGCTTCATCTCGAAGAGCGTTGTATAGCCGCCAATGTCGCTGTGGTGCAGCCCGTGCCCGGTCATCGCCAGCGACAGCGCCGCCGGTACGACGGACGCCAGACCATCGTCCAGGCTCCAGTCGACGTTCTGATCCCCCGCCCACATCATCACCGAGTGCTTCTGGCTGCCGGTGTAGCCCGCGCGCATGAAGAACAGGATCTCCCCGAGCTTGCCGGTCTCCTCCAGCGCTTCGTAGTTACATTTCGCCCACAGGGCAGGCCAGGCGTTATGCATGATCTCCGCGCTCACGCCGTTGTGCAGGAAGGTATCGGTCGGCAGATATTCCCCGAAATCGGCCATCCAGCCGCCGCAGCCCAGTTCGATCAGGTTCTTTTTGATCACCTCTTTGTACCAGCGGTAGGCTTCCGGGTTGGTCAGGTCGATAACGCCCGCGTAGAACTCGCCGAACTCAACGTGGTAATCCTTGCCGTCGGCATCTTTGGTCAGATAGCCGCGCTTCGACGCCTCTTCGCAGAGATCTTTATCGCTGGCGACGTACGGGTTGATATAGGAGAGGAACTGCACGCCTTCCTCTTTCCACTGCGCAATCCGCTCATCAAGCTGCGGATAGAGCGTGCTGTTCCACTTCCAGTTCCACATTACGCGTTTGCCGAAGGAGGTCATGCGGATGCCGGACCAGTCCTGCGCCCAGATGCCGTTCACCTTCACGCCGCCCTTGCGCATGGCGTCGAGCTTCTGCTGACACACCTCGGTGCCGCCCTGAATACCCAGCGTCACGCCATCGTAAACCCAGTCCGGCAGTTCAGGCTGACGCCCCAGCAGGCCGGTCAGTTTTTCCAGCAGATCGACGTAGGTTTCTGCGCATTCGAAGCGCAGCGTGGCGTTATCTTCCCAGAACGCCAGCTCGTGGAAGTCCGGCGCGCTGAAGTCAAAATTCATATAGCAGCTGTTATCCACGTGGCAGTAATACATCTGGGTGCTCACGAAGGTAGGCTGCGGGAAGAAGGTCCAGTAGTAATCGCCGCCCGCGTTCTCTTTGCAGTCGGCCTGCCAGGTGACGTAGGTCTGCTTATTGCGGCCCACGCCCTGCTCGCTGGTCCACAGCGGGAAAGGCTTACCGCGCAAATCGAAGTACGAGAACTGCTCGCCGCAGCCGTAGATATGATCGTCAGGCTGAGCTGCCAGCCGCAGCCAGATGCGGTTATGGCTGGCGGCGTCATTTTTCAGCTTCAGCTCCAGACGGCCCTCCGCATCCACGCCCACCAGCAGCGTCGCGCTCACCGCGTCGCCGCGGGTAAAGCGGATCGCCCAGCCCGCGCTTTGCTGCGTAACGGTCGCGTTCGTCAGGGCAATCTTTTCGTTGAGCTTGTCTTTGATGCTGAAATTGCCGCGAAACATCTCGATATCCGCCTCACCTGCGCCGATCCACAGGCAAGGGGCATCCGCGGTGTGGGATAAAATCAGACGGTCCTGCCAGCGCAGGGTGAAACCACTTTCATTATTTTTCAGGTCAATATTGTGTAGGGTACGCATAAAAACTCCGTCTTTATTATTTGGCCAGGCTATCCAGTAATCCGGCGGCGACGGCAGGGGCTAAGCCCGGCGCCAGCGGCAGGCGGGGGATCACCAGGCAGTGCAGCAGATGGTAAATATCCTGCTTGCCGTCCCAGACTTTGGTGGTCACTTCGTTATTGGTGTCCAGCTCCTGCCACCATGAACCATTTTCGTAATCCATCAGGTACTTGATGCAGTAATCCCACCATTTCTGATACCAGGCTTCGTATTGCGCCTCACCAGTGACGGTGTAGAGGGCATAGGCCGTGCCCATCGCCTCGACGATTGGCCAGCGCACGCGTTCGCGCACGATTGGCTTGCCGTCCCAGCCCACGGAATAGACAAAGCCGTCGGCCCCGTCGGGTGCCCAGGCGTCGCGGATGGTGGCGTGGAACAGGCCTTTCGCATCTTCCAGCAACCATTCCGGCGGGGTTTCAAAGCGGGCTTCCAGCGCGGCACGCAGGTGCAGCATCAGGCGGCCCCACTCGATCCAGTGCCCCGGCGTGCCGCCGTAGGCGCGGAAGCGGTGGGCAGGGTTATCGATGTTGTAATCGCGGATCGGGTTCCAGTTGGTGTCGAAATGCTCGTTAACGCGGTACTCCCCTTTGCGCGCCACGTCGTGAATAATCACCGAGGCGATGCGCAGGGCGCGGTCGAGCCATTTACGGTCGTGGGTCACGTCATAGACGATGAGGAAGGCTTCCACGGCGTGCATGTTGGCGTTACCGCCGCGGTAATCTTCCGTTTTGCTGAAGGCCTCATCCCAGGACTCCAGGCACATCTGCTCCTGTTCGCTCCAGAAGTAACGCTCTATCACCTCGATGGCGTCGTCCAGCAGCTTGCGCGCCTCGGGGTGGCCGGTGGTGACGGCGCTCGCCGCGCCCAGCAGGACGAAGAAATGCTGATAGCCCTGCTTGGACGCATCAATCACGCCTTCATCGTTTACGCAGGCGTACCAGCCGCCGTGCTGTTTGTCGCGCAGCGGACCGCTCAGGGCATTAATGCCGTGCTCAACCAGGGCGTACGCGCCGGGACGCCCCATGTTCGCCGCCACCGCGTAAACGTGCAGCATGCGGGCGGTGATCCACAGATGGGTGCCCATATCGCTGCGCACCTGCCCGTTATTGCCCAGCCAGCCAAAGCCGGTTGGTACGGCGGCGTTTTTACCGAAATCGAGAATGCGGTCGGTCTCTTGTTCGAGCCAGCGGTTATGGCTCAGGGTGTTAAACCATTTCATGTTCGGGTCCTTTCTTAACGGCGAGCCATCATTTCGTCGACGATCTCACCCAGACGCTGAAGTTTTGGTACTGAAATATCACGCAGCATCAGTTCGGTGTCCGGCAGGCCAATCACCGATGACCAGACGGCGCGCCCGGCTAAAAAGCCCGATGCCCCCGCCTGCATCGCCACGCTCACGGCGCGCGGGAATAACTTATCGTCCACGCCGGAGGAGAGGATCACCCACGGCATGGCGATGTTCTCGTTCAGCTTCTGCGAGGCCGTCAGTAGCTCGTGCTGCGTGCCCTTACCAAACAGCGGCATTTCCACTTTGTAGAGGTCGGCACCGCTGTCGCCCAGCTCTTTGGCCGCATCGATAATCGCCTGTTCGCGGTTAAATTCGGCTCCGCGACGCGGCGGACGCACCACTGGCTCGATAATGCTCAGCAGACCATTGTCGTGGCACAGCGTATTGAACGCCTTCACCATCTCCAGGCGCTGCTGTGGATCTTCATCGCTGCGCCACAGCACCAGCAGCTTCAGCGCCTTACCGCCATCGCGTTTGACCGCCTGCGCGTCGACGTTCTTGTCGATCACCACGCTGTCGACCGGAATGCCATTCCCGGGGATAAACTCGTCGGCGGCGACAATCATTGCGCAGCTTTTGGCCACGGCCTGCTGCTCGACAATCTGGCGGTAGCAGAACTGCTGGTCGACGAGGATCGCAGAGGCGTACGGCGACAGAATTTTTGCCGCATTGACCTTAAAATCCGTCAGGTGCTGGTCGGTTACCGGCACCGGCGCGCCTGCGGCAGCAAACATCAGGCGCATCGCTTCGCGCTGATCCACGGCCAGCATCGCAAAACCGCCGGAAGGTCGGGTGATATCTTTCAGGGTGTACATCGTCATTCCTCAGTCCTTTCGTATCAGTGTGTTTTTTTCAGCCCGGCAGATGCGCGAACCTGTTCAAGAATGGCTGTCCAGTCTTCGCGCCCGCGCCCGGCGGCGCGTGCCTGGTTGTAAACTTCGCGGGAAGCCGCGCCCAGCGGCATCGGAACGTGGAGCTGGTTGGCTACGTCGAGGGCGATCCCCAGATCCTTATGCGCAAGGTCGATCATGAAGGCGGGAGAAAGATCCCCTTTCAGCACCTTGTTCGGCCAGGATGTCGTGAAGTGGCCTTTACCCGCCGGTGTGCCGCTCATCACCTTGAGCGCCACGTCAAAGGAGAGGCCAAGCGCTTCGCACAGTACGGCGGCCTCGGCGGAAAGGGCGTTCAGGGCGATGCTCATGTAGTTATTGATGAGCTTCACGCGGATGCCCATTCCCGGCCCGCCAGCGTTAATCAGTTCATTGCCCATCGCCATTAAGACGGGGGTGGCGCGCTCAACCTGCTGCGCCGTACCGCCCGCCAGCAGGAGCAGCGTACCGGCGATGGCATGGTCAGAGGTGCGTCCGACGGGCACGTCCATCAGGCTGAAGCCTTGCTCAGCCATGTCACGGATCAGCGCGTCGGTTTGCAGCGGGTGAATGGTGGACATATCAATGACCAGCGCATCGCGAGATAACCCTTCGCACACGCCGTGCTCGCCGAACAGCACGCTGCGCACCAGGTCGCCATTTGGCAGCATAGTGATCACGAATTCGGCATCCGATGCTGCCTGTGCGGGCGTAGCCGCCGCCCGGGCACCGCTCTCTACCAGCGCCTGAACCGCCTGCGGGTTCACGTCAAAGACGTTAAGCTGATGACCTTGCTTCAACAGATTCTTCGCCATTGGCGCGCCCATCTGCCCTAAACCGATAAATGCGATTGCTGACATGCCTCTCTCCTGTCACATCGTGTCAATTTTTGCTCGTTTGTGGTGTCTGTTTTTGATCGTATTTGTAATTTATAGTCAAAAAATTGACATGGGTCACTTTTTAAACATTTGGTGAAATTAAAATGAAGGCACCAGAAATCGCAGAAGGAATCACCATGACTCGCATCGTTTGTGTCGGCATTACCGTGCTGGATCGCATCTGGTATCTCGATGATTTACCGAAAGAAGGTGGGAAATATGTCGCAAAAGACTATACGGAAGTGGGCGGCGGCCCGGCGGCAACGGCGGCAGTGGCA
This sequence comes from Enterobacter cloacae complex sp. GYL001, assembly GCF_049237125.1. Taxonomy (NCBI): domain Bacteria; kingdom Pseudomonadati; phylum Pseudomonadota; class Gammaproteobacteria; order Enterobacterales; family Enterobacteriaceae; genus Enterobacter; species Enterobacter cloacae complex sp. GYL001. The sequence continues at coordinate 95,785 of NZ_JBMKGW010000014.1, read as the reverse complement.
GCCGCGAAACTGGGGGCGGAAGTGGATTTTATTGGTCGGGTGGGAGACGACGATACCGGCAGACGGCTGCTCGCGGAGCTGGAATCCCTGGGGGTGAACACCCGCTATACGCGCATAGTTAAGGGAGCCCGATCGTCGCAATCGGCGGTGCTGGTGGACGCAAGCGGAGAGCGCGTTATTGCCAACTACCCCAGCCCCGATCTCCCTGCGGCGGCAGACTGGCTGCATGAAATCGACTTCTCTCAGTGGGACATTGTCTTAGCCGACGTGCGCTGGCATGACGGGGCAAAACAGGCATTTACCCTGGCCCGCCAGCAGGGCGTACCGACGTTGCTGGATGCGGATGTCACCCCGCAGGATATCGCGGAGCTGATCGCCTTAAGCGACCACGCGGCCTTCTCCGCGCCAGGACTGCGGCGGTTAACGCAGCTGGATGAAACCGAAAACGCGCTGAAGAAAGCACAAACGCTCACAAATGGACATGTGTATGTCACACAGGGGCGAGACGGCTGTTTCTGGCTGGAAAACGACACGCTATGTCATCAGCCTGGTTTTGAAGTGAACGTCATTGATACCACCGGGGCGGGCGACGTGTTCCACGGTGCGCTGGCGGTCAGCCTGGGGCAGAAATTACCCGCCGCAGACGCCGTGCGTTTTGCCAGCGCCGTCGCAGCACTGAAATGTACAAAGCCCGGCGGGCGCGCGGGTATACCCGACTGTGATCAAACCCGCTCTTTTTTGTCACTTTTTGTATAAAATGCGGGGCGTGATGGTTTTCAGAGGACAGCCCATGAGCCTTACCGAACTGACCGGCAACCCGCGTCACGATCAGCTGCTGACGCTGATTGCCGATCGCGGCTATATGAACATTGATGAACTGGCGCAGCTGCTGGATGTCTCCACGCAAACCGTGCGCCGGGATATCCGTAAGCTCAGCGAGCAGGGGCTGATCACCCGTCATCACGGCGGCGCGGGCAGGGCATCCAGCGTGGTCAACACGGCGTTCGAACAGCGTGAAGTCTCGCTTACCGAAGAGAAACGGGCGATTGCCGAAGCGATTGCGGACTATATTCCCGACGGTTCGACCATTTTTATCACCATCGGGACGACCGTGGAGCACGTTGCCCGGGCACTGCTTAACCATAATCATCTGCGCATCATCACTAACAGCCTGCGGGTGGCGCACATTCTTTATAAGAATCCGCGCTTTGAGGTGATGGTGCCCGGCGGTACGCTGCGCCCGCATAACGGCGGCATTATCGGTCCTGCGGCAACGGCGTTCGTGTCAGGATTTCGCGCAGATTACCTGGTCACCAGCGTCGGGGCGATAGAGCACGACGGCGCGATGATGGAATTTGACGTTAACGAAGCCAGCGTGGTGAAAACCATGATCGCTCACTCCCGTCACATTTTACTGGCGGCCGATCATACGAAATACCACGCCTCCGCGGCGGTTGAAATTGGCAACGTGGCGCAGGCGACGGCGCTGTTCACCGATGAGCTGCCCGGCCCGGCGCTGCAAAATCACCTCAAATCCAGCAAGGTTGAGGTTGTCGAAGTCAATTCCGGAGAAGAGCAGCAGGCTGGCTGAAAATCCTATGGCCCGATATTGCGATTCGGGTCTTTCCTTTCTCTAAGCTGAATCTGGCGCATAGCTAAAGTTTCTCTTTCCCGCTACAGTTACTTTTCCACGGCGAAAGGAGATAAACATGCTTTATATCTTTGACTTAGGAAATGTAATCGTCGATATCGATTTTAACCGGGTGCTGGGCGCATGGAGCGATTTTAGCCGTGTTCCGCTGGCGACGTTAAAGCAGAATTTCGCGATGGGTGAGACTTTCCATCTGCACGAGCGCGGTGAGATCAGCGATGAAGCGTTCGCAGAGCGTTTCTGTCAGGAAATGGGTCTCTCGTTAAGCTACGAGCAGTTTTCCCACGGCTGGCAGGCCATATTTGTCGCGATCCGCCCCGAAGTGATCGACATCATGCACAAGCTGCGCGAGCAGGGGCATCGTGTCGTCGTCCTGTCGAATACCAACCGCCTGCATACCACCTTCTGGCCGGATGAATACCCGGAAATCCACGCGGCGGCAGATAAGGTGTATCTCTCCCAGGAGATGGGGATGCGTAAACCTGAGGCGCGTATCTATCAGGCGGTATTGCAGGAAGAAGGATCCACGGCGGCGGATGCGGTCTTTTTTGACGACAACGCCGATAATATAGAAGGGGCTAATCAGTTAGGTATCACCTCCATTCTGGTAACCGGAAAAGAGACGATACCGAACTACTTTGCGAAGCAGTTATGCTAAAAACCGTTCATCAAAAAGCCAATCACCACACGCGCCCGCTGAGGGCGTGGCTGAAACTCCTCTGGCATCGCATTGACGAGGACAACATGACCACGCTGGCGGGCAATCTCGCTTACGTGTCCTTGCTCTCGCTGGTGCCGCTGGTGGCGGTGATTTTTGCGCTTTTTTCGGCGTTTCCGATGTTTGCCGATGTGAGCATGCAGCTTCGCCATTTTGTTTTCGCGAACTTTATTCCTGCCACCGGCGATGTGATCCAGAACTACATTGAACAGTTTGTCGCAAACTCCAGCAAGATGACGGCGGTGGGGGCATGTGGGCTTATTGTTACCGCGCTGCTGCTGATGTACTCCATCGACAGTGCGCTCAACACCATCTGGCGGAGCAAAAAAGTCCGCCCGAAGGTTTACTCCTTTGCCGTCTACTGGATGATTTTAACCCTTGGCCCATTGCTGGCGGGGGCAAGCCTGGCGATCAGTTCCTACCTTCTTTCGCTGCGCTGGGCGACCGACTTAAACAGCGTGATCGATAACGTGCTGCGTATATTCCCGCTGATTTTATCGTGGCTTTCGTTCTGGCTGCTCTACAGCGTGGTACCAACCACGCGCGTACCCAACCGGGATGCCGTGGTGGGTGCGCTGGTCGCGGCGTTGCTCTTTGAGCTGGGCAAGAAAGGATTCGCGCTTTATATCACCATGTTCCCCTCTTATCAGCTGATTTACGGCGTGCTGGCGGTGATCCCCATTTTGTTTGTCTGGGTCTACTGGACGTGGTGTATCGTCTTGCTTGGCGCCGAAATAACTGTCACTCTCGGGGTCTACCGCGAACTCAAAAAAGCAGCAGAAGCTGAAAAACAACAAGAAGCAGACCAACCATGATTGCATTGATTCAGCGCGTAACCCGTGCCAGCGTCACCGTGGCGGATGAGGTGACGGGTGAAATTGGCCCAGGACTTTTGGTGCTCCTGGGTGTCGAAAAGGATGACGACGAACAAAAAGCCAACCGCTTGTGTGAGCGCGTACTGGGCTACCGCATTTTCAGCGATGCGGAAGGCAAGATGAACCTGAACGTTCAGCAGGCGGGCGGCAGCGTGCTGGTGGTCTCCCAGTTTACGCTGGCCGCGGATACCGAACGCGGCATGCGCCCGAGTTTTTCGAAGGGCGCGGCACCGGATCGCGCAGAAGCCCTTTACGAGTACTTTGTTGAGCGCTGTCGCCAACAGGACATGAATACACAAACCGGACGATTCGCTGCGGATATGCAGGTTTCGCTGGTGAACGATGGCCCCGTCACATTCTGGCTCCAGGTATGAGCCAACTGGCGGCATGGCCGCGGGTAACAAGAGAGAGTACAGCTATGTATCACCTTCGAGTACCGCAAACGGAAGAAGAATTAGACGCTTATTACCATTTCCGCTGGGAAATGCTGCGCAAGCCACTGCATCAACCTAAAGGCTCTGAACGCGACGCCTGGGACGCGATGGCGCACCACCAGATGGTGGTTGATGAAGAGGGCAACCTCGTTGCCGTGGGACGTCTGTATATCAATGCCGACAACGAAGCTTCAATCCGCTTTATGGCCGTTCATCCCTCCGTGCAGGACAAAGGCCTTGGAACGCTGATGGCTATGACGCTGGAATCCGTTGCCCGTCAGGAAGGGGTCAAGCGTGTCACCTGTAGCGCCCGCGAAGATGCCGTTGAGTTCTTTGCCAAGCTTGGTTTCGTGAATCAGGGGGAAATCACCGCCCCGCAAACTACGCCGATTCGTCACTTTTTGATGATCAAACCCATCGCCACGCTGGACGATATTCTCCATCGCGCCGACTGGTGCGGGCAGCTCCAGCAGGCGTGGTATCAGCACATTCCGCTCAGTGAAAAAATGGGTGTGCGTATTCAGCAGTACACCGGGCAAAAATTTATTACCACCATGCCGGAAACCGGCAACCAGAACCCGCACCATACCCTGTTTGCCGGCAGCCTGTTTTCACTTGCCACGCTCACCGGCTGGGGACTGATCTGGCTGATGCTGCGCGAACGTCATCTCGGCGGCACCATTATTCTGGCCGATGCCCATATCCGCTACAGCGCCCCGATCAGCGGCAAGCCGAGCGCGGTTGCTGACCTGGGCGCACTGGGCGGCGATCTAGACCGTCTGGCGCGTGGACGTAAAGCACGCGTACAGATGCAGGTGGAGCTGTTCGGCGATGAAACGCCAGGCGCGGTGTTTGAAGGCACCTATATCGTTCTGCCTGCGAAGCCGTATGGCGCGTATGAAGAGGGCGGGAACGAGGAGGAGTAGTCTCCTTTTCACTCTCGCCCGGCATGGTTAATGCGCCAGGCAATATCTCGCATAACGTCTCGCGCTGACTGGCTAATTCCACCCAACTGGAAGAAGCCGTGTATTACACCCCGCCATCGTTGAGCGGTACACTTCACGCCTTGCTCCGTGAGGCGCTGATAAAGCGCCTCGCCTTCGTCGCGTAACGGATCATACTCCGCGGTAACAATATGGACCTTCGGCAGACCGCTAAAGTCGTTGCGCCACAGTGGGCTGACTTCAGGATGTTGACGGTCGGCTCCAGCCAGATACATTTCATAGCCGCTCAAAAGGGTATCGCGAGTAATCACGTAATCCATGCCATTGAGGGTATAGCTTTCAAAACTGGCCGTAGCGTCGAGCATGGGGTAGATAAGAATGAGCTGCGCGGGATCCCAGAGACCTTTGGCCTTAAGCCGCAATGACGTTACCAGCGCAAGATGACCTCCCGCACTGTCTCCACAAAGTGTAATCCGGTTTTTATCCACACCTAATTGTTCTGCATTTTGCCAGACAAGATCTGCCGCTCTCTCTGCATCGTCATGCGCAGCGGGGAAAGTATGCTCGGGTGCGAGTCTGTACTGAACCGCAATGACCCGGCAGTTACCGTAAAACGCCAGTTGGCGAAGCTGATTATCATGGGTTTCAAACCCACCGCTGACAAAACAACCGCCATGATAGTAGAGGGCACAAGATAACGTTTCAGGGGCATTGAAAGGCGAAAATACCCGAAAGGTCATATCCTCAAGAACAAGCGTTTCAACCTGGACACGCGTTTCTGTTTCCCCGGCTAGCGCTGTGCTGGCGACATATCCGCTTCTCCGGTCATCAATACTCTGCTTTCGCGAGGAAAGTCGTCCTGCGGCAATAAACTCCTGTACCAGCTTATCAATACCCTTTTCCAGTGCCATGATTACGTCCTTTTACTGTGTTTTTATACAGTTTATAGCCTGGTTTACAGCAGATGAAAACAGAGAAATGTTGAGAGGTGCATATTGTGGAAAGCGGCTCGCAAAATCGATCATTCCCTAAAAAACGTCCTTTCACCCTAAATTGATAAAGAGTATTTTGCCTGAAAATTAACCAAAGATGATATACTAAGGTGATATATGAGCGTTTTGGCGGAACTTGATATGGGCAGAATACTTATCGATTTGTCTGATGACGTGATTCAACGTTTGGATAATCTCAAGCAATTGCGAAATCAACCACGTGCTGAACTGCTTCGGGAAGCGATAGAACTGTATCTCGACCAGCAGAGTTCTTCTGTTATCCGAAATGCGCTTGGTCTGTGGGGAGACAGAAAAGAGGACGGGCTTGAGTATGAACGCAAGCTGCGTGAGGAGTGGTAATCATGGAGCACATGGCAGTGTTTGATACCAATATTCTCATTGATCTCTTCAACAACCGTGTTGAAGCTGCGGATGCGATTGAGCATACCGCGTCGCATCGTGCCATCAGCTTAATTACCTGGATGGAAGTAATGGTGGGCGCTCGCAGGCATGGTCATGAAGCGAAAACGGCAGCCGTTATGGGCGCTTTTGAAATTATTGATGTGTCTCGGGATATTGCGGAAAGAAGCGTTTTACTACGTGAGAAGCATGGAATGAAACTGCCTGATGCTATCATTCTGGCCACAGCGCAGAGCAGAAAATGTCCGTTGATTTCTCGCAACACGAAAGATTTTGCGGGTATTGACGAGGTCCTTACGCCTTACCAGGTGTAGGCCGGGCAAGCTCGCGCCGCCCGGCACTCTCACAGGAGATTACTCCCCTTCACCCGGGAACAGGAACGGGTTGATCGAGCTGCGGGCAAAGCCCTCCTGCTCCATCTTCGCGTCCAGAATCAGCGAGGCGAGATCGTCGGCCACGGCTTCGACTTTCGGGTCTTTTTCCTGATACAGAATCTTCAGGTAGGTCCCGCAGTCGCCGCAGCTCTCCGCTTTCACCGCCGCGTCTTCATTTTCCAGCGACCAGTAGTTCAGGTCGCGGGTCTGTTCGCAGTTGCTGCACTTGATGCGCACCACGTGCCACTCGGTTTCACACAGGTTGCAGTGCAGGTAGCGCAGCCCCTGAGTGGTGCCGATTTGCACCATGCTGGAGACCGGCATTGAACCACACACCGGGCAGAACTGGCGCGCTTCGCCGTATTCGGCGCGGGCTTTACCTGGAATCAGGCTCGCCATTTGCGCCCAGTAGAGCGACAGCGCAGCCCAGATGAACGGCGCTTTATCGCTGCTCACCAGTGAGAAGTCGGAAGCAAACAGCGCGCTCGCCATCTCTTCCAGCTCCTGATCGGAGGCTTTTTCCAGGTTCTCAATGACTGCCAGCGCCGTGCCGCTCATTTCGGGCTTCAGCTCGGCGATCAGAGAATGCAGCAGCTTATGCCAGTGCTTGTCGCGCGGCAGGACGTGAATATCCAGCGGCGGTTTGCCCTGCTCGTTGGCTTCTTTGATGCGTGCAGTCAGGTCCATTTGCAGCGGATGGTCGTACAGCACCACTTCCTGCGCATGGGCGACTAGCGCGGCAAAACGCAGAAAATCGCCCAGCGGGTTGTTCTCTGCCAGCTCGCGCAGACGCTCTGCGCGGCGGTTGTAGAGGTTCTTGAGTCTGGGGAATAACAACGGCGGAATATACTCCGCCGTACGTTTCTCGCTCGACCCCAGCTCATCTTGCGGGATTATGCGAATACTCATTCAGATGACTTTTCCTGTTTCTGGCGGACTTCTCGGTACCAGCGCGGGTGATGTTTCTTCGCCCACGTTTTGGTGACCCAGCCTTCCACCATCGCGGTAATGGTGCCTTTCACCCAGAGGGCGGAGTAAATATGCACCATGATAACCACAATTAACGCCACTGCGGCAAATGAATGCAGCATCAGCGCGAATCGGATCACCGGGATTGAGAAAGCAGGCGCAAAGTACGGACGCCAGATGATCACGCCGCTCACCAGCAACAGGAACAGGAAGATAATCGCCGCCCAGAATACGCATTTCTGGCCGAAGTTATAACGCCCGGTATCACCCACTTCCTCGTTGACGACGATCTTACGAATATTCTTCGCCCAAAAGATATCATCCCGATTGATTAGGTTATGGTGCCAGTAGCGGAAAAACATGATGATGAACGAGGCAAACATCACCACACCCACGAACGGGTGAAGGATGCGCGCCAGCTGCGGCGTGCCCAGTATCTGCATCAGCCAGTTGAAGGACGGGAAGAAGAACCCTAGCCCGCTTATCGCCGCCAGCATGAAGCAGAAGGCGGTGACCCAGTGGTTGATGCGTTCCGGCGCGGTGTAGCGCACGATGGTGTCACGTTTTCTCATTTGCGCACCTCGTCTTTCTCTTCATGCAGGTTGTCGTCTTCCTCTTCCGCACGGTTCGGACCAACGCCGACGTAGTGGAAGATGCTCGCTGCGAAGGTGGCCGCAAAACCGACCGCGGCCAGCGGTTTCCAGATGCCTTTCCAGAACTTCACGGTGGCGCTGATTTCCGGGTTCTCCGGCAGGCCGTGATACAGGTTCGGCTTGTCGGCGTGGTGCAGCACGTACATCACGTGCGTACCGCCAACCCCGGCCGGATCGTACAGGCCCGCGTTATCGTAACCACGAGTTTTCAGCTCGCCCACGCGCTCTGCCGCCAGCGTTTTCATATCCTCTTTGGAGCCAAAGTGGATAGCGCCAGTTGGACAGGTCTTCACGCACGCTGGCTCCTGGCCGACATTTACGCGGTCAACGCACAGCGTACATTTGTAGACGCGGTTGTCTTCCGGGTTCAGGCGCGGCACGTCAAACGGACAACCCGCGATGCAATAGCCGCAGCCAATACACTGCTCGGACTGGAAGTCGACGATGCCGTTGGCATACTGAATGATAGCCCCTTCTGACGGACACGCCTTCAGGCAGCCCGGATCCGCACAGTGCATACAGCCATCTTTGCGGATAAGCCATTCCAGTTTGTCGTTCTGCTCCACTTCCGAGAAACGCATTACCGTCCAGGACTTGGCGGTCAGGTCCGCCGGGTTGTCGTACACCCCGACGTTGTGACCCACTTCGTCACGGATGTCGTTCCACTCTGAACAGGCCACCTGACAGGCTTTACAGCCGATACAGGTGGTCACGTCGATAAGCTTCGCCACTTCCTGCTGGTGGTCCCGCGCCTGAGGCGCGGGCGTGAAACCGTTAGTCGCGGAACGACGGATAATGTCTTGAGATTGATAAGCCATAAGTCGTCTCCGTTACACCTTTTCCACGTTCACGAGGAAGGCCTTAAACTCCGGCGTCTGCGTGTTCGCATCACCGACGAACGGCGTCAGGGTGTTCGCAATGAACCCTTTCTTCGCCACGCCCTCATAACCCCAGTGAATTGGGATGCCGATGGTATCCACCTGCTGACCGTGAACGTTCAGCGTGCGAATACGCTTGGTCACCACCGCCTTGGCTTTGATGTAGCCGCGGTTAGAGGAGACCTTCACGGTATCGCCATGGGCAATGCCGAGTTTGTTCGCCAGCTTCTCGCCGATCTCCACAAACTGCTCCGGCTGCGCGATGGCATTCAGCAACGCGTGCTTGGTCCAGTAGTGGAAGTGCTCGGTCAGACGGTAAGTGGTGCCGACATACGGGAACTTGTCCTTTTTACCCAGCGCTTCAAAATCGCCCTTGAAGATGCGGGCTGCCGGGTTAGAGACCACGTTCGGGTGCAGCGGGTTAGTACCCAGCGGCGTCTCAAACGGCTCGTAGTGTTCCGGGAACGGACCTTCCGCCATCTTATCGATAGCAAACAGGCGCCCCATCCCTTCAGGCTGCATGATAAACGGCCCGACATCGCTGCCTGGTGCGGCAGTGCTGTAGTCCGGAATATCCACGCCGCCCCATTTCGCGCCGTCCCACTTCAGTAGCTGACGCTTCGGATCCCACGGGTTGCCCTGCGGGTCAGCAGAGGCGCGGTTATAGAGGATGCGGCGGTTAAGCGGCCACGCCCATGCCCAGCCCAGCGTATTGCCGAGGCCCGACGGGTCGGCGTTATCGCGGTTGGCCATCTGGTTGCCTTTCGGCGTCCAGCTACCGGCAAAGATCCAGCAGCCGCTGGAGGTCGTACCGTCATCGCGCAGGTGCGCAAAGGTGCTGAGCTGATCGCCTTTCTTCGCCAGCACCGCACCGGTCGCCGGGTCGATAACGTCCGCCAGCGCCTTACCGTTGCTCTCCATCGCCACTTCTTCCGGAGACGGATTCTCTGGCGTCGAGTAGTTCCAGGTCATGTTCAGCACCGGCTCAGGCGTTGCGCCGCCTTCAGCCGCGTACATTTTACGCAGACGTAAGAAGATACCGGCCAGGATCTCGCCGTCGTTCAAGGCGATGCCCGGGGCATCCGCGCCTTTCCAGTGCCACTGCAACCAGCGGCCGGAGTTGACGATAGACCCGTTCTCTTCCGCGAAGCAGGTAGACGGCAGACGGAACACTTCGGTCTGAATCTTCGACGGATCGACATCGTTCGACTCACCGTGGTTCTGCCAGAACGTCGACGTTTCGGTATTGAGCGGGTCAATCGTCACCAGGAACTTCAGCTTCGACAGAGACTCGACAACCTTGTTCTTGTTCGGGAACGACGCCACCGGGTTAAAGCCCTGGCAGATATAGCCGTTGACCTGGCCCTGGTGCATCATTTCGAAGTACTGAAGTACGTCGTAACCTTTGTCCCACTTCGGCAGCCAGTCAAAGCCCCAGCTGTTTTCCGCCGTCGCCTTGTCGCCGTAGAAGGCTTTCATCAGCGAGACGAAGAACTTCGGATAGTTGCCCCAGTAGTTCACCTGGCCTTCGAGCAGCGGTTTTGGCGTGCTGGCCGTCAGGTAGGTTTGCAGATCGGTCTGTTTCTCGCTCGGCAGGTTCATGTAACCCGTCAGGCTCTGAGACAGCAGGCCGAGGTCGGTCAGACCCTGAATGTTAGAGTGACCGCGCAGGGCGTTCACGCCGCCGCCTGCCATCCCCATGTTGCCGAGGAGCAGCTGAACCATCGCCATGGTGCGGATGTTCTGCGCGCCGATGGAGTGCTGCGTCCAGCCGAGCGCATACAGGAACGACGCGGTTTTATCTTTCGCGCTGGTTTCCGCTATCAGCTCGCACACCTTCAGGAAGTCCGCCTTCGGCGTCCCACAGATGTTTTCGACAACCTCCGGCGTATAGCGGGACACGTGCTCTTTCAGCAGGTTCCACACGCAGCGCGGGTGTTGCAGGGTGGTGTCGCGCTTCGCAAAGCCGTTTTCGTCCAGCTCGTAGTTCCAGCTGGTTTTGTCATATTTGCGTTTTTCGGCGTCATAACCGCTGAACAGGCCATCTTCGAAGTGGTAATCCTCACGCACGATCAGGCTGGCGTTGGTATAGGCTTCGGTGTACTCGCGGTTATATTTTTCGTTGGTCATCAGGTACAGCAATACGCCTGACAGGAAAGTGATGTCAGTACCTGAACGAATAGGGGTGTAGAAATCCGCCACTGACGCTGTACGCGTAAAGCGGGGATCGATCACAATCAGCTTCGCGCCGTTGTGGATTTTGGCTTCCATCGCCCAGCGGAACCCGACAGGGTGCGCTTCAGCGGCGTTACCGCCCATCACCACAATGAGGTTGGCGTTTTTGATGTCGACCCAGTGGTTGGTCATCGCACCGCGACCAAATGTTGGAGCAAGACTTGCTACCGTTGGTCCGTGTCAGACACGCGCCTGGTTGTCGACCGCGAGCATACCGAGTGCGCGCGTAAATTTCTGGGTTAAATAGCCGGTTTCGTTACTCGACGCTGAAGCACACAGCATGCCGGTGGAGAGCCAGCGGTTAACGGTGGTGCCTTCGGCATTCTTCGCGATAAAGTTGGCATCGCGGTCTTCTTTCATCAGCTTAGCGATGCGATCGAACGCTTCTTCCCAGCTGATTTGCTGCCATTTGTCAGAGCCGGGAGCGCGATACTCAGGAAACTTCAGGCGGCTTTCGGAGTGGATAAAATCTACCAGACCGGCCCCTTTCGGACACAGCGCACCACGGTTGACCGGGTGATCCGGATCGCCTTCGATGTGGAAAATGGATGCTTTGGCGTTTTTCGCACCGTCGCCGAGGCTATACATTAACAGCCCACAGCCGACGGAGCAGTACGTACAGGTGTTACGGGTTTCGCGGGTGCGCAGCAGTTTATACTGCCGTGTTTCCGCCAGCGCTACACCGGGCGCAAAGCCCAGTGCCGCCGCCGTGGTGCCTGCCATACCGCCAGCGCAGATCTTAAAGAACTGCCTTCTGCTGACCTGCATGGGTCACTCCTTGGTTCATTACGACATTGCTATGTAGTTTTACTTTGCGGTTGAGAATTAACCGCAAAGGAGAAAAATTTGCATTAATCCCTCATTTCTCCGAGGGATAAGCCCAGAATACCACAATGTCGGTACGCCTGTTCTAACGGGGTTAAAACAAAGTGAACGTATTATCACGGCATTGATTATAAAATGTGATATCAATCACATTTTATCCTGTACATGTTAAAGAGGTGTAGCAGCTGATCGGTTGCACCCCTCCGTATTGAGTAGGAGAATGGTTGCTGAAAAGTTGATCCATACTATGCGTAAGGCCTGCCGTTTGTGTTGCAATAGCAGGCTCACTTCCGTGGTTGTTCAGGAATACCGTTGTGTCTAAACAAAACCGTGCTGCCCACGTGTCGCCACTGCCTGCGGGCATTGTGGAACTGTCGGTACACAGACCGCCTCACATTTCACATGCCACGCCGGATTTTCTGGCGGAAGAGGTCCCCGTTGCCCTGGTTTACAACGGGATTTCGCATGTGGTGATGATGGCTTCGCCGAAAGATCTGGAACTGTTCGCCATAGGTTTTTCCCTCTCGGAAGGCATCATTGCGCATCCGCAGGAGATCTACGGTATGGATGTGGTTCAGGCCTGTAATGGCCTTGAAGTACAAATCGAACTCTCCAGTCGCCGCTTTATGGGGCTGAAAGAGCGCCGCCGGGCGCTGGCCGGACGCACCGGCTGTGGCGTGTGCGGTGTTGAACAGCTTAACGATATCGGTAAGCCCGTCGCGCCGCTGCCGTTTACCCAGACCTTCAACCTCGGTAACCTCGACAAAGCCCTGGAGCACCTCAATGATGTCCAGCCCATAGGTCAGCTGAGCGGCTGTACACATGCTGCGGCGTGGGTGCTCCCGTCGGGCGAGATCGTCGGAGGTCATGAAGATGTAGGCCGCCATGTGGCGCTGGATAAGCTGCTGGGCCGTCGCGCGCGTGAAGATGCCGTCTGGCAGCAAGGGGCCGCGCTCGTTTCCAGCCGCGCCAGCTATGAAATGGTGCAGAAAGCGGCCATGTGCGGCGTGGAGATCCTGTTTGCGGTGTCGGCTGCGACAACGCTGGCGGTCGAAGTGGCAGAGCGCTGCAACCTGACGCTGGTGGGGTTCTGCAAGCCGGGCAGGGCGACAATTTACACCCATCCGCAGCGAGTAATTGTTAATCAGTAATTTTGAATGAGTATAGCAAAACCTTCCGCTTTTAGTTGTTCATGATGAGGGCTAGTATTTATCTCATCAAGGCACGGTGCCTTATCTAAACAACTTAACGAAAAGGTTTATCTCATGAAAAGCATCAAAACTTTTGTCGCTGTAATCGCTCTGGCTGCTTCTTTCGGTTCTTTCGCTGCGCAGACTGTGACTGCATCCGCCTCTACGCTGGATGGTGCAGAAGCTAAAACCGCCGCACAGGCTCAGGAAGCGGGCGCGTCATCCTACAAAATTACCCAGGCATTCACCGGTAACCGCGTACACATGACCGCTGAACTGAACAAATAAGTCATATAGCCGCTGTCCCTTGCTTTTCGGAGCAGGGACAGGTTTCATTCTGCTCCCCTGTTTTATCCCGCCTTCCTGTACAAACCGCCTGTATTTTCAACCTGACAGAAAATAGCCATATCCTCCGGGATATTTCTTATTGGTTGAATAATAACTATAATGTTCCGTCCGGTTGAGTTACCCTTACTTAAAAATCAGCAATCTCATACATGATCTAAATATAAGGTCTGACCAGTTCTTTTAATTCATTTCAATAATGTATGATTTCATGTCTTTCAGACTGTATTTCGGGATTTATTATATAAATAATCAATAATTGATCCCAAATAATAAGGAAATCCTCAGGCTTTAATCCTAAAGAGATTCGGAGTCATTGACCCCGGTTATTCATGATGATAGTTTCAAAAACAATATTAAATCTTTACCCCTAAAACCAAATATTTCTCTTTTGGTTTATTTTGTATTTAACTCATATAAGGAAATTAAATGAACGCGATGTTTAAAAAAGGAGTGCTGGCATCTGTACTGGCAGTAGCGGCGTCTTCAGCAATGGCGGCTTCCAGTGTTGATATTCAGGTTACGGGGAAAATTGTTCCGTCTTCCTGTACACCGGCATTTATTAGCGGTGGCGGTATTGCTGATTTCGGTACCATGAAGGTGGCTAGTCTGAATTCCACCACCCCAACCCCTCTGGCGGATGTTAAAATTATCCCTATTTCTATTACCTGTGAAGAAGCGACCCGCGTTGGCGTGACCTTTAACGATTCGCATGTGGATTCTGCGCCTACGGAGACTATTCCGGTGAACTTTATTGATTCGGATTTCCCTACCAGCGTGGGTTTTACGGCTGGCCTGGGGATGTATGGCGATAAGAAAATTGGCGCTTATTCAATGGGTATCCAAAAGACCGACGGGGCGACGACCAACGGAGACGGTGTAAACCTTTATCCAATCTTCACCAGCGATAACGGTGCATCATGGGGAGTTAAAAGCGGGGTTCGCTATTTACAGGTGAAAGCAGATAAGAGTGAGATTTATTCCTTCACAGATCAAGCGACCGGTACAATTGCACCTGTTGCACAAACTAAAATTAACTTCAACGTGGGCATTGCCGCGATGATTAACCCAACCAACGATTTAAATATCACGGATGAAGCCACCCTGGACGGCTTAACCAACGTTGAGCTGGTTTATCTGTAATCACCCCCACGTATCATGAAATACCTGACACCTCACTTCGGTGGGGTGTCCTATACCAATATTAATGGACTAATATTATGCTGCTTTTAAAGAGAACGCTGATCTGTGCCTGCCTGCTGGCCTCATTCAACGGTATGGCTGCCGGGATGGTGCCGGATACCTCGCTGCTTATTGTCAATGAAGACAAGCAGGGGGCCAGCATGGATGTTAAAAACACCGATGCTGAAGCACAGCTGCTGTACACCAAAATTATTGATCTCCCGGACGACCCCAAACCGGGTCTGATTGCCACGCAGCCGGTTGTGCGCGTAGATGCGGGTAAAACCCAGCGCGTGCGTTTTGTGCTGAAAAACAGTAATGAGCCGCTGAAGGTGGAACATTTTAAGCGTGTCATTTTTACCGCTATCCCTCAGCGTGAAAAAAATAAAGTTAAAGTGGTGTTTAGCCAGAACCTTCCCGTCATTATTCACCCGGCTGGCCTGGCGGTAAATATTGAACCCTGGAAGGCACTCACCTGGCAGATAAAAAATGGCAATGTCACGGTTGAGAATAATACGCCTTATGTCGTCCGACTGGAGCAAAAGGTGAAATTAATGGCCTCGGGTACGATCGCGACATTAGCTAAGACTTACATTCTTCCTGGCGAAAAAATGACGGCCAGCGCCCCAGCCAAAATATCAGCATCCGAAAAACAAATCGAAATCTATCCGGCAACGCGTTATGGCTATAAGGCAGGGAATTATATCGCCGACCTTCAGCAATAAAATCACTTAACAAACATGGAGTAGTTATGTTAAACGGTTCCTGTAAAAAGGGAATGCTCGTGTTTTGCCTTAGCGTGCTGGCATTTAATATTCGGGCTGAGATTTCCTCTAATGCGAATGAATCTCTGGAACTGGCGCGAGCCATATTTGACAGCGATGCTTTAAAAAATAACGGGCTTGATCCGGCCATTGCGGATTACTATTCCCTCACTCCCCGTTTTACCCCTGGCTACCATAATGTGACGGTTAATATTAATGGTAAGCAGCGCAATATTATGCCCGTGAAATTTGATGAGGAAGGAACGCCCTGTATTGATAAAGCGTTTCTGGAAAACGCGGGCCTGATTAAACAGACGAAAAGAGGCACCTGCCCGAAGATTTATCACTACTGGTCCGGATCAACGATTCAGACTTCGCCGGATATTGATGAAATATCGGTTGTTGTACCGCCTGAAGCGATCGACCCTGATTATGGCCGACAGTTCGCCGAGGTGCGTGGCGGACGTGCAGCCATGCTGAATTACTCCATGTTTGGCACCCATAATCACTATGATGATGAGAACGCTGACCGTTTCCAGTCGACCTTTGAAATGGGCTTTAATGCCGGAGACTGGATTGTGCGCAGCACGCAGTTCATTAGCGACGGCAGCGATCAGGATTTTGAGGTTGACTCCCTCTACACCTATGCCCAGCGTACCTTTACCGATTATGGCGTGATGGTGCAGGGTGGCCAGATTAACATCGCCAACAGCCGCTTCAGTATTCCGGGAATTTACGGGGTCCAGATGATGCCGGATACCGCACTCACTCCTCAGGTGGGGACGGGCGTCGAAGTCAGCGGTATTGCCCGTAATCCGCAGGCGCGCGTCGATATCCGCCAGGGCGGACAGCTTATTTACTCAACGCTGGTTCCTGCCGGTCCGTTCAACCTGGAGGACGTGCCGCTGGCGAACCTCAACACCGACCTGAACGTAACGGTCACCGAGACTGACGGCAGCGAAAACCGATTCACTGTCTCGGCAAGTACGTTCCGCAGCAATCATATAGGCCGTGCCCCGGGCTTTACGCTGGCTATGGGCCGCGTTGAAGACATGGACTCACGCTTTGAAAATCCGTGGGTGGTGTCCGCCAACAACGGCTGGTCTGTCAATAAGCGTGTCAATTTCCTGGCCGGTATGGTGATGGCGGATAACCACTATTATGGCTTCTCCGGCAACCTCGATACCATACCGATGCAGAACCTGTATGCCTCGTTGGGTTTTCTGGCGTCAATAGACAACCAGACGCAAACTGACGGCAACAAAACGACGCTGGATCTGGGTTACTCCCTGCCGTGGGGCATTGGGCTTTCGCTGGGCGGTAGCTATGGCACACCGGACTATCGCGAGATGGCGGAACTTTACGGCGACGATGACGATATGTCGCAAACCAAATACGACACCAGCGTCGGTATCAACTGGTCGAGTACCACGCTGGGCCGCTTTTCCCTCAGCTATTATCGCAACGAGAGCTGGAACAGCGACTATGACAGTCGCCGGTTTATCTCGTCGTGGTCACAGACTTTTAAATACTTCAACGTGAGCGTGAACTGGGAGTCGGATGTCAGCCGGCACGACAGCAGCGACAACGATCAGTTTTACGTAAACGTGTCGATCCCGCTGGGACGCTCAGGCGTGACAACCAGCTCCTGGTATCGCGAGAGCGAAGGTAAGCGTTCTTACGGCACGCGGGCAATGGGCTCGCTCAACGCTGAGAACCAGTACACGGTGGGGGTCACTCAGGACCAGGAAGAGAACACCACCAGCTGGGACAGCTCGCTGAACAGTAATCTGCATTACACCAACCTGGCGCTGGCGGCAGGAGGAGATAACGACAGCAATACCAACTACTCAGCAGCATTAAGCGGCGGGATTGTCGCCCACAGCGACGGGGTGACCTTCTCGCCTTACCGCGTGACCGATACGTACGCCATTGCCAGACTGGATAAACCGGTGGCTGGTATCGAGATAGGTACCCCGCGCGGCGCGGTATGGACCGATAAATGGGGCCAGGCGATTATTCCTGCGCTGTCGCCGTTCCGTGAAAGCACGATTGAGATCAACACGGAAAGCCTGCCAGGCAATCTGGACGTAAGAAATGGCAGAACAGCGATCAAAGCGTCTCACGGCGCTGTGGCGAAGTGGGAGTTTGCGACGTTAAGCCAGCGCCGCGTGCTGCTCAGTATACGCCGTGCGGACGGTACGCCGCTGCCGGAAGGTGTCTCGATTGTGGACGCGGCAGGGGAGTATGTGACGAGTGCGCCAGAAGACGGCGTGATCTTCCTGAACGATATCTCTGCCAGCCAGCAGCTGTATGCGAAGCTGGATGAAGGGCGTTGCAGGCTGACGTACACCCTGCCGGAGGCAGAACCGAATAAATTCTATGAAGAGGTGACAGGGAAATGTCTCTGAATAACGTTCGTCAATACGCGCTGATGCTTATGCTGCTCTGCGGCGCAGCGGGACTTTCGGGAATGGCGCAGGCCGATGACGGCGCCTGTGAAATGATGTCGGCGGTGAAGAAAGTCGATTACGGGCGCTACCGTAAAGAGGATATGCGGCAAACGTCCGCTGAGCATATTGGCAAAGTGTATAACGGTTATGCTTCTGTGACGCGTGAAGTTCAGGTTTCGGTGCTGTGTCCGGATGCGCGCAAAATGCGCCTCTCCGTAGACGGGATTGCCCGACAGAACCTGGCGTATCGTTTTACGGATAACGGCGCGATGAAAATCGAATTTAAAGATGGGCGGGTAGACGGGAACCCCGTGCAGCTGGCCGCGGTCGATATTGGCGCGGTAGCCGTTCAGGGAGGCGCTTCTCAGGTGACGCTAAAGCCGGAAAAAGCGCTGGCTGCCGTAAACGGTACAGAAGTGGCGGGCGAGCAGTTTGTCGCCACCATGATGATCACGACCTATCTCTCTGACAAGGCGTTTAGCGTTACTAACACCACGGATTTTGAAGAAACGCTGACGCTTAACGTCGATACGCTTCCTGCGCATTAACCCCTCAGATGCCCGGCAGCGCTGTTCTGTCGGGCATTTTTCTTAGTGGATCCCCGCCAGACGCAGCAGCGCCGTCACCACCGCCGCCGCGACGATCACCACAATTAACGGCATTTTGCGCCAGGCCAGAAACACCGCGAACCCCACCCCCAGTACGCGCGCCATCCCGGCAAAATGGTCCCCTTCATAAAACGTTGTTGCCAGCGCGACGGAGAACAACAAAACGGTTGCCGCGTCTGAAAGCAGCGCCTGCGACCGTTCAGAAAGCGCCAGCCGGCTACCGAGTTTCGCCCCGCCGAGACGCATCAGATAGGTTCCGGCAGAAAGAATGGCGATGCCGAGAATAAAAACCGTCATGTTTTCCATTATTTTTTTCTCGCGGCAAGGCCGAGCAAAGAGAGCAGCACCGGCAGGCCAACCGGCGCAAACGGTACGGCGGCCAGCGACAACACTGCGCCGCTACAGGCGCGGATCAGCGTGGTACGGTTTTTAAATGCCGGCACCACTAACGCCAGCAGGATTGCCGGGAACACCGCGTCCAGCCCGATGGTTTCCGGGTCCGGCAGCAGCTTGCCGACTATCGCGCCCAGCACCGCCCCCAGCGGCCAGATGATTGCCACGCCCAGGCCGCACAGCCAGTAGGCCGCTTTACGCTGCTCGGCGGTTTTTTGCGACAGGCCGAACACCACACTTTCATCATTCATGATATGACAGCCCAGAAAGCTCAGGCCGCGCTTGCCCACCAGTTCACGCACCGTAACGCCGAACGGCACATGGCGCGCGTTAACCAGTAAACCGGCCGCTGCCGCTGCCAGCGGATTGCCGCCGCTCGCCACGATGCCGATAAACATAAACTCGGATGCGCCTGCCAGCACCGTGAGGGAGAGGACAAACGGCACCCACAGCGGGAAACCGTAGGCCATCGCCAGTGAGCCATAAGACATGCCGACCACGCCCACCGCGAGGCAGACCAGGACGATCGCTTTTATCGTGTCGCCTTTCAGGCAAGAGAGGTGATTCTTCATACCATTTTAGCCATATCGAACGTGTTTCCATTATAATGAACGCATCAGAAACGTTTTACAAGACGAACGATTCGTTCGTTATAGAGAGAAAGAGGCCGTTATTATGACGCAGCCAATCAGCGTGATCGCCAAAAGTCTGGTGCGAGAGCGCCTGCGAACCGGGCTCTCACTGGCAGAAATTGCCCGCCGTGCCGGGATCGCCAAATCCACGCTTTCTCAACTGGAGTCTGGCAACGGCAATCCTAGCCTGGAAACGCTGTGGTCGCTTTGCGTGGCGCTGGATATTCCGTTTGCTCGGTTACTGGAGCCGCAGCAACCCGTCACGCAGGTGATCCGCCGCGGCGAGGGCACAAAAGTCGTCGCCGGGCAGGCGAACTACGAGGCGATTTTGCTCGCGGCGTGTCCGCCTGGCGCGCGTCGTGATATCTATCTGCTGCTGACTCAGCCGGGGGCAGACCGTATTTCCCAGCCCCATCCGCCTGGTTCGGTTGAGCATATTATCGTGACCCAGGGGCGGGCGATGGTCGGTCTGATCGACGCGGCGGAAGAGCTCGGCCCGGGAGATTACATTTGCTACCCTGCTGACCAGCCGCATATCTTTAAGGCGCTGGAGCCAGATACGCACGCGCTGCTGGTGGCGGAACAAAACTAACAAAGATACGGAAAATCATGTCGCTTAAAGCCATTGCCAAAGAACTGGGGCTGTCTGTTACCACCGTCAGCCGCGCCCTCAACGGGTATGACGACGTTTCTGCTGAGACGCGCGCCCGCGTGGAAGCGGAGGCCCAGCGCCGTGGCTACCGACCAAATACCTTTGCCCGTCGCCTGAAGATGGGCAAAATCGACGCCGTCGGGCTGGTGTTTCCGGTGCATCCTGTTCCGCTCAATAACAGCGTTTTTATGGACATGGTCGGCGAAATTAGCCACGAACTGGCGCGACATGAGATTGACCTGCTGCTCATCGCTGACGACGATCTGGCGGACAAACACAGCTATATGCGCATGGTGCAGAGCCGACGCGTGGATGCGCTGATTGTGGCACATACGCTGGATCACGATCCGCGTCTTGAGCAGCTACAGGCCGCCGGGTTCCCGTTCCTGGCGCTCGGCCGCAGCCAGCTCCCGCAGCCGTACGCGTGGTTCGATTTCGACAACTATGCCGGCACATATCAGGCCACCCGCTGGCTGATCGAGAAAGGCCATCAGCGCATTGCGCTGCTGGGCGAAAGCAACAACCAGGCATTCATCACCCAGCGCCGCCAGGGCTACCTGGACGCGCTGCGGGAAGCCGGACTTTCCAGCGAATGGCTGCGCGCCATGCCCCCTTCGCGTCGCGTGGGGTATGCCACCACGCAAGAACTTCTCTCCCTGCCGCAGCCGCCCACGGCCATCATTACCGACTGCAACACCCACGGCGACGGCGCAGCGATGGCCCTGGCGCAGATGGGGCGCTTAACCGGTGAAAATGCCGTTTCGCTGGTGGTCTATGACGGCTTACCGCAGGACAGCATTGTCGATATCGACGTCGCTGCGGTGATCCAATCTACCCGTCAGGGTGTCGGGAAACAGATTGCCGATATGGTGCGCCAGCTGATTAATGGCGACGACATTGACACCCTTCAGGTGCTCTGGCAGCCAGAATTCTCCCCAGGCCAGACGGCCTGATTACACCAAAAATTCCAAACCCGATCACAGATCCGAAACGTTTTGGTTTGTATCCGAAACGTTTCGGATCAACACTCAGGACATCCCGATGACAGGAGATGTCTGATGCAAGATTCCATTTTTCGACTTGAAAGCAATACGGTTGACGTGGTGGTAAAAACCCACCCGTTCGCCGAAATTCTCTACTGGGGGGCACACCTTCAGCACTTTTCGCCGCAGGATGTGCTGAGTATTGCGCGCCCGGTTGCTAATGGCAGGCTGGACGTCGACTCCCCCGTCACGCTGATGGCAGAGCTGGGGCATGGGCTGTTTGGCTCGCCGGGCATCGAGGGGCACCGCCAGGGGCTGGACGGATCGCCGGTATTTAAAACCACGCAGGTGCAGCAGGCGTTAAACGCCCTGACAATCACTGCTGAAGACGAGCATGCAGGCCTGCGTCTGACCAGTGAAATAACGCTGGATGCCAGCGGCGTACTGGTGGTGCGTCATGGGTTAACCAACCTGAAAATGCAGGCGTGGCAGGTGGATCGATTTGCCGTGACGCTGCCGGTGGCCGAACACGCGCAGGAGGTGATGGCCTTCCACGGACGCTGGATCAGGGAGTTTCAGCCGCACCGCGTGATGCTTGAACATGACAGCTTTGTGATTGAAAACCGTCGGGGTAAAACCTCCCATGAACATTTCCCGGCGCTGATTTCAGGTACGCCGTCATTCAGTGAAATGCACGGCAACGTCTGGGGTATACATCTGGGCTGGAGTGGTAACCACCGCCTGCGCGCAGAGGCGAAAACCGATGGCCGCCGCTATATGCAGGCCGAAGCGCTCTACCTGCCGGGTGAAATGGCGATTGAAGAGGGGGAAACGCTCTGGACGCCGCGCCTGTATGCCAGTCACTCCCCGCACGGGCTGAACGGCATGAGCCAGCAGTTCCACCGCTACCTGCGCGACAATGTTATCCGCTTCCCGGAAGATAAACCGCGCCCGGTGCACCTCAACACCTGGGAGGGGATCTACTTCAACCACGACCCGGACTACATCATGCGCATGGCCGACGAGGCCGCAGCGCTGGGTGTGGAGCGCTTTATCATTGACGACGGCTGGTTCAAAGGCCGCAACGACGACCACGCCGCGCTGGGCGACTGGTATCTGGACGAGAAAAAATACCCGAACGGCCTAAAGCCGGTAATCGATCACGTTAAACAGCTCGGCATGGAGTTTGGTATCTGGGTTGAGCCGGAGATGATTAACCCCGATTCCGATCTGTATCGCGCGCACCCTGACTGGGTGCTGGCGCTGCCGGGCTACGCCCAGGCGACCGGGCGACACCAGCTGGTCCTCAATCTCAATATTCCGCAGGCCTTTGAATATCTGGTCGAACGCATGAGCTGGCTGCTGGGCGAACACGCGGTCGACTACGTGAAATGGGATATGAACCGCGAGCTGGTGCAGCCAGGGCACAAGGGCAAAGCCGCCGCCGACGCCCAGACGCGCCAGTTTTACCGCCTGCTGGACGTGCTGGGCGAGCGCTTCCCGCACATTGAGTTTGAATCCTGCTCCTCCGGCGGCGGGCGAATCGATTATGAAGTGCTGACCCGCTGCCACCGCTTCTGGGCGTCCGACAACAACGACGCGCTGGAGCGCAACACTATCCAGCGCGGCATGAGCTACTTCTTCCCGCCGGAGGTGATGGGGGCGCATATCGGTCATCATAAATGTCACGCCACCTTCCGCCAGCACAGCATTCAGTTCCGCGGGCTGACGGCGCTTTTTGGTCACATGGGGCTGGAGCTGGATCCGCTCACCGTCGATGCGCAGGAGCGTGAAGGCTATCGCCATTACGCCGCGCTGCACAAGCGGTGGCGAGAGGTCATTCATCACGGCACCCAGTGGCGCGTGGATATGCCGGACGCCACCACCCTGGCGCAGGGTATAGTGAGCGAAGATAAGACGCAGGGGCTGTTTTTGGTCAGCCAGCTCGCGATGCCGGATTACACCCTGATGATGCCGCTGCGCATGCCGGGGTTAGACGCCAGCGCGCTGTACCGCATCACGCTGCTCGATCACCCGAACATCCAGATTACGGGCGAGGGCGGGCACACCATGCGTAAGCTGCCGGCGTGGATGAACGCGCCGCAAACGGTAAGCGGTGAGTGGCTGATGCAGGCGGGTATTGCACTGCCGATTCTGGATCCGGAAACCGCCATTCTGATTGGTGTGGAACGCGTGTAAGGGTGACGGGCCGGGCAACCGGCCCTCCGTTGAGGATAAAAATAATGAACACAACAACCTGTACCCACAAAGACAACCCTAATTTCTGGATCTTCGGGCTGTTCTTCTTTCTCTACTTCTTCATCATGGCCACCTGCTTTCCGTTCCTGCCGATCTGGCTGTCGGACATCATCGGCCTGAACAAAACCCATACCGGGATTGTTTTCTCCTGCATCTCGCTGTCGGCCATTGCCTTCCAGCCGGTGCTGGGGGTCATTTCGGACAAGCTGGGGCTGAAAAAACACCTGCTTTGGATCATCTCGGTGCTGCTGTTCCTGTTCGCGCCGTTCTTCCTGTACGTCTTCGCCCCGCTGCTGAAAACCAATATCTGGCTGGGGGCGCTGAGCGGTGGGTTGTATATCGGCTTTGTCTTCTCAGCGGGGTCGGGGGCGATTGAGGCCTATATTGAGCGCGTAAGCCGCAACAGCTTTTTTGAGTACGGCAAGGCGCGTATGTTCGGCTGTCTCGGCTGGGGGCTGTGCGCCTCAACGGGCGGCATCCTGTTCGGCATCGATCCGTCGTACGTCTTCTGGATGGGGTCGGCCGCGGCGCTGTTGCTGATGCTGCTGCTGGTGGTCGCGAAACCGAAGCCTAACCAGACGGCGCAGGTGATGAACGCCCTGGGCGCGAATCAGCCGCAGATCACCGCTAAAACCGTCTTTACCCTGTTCCGCCAGCGCAGAATGTGGATGTTCATCCTGTACGTGATTGGCGTGGCCTGCGTGTATGACGTCTTCGACCAGCAGTTTGCCACCTTCTTCAAAACCTTCTTCGCCACGCCGCAGGAGGGGACCCGTGCCTTTGGTTTCGCCACCACGGCGGGGGAAATCTGTAACGCGATCATTATGTTCTGCTCGCCGTGGATCATTAACCGCATCGGCGCGAAAAACACGCTGCTGATTGCCGGGGTGATCATGGCGACGCGCATTATCGGCTCGTCGTTTGCCACCACTGCCGTGGAGGTGATTGCCCTGAAGATGCTGCACGCGCTGGAAGTCCCGTTCCTGCTGGTGGGGGCATTCAAGTACATCACCGGGGTGTTTGATACGCGCCTGTCGGCCACCATCTACCTGATTGGCTTCCAGTTTGCCAAACAGTCGGCGGCGATCTTCCTCTCCGCCTTTGCCGGAAATATGTATGACCGGGTCGGCTTCCAGGAGACGTATCTGATACTGGGCTGCTTCGTGCTGGCGATCACGGTGGTGTCGGCGTTTACGCTGAGTGGCAGGCGGGAGATTGCTGCCGCCTCGGGGGCAGCAGCGTTAACACATCAGTCCAGGTAAAACACCTCTTTCAGCGCCGAACTCACCGGGCTGTTATCCGAGTTCGACGGCATAACGTCACCCATATATTTCCACCAGCGCTGGCAGACATCGGTGTTTGCCACCGCGTTCCAGCGCTCTTCCGATTCAATCTCCACCGTCGCAAACAGTAGGTTGCGAGCTTTGTCGAGATAGATGGCGTAGTGGTGCGCGCCGTGGGCTTTCAGTACCGCCTCCAGCTCAGGCCAGATCGGGTTGTGGCGACGTGCGTACTCCTCGTGCGCGTCCGGGTTTACCTGCATCACAAACGCTTTGCGGATCATAAAGCCTCCAGGTACAGCTCGCGGACCTCATCGCGGCTGGCGGTGCGCGGGTTGCACGGCGCGCACGGGTCGGCGAGGGCTTTATCCAGCCAGCCTTCAATATCGGCTTTGGTGACGCCGAGCTGGCTAAATCCGGACGGAATGCCGACCCGGGCGCTCAGGTCACGAATCGCCTGAATGGCTGACATGCTGGCCGCTTCATCGCTCATGCCGCGCGTGTCAACGCCCATCGCCTGCGCCACGCGGGCGAAACGTGCGACCGCGTTCGGGCGGTTAAAGTTTTCGATGATCGGCAGCAGAATGGCGTTGCACACGCCGTGTGGCAGGTTGTGCGTCGCGCCCGGCTGGTGCGCCAGGGCGTGCACCAGCCCCAGACCGGCGCTGTTAAACGCCATGCCCGCCAGATACTGACCAAAGGCCATCTGCTCGCGCGCTTCCAGGTTGTGACCATCGTCAACCGCTTTCGGCAGCCAGAGGTTGATCAGGCGAATCGCCTCCAGCGCGTTAGCATCGGTCAGCGGGTGCGCGCCGACGGACACGTAGGCTTCAAT
This sequence comes from Enterobacter cloacae complex sp. GYL001, assembly GCF_049237125.1. NCBI lineage: Bacteria > Pseudomonadati > Pseudomonadota > Gammaproteobacteria > Enterobacterales > Enterobacteriaceae > Enterobacter > Enterobacter cloacae complex sp. GYL001. The sequence goes on along the minus strand of NZ_JBMKGW010000014.1, from coordinate 70,241 downwards.
CGCATGGGTCAAGGCATCCATGCCGGTTGCGGCGGTCACGGAGGCCGGAATATCAAGCATCACGCTGGCATCGTCCACGGCGATATCCGGGATGATGTTCGGGTCGATAATCACCTCTTTCACCTGTCGCGCGGCGTCAATGATCACCGCGTTGCTGGTCATCTCCGCCGCCGTGCCTGCGGTGGTGTTGATCGCCACCAGCGGCACGCCCGCGTTTTTCACCTTGCCGACGCCGGAGTAATCGGTTGACGGACCTGGGTTGGCGGTGAGGATTTTGATCGCCTTGGCAGTATCAATCGGGCTGCCGCCGCCAAAGGCAATCAGGTAATCACACTCCGCATCCTGATATGCCGCATAGCCTTTTTGCACCAGCGCTTCCGTCGGATTCGGGAATACCTCATCGAACAGGTGATACGACATCTGATGGGCGTCGAGCGCGGAAAACAAACTGTCGAGCAGGCCAAGTTTCACCAGCTGGCCGTCGGTGACAATCAGCGCTTTTCCCCACTGTTTGTTTGCCACCAGATTGACCATATCGCCGATCGCGCCCGCGCCGTGCAGGCTGATTTTGGGGAGTGCCAACATAAAGCTCATGATAATTCTCCTTAATTACTGTGATTTTTATGCCCGGCGGCGCTGCGCTTGCGCGGGCCTACTGTTAAGTAGGCCGGGTAAACGCAGTGCCACCCGGCTATGAGATCCGTCTTCGCTGCATCACCCGGCGGGTAATAATCGGCAGCGAAATCACCACGATCAGCATCGCGCCGATAATCACCGACATCACAATGCCGGGCACGTTGAGCAGGCTCAGGCCGAAGGTCACCAGCCCCATCAGGAAGGCGGCGATAATCACGCCCACCATGCTGCCGGACCCACCGAGAATATTGACGCCGCCGAGCACCGCCATCGTCACCACCGCCAGCTCCCAGCCCATCGCGATGGTCGGGCGGGTACTGCCCAGACGCGAGGTGAGCAGCACCGACGCCAGGCCGGACATCAGTCCTACCAGCGCAAACAGGATCAGGTTGTGGCGCTTCACGTTGATGCCGGAGTACCACGCGCCGGTCGGGTTGTTGCCGATGGCGTAGGTGCGGCGGCCAAAATTGGTGCGGTGCAGCACAAAGGCAAACAGAGCGGCCAGCACGATAAACAGCGCGAACTCAAACGACAGCGCACCCCAGACGTAGCCCTGGCCGAACCAGGCGAAGCTCTCCGGGTAGCTGTTCAGCGCCTGGTCCCCGAGCAGGATGTAGGTGATCCCGCGGTACAGGCTCATGGTGCCGATGGTGATGACGATGGACGACAGGTTAAAGCGCGTCACCAGAATACCGTTGAACAGCCCGCACAGTAGCCCGACGCCTAATCCCACGCACACCAGCAGTGGCGTATCGACGCCCGCTGCCGCGCAAAAGCCCATCACCGTGGAGCTGAGCGCGATGGTGGAGGCCACAGACAGGTCAATTTCCCGGGCGATAATCAGCATCGCCATCGGCAACACAATGATCGCTTTTTCCGTGAAGTTGAACGTCGCGTCGGAGAGGTTCCAGATATTGAGGAAGTAGGGCGAGGCGAGCGCGTTCACCACAAACACCGCCAGCGTCACCGCCAGCAGGAAGCCCTCCCAGCACAGCAGGCGCTGGAAGATGCCCGGCGCAGAAGTGGGTTTGAACTCTTCAGATGTCATCATTTTGCTCATGGTTTCACCGCCAGTTTCTGACGTGCCAGCGCCGCGTCGCGCAGGATCAGCCTGCCTTTGCGCTTGTTGCCGCGCTCGTTCAGCAGCACAGCGATGACAATGACCGAGCCGGAAATCGCCATCTGCCAGAACGGGGAGACGCCGATCACCGGCAGGGCGTTGTTGATGACGCCAAGGAACAGCGCCCCGAACAGACAGCCGAGCACGCGGCCGGTGCCGCCCATGGTGCTGATCCCGCCAATCACACAGGCTGCCACCACCTGCAATTCAAAACCGTTAGCGACGTCAACATACGCAACGGCAAAGCGTGATATCCACAGGTAGCCGCAGAACCCGGCCAGCAGACCGGAAAGGCAGAAGCTGATGAACTGCATTTTCCCGGCGTTGATCCCGGTGTAGTACGCTGCCGTGGCGTTCCCGCCGGCGGTGTAGAGCGCCCGTCCGGTGCGACTGTAGCGCAGGAAGTAGCCCACCAGCAGCAGTACGGCGATGGCGCACCAGCTCAGCACCGGCAGGCCCAGCACTGACGCACGCGGCAGGCCGAGGAAGTTTGCACCCATCTGGTTGGAGTTCACCCAGCCGCCGCCGGAGAGCAAAAAGATCATTCCGCGGTAGATGCTCATGGTGCCGAGCGTGACCACAATCGCCGGAATGCCCAGTTTCCACACCAGCAGGCCGTTTATTGCGCCCATCAGCAGCCCAAGCGCGCTGGCAAGGATCAGCAGCGCCCAGACGGGCACGTCCGGGTAATGGAAATTAATCAGGGCGACAATCATCCCGGTCAGGGCCAGATTAGCCGCCATCGACAGGTCGATGCCTTTAGTGAGCAGCACCATCATCTGCCCGAGCGCGAGGACGATCAGAATGGCGGTGTCGTTAAACATCTCCACCAGGTTGCCCGGTGCGATAAACGATGGCACGCGGCTGCCAATGGCGACAACCATCAGGACAATCACCGCGCCAAGCAGCGCCTCGCGGTGTTTTAAGAGTGAGCTAAGCATTTATGCCGCCTCCTGTTTTGCACCGCTGGCGGCGCTGACGATGGTTTCCGCCGTCGCGTCTCCCGCCTGGTATTCGGCCACCATCAGCCCCTCGTGCATGACGATAATGCGATCCGCCATGCCCATCACTTCCGGCAGTTCGGACGAGACCATAATCACCGCCAGCCCCTGACTGACCAGCTCGGACATAAACTGATGCACGGCTGCCTTTGAGCCGATATCGATGCCTTTTGTTGGCTCATCGAGGATGATCACGTCAGGGTGCGTCGCCAGCCATTTGCCGATCACCACCTTTTGCTGGTTGCCGCCAGAGAGGGTCTCCACCGCCTGCTTCCAGCTGAAGGCTTTCACTTGCAGGCGCCTGGCGTATTCGTCTGCCAGCTTCCATTCGCGGTCGTCGTGCAGTACGCCGTTCGGATTGAGCCTGCTGAGCTGAGGCAGGCTGATGTTCTGGGCAATCGGCAGGGCGATAATCGCCCCCTGTTTCTGCCTTTCTTCCGGCACACAGACGATACCGGCCTTGATCGCATCCGCAGGCTGGCGGAAGCGCCGGGGCTGTCCGTTGAGGATAATTTCCCCGGACGATGGCCGCGTGACGCCGGAAAGCGCCTGCATCAGCTCGGTACGCCCGGCACCCACCAGCCCGTAAAAGCCGAGGATCTCCCCTTTACGCAGGGAGAACGAGATATGCGCAAACTCGGTCGGATGGCAGAGGTTTTTCACCTCCAGCACCGTCTCGCCTTTTTCGCAGTCGATTTTCGGGAAGGTTTGGGTAATGGCGCGCCCGACCATCATCGACACCATCCGCTCTTCGGTGATCTCATTTATTGCCCCTGCACCGACGAACACGCCGTCGCGCAAAATGGTGTAGTGATCGGCCAGCTCAAAAATCTCGTCGAACTTGTGGGAGATAAACAGGATGGCTTTTCCCTCCTGCTTTAAGCGCTCCACAATCTGGTAAAACTCGAGGATTTCATGCTGTGACAGCGCCGCCGTGGGTTCATCGAGGATCACCACCTGCGCCTCAAACGACAGCGCGCGGGCAATCGCCACCATGTGACGCTGGGCGATGCTCAGGGTTTTCAGCGTTGCGCGCGGGTCGATTTGCACCTCAAGGCGGGCGAGAATAGCCTGCGCCCGGCGGTGCATTTCCGGCCAGTCGAGCTTTTTCAGGAAGCCTTTGTGAAGGTACTGACCGACAAAGATATTTTCGGTGACCGAGAGTTCATCGAACAGGACGGTTTCCTGGTGAATGGCGGTGATGCCCATTTTATGCGCCGACTCCGGCGTCGGAAGGTGAACGGGGATCGCCTTGTAGAGAATTTCGCCCTCGTCGGGCTGGTATATGCCGGTCATCACTTTGACCAGCGTCGACTTGCCCGCGCCGTTTTCGCCGATAAGCGCCGTCACTTTGCCGGGCCACAGCGCAAGCTGCACGTTCTCAAGAGCACGCACGCCGGGGAACACCTTGGTGATGCCAGAAAGCTGTAGCAATGGGGTCATGATAGTTCTCCTGGACAGGGGAATTTGTAGGGCAGGTAAGCGGCAGCGCCACCCGCCTTTTGCCGGATGGCGCTACGCTTATCCGGCCTACAAATCGCATCAAAAGATTTTTGAGAACTTATCAATATTGCTGGCATCGTAAACGAACGGCTCGGCCATCGCGCCGTTGCCGTCGGCATCCAGCTTCACTTTGCCCAGCTTGCCCATGCTGGCCTCACCTTTCGTGGCGGTGCCTTTCACCAGGTCATCCGCCAGGTAGGTTGCGGCATAGCCCAGGTCAATCGGGTTCCAGATGGCAAAGCTCTTGCTTGCGCCGGACTTCACCGCGCCCGCCATCTCAGACGGCAGGCCTAAACCGGTGACGTACACTTTGCCAATCTTGCCCTGGTCCTTCACCGCCTGCGCGGCAGCCACAATGCCCACGGAAGAAGGCGAAACAATCACTTTCAGCTCCGGGTAGGTTTTCAGCAGGCCGACAGCTTCGCGGTAGCTCTTGTCAGAGAGATCGTCCCCGTAGGCCACGGTCACCAGATTGACGGACGGGTACTTCGGCAGCACCTTTTTCATCTCCGCAATCTAGGTGTTCTGGTTGGTGGAGGTTGGCGTGGCGCTCAGCACCGCCACATCGCCTTTCTCCACGTTCAGCGCTTTCAGGGCATCGGCGGCGAGCTTGACGTTAGTTTCGCCAATCAGGGCGTTATTGGACGGGTTGAGGTGGATCTGACGCCCGGCTTTCGCCACGCCGGAATCCCACGACACAACCTTGATGCCGCGCTGCATCGCTTTTTTCAGCACCGGCACGACGGCGTCCGGATCGTTCGCGGAAATCGCGATCGCATCCACGCCCTGGGCGATCAGCCCGTTCAGCACCTCGATCTGCGCTTCCGCCGTGGTGGTGGTCGGGCCGGTATAAATCACTTTTACATCGCCTAACTCTTTGGCCGCCTCCTGCGCGCCGACGTTCGCTGCCTCGAAGAATCCATTCCCTAAGGACTTCGCCACCAGGGCGATTTTCACTTCTGCTAAAGCGGAACCGGACAACGCCAGAGCGGCAACGGTGAGGATCAAGCTTGCTTTTATTTTCATTGCTTTTACTCCACTGACTTGAGTTAGTTGTAGGGATTGCAGGTGGTTTTCGCCCCGTCTCGGTGAGCGGGGCGCGATGTTGTTATTGGTACAAATCTAACGCCGACTGCATGGGGGTGACGCCAAAGCGTTTACCCAGGGCGATCAGTTCTTCCCGGGTGATGGTCTGCTTCATGCCGCCCATGGAATAGACCTTCACCAGCACTTCCGCGGATTTCTCGGCGGTGTCGATCAGGCCGAAGGTTTCATCCAGCGTCGGGCCGCTGCCGAAGACGCCGTGGAACGGCCACAGCACCAGTGAATGTTTCTGCATGTCCGTCGCGGTTGCCTGGCCGATTTCGTCGGTGCCCGGCACCATCCACGGCAGAATGCCGACGCCGTCCGGGAACACCACCAGACACTCGGTGCTGCCTTCCCACAATTTGCGGGTGAAGAAATCAGAATTGTTTTCCAGCACGTAGGTCAGGGCGATCAGGTTGGTGGCGTGGCAGTGCATGATCACGCGGTCCTTGCCATTGGTCGCCTTGATGCGCTCGCAGTGGGAGAGGAAGTGCGCCGGCAGCTCAGAGGTTGGCACCGCCTCATCCGTCAGCCCCCACAGAATGTGGTAGCCCGCGCCGTCGCTATCCACTTTCACTACGCCGAGGTTGGCCTGCGGGTCGAGCTGAACGTTGCGGAAGAACTTCCCGGAACCGGTGACGATAAACGGCGTGTTGGCGAGCAGCGGCATCGGCTGGCTCAGGGCGATATAGCGCGGCTTCTGGTGGAAATCGGCCGCGAAGGGTTCGATATCCGCATCGTCCAGGCGCAGCGTCAGGTTGCCGCCGTTGCGCTCGTCCCAGCCCTTCAGCCAGGCGTCGGAGGTGGCTTTGATCATGCCCTGGACGAACCAGGAGGTGGTGATGGTCTGCATACTGTGTTTCCTTTGAAAATGCCGGGTGGCGCTACGCTTACCCGGCCTACTTTTACCTGTAGGCCCGGCAAGCAACGCGCCGCCGGGCAATGTTTTTTACTGACGAGCGGCAAGAACGTCTTTCTCATATGCCCGCACGTTGTCCAGCCACTGGCTGCCCGCAGGCGCATCGTGACGCTGGCAGTACATCTCCCACACCGCCTGCCACGGCAGGGATTTCTGCTCTTCCAGCAGCGCCAGGCGCGCGGTGTAGTCGCCGTTTTCTTCCAGCTGTTTCAGGGCGGCGACAGGCTCCAGCAGCGCGCGCAGCAGGGCTTTCTTCATGTTGCGGGTGCCGATAACCCACGCCGCGATGCGGTTGATGGAGGCGTCGAAAAAGTCGAGGCCAATGTGTACGCGGTCAAAGAGGTTGTGGCGGATGATTTCGCTGGCAATGGCCTGGGTTTCGTCATCCAGCAGCACCACGTGGTCGCTGTCCCAGCGCACCGGACGGCTGACGTGCAGCAGCAGGCGTGGCACGTAGAGCATGGCGGCGGAGATCTTGTCGGAGATCACCTCGGTTGGGTGGAAGTGGCCGGCATCCAGGCACAGCGCGGTCTGGCGGCTGGTGGCGTACCCCATGTAGAACTCGTTTGAGCCCACGGTGTAGCTCTCTGCGCCAATGCCGAACAGCTTGCTCTCGACGGCATCGATGTGGTGCGCCGGGTCCAGCTTCTCGCTGATGGCTTCATCCAGCGCGGCCAGCAGGCGCTGGCGCGGGGCCAGTCGGTCTACGGTGATATCCTTCATGCCGTCCGGGATCCAGATGTTCATCACCGACGGCGTGCCAAGCTGCTCGCCGAAATACGCAGAAACGCGGCGGCTGGCTTTGACATGGTCGATCCAGAACTGGCGGATTTCGTCGTTGGCGTGCGCAAGGGTAAAGCCGTCCGCGCTCAGCGGGTGCGAGAAGCAGGAGGGGTTAAAGTCCAGGCCCAGCTTGTTGGCTTTCGCCCACGTCACCCAGTTCGTAAAGTGCTCCGGTTTGATTTCATTACGCGCCACCGGCTCGTCGGATTCGAGATAAATGGCGTGCAGATTCAGGCGCTTTGGCCCGGGGATCAGGCTCAGCGCCAGCTCCAGATCCGCACGCAGTTCGGTGGCGTTGCGCGCTTTGCCCGGATAGTTACCCGTGGCCTGAATCCCCCCCGTCAGGGAACCGCCCGGGTTCTCGAAGCCAGCAACGTCATCACCCTGCCAGCAGTGCATGGAGACGGGCAGACGGTCGAGCTGGCGCAGCGCCTCTTCGACATCCACGCCGACGGCGGCGAAACGCTGTTTAGCCAGGTCCCAGGCTTGTTCAAGTTGAGTGGTCATGCGCAAAGCTCCTTAGTCAGTCGTTTTTGCTGAAACTGCGCCCGGTAGCGGGCAATTTCATGGCAGGGATGGGGGGTGAAGGTGGTCAGGCTGTTATTCGCCGTCACCACCGAACGGAAATCGTCGACGTTTGAAAGTTCGTCCAGGGTCATCAGCTGAATGCCGATATTGCCGAGCGTGGAGGCTTCAATCGGACCTGCCACCACGGTAATGCCGCAGGCATCCGCGCAGAGCTGGTTCAGCAGCTGGTTCTGGCAGCCGCCGCCCACGATATGCAGCTGCGTGAACGGTTTGCCGCGAAGGTCAGCCAGCTCGCTCAGGATGTCGGCATAGAGCAGGGCGAGACTGTCAAAAATGCAGCGCGCCAGCTCGGCGGGGCGGGAAGGTACCGGCTGCCCCGCTTCAAAACAGGCGGCCTGGATTTCAGCGCTCATGTGCGCCGGGTTGATAAAGCGGTCGTCGTTCGGGTTAATCAGGAAGGTGCAGGCCTTCAGCGTTTCGGTTTCCGCGATAAGCGCGGGCAGGTCGGTGATGTTCTGCTCTTTCAGCACCCGCTGGAGCAGCCACAGGCCCATGATGTTCTTTAGCACCCGGTAGCGCCCTTCGGCGCCACCTTCGTTAGTGATGTTCGCCGCCAGTGCGGCATCGCTGGTGTAGGGTGTTTTGCTCTCGAAGCCCATCAACGACCAGGTGCCGGAAGAGAGGTACGCCGCATCTTTGCCGGCGAGCGGCGAGGCAATGACCGCGCTCGCGGTGTCGTGACTGGCGACGGCGACAACGGGGATCTCATTCCCCTGCGGGCAAAGCCAGTGGCCGATCACATTGCCCGGATGGGTTGGCGCGCCGAACCAGGACGGCGAGGCGCCCGTCCAGGCCAGCAGATGTTCATCCCAGTTATCGGTGTTGATGTTAACCAGCTGCGTGGTGGTGGCGTTGGTGTATTCCCAGTTCATGTTGCCGGTCAGACGGTAGCTTAAGTAGTCCGGGATCAGCAGCGCATGCGCCACCTTTTCGACCAGCTTTGGCTGTTGCTCCACCAGCGCGCGCAGCTGATACAGCGTGTTAAACGGCAGAAACTGAATGCCGCTGCGACCATAGATGTTCTCCTTGCCAAGCTGGGCGATGGCGTGCGCCATTAGCCCATCGGTGCGGCTGTCGCGGTAGGAGACGGGCAGGCCGACGCGTTCGCCGTGACTGTCCAGCAGTACGTAATCCACACCCCAGGTATCAATGCCGATACTGTCGATGCGAATACCGTCTTCGCAGACGTTGTGAAGTCCGGTGCGGATCTCTGCTTCCAGGGCGTCGATATCCCAGGTAACAAAACCGTCCTGTTTTTGCAGACAATTGGCGAAACGGTGCATTTCGCGAAGCGTAAGGGTGTGCAGGTCGCAGTCCCAGGTGGCGAGCATTACACGGCCGCTGGATGCGCCTAAATCGACAGCCACACAATGGCGAAAAGTCATGGTCGGGTCCTTTCTTAAGTCATTAGCGAGGAGTGTAAGAAAGGGAAGAAATAGCCACCTTCTCGCCACTGACAGCCCAAATCTCACGCTGGCAAGAAAGCAAAGATGAACGTGAGGGAGTTCACAGTTTCCAGTAATGGCGGGGTTTGCAGGCAGTGTGACGCTGACCGCATTTCCTGATCTTTCCGCCTGTTTCTTGAAAAACCGACAGCTTTTGCGCGGTTTGCTGTCAAAAATTTAAGGTGAGCGTGGAAGGCCTTAATTACTATTTTGAGAACTTTTCTCATTGGTGGGGGCCGTTATGACCGTACTGCACAGCGTCGATTTTTTTCCTTCGGGGGCTTCGCCGGTCGCGATTGAGCCACGGCTGCCTCAGGCTGCGTTCCCGGAGCATCATCATGATTTTCATGAAATTGTGATTGTTGAGCACGGAACGGGCATCCACGTGTTTAACGGTCAGCCGTATACCATCAGCGGCGGTACGGTGTGCTTCGTGCGCGATCACGACAGGCACCTGTATGAACATACCGACAACCTTTGCCTGACCAATGTGCTCTATCGTTCTCCGGATGCGTTCCAGTTTCTCTCCGGGCTGAATCAGCTGTTGCCGCAGGAGAAGGACGGTCACTACCCCTCGCACTGGCGGGTGAATCAGTCCACGTTGCAGCAGGTGCGTCAGCTGGTGAGCCAGATGGAGCAGAGCGAGGATGGACAGGAGACGCACGCCATTGCTACCCGCGAGCTGCTGTTTATGCAGCTGCTGGTGCTGCTGCGGCGCAGCAGCCTGGTGGAAGGGCTGGAAAATAACGACGCGCGCCTGAATCAGCTGATGGCCTGGCTGGAAGATCATTTTGCCGAAGATGTCTGCTGGGAAACGCTGGCGGATGACTTTTCGCTCTCGCTGCGCACGCTGCATCGTCAGCTCAAGCAGCATACCGGGCTGACGCCGCAGCGCTACCTCAACCGTCTGCGCCTGATCAAAGCGCGGCACCTTTTACGTCATACCGACGAAAGCGTCACCGATATCGCCTATCGCTGCGGATTCGGCGACAGTAACCACTTTTCGACGCTTTTTCGCCGGGAGTTTAACTGGTCGCCGCGCGATATTCGTCAGGGGAAAGACGCGTTGCTTCAGTAACGCGAGGGCAGTCACCGTTTTTTTGCTGCAAAAAGGCTAATAATGTCCGGTTATTCGCCGTAGAGGTTGTGGTGTGGCTGCTCAGCTCATTCTTCGCAAAGATGATTTTTTTGCCTCCGCGAGTCAGGCCGTCGCGGTGGCCGACCGCTACCCGCAAAACGTCTTTGCCGAGCACACCCACGAGTTTTGCGAGCTGGTGCTGGTATGGCGGGGCAACGGCCTGCACGTCCTCAACGACCGCCCCTACCGCATCACGCGCGGAGACCTGTTCTACATCCGCGCTGAAGACAAACACTCCTACGCCTCGGTTAACGATCTGGTGTTGCAGAACGTCATCTACTGCCCCGACAGACTTAAACTGAATGTCGACTGGGCGGGCAATATCCCCGGTTTTCATGATGCCAGAGGCGAACCGCACTGGCGCTTAAGCAGCAACGGCATGGCTCAGGTGCGCCAGACGATTTCCCAGCTGGAGCAGGAGAGCCAGAAGAGCGATCCGGTGGCAAACCAGATGTCGGAGCTGCTTTTTGCCCAGCTGGTGATGACCCTGAAGCGGCATCGTTACGCTACGGATAATCCCTCTGCTACCACGCAGGAAGCGCTGCTGGATAAGCTCATCACCCGGCTTGCGGGCAGTCTGAACAAGAGTTTCGTGCTGGAAAAATTCTGCGAGCAGGAGCAGTGCAGCGAGCGCGCGCTGCGCCAGCAGTTCCGCACCCAGACGGGGATGACGGTCAACCACTATCTGCGCCAGCTGCGCATCTGCCACGCCCAGTACCTGTTACAGCATACGGAGCTGATGGTGAGTGAAGTGGCGATGCGCTGCGGCTTTGAGGACAGTAACTACTTTTCGGTGGTGTTTAACCGTGAGGTGGGGATGACGCCGGTTCAGTGGCGTCATCGCAGTCGAAAGGCAGCGTAATCAGTTCGCCATGCCGAGGCCGACGATATTGGCCGCAATGATAATCACCACGCAGCCCAGGCTCAGCACGCCAACCGGACGACGCCCGGCGTTGTTCCACTCCTTCAGTACCAGCCCAACCAGCCCGCCGCACAGCACGTAGAAGCTCATGTGCAGCATCCAGCTCATGTAGTCATACTGCGCCGGAATACTGGCGTGACCCCAGGCGTAAAAGAAGAATTGCAGATACCACATCAGGCCGCCGAGGGCGGAGAGCAGGACGTTGGTGACGATCAGCGGTTTTGCCAGCGAGAAGTCGGCTTTTACCGACAGATTCTTCACTTTTGCCAAACGAATGAAGCAGAAACCGAGGTTTACCAGCGCGCCGCCGCCCATGATCACCACGTAGCTTGGCAGGGCAACGTACAGCGGATCGACGCCCAGCGCCGCAGCGGCGTCGTGCATCGGTTTGGCGGCGTTCATGGCGAACGACATGCCCGCCGAGAAGACGCCGCACATCACCGCCAGCAGCAGCCCTTTCTTCAGGTTGAACTCTTCGGCTTTGATGCCCATCTTGCGTTCTTTCAGCTGGCCTGCGCGGGTGACGATGCCCACGCCGATCACCGCCACCAGCACGCCCAGCAGCGTCATTCGCCCGCCCTGAGTGTTGATCAGCACGTCGAAGTGGCCGTTGAGGATTGGTGTCATCAGGGTGCCAACAATCAGCGTAATGCCAATCGCGATGCCAATCCCCATCGACATGCCTAGGTAGCGCATGGTGAGGCCGTAGTTGATATTACCGATGCCCCACATCGCGCCGAACAGGAATACCGGCAGCAGGGTGGAGGCGCTGAAGGAGGAGAAGTAGCCCCAGAAATCGGGCAGCAGCATGGCGCTGATTGTCCATGGCAAAATCAGCCAGGACACGGTGCCGCCAACGGACCACATGGTTTCCCATGACCAGCCTTTCACCTTTTTAAACGGGGCATAGAAACAGGCTGCACTGGCCGCGCCTATCAAATGCCAGAAAATACCCATCGTAATCGCATGATTCATTTTTACATCCTCATCGTTTTTATAGCCGGAGGCTTCCCGCCGACTTGATGAGTGTAAAAATGAGGCGGTTTGGGAACCTTCAGAAGGTTGCCGCACTTTTGTTCAGGATGGCAATCACCACGTTAAGCACGTGAGCAGACTCACAATTTTGTCATTTATCAAAAATCTAATAACCTTATAAAAACTACGGCATTGATAATCATTTTCAATATCATTTAATTAACTATAATGAACCAACTGCTTACGCGGCATTAACAGCTGTGCCGCCCGACAATAATGGAGAGGATTATGAGTTATACACTGCCATCCCTGCCGTATGCCTACGACGCACTGGAACCGCATTTCGACAAGCAGACGATGGAAATCCATCACACTAAACACCACCAGACCTATGTGAACAACGCGAATGCTGCGCTGGAAAGCCTGCCAGAGTTCGCTAATCTGCCTGTTGAAGAGCTGATCACCAAACTGGACCAGCTGCCGGCAGACAAGAAAACCGTGCTGCGCAACAACGCGGGCGGTCACGCTAACCACAGCCTGTTCTGGAAAGGCCTGAAAACCGGCACCACCCTTCAGGGCGACCTGAAAGCGGCTATCGAGCGTGACTTCGGTTCCGTTGACAACTTCAAAGCGGAATTCGAAAAAGCCGCTGCAACCCGTTTCGGCTCTGGCTGGGCGTGGCTGGTCCTGAAAGGTGACAAACTGGCGGTCGTTTCTACCGCTAACCAGGACTCCCCGCTGATGGGTGAAGCTATCTCTGGCGCATCCGGCTTCCCAATTCTGGGTCTGGACGTGTGGGAACACGCTTACTACCTGAAGTTCCAGAACCGTCGCCCTGACTACATCAAAGCCTTCTGGGATGTAGTGAACTGGGACGAAGCAGCAGCGCGTTTCGCCGCTAAAAAATAAGGTTGCATTGACGCCTGTGAGAAGCGAGTCTGATGACTCGCTTTTTTTGTATCTGAAGGAGTGGAGATGCATTACCCGGTGAATGTGTTTACAGGCAAGGTAAGGGAGTACGAAGGCAGCCGCCCGAGCGCCATCGCCAAAGTGCAGGTCGACGGTGAGCTGACGTTGACCGATCTCGGGCTTGCGGGTGACCAGCAGGCTGAAAAGAAAATCCACGGCGGGCCCGATCGCGCGCTGTGCCACTATCCGCGCGAGCACTATCAGCACTGGAAAGCCGAATTTCCTGAACAGGCGGACCTCTTCGTCGCCCCCGCGTTTGGCGAAAATCTCTCAACGGAGGGGCTGACGGAGAAGAACGTCTTTATCGGCGATATTTACCGCTGGGGCGATGCTTTGATTCAGGTCACCCAGCCGCGCTCACCGTGCTTTAAGCTTAATTACCATTTCGGCATTCAGGATATGTCGGCCCAGCTGCAAAACGCGGGTAAAACCGGCTGGCTGTATCGCGTTGTGCAGGCGGGACAGGTTTCGGCGGATGCGCCGCTTGAGCTGGCTTCGCGCTTGAGTGAGGTGTCGGTATACGAGGCCTGCGCAATTGCCTGGCATATGCCGTTTGATGACGAGCAGTATCACCGCCTGCTGTCAGCGGCGGGATTATCCACCAGCTGGACCAGAACGATGCAGAAGCGGCGGTTAAGCGGCAAGATCGAGAGCAGTTCGCGGAGATTGTGGGGGAAAGAGGTTCCGTAGAAAGTAGCCGGGTAAGGCGAAGCCGCCACCCGGCACATACGGTTACGAACGCTTATACAGCGGCAGCCACAGCGTTAACCTCAGCCCGCCCAGCGGGCTGTCATCGGCTTTCACCCAGCCACGGTGCTGTTGCATGGCGGTTTCAACAATCGCCAGACCTAGCCCCGTACCACCAGATTCACGGTCGCGCGCCTCGTCGGTGCGGTAGAACGGACGGAAAATCTGCTCGCGATCTTCCGGGCTGACGCCAGGACCATCGTCATCGACAATGACGGTAATCCCGTCTTTATCCACCGAAAACGCCACTTCAATCTTCGTGTGCGAATAGCGCAGGGCGTTACGCACGATATTCTCCAGCGCGCTTTCCAGCGTGTTGGGGTTACCGTAGAGCGGCCACGGGCCCGGCGGGAAGTTGACGGTGAACGATTTGCCCATCTGCTCCGCTTCGAACGCCGCGTTGTCCAGCACCTCATGCCAGAGGTGATTGGCTTTCACCGTTTCGCTCACCAGCGCGTTTTTCTGCTGATTGCGCGACATCACCAGCAGATCGTTGATCATGCTGTCCAGGCGATGCGCTTCCGTCTCAATACGCTCCAGCTCTTTGCTCTCACCGCTGCGGCGGCGCAGCAGGGCGGTACCCAGCTGTAAGCGCGTGAGCGGCGTCCGCAGCTCGTGGGAGATATCCGACAGCAGGCGTTGCTGCGCGGTCATCATGCGGTCAAGAGCAGAGACCATCTGGTTAAAACTGGTTCCGGCGGCCAGGAACTCCTGCGGCCCGGATTCCAGCTCCGGATGCTGCCTCAGGTTGCCCTGCGCCACTTCGTCCGCCGCATTTTTCAGCTTACGCGCCGGTTTCGCCAGGCTCCACGCCAGCCATAACAGCAGCGGGGAACTGACCAGCATCGTGACAATCAACAGCAAAAGCGGACGGTCAAACAGCAGGTTGATAAAGTCGGACTGGGAACTGCTCGCAGGGCGAATCAGATAGAGCTGGTAATTGTCTTCCCCATCCCGCACCGAGAAAGGACCGACCATCTCTACCCGACCATATTTCTTTTTCTGTGGGTGATCGGCATTATCCGCCTGGCCAATAAAGTTGCGGATAATCTGCATTTCATTGCGATCGGCCCCAATCACGCGGCCTTCACTGGTGACCAGTAAAAGACGTTGTCCGGGGGGCGCCCACTTGTCGATAGCGCGAAACAACCTGCGCCACCACATTAAATCGTTCGGCGGATCGTTTGCCAGCTCCGCTTCCACGTGCTGCTCGATCATCACGCCCTGACGTTGCTCGCTGTCGAGTAGCTCCGTCATCTGGCGTGAGTCGAGTTTTGGCAACATCAAAACGAGCATTAAAACCAGTGCCAGCGTCAGCCAGAAGATGGCGAAGATGCGGGCGGTTAAGCTGCCTATCATGAAGCGGAAACCATCAGATAACCGCGACCACGCAGGGTTTTAAACCAGGGGTGACCGTCTTTACGCTCCGGCAGCTTACGGCGCAGGTTCGAGATGTGCATGTCGATGGCGCGGTCAAACGGGGTGAGGCGTTTGCCGAGCACTTCCTGGCTTAAGTGTTCACGCGACACCACCTGGCCGAGATGCTGCGCCAGCAGATACAGCAGGGTGAACTCGGTGCCGGTTAGCTCCAGCGTTTCACCGTCGAAGCTCGCTTCCTGGCGGCCCGGGTTCAGGCTCAGGGAGTCCACTTCCAGCGTAGGTGAGCTGTTGTCGGTATTCTGCTGCTGCTCGCTCCAGTGAGAGCGGCGCAGGATCGCGCGAATACGGGCCACCAGTTCACGGTCGTTGAACGGCTTAGGTAAATAGTCATCCGCACCCAGCTCAAGGCCGAGTACGCGGTCAAGCTCGCTGCCGCGTGCAGTCAGCATAATGACGGGGGTCTGGTGTGTCTGGCGAAGCTCTTTCAACGTATCAATACCGTTTTTCTTCGGCATCATGACGTCGAGCAAAAGTAAATCGATGCTGTCGTCAAGGAGACTCAGCGCCTGCTCGCCATCATGGGCAACCAGGACGTTGAAACCTTCCATGTCGAGCAACTCCTTTAAAAGAGATGTGAGCTCTCGGTCATCATCAACTAACAGGATTTTATTCATTGTTTAAATACCTCCGAGGCAGAAATTACGACATCAAGGCTATCTAATCCATGACTTTACGTTGTTTTACACCCCCTGACGCATGTTTGCAGCCTGAATCGTAGACTGTCTCTCGTTGAATCGCGACACGAAAGATTTTGGGAGCAAGTGATGCGCAAAGTTACCGCTGCCGTCATGGCCTCAACGCTGGCCTTCAGTGCGTTTAGCCAGGCTGCTGTAGCTATCATCAGCGATAACGGTACCTCAGCAGAGGGCGCAACGCAGCACAGCAGCCAAAGCCATATGTTTGACGGCATAAGTTTAACCGAACATCAGCGTCAACAGATGCGAGATCTGATGCAGAGGGCAAGACACGACCAGCCCCCTGTTAATGTTAGCGAAATGGAGACAATGCATCGCCTTGTCACCGCAGAAAATTTTGACGAAAGCGCTGTACGCGCTCAGGCCGAAAAAATGGCGCAGGAACAGGTTGCCCGCCAGGTAGAGATGGCGAAGGTTCGCAACCAGATGTTCCACCTGCTAACGCCCGAGCAGCAAGCGGTTTTGAATACCAAACATCAGCAACGTATGAATCAGTTGCGTGAGGTTGCACGGATGCAGCGAAGCTCAGATATGACGCTTTTCAGTAGCAATAGCAGTACCCGTAGTAACCAGTAAACCCTGTTTTCCTTGCCATAGACACCATCCCTGTCTTCCCCCACATGATGTGGGGGTTTTTTTTATCAATCACTTACAACCAACCTCTATTTAAAACAGCCACTTACAAAAAGCTGGGGCCAGCCTGAGCTATTTCAAATATCCCAGAGTGTGGACGCAATGTGGACACTCCGGGACATTATCAACTACACAGACACGCTAACGAGGTTGTTTCTTTTGGCCCAGAGTGTGCGACGACCGGACTAACTTGCCCGGCTAGGTGGCTTTGAGAAGGTGGCAACGGAAAGCGGATATGCCGGGAGTTTCTTCACGCTTACTGCGCCGTCTAAATACCATGCTTACACAGCATTCGGACATCGCAATCACAAATGGAACGGGGCAAGCCCGCGCCGGACACAGCGTTATTTAAATCAAATATGGCAACAGATTCGCGCTGAACTCGCACGCCGTGAAATTCCTGTCTTTGGTCTTCGCGTTGCTGAATCCCATCATGACGGCACTCCGCACTGGCACGGCCTGCTGTTTACGGCCCCAGAGCATACAGCAGAGTTGCAAGAGGTGATGGAAGACTACGCAACGCGTGAAGACGAGGATGAGTTGAAAGGTAAGGCTGGTAAGCAGCCTCGCTTTGAATTGAAGCCGATAGATCCGGCCCTGGGTAGCGCTACTGGTTATGTCGTCAAATACATCTCAAAAAATATTGATGGTTACGCCCTGGACGGCGAGAGCGATCACGAAAGTGGACGCCCGCTGAAGGAAACCGCGAAGCACGCAACGGCCTGGGCGTCATGCTGGGGTATACGTCAATTCCAGTTTTTAGGGGGCGCGCCGGTGTCAGTCTGGCGTGAACTTCGCCGCCTGAAAAATCAGGATTTAGCCGACAGGGTTAGTCCTGTTTTTGGTGAGTTGCACCGCGCGGCTCACGCAGGAGATTGGCAGAGTTACATCACCTTACAGGGTGGCCCTTTTGTTTCCCGTTCCAAGTTGGTGCTGCGCGCCTGGTATCAATACAAAAACGAGCCAAGCAGTTACGGCGAGTATCAGAAAGCTATCAAGGGTCTGGTTATGCCAGCATCCAGCATTCCGCCAGTAGAAACGCGCCTCCATTCTTATCGCATTGTGAAGATGAAGCCTAAATCTTCAGACCGCGCCGATCCGGGTTTTGACCTTAAGGACGCGTCTGCGCCCTCTTGGACTCGTGTCAATAACTGTACCGAGTATAAAAAACATACAGATTCACCCCCTTTAAGTCCGCCAGATCTGACGGTGTCAGCTGACGAAGTGCAGCCAGAACAATTTGAAATCGGTCAGTTAAGCCGAGATCAGAGAAAACAGATTGCGGAAGACATCAGAAACCACAAATCGAATCAGCGTGTTTCACCTGCTGATCAGTTTGAGGCACTCGCTTTAAGCATTACTGCCGGTGATTGCACCGACTATGACCGGGCCAGGGCCGAAAGCTATATGAAGGCCGCACATACTATTCGCCAGGAAGAAAGCGCGGTGAGCGAGGAAGTTGAATCCCTGGCCCAGGAAATTATGGGGTGGGCGAAGCTAAGAAAAATTTCAATCAACCCGGTTCAGGCCCTGAAGCTGGCTCAAGGGGGAGAGGTGACGGCACTCGATACTAAATATCGCGCCAACCCATTAACGGGTGAATTGATTGTGACCGGTACAGATATGCACTGGCGCAAGACGCTGGCACGGCACAAGGCAGAGGCATTGATTAGCCGCTGGTGCCAGGCTGCGAGGGAAGTGTGATTCATAGGGCATACTGTAATTTCATATAGTATTCCGCTTTCCTGTTCGGTGAAAAAGTGCAATACTATAAGTAGTCCAATTGTTTGTTTTTATAATTTGTTTAAAATTAAGGGGTTAAGATTAAGATGGGCGACTTAAGTGGTATTCAGTCAGATTTAGCCCAGCTAGTTAGACTGGTAATAGCTGAACAGTATGATGATGTTCGGTTGTATGTCGCTCGCTTGGTGCGCAAATATCGGGAAACTATGCCTGCTCTATCTGAGCAGCTTGATCTTTATTTACGGAACAAACCGCAGAAGCCTGCCCAAGGTCTGCGAAAGGCTACGATGCCAAAACCGACTCAGTCTCAGGTTATGCCTGTGGACGAGGATTCAAGGTTAACTTTACTGAAAGCACCAAATGAAAAGATTACCAGTAAGCCATTGCTTTCTAGTCAGATAGAAGACTCACTGGATCAGATTATTCTTGAACGTAAGCACATAGACCGTCTTAAGACCCTTGGCTTACAACCAACACGTTCCGCAATTTTTGTTGGCCCACCAGGTGTGGGTAAAACGCTTACGGCAAGTTGGTTAGCACAGAAATTAGGTGTTCCTTTCTATGTTCTGGATTTAACTGCTGTAATGAGTAGTTATCTTGGGAAAAGCGGAAATAACCTTCGTGCGGCTCTTGATTTCGCAAAGAGAGGGCCGTGTGTTCTTCTGTTAGATGAAATTGACTCAATAGCCAAAAAAAGAAGCGATGATTCTGATGTAGGAGAATTAAAGAGGCTTGTTACTGTGATACTTCAAGAGGTTGATGAATGGCCTTCTTCAAGTCTGTTGCTTGCTGCAACTAACTTTGCTGAGTTGATTGATCCGGCATTATGGAGACGTTTTGATTTGGTTCTAAATTTTGAGAAACCAAATAGTGAAAGCATTAAAGAGGCTATTAAGCGTTTTTTAGGCCCCGACTATGCCATTTTTGCTCGTTGGATAGATTTGCTTGTCATCATGTTCAAAGATGAATCATTCAGTAATATTGAGCGTTCTATTAATAAATTCCGCCGCTCAGTTGCTTTAGGCATATCTTCAGATGAGGAGTTGATTGAATCTTTCATTAAAGATGGTCTATCAGATTTAGAAAGGAATGAACGTATTGAAATAGCTGTTAACCTTAACAGACATTCTAAACTATCCCAACATGCCATATCAGACTTAACTGGGGTCAGCAGGGATACAATTAGAAAATATAGTTCTAAAAAGACTAACGCAGCATAGATAAGGAGTATGTATGGCGAAAACTAATTTTCTGATTGGACGCGGCGAGTTATTAACCAATGATATTCCCGGTCCAAAAAGAGCCCCAGGAAAAGCTGAGGTGTACTCTCTTTATGAATCGAAACAGCGCCTGTTACCGCAAATTGCATCTACGATAGAAAGTTTTGCTAAGTTACCTGGTCGGGCATGTCCTGACGATTATGCAGTAGCAAAGGTAACTATCAATCCAAGCTATATTGCGCGATCCTTTTTCCCTGCGAAGATGTTGAAATCGACCGGATTAACGTCAATTGGGAGCAGGACGGTTAGAGTTACGCCGCAAAGCTGGAAACGCAAAGTTGCTGTTTCTGAGGTTACAACAACACAGATGTTTATTGCGGGTAAAAGAGAATCATTCGAAGAGTTACCTCATTGGGTGTCTGGGCTTAAAGAGTTAACTGATGAAGCGATTGATTTTGCGCGTATAGAAAAGTTTGAAGCTTATTTGCCTGAAGAGCGTATTGTTACCGCAGGTGATATGGATACGTCGTATTTTGAGGTTGGCGTACATCTGTTGGCTGAGGATGGACAAGATTTGATCCAGCAACAATTTGTTCGATTCGCGTCAACTCTGAACATCAAAGTACATACCTCTTTAGCTTTTACCGCAGGTACGTTGTGGTTCGTGCCAATTCAGGCAGATCGAATTGCTATTGATAAGCTCGCGAAATTTACATTTGTACGCGTAATTAGACCTGTACCAAAGTTACGTGGTATTAGGCCTATACAAAGGGCTTCTGGGCCATTGGCCCAGTGTAAATTGCCTACTGAAGGGCCAGTATCTTCAGAAATAAAAGTCGCTATTCTTGATGGTGGTTTACCATCAGAGCATGCTATATCTCCGTGGTTAAAATCCTACAGGGTTTTGGACGATCATGCAGAAGATGATCCTGATGGTTTAGAGCATGGTTTAGCCGTATCTTCGGCTTTTTTATTCGGGCCAATTAGTAACAAGTCAGAGGTGCAAAGGCCATACTCTTATATTGATAACTTAAGGGTACTGGATAATAAGACCTGCCAAGAAGATCCTCTGGAGTTATATCGAACGTTGGGCTTCATTGAAGAAGTATTGTTGTCTCGTCAGTATCAATTTATCAACTTAAGTTTAGGGCCGGATCTACCAATTGAAGATACGGAAGTTCACGCTTGGACCTCTGTAATAGATGATTTATTAAGTGATGGCGAAACACTAATGACTGTTGCTGTTGGGAACAATGGCGAAATGGATCGTGAGTCAGGTAATGCAAGGATTCAAGTACCATCTGATTGCGTGAATGCCTTGGCTGTTGGGGCTTGCGATAGTGTTAATGAAACTGAATGGAAACGAGCACCATATAGTGCTATTGGGCCGGGTAGAAGTCCTGGCGTGATGAAGCCTGATTTAGTTGCGTTTGGTGGCGATATCGACGAGTACTTTCATGTATTGGGAAAAGGTAAAAAACCTGTCATCACACCGCAACGGGGAACAAGTTTTGCTTCTCCTTACGCTTTGCGTGCGGCCGTTGGTGTTAGGGCGATTTTAGGAAGTGATTTGAGTCAACTGGCGATAAAAGCTTTATTGATTCATGCTTCAAAACCGCTTGATCACGCTTGCGCTGAAGTGGGTTGGGGGAAACTACCTGAGGACTTAAACGACATCATTGTCAGCCCTGATGGTGTTGCTCGTATTGTCTATCAAGGTGAATTGAAGCCAGGAAAATACTTACGCGCTTCTCTTCCCATTCCTGAAGGTGGCTTGAAAGGTAAAATAAACTTAACGGCAACTTTCTGTTATGCCACAACAACAGATCCGCAAGATTCGTCTTCCTACACAAAGGCTGGTCTTGAGGTTACATTCCGCCCAAATGATTCAAGAGTTAAAGATGGTAAACAGAATGCTGAAACTAAAGGATTTTTTGAGCTAGCCAAATACTCAACTGAAAGTGAGCGGCGCTCTGATATGGGCAAATGGGAAACTGTGCTGCACAGTTCAAAGAACATGCTGGGATCAACTTTAAAAAATCCTGTGTTTGATATTCACTATAACGCTCGTGAAGCAGGGGCTAGCATAGCGAGTCACAAGGCGGAAAAGATAAAGTACGCTCTTATCATCACCGTGAAGGCAGCGAAGCACCAAGACCTGTATAACGAAATTTTACGTGCTTACAATCAGGTACTGGTTCCAATTCAACCTCAAACCTCCATTCCAATTCGTTCATAAATATTCATTACAACGAACCCCTCATGCGAGGGGTTTTTTATATGCACAATAGTGCGCAAAATTGCACAAAAAAATCAGCCCTTTTATTTGTGGATCTCCCAAGGATCTATGCTGGCTGACGGTGGATCTGCAAGTGCACAAAAAGACGCGTGTTTGTCGCGCGCAGGTGACGGGGGAAAGCCCACGCGACGGGGTAGGTAGGGGGTAGCCTCAAATAACGCGAAATCAGCGGCATTTTGGCCCGCTGACGCGTTTTGATTGCGGTGTACTGGTTCAGGTATTAATACAGGGTGAGGCGCTTAGAATGGCGCTGGTGCGCTTTGTGATTATATTGAGCATGGACGCCGCCGGGTGGCGGCTTCCGGGTTACTTACTGGTTTCAAGCAGGGCATAAGGTTTAAAGCGGATCACCTCCTCACCTAGCCAGTCGTTTACATGCTTCAGCGCTTCCATTGCGGGCATCAGTTCATTGATGGCAAACACGCGCGCGGCCTTCTCTACGTCACCAAATGAACCATTTCCATCAGGCATGGCTCCCATCAGTTGAGGTGGTACGCGGTGCGCTGCCAGAATGTCATCGCGGGTTACTGATTTGATATTCAGAAACTCATCTTTTGCCGATATCTGGCTGAAGGGCATAAGCTGCACACCATCTTTGCCTCCCCCTGGCGCGTGCAGGAGTAAGTTTTTAAAGGCCCCTTTTCCACGTGCGTCAGTAAGCGTCTTTTTAATACTTTTCATGCTTTCATCATCCACGGTTGGGGGAGGCGCTGATATATAAAGGGGTTTACACCGTTGATGAAGTGGCGCACGACGGCCCGCCAGACCGTATAACGGTTACGGCCCGTAGCGCTGATTTTCTTGAAGAATTCAACGTTAAACGCGAAGTGTCCTGGCACGATGTAACCGTGGAGCGTGTAGTTTCGGCAATTGCCAAACGCTATGGCCTGAAAGCGCAGATCAGCGATATGTTGATAAATATTGAGATTGACCACGCCGATCAGACTCAAGAAAGCGATATGTCATTTTTGACAAGGATGGCGGAAATGCTGGGTGCAATCGCCACGGTAAAAAATGGTTATCTGTTATTTATCATACCCGGCGGCGGCTTCACCGCGTCAGGCAAGCCAATCCCTTCCATAGCGATCACACGTAGCAGCGGTGACAGGCACAGATTCAGAATTGCAGATCGTGATGCTTATACCGGTGTCAGGGCGTACTGGCTGGATTTAAATTTTGGCAAAAAGAAAAAGGTCAGCGTAAAGCGCAGGGCATCGACGAAAAAGGCCGACAAGAGCAGCAGCCGTGAAGGGGATTATATTGAAGGCGCTGATGGTAATGTATTTATCATGCGTAAGACGTTCCAGAATGAGGATGCGGCCCGGCGTGCAGCGGCTGCGAAGTGGCAACAATTGCAACGTGGCGCGGCTGAGTTCTCTATCACCCTGGCGCGGGGGCGCGCAGATTTGTACCCAGAAATGCACGCAACAGTGACCGGCTTCAAAGCTGATATTGACGCCCAGGACTGGATAATCAGCAAGGTACAGCATGATGTAGACAGCAACGGGTTTACTACACAGCTTAACTTTGAAGCAAAAATGTCTGACTGGATTGCTGAAACTGAATAGAATGAATGTGAGTTCAACTCCCGTGGGGAGTCATCATTATGTTCAAATGTCCACATTGCGGCGCTACGGCCCGCACTCGTACCAGTAAGCCACTCAGTGAAGTTACGATCAGGCAGTATCACCAGTGCCAGAACATGGAATGCGGCCTGTCATTCACCACGCTCAACAGCGTTGAAAAGATTGTCACCCGGCGAGAAAGAAGGGATCAGTTAGAACCCGGATTCATACCGACGGGGGCATTCCCTGTTTCCCATTATGGACGCGATCAGCTTAGTCTGACCCTGTGAAGAAGGCCCCGCTTAAGCGGGGCTTTTTTTCGATGTGTGGACGATGTGTGGACATCGGTAGAAACAAATCTTTATGTTTCTGTGGGTTACAGGGATAAATTAATCACCATCCCTGTCTTCCCACACATGATGTGGGGGTTTTTTTTGCCCATTGTTCAGGTTTGTTAACGCTTTATTCATCCTTTCACTCCACCACCATCCGTTATACTAGCGCCATGGCATGACAGGAGTGTTTATGAATCAATCCTATGGACGGCTGGTAAGCCGGGCCGCAATAGCCGCGACGGTGATGGCGTCGTGTTTGCTGATCATTAAAATTTTCGCGTGGTGGTACACCGGGTCGGTCAGTATTCTGGCGGCACTGGTGGATTCACTGGTGGATATTGCCGCCTCGCTGACCAACCTGCTGGTGGTGCGCTACTCGCTGCAACCGGCGGATGAAGAGCATACGTTTGGCCACGGCAAAGCGGAATCGCTGGCCGCGCTGGCACAAAGCATGTTTATTTCGGGCTCTGCGCTTTTCCTGTTTTTGACCGGTATTCAGCATCTTATTTCGCCTTCTCCGATGAACGATCCGGGCGTTGGCGTGGTCGTAACGGTAGTTGCACTTATAAGCACACTTGTTCTTGTAACGTTCCAGCGCTGGGTTGTACGCAAAACACAAAGCCAGGCTGTACGGGCCGATATGCTTCATTATCAGTCTGATGTTATGATGAATGGGGCTATTCTTATTGCGCTTGGTCTGGCCTGGTATGGCTGGCATCGGGCCGATGCTTTGTTTGCGTTAGGGATAGGGATCTATATTTTATACAGCGCCTTGCGGATGGGGTATGAAGCGGTACAGTCGCTTCTTGACCGTGCGCTTCCGGATGCAGAACGTGATGAAATTTATGCCATCGTGACCAACTGGCCTGGCGTCAGTGGTGCTCACGATCTTCGTACGCGGCAGTCAGGGCCGACCCGCTTTATTCAGATTCATTTGGAAATGGAAGACAACCTGCCACTGGTTCAGGCGCATATGGTCGCTGAACAGGTGGAGCAGGCGATTTTGCAGCGTTTCCCTGGGTCAGACGTCATTATTCATCAGGATCCGTGCTCTGTCGTACCCAGGGCGTTTTGAGCTTTCGTAATTCGTTGTAAAAAAGTGAGCCAGAGCAGCATTTTGTGGATAAATTACCACCATATGGCCTGACCTGAATCAATTCAGCTGGAAGGGATTGATATACTATTTGCAGTATTCGACGGTTGAACAGTTTCTTCCGGCAGCAGATTTCAATTTTGCATTCCTAAGTTCAGAGGTAGTCATGATTAAGAAAATCGGTGTGTTGACAAGCGGCGGTGATGCGCCGGGCATGAACGCGGCAATCCGTGGGGTTGTCCGTGCAGCGCTGACGGAAGGTCTGGAAGTTTTTGGTATCTATGACGGTTACCTGGGTCTGTATGAAGACCGCATGGTTCAGCTCGACCGCTACAGCGTGTCTGACATGATCAACCGTGGCGGTACTTTCCTCGGTTCTGCACGCTTCCCGGAATTCCGTGACGAACACATCCGTGAAGTGGCTATCGAAAACATGAAAAAACGGGGTCTGGATGCGCTGGTGGTTATCGGCGGCGACGGCTCCTACATGGGTGCAAAACGTCTGACTGAAATGGGCTTCCCGTGCATCGGCCTGCCTGGCACCATCGACAATGACATCAAAGGCACCGACTACACCATCGGTTACTTCACCGCGCTGGGTACCGTTGTGGAAGCGATTGACCGCCTGCGTGACACCTCTTCCTCTCACCAGCGTATTTCTATTGTTGAAGTGATGGGCCGTTACTGCGGTGACCTGACTCTGGCGGCGGCAATTGCCGGTGGCTGTGAGTTCGTGGTGGTGCCGGAAGTGGAATTTAGCCGTGAAGATCTGGTCGCTGAAATCAAAGCCGGTATCGCGAAAGGTAAGAAACACGCCATCGTTGCTATCACCGAGCACATCTGTGACGTTGACGAGCTGGCGAAGTACATCGAAACCGAAACCAAACGCGAAACCCGCGCGACCGTTCTGGGTCACATTCAGCGTGGTGGTTCCCCAGGCCCGTACGACCGTATCCTGGCGTCCCGCATGGGCGCGTACGCGATCGAGCTACTGCTTCAGGGTCACGGCGGCCGCTGCGTCGGTATCCAGAACGAGAAACTGGTTCACCATGACATCATCGATGCCATTGAAAACATGAAGCGTCCGTTCAAAGGTGACTGGCTGGACTGCGCGAAAAAACTGTACTGATTGGCTCTGTTGCCCGGTGGCGGCAAGGTAAATGCAAAACGGTAACCCTTGGGTTACCGTTTTTTATGGTTGCTCCCTCTCCCGTGGGAGAGGGTTGGGGTGAGGGCATCAGGCCGCTCATTCGCTTTTTTTATTCCTCCACGTTATAGCCAATCTTTTTTTATTCTTTAATCATCGGTTAGCTTTCTGGCACGCTGCATTCATCAAAACACTACACAAGAGAGCTGGGCGATGAATAAATGGGGCGTGGGGTTAACATTATTGCTGGCATCGACCAGCGTTCTGGCAAAGGACATTCAGTTACTGAACGTGTCGTACGATCCGACGCGTGAACTATACGACCAGTACAACAAAGCTTTCGCGGCGCACTGGAAACAGGAAACCGGCGATAACGTGGTGGTTCGCCAGTCTCACGGCGGTTCCGGTAAGCAGGCGACATCGGTGATCAACGGTATTGAAGCCGATGTGGTTACCCTGGCGCTGGCTTATGACGTGGACGCGATCGCGGAGCGTGGCCGTATCGACAAAAACTGGATCAAGCGTCTGCCGGACAACTCTGCGCCATACACCTCGACCATTGTCTTCCTGGTGCGTAAAGGCAACCCGAAACAGATTAAGGACTGGAACGACCTGATTAAGCCAGGCGTGTCTGTCATTACCCCGAACCCAAAAAGCTCCGGCGGCGCACGCTGGAACTATCTGGCAGCCTGGGGCTACGCGCTGCACCACAACAACGGCGATCAGGCCAAAGCACAGGACTTCGTCAAAGCACTGTTTAAAAACGTCGAAGTGCTGGACTCCGGCGCGCGCGGTGCAACCAACACCTTCGTCGAACGCGGCATTGGCGACGTACTGATCGCCTGGGAAAACGAAGCCCTGCTGGCGACCAACGAGCTGGGTAAAGACAAGTTCGAGATCGTCACCCCGAGCGAATCCATCCTCGCTGAGCCGACCGTCTCCGTCGTCGATAAGGTTGTTGATAAGAAGGGCACCAAAGCGGTGGCGGAAGCCTACCTGAAGTACCTCTACTCACCGGAAGGGCAGGAAATTGCGGCGAAAAACTTCTACCGCCCACGCGATGAGGCCGTCGCGAAGAAATACGAAAACGCCTTCCCGAAACTGAAGCTGTTCACTATTGATGATGTGTTTGGCGGCTGGACCAAAGCGCAGAAAGAGCACTTCTCTAACGGCGGCACCTTCGACCAGATCAGCAAGCGCTAAGCGTTTTACAAAGAACGACACGGTAACCCGGTGTGAGAAATCCGCCGGGTTTTTTATTTGGTCATCATTTTGCGTTACTCTTTTGCCTCTATTGAAAACAGGGAACGCGTTGTGAAAAAAATTATCTTACTGATTCTGATCGTTATCGCCCTTGCCGCAGGCGGCGTGTACTGGATGAAAGCGGGTAATCCGAATGCGTTGCGTCATATCGTTCTCGACCAGTGTGTGCCCAACCAGCTGCATAACCGTAACCCGGCACCGTGTGCGCAGGTGAAGCCAGATGCGGGCTACGTGGTGTTCAAGGACCGCAACGGGCCGCTGCAATACCTGCTGATGCCCACGTACCGTATCAACGGCACCGAAAGCCCGCTGCTGACTGAGCCGCAGACACCGAATTTCTTCTGGCTGGCATGGCAGTCTCGCCATTTTATGAGTATGAAACGGGGGGCCGACGTGCCTGACAGCGCCGTTTCGCTGACCATCAACTCCCCGACCGGGCGCACGCAAAACCATTTTCATATCCACATCTCCTGTCTGCGCCCAGACGTGCGCGAGAAGCTGAACGCGTCGCAGGGGCAAATCAGCACCCAGTGGTTACCGCTTCCGGGCGGGCTGGAAGGGCATGAATACCTTGCCCGTCGGGTGACGGAGAACGAACTGGTGCAGCGCAGCCCGTTTATGATGCTGGCGGAAGAGCTGCCGGAAGCCCGCGATCATATGGGACGCTTCGCGCTGGCGATGGCGCAGCAGTCGGACGGCTCGTTTGTATTGCTGGCGACAGAGCGTAACCTGCTTACCTTTAACCGCGCGTCGGCTGAGGAATTGCAGGATCATCAATGCGATATCCTGAAGTGACCCCACCATAAATAGCGTTTACTCGCCCTGCCTGTCGCCGTAGACTTGCTGAAAAATTCTACAGGAGACAGGTATGTCGCTCTGGTTAACGCATCCTCTGCTGCTTCCCTCGCTGATCGTCGGCGTCACCATCGTGCTGTGGGCGACGTCGCTGTTGCCGGAATTTATCACCGCGTTGTTGTTTTTCACGGCGGCGATGACCGCCAGAATCGCCCCGCCGGAAGCGATCTTCGGCGGCTTCGCCTCGTCTGCCTTCTGGCTGGTGTTCAGCGGCTTTGTGCTGGGCGTGGCGATTCGGAAAACCGGCCTGGCGGACAGGGCCGCCCGGGCGCTGTCGGCAAAGCTTACCGACTCCTGGGTGCTGATGGTGGCGAGCGTTGTGCTGCTGAGCTATGCCCTGGCATTCGTGATGCCGTCGAACATGGGACGTATTGCGCTGCTGATGCCGATTGTCGCCGCGATGGCGAAGCGGGCCGGCATTCCTGATGGCTCGCGGGCCTGGTTTGGCCTGGCGCTGGCGGTCGGGTTTGGCACCTTCCAGCTCTCGGCCACTATTTTGCCCGCCAACGTGCCCAACCTGGTGATGAGCGGCGCGGCGGAAGGCTCATACGGTATCCACCTCAACTATGTCCCGTATCTGCTGCTGCACACCCCGGTGCTGGGTATTCTCAAAGGCCTGATTCTGATTGGCCTGATCTGCTGGCTGTTCCCCGGCAACCCGAAACCTGCGAAGGATCTCACGCCATCGGAACCGATGGGGCGTGACGAAAAACGACTCGCCTGGCTGCTGGCGGTGGTGTTGACGATGTGGGTGACGGAGAGCTGGCACGGCGTTGGGCCAGCGTGGACGGGGCTGGCGGCCTCGGTCATCGTTATGCTGCCGCGCATCGGTTTTATCACCGGGGAGGAGTTCTCGGCGGGGGTGAATATGCGCACCTGTATTTACGTCGCGGGTATACTCGGGCTGGCCATTACGGTGACGCAGACCGGCATCGGTGCGGCCGTAGGTGAGGCGTTGCTCCATATCATGCCGCTGGATGTAGACCGCCCGTTTACCAGCTTCCTGGCGCTGACGGGGATCACCACGGCGCTCAACTTCATTATGACCGCCAACGGCGTTCCTGCGCTGTACACCACGCTGGCGCAGAGCTTCTCCGACGCGACCGGCTTCCCGCTGCTGTCGGTGATCATGATTCAGGTGCTGGGGTATTCCACGCCGCTGCTGCCGTATCAGGCGTCGCCGATTGTGGTGGCGATGGGCTTAGGGAAAGTGCCTGCGAAGGCGGGGATGCTGCTCTGTCTGGCGCTGGCGATTGCGACGTATCTGGTGCTGCTGCCGCTGGATTATCTGTGGTTTAGCGTGTTAGGTCGTTTGTAGGGCGGGTAAGCGCAAGCGCCACCCGCCACAAAGGCAATTACGCCTGCTTAGCCGCTTCTGCCGCTTTAACGATCACCGCGAAAGCGTCTGCTTTCAGGGATGCGCCACCAACCAGTGCGCCATCGATGTCTGGCTGGGTGAACAGCTCAGCTGCGTTTGATGCGTTAACGGAACCGCCGTACTGGATGATGACCTGCTCAGCCACTTTCGCGTCTGCTTTTGCAATGTGGTCACGGATGAACTTGTGCACCGCCTGAGCCTGCGCAGGAGTTGCAGATTTGCCGGTACCGATCGCCCAGACTGGCTCGTAAGCGATAACCGCGCCTTCGAACGCTGCCGCGCCCTGGGTTTTCAGCACAGCGTCGATCTGACGTGCGCACACTTCTTCGGTTTTGCCCGCTTCGTTTTCTGCTTCGGTTTCACCGATGCACAGAACCGGGATCAGACCCTGCTCTTTCAGCACAGCGAATTTCTTCGCGATGAACTCATCGGATTCTTTGTGATAGGTGCGACGCTCGGAGTGGCCGATGATGATGTATTTCGCGCCGATATCTTTCAGCATTTCAGCGGAAGTTTCACCGGTGAACGCGCCAGACAGGTTAACGTCAACGTTCTGCGCGCCCAGAATGATGTGGCTGCCGTCAGCGGCACGTTTAGCCAGATCCAGGTACATATCCGGCGGAGCGATAGCAACCGCGCAGCCGGTCACGCCAGCCAGCTCTTTACGCAGGTTAGCAACCAGTTCGTTTACCATGTGGCGGCTGCCGTTCAGTTTCCAGTTACCCATCACTAAAGGATGTCGCATTTCAATTCTCCACGCTCAATAAGCGAATTAAGGAATATGGCCACCCTTAAGGGCGGCATGGTCTGTGAATCAGTATAGAGATTTTCCCTCGAAAGGCTTTGCTTTTTGTCATTAATTCGCCCCCTCGAGTGTGTCTGATAGGGCCAGCTTAATCGGTTCAACCGCGAAGGTCAGCCCCTTTTCGCCGTTATCTGCGACGACATAGCGAACAGCACCTTCGGTATCGGCGTAATAGCGTTTGTTTTTCCCGGCGGTAAGCAGTTTTTGCAGCTTTTGCTGACTTTGCGCTTTCGTGAAGGTGGGGGTAAAGGCGCGCAGAATAGCGCTCATGTACTCCAGCGCTTTCGCTTTCGCCGCTTTCTGCTCTGGCCCCTGAATCGGCAGCCAGGTGATCTGCATACTTTTGATTTTTAACGTTCCGCGCTCAAGGGCGGTAGAGGCATACAGATTCTCGTTAATTTTGCTGGCCGCGCGGGTCAGGGTCGGCGTATCGCGGGCGCTGTCAATCGCACGGAACTCTCCCAGCGGAAGTGAGGGGTTTTCTTTGTTGAAGGCTTCGCGGAACTGGCTGATAGATTGATCGAAAGAGGGAGCGCCCGCCAGAAGATAGGGGGCGGTGACCGGGGAAGCCGTTTCCGCGGCGTACAGGGAAAAACTGGCGCTCAGCATCGCTAAACACAAATAAAGAGAGTGTGCCGAACTTTTCATCAACATTGCCCCTGGCCGTCATTGCCCATGATTAAAACGATATCTGGTCGGCTTGTCAAAAGGTCACAACTCCAGGGTAAAATGCGGGCTAAACAATAATAAGGAACCTTACATGACCATACAGCAGTGGCTGTTTTCATTCAAAGGGCGTATTGGACGCCGTGACTTCTGGATCTGGATTGCAACGTGGGTTGTCGCCATGCTGCTTCTGTTTTTTGTTGCCTACAACGCATGGCTGAGCACGCAAACGGCGGCATTTGCGCTGGTCTGTTTACTGTGGCCAACCGCCGCCGTAGTGGTGAAACGTCTGCACGATCGTGGCCGCTCCGGCGCATGGGCTTTCCTGATTATTCTGGCGTGGATGCTGGTGGCGGGGAACTGGTCAATGCTGCCCTCAATCCTCCCATGGGTGGTGGGCAGACTGCTGCCGACGGTTATCTTTGTAATGATGGTTGTCGAACTGGGCGCGTTTATCGGCACCCAGAGCGAGAACAAATATGGAAAAGATACCCTTGAGGTGAAGTACCGCTGATCACCAGTAGTGTTCGGCGGTCATGTGGCCCGGCCGGCGGCGAAGGTGCTTCGTCATCTGCCGGGTATCCTTCAGCAACTGCTGCGTATCGCGTACCATCTGCGGGTTACCGCACAGCATCACATGGCTGGTTTCGGTATTCATCGGTAAACCCACCGCTTCTTCCAGCGCGCCGCTTTCAATCAACGCCGGAACGCGACCGGTTAACGAGCCGGCTGCGGTTTCGCGGCTGACCACCGTCTGAATTTTTAACTTCCCGCCATATCGCTGTTCCAGCGCCTGCATCTGCGGCAAATAGCTCAGGTCTGCGGCGTAGCGCGCGGCGTGAACCAGCACGATATTTTTAAAGCGCTCCAGATCTTTGCCGTATTGCAGAATGGAAAGATACGGGCCAATGGCCGTGCCGGTCGCCAGCATCCAGAGCGTGTCACAGTCGGGGATTTCATCCAGCACGAAGAACCCCGCCGCGTCGGAGACAATCTGCACTTCATCGCCCGGCTTCAGCGCGGCGAGGCGTGGGCTGAGCTTACCGTCCGGGACGGTGACCAGATAGAACTCAAGGTCCGGGTTATCAGGCGCATTAACGTAAGAGTAGGCGCGCTGTACGCGTTCACCGTCGATATCCAACCCGAGCTTGGCAAACTGCCCAGCAGTAAACGGATGAACGGGAGCGTGCAGCGTGAGGCTAAATAGCGCATCGGTCCAGAACTGTACCTTTGTGACTTTACCTGTTACCCAGTCCGCCATGATCTTCTCCTGTGCTGTTTCTCTCTTCTATCTTCCGTACTTGCGGAAAACATTTCCAGCCCATTCGGGCCGGAAAGCTCTATCGATCAAACGGTTTTACAGAATGTGCGTCTGTACGTCCGGATCTTTACGATCGAGATAATGAATGGACTTAATGCGGCGAATAGTGCGGGATTTACCGCGGATCAGCAGGGTTTCAGTGGTGGCCATGTTGCCCTTGCGGGTGATGCCGTCCAGCAGATCGCCTTTGGTGATGCCGGTTGCAGAGAAGACGACGTTATCGCTGCGCGCCATGTCGTTCAGCGCCAGTACTTTATTGGCTTCGATGCCCATCGCTGCGCAGCGCGCCAGTTCGTCTGCACCAATGCGAAGGTTCTCGTCGCTGTCGCCTTTGACCTCATGGCGTGGCAGCAGACGCGCCTGCATATCGCCGTCCAGCGCGCGGATCACTGCCGCAGAGACCACACCCTCCGGCGCGCCGCCGATGCCGTAAAGCACGTCGACTTCGCTGTCCGGCATGCAGGTCAGAATAGAGGCGGCAACGTCGCCATCCGGAATAGCAAACACGCGTACGCCGAGCGCTTGCAGGTACGCGATGGTGGCGTCGTGGCGCGGTTTCGCCAGAATGGTCACGGTGAGTTCGCTGAGCGCTTTACCCAGCGCCGCGGCGATATTGCGCAGGTTGGCGTCCAGCGGCAGGCTAAGGTCGATAGCGCCTTTAGCGCCAGGACCGACGATCAGTTTTTCCATGTACATATCGGGCGCGTTGAGGAAGCAGCCCTTATCGCCCACCGCCAGTACCGCCAGCGCGTTGGCCTGGCCCATCGCCGTCATGCGCGTGCCTTCAATCGGGTCGACCGCGATATCCACCGCATCGCCTTTGCCCGTCCCGACTTTTTCACCTATATAGAGCATCGGCGCTTCGTCGATTTCGCCTTCGCCAATGACGATAGTGCCATCGATATTGACCTGATTAAGCACAATGCGCATGGCGTGGACGGCAGCGCCGTCTGCGGTATTTTTGTCGCCACGGCCCAGCCACTTGTAGCCTGCGAGGGCGGCAGCTTCGGTGACGCGGGAAAACTCGATAGCAAGTTCACGTTTCATGAGGTACTCGTACAATCAAAAGGAATTGCACGAAGTTTATCACAGAGTGGGGAGGGGCGAGGGGACCGGTGCGGTCGGAGCCCCTCACCCTAACCCTCTCCCAGGGGAGAGGGAATATAGGTTTACTCGTCGTGCTCTTCCCACGCCAGGGCACGTTTCACCGCTTTCTTCCAGCCGCTGTAGCGGTAGTTGCGCTCGGTGGTTTCGATGCCAGGACGGAATTCGCGTTCGATAACCGCTTTTTCCTGAAGCTCGTCGAGGTTTTGCCAGAAGCCAACCGCCAGACCTGCCAGATACGCCGCGCCCAGCGCCGTCACTTCTCGCACCTCAGGACGTTCAACGCGGGTGCCCAGAATGTCGGACTGGAACTGCATCAGGAAGTTGTTCGCGACCGCACCGCCGTCCACGCGCAGGGCGTGCAGACGAATGCCGGAGTCAGCCTGCATCGCTTCCAGCACGTCGCGCGTCTGGTAGGCGATGGATTCCAGCGTCGCGCGAATGATGTGGTTTGAGTTCACGCCGCGCGTCAGGCCGAAAATCGCGCCGCGGGCATACGGGTCCCAGTACGGTGCGCCCAGACCGGTGAACGCTGGCACCACGTACACGCCGTTGGTGTCTTTCACTTTGGTCGCGAAGTATTCGGAGTCAAACGCATCGCTGATCAGCTTCATCTCGTCGCGCAGCCACTGAATGGAGGCACCCGCCATGAATACCGCGCCTTCCAGGGCATAGTTCACTTCGCCGCGCGGGCCGCAGGCGATGGTGGTCAGCAGACCGTTTTCTGATTTCACCGCTTTCTCGCCGGTGTTCATCAGCATAAAACAACCGGTGCCGTAGGTGTTCTTCGCCATCCCTTCCTTGACGCACAGCTGGCCGAACAGGGCCGCCTGCTGGTCACCGGCGATACCGGCGATAGGAATACGGGTGCCACCTTTACCGCCAATGTTGGTCTGGCCGTATACTTCAGAAGACTTACGGACTTCAGGCAGCATCGCGCGCGGAATGTCCAGCGCGTCCAGCATCTTGTCATCCCACTCAAGGGTGTTGATGTTGAACAGCATGGTGCGCGAGG
Organism: Enterobacter cloacae complex sp. GYL001; assembly: GCF_049237125.1. Lineage (NCBI taxonomy): Bacteria > Pseudomonadati > Pseudomonadota > Gammaproteobacteria > Enterobacterales > Enterobacteriaceae > Enterobacter > Enterobacter cloacae complex sp. GYL001. The sequence continues at coordinate 35,832 of NZ_JBMKGW010000014.1, read as the reverse complement.
CGTTGGTGTAGTCGGTAACGTGAACGCGTCCCTGAGTCATCTTCCAGATAAGCCAGGTATCGACGGTGCCGAACAGTAGCTCGCCACGTCGTGCGCGCTCGCGTGAACCTTCCACGTGGTCGAGGATCCACTTCACTTTGGTGCCGGAGAAATAGGGGTCAACCACCAGGCCGGTGGCGCTGCGCACGTACTCTTCCATTCCTTCGCGCTTCAACTGTTCGCAGATCTCTGACGTACGACGGCACTGCCAGACAATGGCGTTGTAGATGGGCTTACCGGTTTCGCGCTCCCAGACCACAGTCGTTTCACGCTGGTTGGTGATACCGATAGCGGCAATCTGGTCAGAACTGATGTCGGCTTTCGCCAGCACTTCCACCAGCGTGGAGCTTTGCGACGCCCAGATCTCCATCGGGTCGTGTTCTACCCAGCCTGGACGCGGGTAAATTTGCTCAAATTCGCGTTGAGACACGCTGACAATGTTCGCGTCATGATCCATTACGACAGCGCGGGAGCTGGTGGTGCCCTGGTCGAGCGCAACGATATATTTTTTTTCGGTCATGGTATGTGTCCCGTAGTCAGATTACAGCGAAGCTTTTTGTTGTGTGGTGGAAGCCGTCTCTTTCTCCTCTTCCACACAAGTGTCGCACGGTAAGTGGCGACCAATTAATTTGCGATAGCCGAATGCGCCCAGCGCCGCCCCTACGATTGGCCCGAACAGCGGAACCAGGAAGTAAGGAATGTCTTTGCCGCCCGTGAAGGCGACATCGCCCCATCCCGCAAAGAAGGCGAAGGTTTTTGGACCCAGGTCACGCGCCGGATTCATCGCAAAGCCGGTCAGCGGACCCATGGATGCGCCAATTACCGCAATCAGAAGGCCAATCAAAAGTGGCGCCAGCGGGCCGCGCGGAATGCCGTTTCCATCGTCGCCCAGCGCCATGATGACGCCCATCAGAATAGCGGTAATCACCATCTCAACCGCGAACGCCTGCACAAAATTGATATGCGGATTCGGATACGTTGAGAAAATGCCTGCCAGATCCAGACTTTCGACACTGCCACGCACCATATGATGCGTCTGTTCGAAGTCGATGAAAAGATTGTAATAAAGCCCGTAAACTAACGCCGCTGCGCAAAAGGCGCCGGCAAATTGCGAAATGATGAAAGGAACAACTTTGCGTCCGTCAAAACACGCGAATAGCCACAACGCGATGGTCACCGCCGGGTTAAGATGTGCACCGGAAACCCCTGCGGTCAGGTAGATGGCCATCGCCACGCCCAGACCCCAGATAATACTGATTTCCCACTGACCAAAACTGGCACCCGCCACTTTCAGTGCTGCGACACAGCCTACTCCGAAGAATATCAACAACCCGGTACCCAGGAACTCGGCAATACACTGGCCTTTTAAGGTTGATGTCTGACTCATAATCGGAATCCTGCAAAAGAGTAATGTTTATTGTTTGCGTGACCGCCCGTGACAGTCACGATGCCCTGTAGACATAGTGTTAATTTATCGTTAACGAGCACAAACGAGAAATATCGAAATCTAAATGTGTGGTCTGCGTCAATAAAATGAGCGTTTTCGCGCCATAAAGCGCGTTTTTGCATCAGATAATGATTATGGGCTGAATCATTTCTTTAACTTATGGGTTAACAACTTAGGGGTATATGCGGCGAACGCACCAGGACGAGGCCGAAAAGTGTTGCAAACCGCGATCTGCGTGGCATGCCGCTGGACAGGGGCGACGGCGCTCCATACAATCGGAACATATGTTGTGCGCGTTTACGTTAAAGCGTCGCCTTGCAATTCAGGAGAGGTAGGATCATGTCTTTAGAAGTGTTTGAGAAACTGGAATCGAAAGTACAGCAGGCGATTGACACCATCACGCTGCTGCAAATGGAAATTGAAGAGCTGAAAGAGAAGAACAACTCCCTGTCACAGGAAGTTCAGAATGCTCAACACAGCCGTGAAGAACTGGAGCGCGAAAACAACCAGCTGCGCGAACAGCAGAACGGCTGGCAGGAACGCTTGCAGGCGCTGCTGGGACGTATGGAAGAAGTTTGATTTCCTTAGGGAATGCATTGAACAGGCCGGGTAAGGCGAAGCCGCCACCCGGCTTTTTTATGGTTTCCGCTAACCGATATCAAACCATAAAAAAGGCCGCCCTGGGCGGCCTTAACGCTACTTGTCCTGCGCTGTCGTAGCAAAAGCAACAAACCCAACAGGTTCATCGCTCTTTACAACGAGTACGCTGGCGACAATGAACGCGATACATAAATAGCGTTTCATTATGCGGTCCCTGCTGCTTACCGCTCCACCGTTCACCATCGGTGATAAGTCGGTGGACACAAGCCCGGTTAAAGGTTGCTTTACGGTTGTGAATACACCTTTCCCTGGACCGATGCCCATTTGCGAGATGGCGGAAAGGGACACAGCATCATAATGAGCAACAGCTGCGGAGTTAAGGTTTCCACACATAATTAGGAATTTATAAAGGGTCGACAGGGGTTACCTGAGGAATGAACCAGGGTAAGATAAAAATCCTGGTTAAAGGTTGCAATATCACCCAACGGACCGCGAATCCCGAGGGACAAAAAAACCGCCACATTGCTGTTGGCGGTTTTTTTATGCATCTCGCTTACCGATTAACTACTCAATATCCAGCGCATCCTCAGAAAGGATAATGCCGGTATTGTCAGCATAAAGGTGGTCACCCGAGAAGAAGGTCACGCCGCCGAAATTGACGCGCACGTCGCTTTCGCCGATGCCGTCGCCCGCTGCGCCTACCGGTATGGCCGCGATGGCCTGAATCCCGATATCCAGGTCTTCGAGATCGTCCACCTGACGCACGGAACCGTACACCACAATGCCTTCCCACTCGTTCTGGACGGCAATTCCCGCCAGTTCAGCATCAATCAATGCACGGCGCACGGAACCGCCGCCGTCGACCACCAGAACGCGGCCACGGCCGTTCTCTTCGAGCAGATCGTACAGCAACCCGTTGTCCTCGAAACATTTCACCGTGATGATTTGTCCGCCAAACGACGACCGTCCACCAAAGTTGGAGAACAGGGGTTCAACGACGTTGACATCTTCCTGGTAGATGTCACAAAGCTCGGAGGTATCGTATTTCATAGGTTTAACGCTCTGTTGCTGCGAATGTGTTCAGTATATCGTGCGAAATGCGTTGTTGGCAAAATCATCAATTGTTAATTGATATTTGTCAGCTAACTCAGCGTCTGGCTTAAGACAATCCCGATGACGAACAGCAGGTTAGTCAACAGCGCGCCTTTTACCGTACGTTCCAGCATCGGTGGCATGGCGGCCGGGCTGAGTTCACGCATAACGTAGCGGGCCTGCTTAATCAGCAGCGGTGCGGCGAGCACAAACAGCCAGCCCCAGAGGCTGTGCAGCGAAATCAGATTGAACAGCGCCAGGCAGACCAGCGCGCCGATGAGCAGGCAGGCGTGATAGCGGCGTGCATTCACCGGACCCAGACGCACGGCCAGCGTGTTTTTACCGTTCTCGCGGTCGCTATCGATGTCGCGCAGATTATTGATATTCAGCACCGCCGTCGCCAGCAGACCACAGGCGGTCGCCGGCAGGAACAGGGCAGGGATCACCGTGTGCGCCTGTAAGTACCAGCTTCCCATCACGCTCAGCCAGCCGAAGAACACCAGCACGGAGATGTCGCCCAGACCAATATACCCGTAAGGACGCGTCCCGACGGTATAGGTAATGGCTGCAATAATGGCGAGCAAGCCCAGCACCAGGAAGCCAATGAAATCACTGGTGGTTTTCGAGGCGACCGTCACCAGCGCCAGCCCGGACAGGCAAATCAACACCACGGTGATAATCAGCGCCCGCTTCATCTGTGCCTGGGTAATCACCCCTTTTTGCATGCCGCGCAGCGGCCCGATGCGGTCAGGCTTGTCGCTGCCTTTTACCGCATCGCCGTAATCATTGGCGAGATTAGAGAGGATTTGCAGCAGCCCGGCGGTGACAAGCGCCAGACCTGCTACCAGCGGATCGAAATGACCCTGCCACCAGGCAAGCGTGGTACCGACGATAATGGCGGCAAAAGCCAGAGGAAGCGTTTTAGGACGCAGACTTTCGAGCCACGCCTGTGTACGGCTGATATCAGTCATAGTTATTTAGCCAATAAAAATGGGGGCCATAGCCCCCATCAACAGTGATGAAAATGCATTGAACGCGATTATAGAATAAAACGGCTCAGATCTTCATCTGCCACTAACGCATCCAGGTGTTTGCCCACATAGTCTGCGTCAATGGTAATGCTTTGACCGTTAAGGTCGCTCGCATCATAAGAGATGTCTTCCATCAGGCGTTCCAGCACGGTGTGCAGACGACGCGCACCGATGTTTTCGGTGGTTTCGTTGACCTGCCACGCGGCCTGGGCGATGCGCTTGATACCGTCATCGGTAAATTCAATGTTCACGCCTTCGGTCGCCATCAGCGCTTTGTACTGTACGGTCACAGAAGCGTTTGGCTCAGTCAGGATACGTTCGAAATCTTCGGTGGTCAGCGCCTGTAACTCGACGCGGATTGGCAGACGTCCCTGAAGTTCCGGGATCAGGTCAGACGGGCTGGCAATCTGGAACGCACCGGAGGCGATAAACAGAATGTGGTCAGTTTTAACCATGCCGTGCTTGGTGGAGACGGTGCAACCTTCCACCAGCGGCAGCAGGTCGCGCTGAACGCCTTCGCGTGAGACATCCGGGCCGGACGCGTTACCGCGCTTACAGATCTTGTCGATTTCGTCGATAAACACGATACCGTGCTGCTCAACCGCGTCGATAGCATCCTGTTTCAGCTCTTCCGGGTTAACCAGCTTCGCGGCTTCTTCTTCAATCAGCAGCTTCATCGCGTCTTTGATTTTCAGCTTACGCGCTTTCTGCTTCTGTCCGCCCAGGTTCTGGAACATGGACTGCAACTGGCTGGTCATCTCTTCCATGCCCGGAGGCGCCATAATTTCCACGCCCATTGGCGCGGCAGCGAGATCGATCTCAATCTCTTTGTCGTCCAGCTCGCCTTCGCGCAGTTTTTTGCGGAATGCCTGACGCGCAGCAGAAGGTTCAGGCTGCTGTTCAGCCTGTCCCCAGTTGTTTTTTGCCGGTGGGATCAGCACGTCGAGAATACGCTCTTCGGCCATCTCTTCGGCGCGATAGCGGTTTTTCTCAATTGCCTGGACACGCACCATCTTAATCGCCGAGTCGGTCAGGTCGCGGATGATGGAGTCCACTTCTTTACCCACATAGCCCACTTCGGTGAACTTGGTGGCTTCAACTTTGATGAACGGCGCGTTAGCCAGTTTGGCCAGACGACGGGCGATTTCGGTTTTACCCACACCGGTCGGGCCGATCATCAGAATATTTTTTGGCGTCACTTCGTGGCGAAGCTCTTCGTCGAGCTGCATGCGACGCCAGCGGTTACGCAGTGCGATAGCCACGGAGCGCTTGGCGTCGTCCTGGCCGATAATGTGTTTGTTCAGTTCGCTGACAATTTCGCGTGGGGTCATTTCAGACATGGGCGATCCTTACGCTTTAGACGGTAATTCTTCGATGGTGTGATTGTGGTTGGTATAGATGCAGATATCACCTGCAATATCCAACGCTTTCACCGCGATATCGCGCGCGTTCATGTCGGTATTTTCCAACAGCGCACGGGCTGCGGCCTGGGCGTACGGGCCGCCAGAGCCGATGGCAATCAGGTCGTTTTCAGGCTGAACCACGTCGCCGTTACCGGTGATGATCAGCGAGGCGTTTTCGTCAGCCACGGCCAGCAGCGCTTCGAGCTTGCGCAGCATGCGGTCGGTACGCCAGTCTTTTGCCAGCTCAACGGCGGCTTTCACCAGATGACCCTGATGCATTTCCAGTTTGCGTTCAAACAGTTCAAACAGCGTGAAGGCATCAGCCGTGCCGCCTGCGAAACCGGCGATCACTTTGTCGTTATAAAGACGACGTACTTTCTTCACGTTGCCTTTCATGACGGTATTACCCAGCGTGGCCTGGCCATCACCGGCAATTACCACCTGGCCGTTACGGCGTACACTTACTATTGTTGTCACGAGCAGACCCCCTGGTTACAGATTCGGGAAACAGAAGCCCTGAGCCTGTGCTCAGGGCTGAATTAAATGATAGATGGGGGGGATTTTGGGGGTTTCAACCCCCGGAGGCGAGTCGAATGCAGTTTGTGTGGCCAGCCACTTTCAAACGGGAAATGGTGCCGTCTGCGTTTTCTTTGCCTTTGACCGGTCCAATCACTACGCGATTCCAGCCGTTATTGGTGGTAATGCGTGAGTCAAATCCTTCAAATGCCAGCTGAGCACGCACCGTTTCTGCCTGTTCGGCGCCTTTAAACGAACCGCACTGAACCATCCAGCGGCGTTCATCTTTTTTCTCAGCCGTCTGCTTCGGTGCCTCGGTCTCTTTGGTGACCGGCGCAGCCTGCTGCGTTTTTGGCTGTTGCGCAGTGGTATGCGCAGGCGTCTGCAACAGATCCTGATACGGCTGTGCCGTTTGCTTCTGCGGCTGCGCCTTCGGTTGCTGCTGGACAGGCTGAGTTTGTACGGTACGCGTCTGCTGCTGCGGTTGTGTACGCGGCTGCTGTACCGGCTGCGTCTGCGTCCACTGCTGCTGTTGCGTTTGCTGCTGAGCCTGACGCTGGCGCTGCAACGTTTGCTGACGCTGCGCCGGGGTTTGTTCGTTCCACGGTACTTCGTTCAGCTGCGTAGGCTGCTGGCGCATGTCCGCCTGCATCTGAGCGAGCAATTGACGCTGTTCGTCCGTCAGCTGATCGGCATTCTTTACTTCACCCCCGGCAGAAGGCTCGGTAGGCGCACGTACGCCAGGCTGGCGGCTTTCCAGCTCTTTAATGTAGCGCCAGCGCTCTTCAGGCTTCGGCGGCAGGCCGTTGCCGACGACCTTATTACCCTGAAGGGCTTCAGACTCTTCTTTTTTATGATGCGTAATGAAGTAGAGGCCGCCAATAAAGGCCACCAGCACAGCCGCAGCAATGGCGACCATAGCTGGGGAGACAGCAGACAGGCTGCGTTGCTTGCTTTTTGAACTACTCTTTTTGCGTCGCGAAGGTGCCGGCTGGCCGCGACGTACATAATCTCGTTGTGCCACTATCGTTTCGCTGTATTTATTCGTTCGTCAGCCCGCCATGTTACTTAAGCGACGGGGCTTTGACCAGATAAGGGTGTCGAAAGGTATTTACTTTAAGTTAATGCCTGGGTAGAGCCGCGCACAATCAGCTCACAATCCAGTAGCCGTGACCCACTGCTAACTGATTGACCGTGCAGCTGATCCAGCAAAAGCAGCATCGCTTCCCGGCCGATGTCATACCGCGGCTGTGCAACGGTCGAAAGCGGCGGATCGCAAAACTCCGAAAGTGAAATATTATCAAAACCGATTATCGACAGGTCCTGCGGCACGCGCAGGCCGTGACGTTTGGCGTAGGATAACGCCCCCAGCGCCATCACGTCGCTGTGGCAGAAGACCGCGGTGGGCGGTTCTGGCAAGGCCAGCAATTTTTCCAGCGCCTGCCCGCCCGCTTCAAAGGTGAAATCACCGCGCGCAATGTAGTGCGGATCGACGATAGCCCCGGTACGGCGCAGCGCCTGAACGTAGCCCTGCAAGCGGTAATGACACAGCGGCATCTCTTCTGGTCCGGCGATACAGCCGATACGCTTATGCCCCAGTTCCTGAAGATAGTTCACGGCGTTGAATGCGGCGGTGAGGTTATCGATATGAACGGTTGGCAGCTCCAGCTCCGGCGCGAATTCGTTCGCCATGACCATCGGCGGTAAATTGCGCTGTTCTTCAATGCTGGCATCAAACGGCAGGCGTGAGCCAAGCAGCAGCATGCCATCAATCTGCTTGGTGATGATCAGGTCGATGAACGTTTTTTCCTGCTGGTTCTGGTGAGCACAATCGCCAATCAGCACCAGATAGCCCTGGGCGGCGGCCGTGACCTCAATGCCGCGGATGATTTCGCTGAAGAAGGGATCGCAGATGTCCGGCACGATCACCAGGATGGTGCGGGATTCGTTGCGTTTAACGTTGCGCCCCATGGCTTGCGGGAAATAACCGACCTCAAGCGCCGCCTTTTCAACCCGGTTTCGGGTCGCCTGGGAGACTTTGTCAGGGTTCATCAATGCGCGGGACACGGTTGCTGTTGAGACTTGTGCTTTCTCGGCAACGTCTTTCATGGTCGCCGAGGCAACCTCTTTCCTGGACTTCAACGTCTTCTCCTCGCCTGAACACCGAACTGCGGACAGCACCATTTTTACAGATAGTTAATGGAATCGGTTACAGAATTTTCATAAAAAGTGTGAGGCGCATTAAATTTTTCGATCCGTCTTCAGCCTTCAATCGGATCGACGTCAAGAACCCACTTCACTTTTCGCGCTTCCGGCAGGGTATTGATCAGCGCCAGCGTGCCGCTGACGATCTGCTGTAAACGGATACGCGAGGGGTGCTGAAGTAAGAGTTGCCAGCGGAAACGGCCCCCGCGTTTCGGGGCGAGCGCGGGTACCGGGCCTAAAATCCACAGCTGATTATCCACCAGCGGGCTGGCTTGCAGGAGGTTTCTCAGCTGTTGCAGGAACAGCGGCGCCTGCTGGTTATTATGATCTTCCGCACGGATGATAACGTGGCTGGTCCACGGGGGAAGCTGCATCGTCTGACGTTCGGCCAGCGCCTGGTCCGCGAAGGCGTCATAGCCTTTGTGCAGCAGAGTTTGCAGCAGCGGATGTTCAGGGTGGTGCGTTTGCAGCACCACCTCGCCCTGCTTACCCGCTCGACCAGCGCGACCGGCAACCTGGGTATAAAGCTGGGCGAAACGCTCGGCGGAGCGAAAATCCGCGGAGAACAGCGCGCCGTCGACGTCCAGCAGGGCGACCAGCGTCACGTCCGGGAAGTGGTGCCCTTTCGCCAGCATCTGAGTACCAATCAGGATGCGCGCGCCGCCGCGATGCACTTCCGCCAGCTGCTGCTCCAGCGCCCCTTTACGGCTGGTGGTATCCCTGTCGATACGGGAGATGGGTACGTCCGGGAAGAAGGGCGCGAGCGCCTGTTCAAGCTGTTCCGTTCCCAGACCGACCGGCACGATGTGCGTTGAGCCGCAGGACGGGCATTGACGGGGGACCGGACGCTGGCTGTCGCAGTGGTGGCAGCGTAAATGGCGCTGAGCCTGGTGGAAGGTGTAGTAGTGATCGCAGCGCGGGCACTCCGCGATCCAGCCGCAGTCGTGGCACAGCAGCGCAGGCGCGAAGCCGCGGCGGTTCAGGAACAGGATCACCTGGTTGCCCGCCTGCAAATGCTGGCGCATGCGGCTAATCAGCGCAGGCGCTAACCCGGCCTGCACCTGCTGGCCTTTCAAATCCAGCACATGCTGAATGGCCGGGCGAGCATTCCCCGCACGGCGCGTCAGGCGCAGCATGTGGTATTTACGCTGGCGAACGTTGTGCAGCGTTTCAAGCGCGGGGGTGGCGGACCCGAGAATAATGGGAATTTGTTCGCTGTGGGCGCGGTACACGGCTAAGTCGCGGGCGTGATAGCGCCAGCCTTCCTGCTGTTTATAGGAGCTGTCATGCTCTTCATCGATCACGATAACGCCGAGATTTTTAAACGGCGTAAACAGCGATGAACGGGTGCCGATCACAATCGCCGCTTCGCCGTTTTTCGCTTTCAGCCAGGCGCTGAGGCGCTCGCTGTCGTTCAGGCCGGAGTGCAGAACCTCAACTGGCGCATTAAAGCGTTCACGAAAACGCGCGATGGTTTGCGGCGTCAGGCCGATTTCCGGCACCATCACCAGCGCCTGTTTGCCCTGCGCGAGCACGTTTTCCAGCACGCTCAGATACACTTCGGTTTTACCGGAGCCGGTGACGCCCGCCAGCAGCCAGGCGGAAAAATGGTCGGCGGCGCTGTGAATCGCGCCTACGGCGGTGGCCTGCTCGGTATTCAGACGCAGGCGATCGCCCGAGACGGAAAAGCCGTCGCGCCAGTCGTGAAGGGCAGGGGCTTCACTGGCCAGCTCGCTCAACCCTTTCTTCCTTAATGCCTGCAACGCGGTTTCGCTTACCTCAAGCTCGTCGACCTGATGGCGCCAGATTTTTCCCTGGCGCAGCGCGGCCAGCGCCTGCTGCTGTTTCTGCGAGCGCTTCAGGCTGTTAATGTCCATAGCCTGGCCCTGCTCGGTGGCAAACCAGTACCACATTGGCGCGTGGCTGGCGCTCTTGCCCTGGCGCAGCATAATGGGCAGGGCATGGAACAGCACGTCGCCAATCGGATGATGATAATAATCTGCCGCCCACAGCAGCAGTCGCCAGGTGCTGGTGGAGTAAACCGGCTCGCTGTCCAGCACCTCAACAACCGATTTCAGCTCGTTAAGCGGCAGTTCGCTGTGTTCGCTGACGGACACCACGATCCCCACACGCTGCTGTTTGCCAAACGGCACGGTCACGCGACAGCCCGCTTTGGCGCTCATGCTGTCGGGCAGCAGGTAGTCAAAGGTGCGGGGAAGCGGAACGGGCAGGGCAACGTGAGCGACGGGCATCGAATCTTCCTGACTTGAAAAGTGGCGCGTTAGTATACACATTAGTGAAAGCGGCGTGCGGATCAGTTTGCATACGTTGGTCAAATTCTGTATGATTCGCCGCCTTTGGTGTATTTTACGCCAAAGAACTTACATTCAACATCGCGTGGTGTCTGGCGTTAGGGCTGGAAGAGCGACGCGGCCTTAACTGAGGTTCTCCCATGAAAAAAGATATTCACCCGAAATACGAAATGATTACTGCAAACTGCTCTTGCGGTAACTCTATCCAGATCCGCTCTACCGTGGGTCACGATCTGAACCTGGACGTGTGCGGCAAATGCCACCCGTTCTACACTGGTAAGCAGCGTGATGTTGCAACCGGTGGCCGTGTTGACCGCTTCAACAAGCGTTTCAGCATCCCGGGCGCTAAATAAGTTTCCCGAAAAAAAGGCACCGCAAGGTGCCTTTTTTGTATCCGCTTATCAGTATTCCCACGTATCCGGGTCGATACCCAGTTCACGCATGATCACCTTCGCCTCTTCTGGAATTTCGTCACTGCGCTCTTTGCGCAGATCGTCATCGTTCGGCAACGGTTGGCCGGTAAACGCATGCAGGAACGCTTCGCACAGCAGTTCGCTGTTGGTGGCGTGACGCAGGTTGTTCACCTGACGACGCGTACGTTCATCGGTGAGGATCTTCAACACCTTCAGAGGAATGGACACCGTGATTTTCTTGACTTGCTCACTCTTCTTACCGTGCTCAGCGTATGGGCTGATATATTCGCCGCTCCATTCAGCCATGAGATACCTTTAATCCTCTCAGTCATTAATCTAAAGGTGCAAAACCGGTAACCATCAGTTTTGAACCGTAATCTTGCGTAGTTTACCGTAGAGACGATACCGAGGCACGGATATTGCCGCTGTAGCGTGTCCTAAAGCATATAATTTTAACGGCTATTTGCACATTGCTCAATCTATACGCAAAGAAGTTTAGATGTCCAGATGTATTGACGTCCATACTTTCAATGTTTACTCTGGTGCCTGACTTTTCACCTCATTCGCCAGGAAGCCTCACCATGACGCGTAAACAGGCCACCATCGCAGTGCGTAGCGGATTGAATGATGACGAGCAGTACGGCTGCGTTGTCCCGCCAATTCATCTCTCCAGCACCTATAATTTCACCGGATTTAATGAACCCCGCGCGCATGACTACTCGCGTCGCGGCAATCCTACGCGTGACGTCACCCAGCGCGCGCTGGCGGAACTGGAAGGCGGCGCGGGTGCGGTATTAACCAATACCGGCATGTCTGCCATTCACCTGGTGACTACGGTGTTCCTGAAACCTGGCGATCTGCTGGTGGCGCCGCACGACTGTTATGGCGGCAGCTATCGTCTGTTTGATAGCCTGGCGAAACGTGGCTGCTACCGTGTGCTGTTTGTCGATCAAAACGACGAACAGGCGCTGAAACAGGCGCTTGCCGAGCAGCCGAAGCTGGTGCTGGTGGAAAGTCCAAGCAATCCATTGTTGCGCGTAGTCGATATTGCGAAAATTTGTCAGCTCGCAAGGGATGCGGGAGCGATAAGTGTAGTGGATAATACGTTCCTCAGTCCGGCCCTTCAGAACCCACTGGCACTGGGCGCCGATCTGGTGTTGCATTCATGCACTAAATATCTGAACGGCCATTCTGACGTAGTAGCAGGTGTGGTGATTGCCAAAGATCCTGATGTAGTCACCGAACTGGCATGGTGGGCCAATAACATTGGCGTCACCGCGGGCGCGTTCGACAGCTATTTGCTGTTGCGCGGCATCCGTACGCTGTCGCCGCGTATGGACGTGGCGCAGCGTAATGCCCAGGCGATCGTGGATTTCCTGAAAACCCAGCCGCTGGTGAAGAAGCTTTATCACCCGTCGCTGCCGGAAAATCAGGGGCACGAGATTGCCGCGCGCCAACAGAAAGGATTTGGCGCGATGTTAAGTTTTGAACTGGACGGTGACGAGCAAACGCTGCGTCGCTTCCTGAGCGGGTTGTCATTGTTTACGCTGGCGGAATCCTTAGGGGGAGTAGAAAGCTTGATCTCCCACGCCGCAACCATGACGCACGCAGGTATGGCACCCGAAGCACGTGCCGCCGCCGGGATTTCCGAGACGCTGCTGCGTATCTCGACCGGTATTGAAGATTCTGAAGATTTAATTGCCGATCTGGAAAATGGCTTCCGGGTCGCAGCCAAGGGGTAATCATGAGTGTGATAGCGCAGGCAGGGACGAAGGGTCGTCAGCTGCACAAGTTTGGTGGTAGTAGTCTTGCTGATGTGAAATGTTACCTGCGTGTCGCAGGGATCATGACCGAGTATTCACAGCCGGGGGACATGATGGTTGTCTCTGCGGCGGGCAGCACCACCAATCAGTTGATTAGCTGGCTGAAACTGAGCCAGACCGATCGCCTCTCTGCGCATCAGGTGCAACAGTCCTTACGTCGTTACCAGAGTGAACTGATTGCCGGTTTGCTGCCTGCGGACGTGGCGGACGGGCTGATTAGCGCTTTTACGCACGACCTTGAGCGTCTGGCCGCTCTGCTGGACAGCGGCATTACCGATGCAGTGTATGCGGAAGTGGTTGGCCACGGTGAAGTGTGGTCTGCGCGCCTGATGGCCGCCGTGCTGCAACATCTTGGTGTGGAAGCCGCCTGGCTCGACGCGCGTGATTTCCTGCGTGCCGAACGTGCCGCACAGCCGCAGGTGGACGAAGGGTTGTCTTACCCGCTGCTGCAACAGCTGCTGGTGCAACATCCTGGTAAACGTATTGTCGTCACCGGTTTTATCAGCCGCAGCAATGCTGGCGAAACCGTTCTGCTGGGCCGTAACGGCTCTGACTACTCGGCAACGCAGATTGGCGCCCTGGCGGGCGTGTCCCGCGTCACCATCTGGAGCGACGTGGCCGGTGTCTACAGCGCGGACCCGCGCAAAGTAAAAGATGCCTGCCTGCTGCCGCTGCTGCGTCTCGACGAAGCGAGCGAACTGGCGCGTCTGGCGGCCCCGGTGCTGCACGCGCGCACGCTACAGCCGGTTTCCGGCAGCGACATCGACCTGCAACTACGCTGTAGCTACACGCCGGATCAGGGTTCCACCCGCATTGAACGCGTGCTGGCATCCGGCACGGGCGCGCGCATTGTCACCAGCCATGATGACATCTGCCTGATTGAGTTCCAGGTGCCTGCGGGCCAGGATTTCAAACTGGCACACAAAGATATCGACACCATCCTGAAACGTGCCCAGGTGCGTCCGCTGGCCGTTGGCGTACATAACGATCGTCAGCTGTTGCAGTTCTGCTATACCGCTGAAGTGGTGGACAGCGCCCTGAAAATTCTGGATGAAGCGGGCCTGCCGGGCGAGCTTCGCCTGCGTCAGGGGCTGGCGCTGGTGGCGATGGTGGGCGCGGGCGTCACCCGTAACCCGCTCCACTGCCACCGCTTCTGGCAGCAACTGAAAGGTCAGCCGGTGGAGTTCACCTGGCAGTCGGAAGAGGGCATCAGTCTGGTTGCCGTGCTGCGTAAAGGGCCAACCGAAAGCCTGATTCAGGGTCTGCACACCTCCCTGTTCCGCGCGGAAAAACGCATCGGCCTGGTACTGTTCGGGAAAGGGAACATCGGTTCCCGCTGGCTGGAGCTGTTCGCCCGCGAGCAGGTGACGCTTTCGGCGCGTACCGGGTTTGAATTTATTCTGGCAGGGGTGGTGGACAGCCGCCGCAGCCTGCTGAACTACGAAGGGCTGGACGCCAGCCGGGCGCTGGCCTTCTTTAACGATGAAGCGGTTGAGCAGGATGAAGAGTCGCTGTTCCTGTGGATGCGCGCGCACCCGTACGACGATCTGGTGGTGCTGGACGTGACTGCCAGCGAACAGCTGGCCGATCAGTATCTGGATTTCGCCAGCCACGGTTTCCACGTCATCAGCGCCAACAAACTGGCGGGCGCGAGCAGTACTGATAAATACCGTCAGATCCATGACGCATTCGAAAAAACGGGCCGTCACTGGCTGTATAACGCCACCGTTGGCGCGGGCCTGCCAGTGAACCATACCGTGCGCGACCTGATTGAAAGCGGCGACAGCATTCTGGCGCTGAGCGGGATCTTCTCCGGCACGCTCTCCTGGCTGTTTTTGCAGTTTGATGGCACCGTTCCGTTCACCGACCTGGTGGATCAGGCGTGGCAGCAGGGCTTAACCGAGCCGGATCCCCGCGTTGACCTTGCCGGTAAAGATGTGATGCGTAAGCTGGTGATCCTGGCGCGTGAAGCCGGCTACGACATTGAGCCGGGTCAGGTACGCGTTGAGTCTCTGGTGCCTGCGGGCTGCGAGGAGGGGTCCGTCGATCACTTCTTCGAGAACGGTGACGAGCTGAACGAGCAGATGGTGCAACGTCTGGAAGCGGCTAACGAGATGGGCCTGGTGCTGCGTTACGTGGCGCGTTTCGAGGCGAACGGTAAAGCGCGCGTGGGCGTGGAGGCGGTGCGTCCTGAACATCCGCTGGCGGCGCTCCTGCCGTGCGATAACGTCTTCGCCATCGAAAGCCGCTGGTATCGCGATAACCCGCTGGTGATCCGTGGCCCGGGCGCGGGACGCGATGTCACCGCCGGAGCCATTCAGTCTGATATTAATCGTCTGGCTAAGCTGCTGTAATTTCGCTTGTTCCCTCTCCCCGTGGGAGAGGGTTAGGGTGAGGGCAGCAGACCGCACTCACCCCCATCATGAACGCCCTTCATCTTCCCTGAACAAACCTCACCGTTAATGTTGATTATTTCTGTTGACGTCATCTCGCTTTTCCGTCATTTTTACATCTGGACGTCTAAACGTATAGAAGTTCACAACACAACAAACAACGACACGCGAAAGATAGAGGTAAGGTATGAGCTTTTTTCACGCCAACCAGCGGGAAGCCCTGAATCAGAGCCTGGCCGAAGTAAACGGCCAGATTAACGTCTCTTTTGAATTTTTTCCGCCGCGCACCAGTGAAATGGAGCAAACCCTGTGGAGTTCTATCGATCGCCTGAGCAGCCTGAAGCCGAAGTTCGTCTCCGTAACCTACGGCGCCAACTCCGGTGAGCGTGACCGCACGCACAGCATCATTAAGGGCATTAAAGATCGAACCGGTCTGGAAGCGGCACCGCACCTGACCTGTATCGACGCCACCCGTGATGAACTACGCGCCATTGCCCAGGACTACTGGAATAACGGCATTCGCCACATTGTGGCCCTGCGCGGCGACCTCCCGCCAGGCAGCGGCAAGCCGGAGATGTATGCCACCGATCTGGTCGGGCTGCTGAAAGACGTTGCCGACTTTGATATCTCCGTGGCCGCCTACCCTGAAGTTCACCCGGAAGCCAAAAGCGCCCAGGCGGATCTGCTCAACCTGAAGCGTAAAGTGGAGGCCGGTGCTAGCCGCGCGATTACTCAGTTCTTCTTTGACGTGGAAAGCTACCTGCGCTTTCGCGACCGCTGCGTCTCGGCGGGTATTGATGTCGAAATCATTCCTGGCATTCTGCCGGTCTCGAACTTCAAACAGGCGAAGAAATTCGCAGATATGACCAACGTGCGCATTCCGCTGTGGATGTCCAAAATGTACGAAGGGCTGGACGACGATCCGGAAACCCGTAAGCTGGTGGGGGCCAATATCGCGATGGACATGGTGAAGATTTTAAGTCGCGAAGGGGTGAAAGATTTCCATTTCTATACCCTGAACCGCGCGGAAATGAGCTACGCCATTTGCCATACGCTCGGTGTTCGCCCGGCGCTGTAAAGTAAAAAACCCTCATAAAATGAGGGTTTTTTAATCGAGCAGAGAGTTAAAAGGTATTAGCTATCGAATCTGTGGATTAATTCAACTATCTCTTATCGCTAGTGGTGTATATCGTAACGGTAACACTGTAAAGGGAGCATAGCGATGAGCATGTCAGACGAGACCAATAACGCGGCATCCGCCGGCAAATGTCCGTTCCACCAGGGCGGCGTCGATCATAGCGCGGGTGCAGGTACCGGCAGCAAAGAATGGTGGCCTAAACAACTTCGCATCGATCTACTTAATCAACACTCCAGCCGTTCTAACCCTCTGGGTGAAGACTTCGACTACCGCAAAGAATTCAGCAAGCTCGACTATTCCGCCCTTAAGGGCGATCTCAAAGCACTGTTAACCGACTCACAACCGTGGTGGCCTGCCGACTGGGGCAGCTATGCGGGCCTGTTTATCCGTATGGCCTGGCACGGTGCGGGTACCTATCGCTCCGTTGACGGTCGCGGCGGCGCCGGACGCGGTCAGCAACGCTTTGCACCGCTGAACTCCTGGCCGGATAACGTCAGCCTGGATAAGGCTCGCCGCCTGCTGTGGCCAATTAAGCAAAAATACGGACAAAAAATCTCCTGGGCTGACCTCTTTATCCTCGCGGGTAACGTGGCGCTGGAGAACTCCGGCTTCCGCACCTTTGGTTTCGGTGCCGGGCGTGAAGACGTCTGGGAACCGGATCTGGACGTGAACTGGGGCGATGAAAAAGCCTGGCTGACCCACCGTGACCCGGAAGCGCTGGCGAAGCGCCCGCTTGCGGCCACCGAAATGGGCCTGATTTACGTTAACCCGGAAGGGCCGAACGCCAGCGGTGAACCGCTGTCTGCGGCGGCGGCGATCCGCGCTACCTTTGGCAACATGGGCATGAATGACGAAGAGACCGTCGCGCTGATTGCGGGCGGCCATACGCTCGGTAAAACGCACGGCGCAGGTGAAGCCACGCACGTGGGCACTGACCCGGAAGCGTCGCCGATTGAAGCGCAGGGCCTGGGCTGGGCCAGCACGCACGGCACCGGTATTGGCGCTGACGCCATCACCTCCGGGCTGGAAGTTATCTGGTCTCAAACCCCGACCCAGTGGAGCAATTACTTCTTCGAGAACCTGTTCAAATACGAATGGGTGCAGACGCGTAGCCCGGCGGGCGCCATTCAGTTCGAAGCCGTGGATGCGCCGGAAATTATGCCTGACCCGTTCGACCCGTCGAAAAAACGCAAGCCAACCATGCTGGTCACCGATCTGACGCTGCGTTTTGATCCGGAATTCGAGAAAATTTCCCGTCGCTTCCTGAACGATCCGCAGGCCTTCAACGAAGCCTTTGCGCGCGCGTGGTTCAAGCTGACCCACCGCGATATGGGGCCAAAAGCGCGGTACATCGGCCCGGAAGTACCGAAAGAAGATCTGATTTGGCAGGATCCGCTGCCTCAGCCGGTGTTCCATCCGACGCAGGAAGATATTGAAAGCCTGAAAGCGGAAATCGCGGCCTCTGGTCTCTCCGTGAGCGAGCTTGTTTCCGTGGCCTGGGCGTCGGCATCGACCTTCCGCGGCGGCGACAAGCGTGGCGGCGCTAACGGCGCGCGTCTGGCGCTGGCGCCTCAGCGCGACTGGGATGTGAACGCCGCGGCGGTGCGGGCGTTACCGGCTCTGGAAGCAATCCAGCGCACCACTAATAAAGCCTCACTGGCCGATATCATCGTGCTGGCGGGTGTTGTGGGCGTTGAGCAGGCGGCGAAAGCCGCGGGCGTTTACGTCAACGTACCGTTCACCCCGGGCCGCGTGGATGCGCGTCAGGACCAGACGGACATCGAGATGTTTAACCTGCTCGAACCGGTTGCTGACGGTTTCCGCAACTACCGTGCGCAGGTGGATGTGTCCACTACGGAGTCGCTGCTGATCGACAAAGCCCAGCAGCTGACCCTGACTGCGCCGGAACTGACGGTGCTGATCGGCGGTCTGCGCGTACTGGGTGCAAACTTCGATGGCAGCAAGAATGGCGTGTTTACCAACCGCGAGGGCGTGCTGAGCAACGACTTCTTCGTTAATCTGCTGGATATGAACACCCAGTGGAAAGCGACCGACGACTCAAACGAGCTGTTTGCCGGTAGCGATCGCGCCAGCGGGGAAGTGAAATACACCGCGACCCGCGCCGATCTGGTCTTCGGTTCAAACGCCGTCCTGCGTGCGCTGGCCGAAGTTTACGCCAGCAGTGATGCACACGAGAAGTTCGTTCTTGATTTTGTTGCCGCATGGGCGCGAGTGATGGATTTGGACCGGTTTGATGTGAAGTAACCATTGTGCCGGGTGGCGGCTACGTCTTACCCGGCCTACAAATTAAAGTGCCATGTAGGCCGGGTAAGCGCAGCGCCACCCGGCTTTTTTCGTTACTCCCACTCCTGCAAGAATCGCTGTCCGTACTGGTCCGCCACCAGCAGTGCCGCATAGACCTGATCCGGCGTTACGCCGCCAGGCATGTTGTGAATGGTTTCCCCTTCGGCACAGGACGCCTCCGCGATCAGCCGCATTTTGGCCGGAATATCCTCTTTGATATTCAGCTGCGCCAGCGTGATCGGCAGTCCAACACTGTGGCAAAGCGCGGCGACGGTCTCAATTTCTTCAACCGGCGCGTTCTCCAGTACCAGTTGCGTCAGCGTGCCGAACGCGACCTTTTCACCATGGTAGAAATGATGCGCATCCGGCACCGCCGTCATGCCGTTGTGAATGGCATGCGCCGCCGCCAGCCCGCCGCTTTCAAAGCCCACGCCGCTGAGATAGGTGTTGGCTTCGATAATGCGTTCCAGCGCCGGTGTGACCACGTGCTGTTCCGCCGCCAGCATCGCTTTCTCGCCCTCTTCAACCAGCGTGTTGTAGCACAGCTCTGCCAGCGCTAACGCTGCCTGCGTGCACTTGCCGCCCGCCATGGTCGTCGCGCCGCTACGTGAGCAGGCACGCGCTTCAAACCAGGTTGCCAGGGCATCGCCAATCCCGGCGGCCAGCAGGCGTGCAGGTGCGCCCGCCACCACTTTGGTATCGACAATCACCATGTTCGGGTTGTGCGGCAGCATCAGGTAGCGATCGAACTCGCCGCTGTCGGTATAAATCACGGAAAGGGCGCTGCACGGCGCATCGGTGGAGGCAATGGTCGGGGCAATGGCCACCGGCACGTCCATAAAGTGGGCCAGCGCTTTGGCAGTATCCAGCGTTTTTCCGCCGCCGATACCCAGCACCGCCAGACAGTCAGTGCTGTCGGCCAGCTTTTTCAGGCGATCGATTTCATTTTGCGAACATTCGCCACCAAATGGTGCAATTTCGGCATGGAGTCCGGCTTTTTTAAAACTCTGGCGCAGGGTTTCTTCAGCAAAACCCAGCACAAATTTATCGCCCACCACCAGCCAGCGATTTGCCAGCGGCTTCAGGTAGTCGCCGAGGCGAGTGAGAACATCTGCGCCCTGGATGTATTTTCCCGGGGATTGAATGACACGGTCCATAACATTACTCCCTTAGTGTTTGAGGTAAATTCTGTCCTGTTCGAACTGCACTAAGAGTGACTCTACTCCCGGCGTGCCGGTCATTTGTTGCGCTACGTCTAAGTGAAACGTGATTGCCTTACCGGTGGCAAAGATTGAGGGGGAGATCAGGGAAGGGGGAAGATCGAGAAGTGCCCGGCAAGCGTAGCGCTGCCGGGCACTGAGCATTAACCGGTGTTGCGCATACCTGCCGCAACGCCTGCTATCGTTACCATCAGCGCCTGTTCAACGCGCGGATCCGGCTCTTTACCTTCCTCCTCCGCCAGACGCGAACGGTGTAGCAGTTCAGCCTGTAAAACGTTCAGCGGGTCGGTGTAGATGTTACGCAGCTGGATAGACTCGGCGATCCACGGCAGGTCTTCCATCAGGTGGGAGTCATTAGCGATATCCAGCACCACTTTAATATCGCCTTCAAGCAGCTCGCGCAGCTCTTTACCCAGCGCCCACAGCTCTGGTTTCACCAGACGCTGATCGTAGTATTCCGCCAGCCACAGGTCGGCTTTCGAGAAGACCATCTCCAGCATGCCCAGACGGGTAGAGAAGAATGGCCAGTCGCGGCACATGGTTTCCAGTTCGCTCTGCTTTCCGTCTTCCACCACTTTTTGCAGCGCCGCACCGGCACCCAGCCAGGCCGGCAGCATCAGACGGTTTTGCGTCCAGGCGAAGATCCACGGAATGGCGCGCAGGGATTCAACGCCGCCGGTCGGGCGACGCTTGGCCGGGCGCGAACCCAGAGGCAGTTTACCCAGCTCCTGCTCAGGCGTTGCTGAGCGGAAGTAAGGCACAAAGTCTTTGTTTTCACGCACGTAGCCGCGATAGAGGTCGCAGGAGATGTCAGACAGCTCGTCCATGATCCGGCACCAGGACTCTTTTGGCTCCGGCGGCGGCAGCAGGTTGGCTTCCAGGATCGCACTGGTATAGAGCGACAGGCTGCTGATGGTCACTTCCGGCAGGCCGTACTTGAAGCGGATCATCTCACCCTGCTCGGTCACGCGCAGGCCGCCTTTCAGGCTTCCTGGTGGTTGAGAGAGCAGCGCTGCGTGTGCAGGCGCACCGCCACGACCAATGGAGCCGCCGCGTCCGTGGAACAGGGTCAGTTCAATACCGGCTTTTTCGCAGGTTTTGATTAGCGCATCCTGCGCCTGATACTGCGCCCAGGAGGCTGCCATCACGCCCGCATCTTTCGCGGAGTCGGAATAGCCAATCATCACCATCTGTTTGCCCTGAATAAAGCCGCGATACCAGTCGATGTTCAGCAACTGGGTCATCACGTCGTTAGCGTTGTTCAGGTCGTCGAGGGTCTCAAACAGCGGGGCCACTGGCAGAGCATAGTCAATGCCCGCTTCTTTCAGCAGAAGGTGAACGCCCAGCACGTCGGACGGGGTCTTCGCCATGGAGATCACATAGGCGGCCACCGATCCTTTCGGCGCATCCACGATCGCTTTACAGGTGTTGAGTACTTCGCGGGTGTCGTTGCTTGGCTCCCAGTTGCGCGGCAGCAGCGGGCGCTTGGAGTTCAGCTCGCGGATCAGGAACGCCTGTTTGTCGGCTTCTGACCAGCTTTCATAGTCGCCGATGCCGAGGTAGCGGGTCAGCTCGCCCAGTGCTTCGGTATGACGGGTACTTTCCTGACGAACGTCGATACGCACCAGCGGCACGCCGAAACACTTCACGCGGCGCAGGGTGTCGAGCAGTTCGCCGTTGGCAATGATGCCCATCCCACAGGCCTGGAGCGATTTATAGCAGGCGTACAGCGGCTCCCAAAGCTGTTCGTTCTGGCTCAGCAGACCTTCCGGCTTCGGCAGGCGCTGGCCTTTAAGGCGCGCTTCCAGCCAGGCCTGAGTGGCCATCAGCTGACCGCGCAGTTTTTTCATCAGGAAACGGTACGGTTCGCTGGCGCCTTCTTCACCGGCCAGCGCGCGCAGTTCCGGCGTGGCTTCCACCATCGACAGCTCGGAGATCAGCACCTGAATATCTTTCAGGAACAGGTCGGTCGCTTTCCAGCGGCTCAGCAGCAGGACGTGGCGGGTGATTTCCGCCGTTACGTTCGGGTTGCCGTCGCGGTCGCCGCCCATCCAGGAGGTGAAGCGCACCGGAACAAAATCAACCGGCAGGCGGTAGCCCAGGTTCTCTTCCAGCTGTTCGTTCAGCTCGCGCAGGTAGTTGGGGACCCCTTCCCACAGGCTGTTTTCCACCACCGCAAAGCCCCATTTGGCTTCGTCGACCGGGCTTGGGCGATGCTTACGAATTTCATCCGTGTGCCAGGACTGGGCAATTAGCTGGCGCAGACGGCGCATAAGCTGGTTACGTTCGTAGTCGGCAATGTCTTTGTTATCCAGTTGCTTCAGACAGTTGTTCACTTCCACCATTTTGTGGATCAGCGTACGACGGGTGATTTCGGTTGGGTGTGCGGTCAGCACCAGCTCCAGCGAAAGGGATTCTACCGCTTTTTTGATGGTCGCTTCGTTGAGGTCGGGCTGGTCTTTGAGTTTACGAAGGGTGCGGGCAATGACTTCCGGGTTGCTGGCCGCTTCGCCTTTTGGCGAAATGCTGTGGTATTGCTCAGCGGTGTTTGCCAGGTTCAGGAACTGGCTGAAGGCGCGGGCAACGGGCAGCAGCTCATCGTTGGAGAGGTTCTGCAAGGTGGTGAGCAGCTCCTGACGATTGGCCTCGTTACCGGCGCGGGAAGATTTGGACAGCTTGCGGATGGTTTCAACGCGGTCGAGGATGTTCTCCCCCAGTGCGTCTTTGATGGTATCTCCAAGCACTTTGCCGAGCATACTGACATTACTACGCAACGCGGAATATTGTTCGTTCATAAAAACCCAGTCACCCCATCATTTTTGTTTATGCCCATGCGAAAATCTTCTGGACATTATTTTGTCATCTCCCTTTATAAAGCCACGTAAAACCCCCGTCGTCAATTGCTGCGAAAACGGTTCAGCAAACGAATAAATGTGGGCAATTTACGAAATTTAATTCGTATTGCGTCAGATAAGAGATGCTTATGGGAATGTGACGAAGATCATGCGATTTGTTGCCCTCACCCTAACCCTCTCCCACAGGGAGAGGGGACTGTTCGGTGCGTTTTTAATGCCAGCAGAAGTGATGCACAACCTGGGTAATGAGTTCGCGAGTGGGCTTGATGAAGCGGGTTTCGAGATATTCGTCCGGCTGGTGGGCCTGGTTGATGGAGCCAGGGCCCAGAACCAGCGTCGGGCACAGCGTCTGAATAAACGGCGCTTCGGTGCAGTAGTTCACCACGTCGGTTTTCTCGCCGAGCAGTTTTTCCACCACCTGAACCAGCTGATGGTCAGGCGGACATTCGTAGCCTGGAATCGGCGGATGCAGTTCGGAGACCGTCAGACGGCCCGGCCAGCGCTCGCTGACCGGTGCCAGCGCTTCGTTCAGTAAGCCATCCAGATCGCTTAGCGTCATGCCCGGCAGAGGACGGATATCCATATGCAGTTCGCAGCAGGCGCAGATACGGTTGGACGCATCACCGCCGTGCAGGCTGCCGAGGTTTAGCGTCGGATACGGCACGGTGAACGCCTCGTAGTGATAGCGCTCTTTCAGATCGTCGCGCAGGGTCATGATGCGGCCAATCGCGTCATGCATCAGCTCGATGGCGTTCACGCCGCGCGCCGGATCGCTGGAGTGGCCGGACTGTCCGAGCACGCGCACCGCGGTAGAAATATGGCCTTTGTGCGCCCGAATCGGTTGCAGAGAGGTCGGTTCGCCGATGATCGCGCAGTCAGGACGAATCGATGTATTTTCAGAGAAATAACGTGCGCCCGCCATGCTGGTCTCTTCATCGGCGGTCGCCAGAATGTAGAGCGGCTTTTTCAGGGTTGTCACGTCCACGTCACGCAGCGCGTCGAGGATAAAGGCGAAAAAGCCTTTCATGTCGGCGGTGCCCAAACCGTAGAGTTTGTTGTCATGTTCGGTCAGCGTGAACGGATCGCGTGTCCAGCGGCCATCATCAAACGGCACGGTGTCAGTGTGGCCAGCCAGCAGCAGGCCGCCCGCGCCATGTCCGGTACTGGCGAGCAGGTTAAATTTGTGGCGTGTTCCGGGGACGGGCTGAACCTCAACGTTAAACCCAAGATCGCTAAACCAACCCGCCAGCAGATTGATTAAAGACTCATTGCTCTGATCCAGGGCTTCTTCCGTCGCGCTGATGGAGGGTGTGGCAATCAGGGCGCGGTAAATCTCGATAAATGGCGGTAAGTTCATTTTCATTGTTGACACACCTTAGGTCGTGATAGTATCAATATTCATGCAATAAATGTGAATAAAAATACATTATCGTTGAGCATAAAGGAACCCGATGTTGAATACGCTGATTGTAGGCGCTAGCGGTTATGCGGGCGCAGAGCTTGTAAGCTACGTAAATCGCCACCCTCATATGACCATAACCGCTTTGACCGTGTCAGCGCAAAGCAATGATGCCGGAAAGTTAATTTCCGATTTGCATCCACAGCTTAAAGGCGTGGTTGATTTGCCTTTGCAGCCCATGTCTGACATCAGCGAGTTCACCGACGGCGTTGACGTTGTGTTTTTAGCCACGGCGCATGAAGTTAGCCACGACCTGGCACCGCAATTTTTAGCGGCCGGCTGCGTGGTCTTTGATCTCTCCGGCGCGTTTCGCGTTAACGACAGCGCGTTCTACGAAAAATATTATGGTTTCACCCATCAGCACCCGGATCTGCTCGAAAAAGCGGTGTACGGCCTGGCGGAGTGGAGCGCTGACAAACTGAAAGAAGCGGATCTGATCGCCGTGCCGGGCTGCTACCCGACGGCGGCGCAGCTTTCCCTGAAGCCGCTGATCGACGCGGGTCTGCTGGATCTGCATCAGTGGCCAGTCATCAACGCCACCAGTGGCGTGAGCGGCGCCGGGCGCAAAGCGGCGATCTCCAACAGCTTCTGCGAAGTGAGCTTTCAGCCGTATGGCGTGTTTAATCACCGTCATCACCCTGAAATCACCACCCATCTGGGCGCGGACGTGATTTTCACCCCGCACCTCGGCAGCTTCCCGCGTGGGATCCTCGAAACCATTACCTGCCGCCTGAAGCCGGGTGTGGCCAAAGAACAGGTGAGCGAGGTCTTCACGCAGGCGTATGCGGATAAACCGCTGGTGCGCCTGTATGACAAAGGCGTGCCGGCGTTGAAAAACGTGGTTGGCCTGCCGTTCTGCGACATCGGCTTTGCCGTGCAGGGCGAGCATCTGATTGTGGTCGCCGCAGAAGATAACTTACTCAAAGGCGCTGCCGCACAGGCAATGCAGTGTGCAAATATTCGTTTCGGCTTCCCTGAAACGCAGGCTCTTATTTAAGGTGTGATGATGAATCCATTAATTATCAAACTCGGTGGTGTACTGCTGGACAGCGAAGAAGCGCTGGAGCGCCTGTTTACCGCACTGGTGAACTATCGCGAATCACACCAACGTCCGCTGGTGATTGTGCACGGCGGCGGCTGCGTGGTGGATGAGCTGATGAAAGGGCTCAACCTGCCGGTGAAAAAGAAAAATGGCCTGCGCGTGACGCCTGCGGACCAGATTGACATCATTACCGGCGCGCTGGCGGGAACGGCGAACAAAACGCTGCTGGCGTGGGCGAAGAAACACCATATCGCCTCCGTTGGCCTCTGTCTGGGCGATGGAGATAGCGTAAAAGTGACCCAGCTCGACGAAGAGCTTGGCCATGTTGGACTGGCGCAGCCTGGTTCGCCTAAGCTGATTAACACTCTGCTGGAAGGCGGTTTCCTGCCGGTGGTGAGCTCAATCGGCGTGACCGAAGAGGGCGAGCTGATGAACGTCAATGCGGACCAGGCGGCAACCGCGCTGGCGGCCACGCTGGGCGCAGATCTGATCCTGCTCTCCGACGTGAGCGGCATACTGGACGGCAAAGGCCAGCGCATTGCGGAAATGACCGCCGCAAAAGCCGAGCAGCTGATCGATCAGGGCATTATCACCGACGGCATGATCGTTAAAGTGAACGCCGCGCTGGATGCGGCACGCACGCTGGGTCGCCCGGTGGATATCGCCTCCTGGCGTCACGCGGAGCAACTCCCGGCGCTGTTTAACGGTACGCCGATTGGTACGCGTATTCTGGCTTAAGTTTCTGTGCCGGATGGCGCTTCGCTTATCCGGCCTACGTGAATTTTGTTGGCCCGGTAAGCGCAGCGCCACCGGGCAAAAATATCATCATTAAGGAAATTCGTTATGGCACTTTGGGGTGGGCGTTTTACACAGGCAGCGGATCAGCGGTTCAAACAGTTCAACGACTCTTTGCGCTTCGACTACCGCCTGGCCGAACAGGATATTGTCGGCTCTGTGGCCTGGTCCAAAGCGCTGGTAACCGTTGGCGTGCTGACCGCAGACGAACAGCAGCAGCTGGAAGAGGCGCTGAACAACCTGCTGGAAGAGGTGCGTCTGGATCCGGAGCAAATCCTCCAGAGCGATGCCGAAGATATTCACAGCTGGGTGGAAGGCAAACTGATCGACAAAGTCGGCCAGTTGGGTAAAAAGCTCCATACCGGGCGTAGCCGTAATGACCAGGTGGCGACCGACCTGAAGCTGTGGTGTAAACAGACCGTCGGCGAACTGCTGGCGGCGAATCGTCAGTTGCAGAGCGCGCTGGTGGACACCGCGCAGAACAATCAGGATGCGGTGATGCCGGGTTATACCCACCTGCAACGCGCGCAGCCGGTGACGTTCGCGCACTGGTGTCTGGCCTACGTTGAGATGCTGGCGCGTGATGAGAGCCGTTTACAGGATACCTTAAAGCGTCTGGACGTCAGCCCGCTGGGCAGCGGCGCGCTGGCCGGTACGGCGTATGAAATCGACCGTGAGCAGCTGGCAGGCTGGCTGGGCTTTGCCTCCGCCACCCGCAACAGCCTGGACAGCGTCTCTGACCGTGACCACGTGCTGGAGCTGCTCTCGAATGCCTCTATCGGCATGGTGCACCTGTCGCGCTTTGCCGAAGACCTGATCTTCTTTAACTCTGGCGAAGCGGGCTTCGTCGAGCTGTCCGACCGCGTGACGTCCGGCTCCTCCCTGATGCCGCAGAAGAAAAACCCGGATGCGCTGGAGCTGATCCGCGGTAAGTGTGGCCGTGTGCAGGGCGCGCTGACCGGTATGATGATGACCCTGAAAGGGCTGCCGCTGGCATACAACAAAGACATGCAGGAAGACAAAGAGGGGCTGTTCGACGCGCTCGACACCTGGCTGGACTGTCTGCATATGGGCGCGCTGGTGCTGGACGGCATTCAGGTGAAACGTCCGCGCTGCCAGGAAGCGGCGCAGCAGGGGTATGCTAACTCTACCGAGCTGGCGGACTACCTGGTGGCGAAAGGCGTACCGTTCCGCGAGGCGCACCATATTGTGGGTGAAGCGGTGGTGGAAGCGATTCGTCAGGGTAAAGCCCTTGAAGAGCTGGCGCTTACCGACCTGCAAAAATTCAGCGCGGTTATCGGGGATGATGTCTACCCGATTCTGGTCCTGCAATCCTGCCTGGATAAGCGTGCAGCGAAAGGTGGCGTGTCGCCGAAGCAGGTAGCGCAGGCGATTGCGGATGCGAAAAACCGGTTGGTTTGAATTGGTTTGAATAGTGCGGGCTGGTGCCCTCACCTCGGCCCTCTCCCACAGGGAGAGGGAGAAAAACGGAGCCTGGCTTAGTGCTGGGCTTTTTTTTACGCAAAAAAAAGCGGACCACGGGGTCCGCAAAAGTTCACGTTGGCTTTAGTTTTTCGAGTTTTGAGAGAAACTCGCTGACGGTGCGGGGACGTCAAGGGTCAAACACGTGCCGCCTCGTCTATGTGATGTATTATTCAACAGAATGCTTGATAGGGATAATCGTTCGTTGCTATGCTATCTATCGCCATGAACTATCGTGGCGACGGAGGATGAATAATGAATATTCGTGATCTTGAATACCTGGTAGCGTTAGCTGAGCATCGCCATTTTCGCCGCGCGGCAGACTCCTGCCACGTCAGCCAGCCAACGTTGAGCGGTCAGATCCGCAAGCTGGAAGATGAGCTGGGCGTGATGCTGCTGGAGCGCACCAGTCGTAAGGTACTGTTCACGCAGGCAGGTCTGCTGCTGGTGGATCAGGCGCGCACCGTACTGCGCGAGGTCAAAGTGCTCAAGGAAATGGCAAGCCAGCAGGGGGAAGCGATGTCCGGCCCGCTGCATATTGGCCTGATCCCAACCGTTGGCCCGTACCTGTTGCCGCAAATCATTCCGATGCTGCACCAGACGTTCCCGAAACTCGAAATGTACCTGCATGAAGCGCAAACCCATCAGCTGCTGGCGCAGTTAGACAGCGGCAAGCTCGACTGCGCGATCCTGGCGCTGGTTAAAGAGAGTGAAGCGTTTATTGAAGTACCGCTGTTCGATGAGCCAATGATGCTGGCGATCTATGAAGATCACCCGTGGGCGAACCGCGATCGCGTGCCGATGGCCGATCTGGCCGGTGAAAAACTGCTGATGCTGGAGGATGGCCACTGTCTGCGCGATCAGGCGATGGGCTTCTGCTTCGAAGCGGGTGCCGATGAAGATACCCATTTCCGCGCAACCAGCCTGGAAACGCTGCGTAATATGGTGGCGGCGGGAAGCGGTATTACGCTGCTGCCGGCGCTGGCGGTGCCGCACGAGCGTAAACGTGATGGCGTGGTCTATCTGCCGTGTATTAAGCCGGAGCCGCGTCGCACCATTGGTCTGGTTTATCGTCCGGGGTCACCGCTGCGCAGCCGCTATGAGCAGCTGGCAGAGGCCATCCGGGGTGCGATGGATGGCCATTTCGACAGCGCGTTAAAACAGGCGGTTTAAGCCGTTCAGCGCAGCTACCCGATAGGCTTCCGCCATGGTCGGGTAGTTAAAGGTGGTGTTAACGAAGTACTCAATGGTGTTGCCACCACCTTTTTGCTCCATGATCGCCTGGCCGATATGAATGATTTCCGCCGCGCGTTCACCGAAGCAGTGAATACCGAGGATCTCTTTCGTCTCGCGATGGAACAGGATCTTAAGCGTACCTACGCTCATTCCCACGATTTGCGCCCGCGCCAGATGTTTAAACTGGGCACGACCCACCTCGTAAGGCACCTTCATGGCCGTCAGCTGCTGCTCGGTTTTGCCGACAGAACTGATTTCCGGAATGGTGTAGATGCCCGTCGGGATATCTTCAATCAGATGCGCCGTCGCTTCACCTTTCACCAGCGCCTGTGCGGCGATGCGGCCCTGATCGTAAGCGGCGGAGGCCAGGCTTGGGTAACCAATCACGTCGCCCACCGCGTAAACGTGCGGCAGCGCAGTCTGGTACATGCTGTTGACCTTGAGCTGACCGCGGCTGTCGGTTTCAAGCCCGATATTCTCCAGCTGCAATGAATCCGTGTTGCCGGTACGGCCGTTGGCGTACAGCAGGCAGTCCGCCTTCAGCTTCTTACCGGATTTCAGGTGCATGATCACACCGTCGTCGCAGCCTTCGATTTTCTCGTACTCTTCGTTGTGGCGAATCACCACGCCGCTGTTCCAGAAGTGGTAGGAGAGGGAATCTGACATCTCCTGATCGAGGAACGCCAGCAGCCGGTCGCGGGTGTTGATCAGATCAACTTTGACCTCCATTCCCCGGAAAATCGACGCATATTCGCAGCCAATCACGCCCGCGCCGTAGATGATCACATGGCGTGGCTCGTGGTGCAGGCTGAGGATGGAGTCGCTGTCGTAAATGCGCGGGTGCGAGAAATCCACGTCTGCCGGATGGTAAGGACGGGAGCCGCAGGCGATCACAAATTTTTCAGCGGTGAGCGTCTCAACCGAACCGTCGTGGCACTCCAGCGCCAGGGTGTGTTCATCCACAAAATGCGCGTTCCCTTGCAGAATTTCACAGTGGTTGCGCTCATAGAAACCCTGACGCATGCGCGTCTGCTGGTTAATGACCGTGTCTGCGTGATTCAGGATATCGGCAAAGGAGGAGCGAAGAAGTCGGGAGTGGTCGCTGTAAAGAGGGTTCTGGTTAAATTCGATAATGCGGCTAACGGCGTGGCGGAGGGCTTTCGAAGGGATGGTGCCCCAGTGGGTGCAACCGCCGCCGACGTTATGGTAGCGCTCAATAACCGCTACTCTGGCTCCCTGTTTTACCAGACCCATAGCAGCACCTTCGCCGCCGGGGCCGGAACCAATAACTATTGCGTCGTAATCGTAGGAATGTGGCATGGCAAGGCTTACCTGTTCTTATACATAAAAGCAACAGAATCATAACATCATTGCCAGGGTAACCCAATTATCGTTGTGCTTTTTTCGGGCAGTGGAGCACAAACCGCCCGTAAACAATCATTCACAAAGCCAGGTAAACAGATTAATTTTATTCTCTGGTATAGTGCCAACGGGCCTTTGGAAGGATTCAACTATCGTGATGGGCGTAAGAGCACAACAAAAAGAGAAAACCCGGCGTTCGCTGGTGGAAGCCGCATTCAGTCAACTGAGTGCTGAGCGGAGTTTTGCCAGTTTGAGCCTGCGTGAAGTGGCGCGCGAGGCCGGGATTGCGCCAACGTCCTTCTATCGTCATTTCCGTGATGTGGATGAACTGGGCCTGACCATGGTCGACGAGAGCGGCCTGATGCTGCGCCAGCTGATGCGCCAGGCGCGTCAGCGTATCGCCAAGGGCGGCAGCGTGATCCGCACCTCCGTGTCGACATTTATGGAATTTATCGGCAATAACCCTAACGCGTTTCGCCTGCTGTTGCGTGAGCGTTCCGGAACGTCAGCCGCGTTTCGTGCCGCCGTCGCGCGTGAAATTCAGCATTTCATCGCGGAACTTGCCGACTATCTTGAACTCGAAAACCATATGCCGCGTGCGTTTACTGAAGCACAGGCCGAGGCGATGGTGACGATTGTTTTCAGCGCGGGTGCCGAAGCGCTGGATGTCAGCATTGAACAACGTAAGCAACTCGAAGAGCGACTGGTATTGCAGCTGCGGATGATTTCTAAAGGTGCGTACTACTGGTATCGCCGTGAACAAGAGAAGTTGGCACATCAAAACGATGAGTGAAGGTGAGTAATGAAACAGTCAGGTCAGGATAAAGGAACGCTGTTGCTGGCATTGATCGCTGGCTTATCCATTAATGGTACGTTTGCGGCGGTTTTTAGCTCAATTGTACCGTTCTCGATTTTCCCGATTATCGCGCTGGTGCTGACGGTGTACTGCCTGCATCAACGTTATCTGAACCGCACCATGCCGGTTGGGTTACCGGGACTGGCCGCAGCCTGTTTTATTCTGGGTGTACTGTTGTACAGCACCGTGGTGCGCGCAGAGTATCCGGATATTGGCTCTAACTTCCTGCCTGCGGTACTGTCTGTGGCGCTGGTGTTCTGGATTGGCTCGCGCATGCGTAGCCGCAAGAGCCAGTTACCGGAGTAATGAATTATTTGTAGGGCAGGTAAGCGAAGCGCCATCTGCCAAAAAATGCCGGATGGCGCTACGCTTATCCGGCCTACAGATCACCGTGCGGTAAGTAAAACGCCGCACTCCATATGGTGCGTATACGGGAACTGATCGAACAGCGCCAGACGTTCAACCTTGTGCGTCTGGCTTAATGTTTCCAGATTCTTGCACAGCGTCTCTGGGTTACAGGAGATGTACAAAATACGCGGGTACGCCTGCACCATCTTCTCGGTTTCGCTGTCCAGGCCACTGCGCGGCGGATCGACAAAAATTGTCTCACACTGGTAGCTCTTCAAATCAATCCCTTGCAGGCGGTTAAACTCGCGTACGCCGTTCATCGCCTGGGTAAATTCTTCTGCCGCCATACGAATAATTTGTACGTTATCAATATGGTTAGCGGCGATGTTGTACTGCGCGGCGGCCACCGACGGTTTGGCGATTTCCGTCGCCAGCACGCGCTCGAAATTACGCGCCAGCGCCAGCGAGAAGTTGCCGTTACCGCAGTAGAGCTCCAGCAGATCGCCCTTAGACCCTTCTGTCGCCTTCAGCGCCCACTCAAGCATCTGCACGTTCATGGCGGCGTTCGGCTGGGTGAAGCTGTTCTCTACCTGACGGTAAACCATCTCTTTACCTGCTACCGGCAGACGCTCGTCGATGTAATCCTGGTCCAGCATGATTTTGGTTTTGGTCGCGCGGCCAATCAGGTGCACGTTGATGTTCTGCGCGCGCAGCGCATCGCGCAGAGCTTCTGCCTGCTCGCGCCACTCGTCGGTCAGCGCTTTGTGATAGAGCAGAGAAACAATGGCCTGATTGCTTTGGGTGGTCAGGTAGTCAATCTGGAACAGCTTGTTGCGCAGCACCGGATTATTGCGTACACCGTCGATCATTAGCGTCATCAGCTGGTTGATGAGCTCACTCGCCGCCGGAAAACTGTCTACGCGAATGCGGGATTTCGTCTGCTGATCGAAAATGATGTGGTACAGGTCATCGCCATCGTGCCAGATGCGGAACTCAGCGCGCATACGGTAGTGGCTGACCGGAGAACGAAACACCTCGGGAACCGGCGCGTTGAAAGGCGTCATCATACTTTGCAGGCGGACAACTTTTTCTGCCAGCTGTGCGTCGTACTGTTCTGTCGGGAGGTGTTCGGGGGTCATGATGCGTCCTGAGTGATAAAGAATTACGCGGGGATTGTAGGGATTGTGCAGTGGATGTCCAGATTTAATGGCTAATAGCTATCTGGACATCTATACGTGTCTAATTGTAGCATTCTGTTTCCGGTCTCCTGAGAGTGAAAAGGGAATCCAGTGCAAATCTGGAGCTGACGCGCAGCGGTAAAGACTGGCGGGATGAGAGTTGTAGACACTGTGAAAATGGGAAGTCTTCATCCGTATAACGCCACCCAGCCCGAAGACCTGCCGGGATCACGTCGCATTTGGTTTCATCATCGCGTGCTATCGATGAGGCCTGCGGCATCCTTCTTATATTGTGGATGCTTTAACAATGATTAAAAAAGTATCGCTGTTGACGGCGTTTTCCGTCACGGCATTTTCGGGCTGGGCGCAGGAAAGCGCCGACTCGTTGGTGGTGACAGCAAACCGTTTCGAACAACCAGCAAAAACCGTTCTGGCTCCGACCTCCGTCGTGACCCGTGAGGATATTGAACGCTGGCAGGCAACGAGTGTTGTGGAAATCATGTCACGCCTGCCGGGTGTGGACATCGCACAAAGCGGCGGGATGGGGTCAACCTCTTCAACGTTTATTCGCGGTACGGAATCCCGCCATGTTCTGGTACTGATTGATGGTATCCCCCTGAATAATGCCGGGATCAGCAATGTTCCCGATTTAAGCCAAATTCCGACGTCGCTGATTCAGCGTATTGAGTACATTCGCGGCCCACGTTCGGCGCTGTATGGCTCCGACGCGATTGGCGGTGTGATTAACATCATTACCGGGCGCGACAAGCCGGGTGCGGAAATTTCTGCGGGTGTCGGTTCAAAGGGGTATCAAAACTATAACGGTGCCTTCCAGCAGGTGTTCGATAAAACCAAAATCACCATGGCCGGTGATTATACCTATACCCGTGGTTTTGATATTGCCGCAAAAGATGCCCCGCGCCAGCCAGACCGCGATGGTTTTATGAGTAAATCGCTATTTGGCTCGGTGGAGCAGCAGTTTACCGACAGCGTCAGTGGGTTCTTCCGTGGCTTTGGCTACGATAACCGCTCCGCGTATGACGGTTACGATCACTATGGTGCGACCGGCATTGATGGGCGGCCGGACACGCGTCAGGTTTACAGCCAGAACTGGGACACCGGGTTGCGCTATAACCAGGGTATTTTCCAGTCACAGCTGGTGGCAGGGTATGGCCGTAGCAAAGATCAGAACTATGATCCGAAAAAAGGCCGCTACGCTGACTCCGCAACCATGGATGACGTGAAGCAGTACACCACCCAGTGGCTGAATACGGTTGAAGTGGGTCACGGCAATATCGGCGCGGGTCTGGACTGGCAGAAGCAGAAAACCCAGGCGGGTACGGGCTATCTGGAAAAAGGTTACGAACAACGTAATACCGGCGTGTTCCTTTCGGCGATGCAGCAGTTCAACAGCGTGACGCTGGAAGCGGCGGCGCGTAATGACGATAACTCTAATTTTGGCAATCACGCCACCTGGCAGACCAGCGCCGCATGGGAGTTCATCGAGGGGTATCGCATCATCGGTTCTTACGGTACAGCGTATAAAGCACCGACCATGAGCCAGATCCACAGTAAAGATTACGGTAATCCGGATCTGAAGCCAGAAGAGAGTAAGCAGTGGGAAGGTGGCTTTGAAGGTCTGACGGGGCCGGTAAACTGGCGTGTGACGGGCTATCGTAATGATATCGATAACCTCATTAATAGCGACCCGCGGACTTACCGTTATTACAACGTCGATGAAGCCCGTATTAAAGGAATCGAGGCGACGGCCCAGTTCGACACTGGCCCGGTAGGGCATCAGATTTCTTACGACTACGTCGACCCGCGTAATGCGAAAACTAACGAAGTCCTGGCTCGTCGCTCAAAGCAACAGGTTAAGTATCAGCTTGACTGGCAGGTGTGGGATCTCGACTGGAATCTGGCGTACCGTTATCTGGGCACTCGCTATGACGTTGCCGTTGATCCGAATACCTACGCCACAGAACGCGTGAAAATGGGCGGCGTCAGCCTGTGGGACGTCGCGGTTTCATATCCTGTCACCTCTCATCTCACAGTTCGTGGTAAAATAGCCAACCTGTTCGATAAAGATTACGAGACAGTTTATGGCTACCAAACTGCAGGACGGGAATACACCTTGTCTGGCAGCTACACCTTCTGATCCGCGTCCCACCGTGCTGGTGTTTGATTCCGGCGTCGGTGGGCTGTCGGTCTATGATGAGATTCGGCAGCTCCTGCCGGATCTCCATTACATCTACGCCTTCGATAACGTCGCGTTCCCGTATGGGGAAAAGAGTGAAGACTTTATTGTTGAACGTGTGGTTGAAATCGTCACCGCGGTACAAAAGCGTTATCCCCTGGCGCTGGCGGTCATTGCCTGTAATACGGCAAGCACGGTCTCTCTTCCTGCCCTGCGCGAAAAATTCCCGTTCCCGGTTGTGGGCGTTGTTCCGGCAATCAAACCTGCGGCGCGTCTGACGGCGAACGGCATTGTGGGGTTGCTGGCTACGCGCGGTACGGTAAAACGTCCTTATACGCGTGAGCTTATAGAGCGCTTTGCCAATGAATGCCAGATCGCCATGCTCGGCTCCGCGGAGCTGGTGGAAATGGCGGAAGCGAAACTGCACGGCGAGACGGTATCGCTTGAAGAGCTGCGTCGTATTTTGCGTCCATGGCTGCGGATGCAGGAACCACCGGATACGGTTGTTCTTGGCTGCACCCATTTCCCGCTATTACAGGAAGAGCTGTTAAAGGTTCTGCCTGAAGGGACCCGGCTGGTGGATTCCGGTGCTGCAATTGCGCGTCGGACGGCCTGGCTGCTGGAACACGAGGCGCCGGATGCGAAATCAGCGGATGCGAACATCGCTTTCTGTATGGCGATAACAAAAGAAACCGAACAACTTTTGCCCGTTTTACGTCGTTATGGCTTCGAAACGCTCGAAAAACTGGCGCTGTAGCACGGTTTTGAGCAAAAAAGAGACGGTTGAACGTTTTTTTTCAAAGAGGGGTTGTCAACGTCGGAGAACTCCCTATAATGCGCCTCCACTGACACGGAACAACGGCTTACAAGCCGCCGGGACAGCGGGGTTCAGAGATGAACGCCAACAGAGAAAAGTGAAAATAATTGCTTGACTCTGAATGAGGAAAACGTAATATACGGGACCTCGCAACGATGAGCTGAAAGCCGCGTTGCAACTGCTCTTTAACAATTTATCAGACAATCTGTGTGGGCACTCAAAGTGACATGGATTCTTAATGTCCTCGGACACTAAATGAATACCAAGTC
>NZ_JBMKGW010000013.1:0-108858 GCF_049237125.1 Enterobacter cloacae complex sp. GYL001 | reverse complement strand
GTCGACTATGGATAAGTTGACCTCCGGTCTGGGGAAAATCGGACTCAAGTAACATCTTAAATCATAGGGAAATGAAAGATGCCATTACTGCGTGATGAAGCTGAAAAGCTGTCTAACAACGAACTTGAGCAGGGTGTGATCGAGACCATCATCGATCGCGATGACCTGTTCGCTGTTCTGCCTTTCATGAAGATTAATTCTAAGGCATACCTCTACAACCGCGAAGCTACCCTGAGCGAAGCAACCTTCATTGATGTGAACGACACCATCGCTGAAGGCGCTGCAACCTTCACCGAACATGTTGCGAAGCTGCGTATCCTGGCAGGCGACGTAGACGTCGACAAATTCCTGGCGACCACTATGTCCGACACCAACAACCAGCTGGCAATCCAGGTTCGTCAGAAGGTGAAAGGTCTGGCTCGCGCATTCCGCCGCAACCTGATTCTGGGCGACTCCAGCACCAACACCAAAGCGTTCGACGGTATTCCGAAGCTGATGCACGACGATCAGAAGATCGATATCGAAGGCGCTTCCATGACCTTCTCCATGTTCGACGAGCTGGTCGACGCGGTGAAAGATCTGGGCGCAGACTGCATCATGATGCGTTCCGAGCACCTGCGTGCTTACCGCGCGCTGCTGCGCACCGTAAACATCGGCCCGTCTGAAATCATGATGGAAAACTTCGGTCGTCCGATGCTGTGCCACAACGGTGTACCGTTCATCGTGAACGACTTCATCCCGGCTGACGCGGGCAAAGCAAGCATTTACTGCCTGCACCTGTCCGAAGAGAACGGTGTGACTGGTCTGTATGGCGGTGAAAACGCCGGTATCGTTGTTGAGAACATCGGTACTGTTCAGAACAAAGACGCAACCCGTACCCGCGTTAAGTGGTACTGCTCTCTGGCGAACAAGCACGACAAGGCTATCGCCGCACTGACCAACGTAAAAATTTGATCAGTATAGTAGGTAAGTAATTATCTACCATTTAGGGGTGGGCTATACGCCCACCCTTTTTGTAGGAGCGAGAAATGCCAGAACAAAAGATGAAGATCACGGAAGAGGCGTTTGCGGATTTCACGGGGCATATGTGCCGTGCCGGATTCACCAATTCCATCTCCAACGAGCCTCTGAGCGAGCGCCAGCAGAACCATCTTGCGGCTTGCTTCCGGGCAATTCCGTTCACTCAATCTGTCACCATTACACCGGTTGCGCCGTCCGTATTGGTGGGCAAAACCGTTCAACTTAGTGCAGGTATCACTATGAGCAAAAGCGCAGATTCATTCACCTGGACGTCGGCCAATGACCAGGTCGCCACAGTCAGCGGTACGGGTCTGGTTACTGGCGTGACTCCGGGCAAAGTGAAGATCACCGCCACCGATAAGCAGACTCAGCTTTCTGCGTCAGTCGAAGTGACCGTTAAGCCTGTCAGCGTGGAGTCCGTTACCGTTACGCCAGACTCTACCTCCGTTGAGAAGGGGAAATCGGTCAAGTTGCGTGTTGATGTACAGCCGTCAAACGCAACCAATAAAAGAGTCACCTGGACTTCCAAAAATAGCGACAAAGCGACCGTTGACCAGAACGGTAACGTAGCTGGCGTAGCAGTTGGTACTGCCACTATCGAAGTCACCACGGAAGACGGCAGCCACAAAGCGACTGCGACCGTTGAAGTGACCGCAGCACCGGCTGCGTAACCAACACATGGGCGGCATAGCCGCCCATTAAGTGAGAAGAAGAATGAAACCAGCAAAAATTCGTTTATTGGAGCCTCAGTTTTTGGGGTACACGGGCATTCTCTGCGGTATCCAGTTTGTCGACGGCATCTCGGTTGCCGAACTGCCATTCATCGATCAGCAGCGGATTTGTGCCTCCATGCGTGCCACTACCGTTGAAGGCAAAAATGTATCTCCTTCTGCCGCATACAGCAGTCGCAATGATTTGACTGCGGACGACATTGTTGAGACGGCGGCCCCGGATATTGTGCCAATGAAACGTGGTACAGCTGAAGCGGAAACCAAACCGGTACAGCGCTTTACTCGTGAAGAGCTGGAGTCGATTGCGGACTGCGAAGGTATTGCGGGTCTGCGTCAGATCGGCAACCAGATTGGGGTGAAAGCCAAAGGCATCGTTGAAATGATCGAAGGCATCCTGAAAGCACAGGGCGGTGAGTAATGGCGCAGATCGACACGTACCGTAGCGGGGAAGCAGTTTCCCTGTCGTTTGCATTTAACGTTCTGGATATTGAGTCGGCCACGTATACCGTCAGAGATGGCGCTGGTGCGATCATCGTCGATAACGAACCTCTCGATATTACTGAGGGGCAGATGTCCATTCCGGTTGTCGTGTCGGCCGAACACAACCTGCTTTCAGATAAAGAGCGCGATCTGCGACACGTCATTGTCAAAGCGGTGGCATCCGGGCTGACGCATGAAGAGCGCAAGATGTACGTTCTGCTGAATAGCTTCGAGCTGTCAATTCCAGGCCAGTCATTCGCAACGGTCGCAGACGCCCAGATGCAAGCTATCGATATGCTGAACGGCGACACCCTGTTAGCTGATGGCGAAGGGCTGATGCGCAAACGTCTCATTGAGGCCACCAGACGCGTCAAAACGCTGCCGTTCTCAATCCGCAAAGTCCTGCGTATCGACTTCGACCGTTACGACCGCCCGCAAAACATGCTGAACGTCTATGACATTCCGTGGGGTGCTGACGGGGCATATCGTCACGATCTGATCGATTGGGAGCAGATGACGCCGGAGAAATTCGACGAGTTCCCGGACTACTTCATACAGGCATTAATGCTGGCCGTGGTTAATGAAGCCTGCGAAATCGCTAACGGTAATGACGTAGCGGCAGCCCGCGAGGACGGCATTCTGTCTGAGTCCATTGGTGAAACTACCAATATGTACCGCACCGGCAAAGCGGCAAATGTGCATGTGGCTCGCAGTACCTGGCGACTGCTGGTCAGTTACATCAATAACCGCATGATTGTTCGCCGTGCGTAACGCCAGTCGCATTATTTACTTCTGGTCGAAAGGCTCAAGACGAGCAATCGCGCCTTCGCCTGGTAATGAGTGCGGCTGCCAACCACAGGGAGAGTGCATGAACATTTCATGGCAAGCAGAGATAGCGATTTACCGTCTGGGTTCGAAGAACGTCTACGGTGAAGCGCAATTGCAGTTCGTCAGGAAGACGAACGTCGGCGTCGTTAAGTTTGAGCAAAGTAACGAGAAGTCATCGGTACGTGCGGACAGCTCAGGCAGTCGCGGTAAAGCGAATCTGGAATTGTTCGATGCTGTTCTGGTGATCCCACTTGAGGCCGCAGTGCAGCTTGATGACGTTCTCATTATGGAGGGGCAAAAGCTGAAGGTATCCAGCGTGCATCGTCGCTGGGGACTGCGTGGGCGCCCTGGGCATCTGGAAGTAGGGGCAAACATATGGGTCTGAAGTACGACGCACATCAGTTTAAGCGTGCTGGCGACAGACTCAATAACAGCCAGAAAGCCTTTAAGCGTTATCTCATCCGTGACATGGAGAAGCTGGCGCGTCTGGTTGAGCGTCTGGCGCGGGCAATGGCCCCGCTGGAGACCGGCTCACTCGAAAGCGCGATCTTCGCGAGAGTGGTCAAAGAAGGCTATACCGGGCTGCGTATTGAGTTATCGGTATCTGGAGCCAAACCACGCGAAGGGCATCCGGGCGTTGAGGTTGGCGATTATGCGGAGTACATGGAGTTGGGCAAGTATCGTCTAGGCTATCTCTCCCGCATGAAGAGCGTCACCAACCCGCCAGTCGCTGGTGTGAAGCCACGAGTTGGGCCTTTGTTCCTTGAGAGAGCCGTGCAGATCAGTGAGAAGCAGTTCACTCAGACGATAGCAGAAGCGGCAAGGAAAGCAGGTTTTACGAGAGGTTGATGTGTTTATTGAAGCATTTGCGAGCCTGATGCAGAAGGCGAAGATCGGTACAGTCGGCACTGACATTTTCTGTCACTACATGCCAGCCAATGTGAAGTCCGGTGTTCTGTTGGTTACTCCCAATACGGGGATCACCATTGACCATGAGTTAAAAGGCTTCTATCACGACTCTTTCACCGTCATCGTGCGTAATGCGACGATCACAAAGGCGGTGGCGAAAGCTAATAAGATCATGGACATGTTCCCGGTCGAAGAAACCGTGTCAGAGGGCGTTTACTTCCGGTTGGTTCGGCCAATGTCGATGCCGATTACTTATCCCAAAAACGAAGGTTCGTTGATTGAAGCGGGTATCCCGATTGAATTTGCGGGCTATTTGTTGAATTAATAAAATAAGTAAGTATATACTTACGATTGACACCATGAAGGTGCTGATTTAACGGAAAAAGGAGTTTTCCAACAATGTCCAATACCCATGTAAAAAACATCAAACTTGGCGCCTGCAAAGTGTCGTTTGGTGGCGTTGATCTGGGTTACACCAAAGGCGGTGTTCAGGTTGAAGTTGCGACCGAAACTCTGAAAGTCACCGTAGACCAGCTGGGGCAGACCACCATCTCCGAGCTGGTGCAGGGTCGTAACATCACTATCACTGCGCCGCTGGCCGAGTCTGTGTTGCAGAATATGGTCGATCTGATGCCGGGATCTACCCTGAGCGAAGAAGATAACGCTGTGACCATCACTTCCGCACAGGGCGTCAACCTGATCGACGTAGCCAAAGAGCTGGTTCTGACCCCGCAGGATACCACCGACTACGTTCTGACCATCCCGAAAGCTGCGACCGCAGGTAACTTCACCATGACCTACCAGTCTGATGATGTTCGCGTGTTCTCCGTTCAGTTCACCGCTTACCCGGATGACGACGGCGTGCTGGGGAAAATGAGCGGCCCAAAGCCGGTTAAAACCGTCTCTATCTCTCCGGAATCTCCGGAAGTTAAAGCCGGTGAGACCGTGCAGTTGACTGCCCAGATCACCCCTGCAGATGCCGGTGACAAAACCGGTGTGTGGGAATCCGACAATCAGGAGAAAGCAACCGTTGACCAGACTGGTCTGGTTCGCGGAGTAGCTGAAGGTTCGGCAAATATCTCCTTTACCAGCAATAGCGGCGGCAAGAAAGCGACCAAAGCAGTAACGGTTAATTCTGCCCAATAATCGCGACGTAACTAAGCAGAGGCTCAGGAAGAGCCTCTCTTTTAAAAGGACTTTAACCAATGACCAAATTACTCGATCTCGACTCCATTCTGCCTCCGAAGAAAAGCATCAAGTTCGGCGGTCAGGAATACCCCATCGTTGAAATGACTGTTGGCCTGTTCGTCTCCATCAAGCAGATGGAAGGCAAAGACCTCCAGAACATGTCGCCTGTTGAGCAGGTTACTGCTTACGCCGACCTGGTTCGCAAGGTCATCCCATCCGTGCCGGACGCTGTACTGGAAAAACTGACCGTTCCGCAACTCCAGCAGATCTTCACCTTCGCCATGGAAGTGATTGATGAAGAGAACGAAAAAGCGGCTGGTGAAGGGGCAAAGTAATTTCCCGCGATGAATCCGGGGTAAAGACCGTATCGATAGATCTCGGATTCTATTTCAGTCGTGTAGTTGCTCACTACGCCGTGTCGCCATTAGAGCTGCTGGGCGTCCCTCTAACGATGTTCTGGATGCTCAGTCGCAACATCGACCGTCTGCGCGCGGAAGAGGATGTCCGCAACCTGCAAGTCGCTCGCGCTGCCCAGGCAGATGGCGAGGGCGTGAAGGCGTTCATGGAGGGTTTGCAACTCAGGATTGGAAGACCAGTCGTAACCGATAAAGTCTACGATCCACGCAAGGATAAGGCAGACCCTGACGCCAAAGAGCAACTGATGCAAATTTTTGGCAGAGGATGACAAGGGAATGTCACAAAACGTAGAGTTTATCCTGTCGCTGGAAGACAAGCAGTTTACAGCGTCAATCGACCGGGCGGGTAAGCTACTTACCAGATTCGGGGAGCAGGCCACAAAGCCCGCTCAGAAAATTAACAATCTGGAACGCTCGTTGGGTTCGGTCTCCCGCATCATCGGCGTTCTGGAGTCCAAGCTCGATGCCACGGCAGACAAACTACAGGATGTAGCTGCCGGCTTCGAGCTTGTGTCTGATGTTTCGCGCAAGACGCGAGGCAACATTACCAGCCTCAACTCAGGTCTCAAAACCCTGATTGAGCGCGTCGACACAACCACCTCATCCGTTAATAAACTCACCACATCGCTGCGCAAGGTTCAGTCTGAACTCAATGAGTTTTCCGATTGGGCAACGTTCGCTGGCAAGAGCGCCAGCCGCTTCGGTACGGAAGTAAAAGAAGCCTCTTCCTCCGTGAGTGGCATGAATACGCGCCTTAACACCACGACGAAGCGTCTCAGTAATTGGGGTGTCACAACGAGCCAGGCTGCCGAGGGGCTGAAGAAAGTCCGCGATCAGATGGATGCCGTGATTGGCCGCCAGCAACTGATCAGCAAGCCGGTACGTGTGCGCACCAGCGGCTACGGTGAGGGCGGTGGTAATGGCGGTGGCGGTCGACGTGGCGGCACAAATGGCCACGGCTGGCGCGGTGCTGAAAATGGCGTGTTCTCTGGTCTGCGCGGCAATATTTTCCTGCTGGGCGAGATTGGTGATGCAGCAAGAACGGTAACTGACATCCTGTTTGGCTGGCAGAAGCCAATCATCAAAGCCGCCTCCGAAATGGAGCGTATGCGCGTCATGTTGCGCGGGCTGAACAAGGACAAGGCCAACCCTGGCAAAGCAGCCGCAGAGGATATGCAGTACATCGTGGATATGGCGCAAAACGCCCCGTTTGCGATGCAGGCGCTGACCGATTCCTTCGTTAAATTCCGCTCGGCAGGTCTCGATCCTACTGACGGATCGCTGAAAGCACTGGTGGACTCCGTTGCACGCTTCGGCGGCGATAGCGAGCTGCTTAAACGTGCTGCCGTGGCTGTCCAGCAGATGTCCGGTAAGGGCGTCGTGTCGATGGAAGAACTGCGTCAGCAATTAGGTGAAGCCGTTCCTAACGCGATGAAGGCGATGGCAGACGCTGCCGGTATCACTATGGGGGAACTGACCAAAGCAGTCTCCACCGGTACTGTGGAAGCGAAACAGGCGCTATCGCTGATGTTCGTTGGTCTGCGTGCGGAGAACGAAAACGCCGCCAAAGACATGATGCAAACCTACACTGGTGCGCTGGCGCAATTGCAAACCTCCTTTACGCTGTTTGCCGATCGTGTCGGTCAGGCGGGCTATCTGGATTCTCTCTCAAAGGGGATGAAAGAGCTGGCCTCCATCATGAATAGCGCAGAGGGCATTTCGTTCGCTAACTCGCTGGGTTCCGGACTCTCCACGGCGATCGACGGCTTACGCGAACTGGCGCAGTGGCTGGCTAAAAACCAGGAACTGGTTATCAGCCTGGGCAAAGTCGTTGCTGCAATGGTGGCGTTCAAGCTGATGCGTGCCGGGATTGCAGGCGTGATTGGCACTGCCGGGCAAATGGTTAACACATTTACCAAGATGTCGACCGTTCTCCAGGCTCCGTTCAATCTGGGCGCGACAGCTGTCACCCGCTTTAATCGTGCGGCTCGTATGGGGCTGGCTCCAATCCCATCGCTGATCTTCGCTATCCGTGGTGCGATTACGGGGCTTCAGGGCGCGTTTGCTGGGCTAACTGCGTTCATTGCAGCAAACCCCATTGGTGCAGCGTTCACCGTAGCTACCGTGGCTGTAGCCGGTCTT
Organism: Enterobacter cloacae complex sp. GYL001; assembly: GCF_049237125.1. Taxonomy (NCBI): domain Bacteria; kingdom Pseudomonadati; phylum Pseudomonadota; class Gammaproteobacteria; order Enterobacterales; family Enterobacteriaceae; genus Enterobacter; species Enterobacter cloacae complex sp. GYL001. The sequence goes on along the minus strand of NZ_JBMKGW010000013.1, from coordinate 101,144 downwards.
ATCACGTATATGACCATGCTCCGCAGCGAAACGTCCAAAGTCGTGGATGAGATCCGCAAAATCCCGGAGGCGATGACGGCGGCCAAGCGTGCGCAGATGGCAGCGCGTGCAGCCGAGCTTGAAAAGCAGATCCAGCGAGACCAGCAGGCGCTTAAAACCGGCGAAAGCGTGAACTACTACTCCACAGCGGCTGGCCCTGTCGCCGTGAAGGAGTCCAAAGAGGTTGTTGAGGCTCGCCTGAAGAAAAATCAGGAAGAGTACGAAAGAACCACAGGCACGATGGCGCTGGGTGATGGCGCGGTGGCCAAACGGCTGGCAAAAGAGGCCGCTGAATCCCAGATTGAGAAAATCCGGGCAGATAACCAGGTCTTCTCTGCGACGTTTGTGAAAGCCCGTCAGGAGGCTCTGGATAAGATCCAGAAAATCAACGACGACAAATCGCTTTCGGACGACGAGAAGAACAAGCTGCTCGCACCGCTTCGCGAGAAGGTGAACAAGTCCTATCTGGAACCGGCGCAGAAGCTGGTCGACGACCTGTCTTCTCGCAAAAACGCAACCGAGAAGCAAATTGCCCACTTCAGCGACATGCTGGAGAAAGCGAAGAAAGAGGGGAACACCGAGCAGGTTCAGAAGCTACAAGGCAGCATCCGTGGGTATCAGGAGCATCTGGAAGCTGTTGCTCAGGAGCTGACACAGGCGGAGTTCGAACGTGATAACGCGGCGAAAACCGGTAAGGGCGTAATGTCCAACCAGGGAACCGTTCTGGGGCTGGGAACGACCGATAAAGCGGCTCAGAAAGCACTGGCGCAGTATATGCGGAACCAGATGGACTCCGCGACCTACCAGCGCACACTGCCAGACGGTACGGCGATGCTGGACTTCGAAGGCAAGCCGATCATCGGGCCGAAACAGCTCAAAACCCAGTTGAACCTGCAGAAAGCCTCCAGCGCCAGCTCTCTGGAGAAAATGAGCGACGAGGAACGTGCTGCCGCGATCGCCGCACTGACCAAAGCGCGTGAGCAGGACGCCGCAGCAGCGGAAAAAGCCGGGCAGCGTACTGCCAATGCTTCTCAGCGTGCCGCTAGGAAGGAAGAAAATGCGCAGCGTAAGCTGGCGGCCGGCTACCAGAAAGCCCTAGATAAAGCCGATCAGCTTATGGGGCAGATGGGTGAAAGCTCAAAAGCGACCGTGTCGTTTGATCAGTCTCTCCGCGATACCACCAAATCGCTGACCGAACTGGCCAACGCCGTACCGAATGAGTTCATCACTCAGGAGATGATCGACAAAGCCAAGTCACGCCTGGCTGACCTGGCTAACGCGAGCGACGACTATCGCGAGATGTTCAATCGTCGCAACGTCGAGCAAATGATCTCCACCTGGGCGCCGGAATCCGATTCCATCATCAGCGCGGGTTACAAGCCGTCTCGTGAAGAGAAGGTGGTCGATTTCAACGACACCTACAACCGTAACCTGAAAGCGTTGATGGATCTGCGTGACCAGGCTTCTGATCCGAAAATCGTGGCGCTTTACACCAAGCAGATTAACCAACTGGTGGCGGCAGGCAACACCGCGCTCATCAAAGAGACGGGTACGGCGACACAGAAGCTGGCGCTTGATTACGAGAATCTGGCCGATCAGTTGGAAAACAGCTGGAGCAACCTGTTCAGCAACATGACGGATACGCTGACCGACTTCGTCATGAAGGGGAAAATGGACTTCTCCAGCCTGGCAGAATCCATCCTCCGCGACATCACCAACATGGTTGTGAAGACGCAGATCACCCTGCCTCTCATGAACATGCTGGGGATGGGAACGACGGCAGCGGGCAGCTCTCAGAGCGGCAATCTGCTTTCTGGTGTCGCATCAGCGGTTGCCAACCAGGGCGTCCGGATGAATGCGGTCAACGGCGATAAGAGCGTGGGTGAGGCGACGAAAGAGACCTCCAGCTCGGTCTCCGGTCTGGGGCAGACCACTCAGCAGACGACCAGCGCGATTGGCTCTGCAACCAACGCGATCGGCAGCTGGGTGAATGGACTGTTCACCAGTACTGAAGCCAAAGACGCGGAAACCAAAGCGGTGAAGACATCCATCTTCTCCATGCAGAACCTTAGCTCTGTCACGGGGGCGCTTTCTGCCGCGTTTGCCATGTTGGGAGCAAACATGTCCGGCTCTGGCAATAAGTGGTTGAGCTTCGGCGCTACCATTGCCTCCGGGCTGGTGTCTGCCTGGGCTGGTGGCGGCTTCGACAACATCGGATCGGGTTCCTCCGGCTCTAACTCCGGGTTCAACAATCTCACCGGATCGGCATCTGATGGTACTGGCGGCATCCCGGCAATTCCGAAGTTCGCCAAAGGCGGCATTTTCGGGAAAGACGGCGTGGTTCCGCTGCGTGCGTACCAGAAAGGTGGCATCGCTGACTCTCCACAGCTGGCTCTGTTTGGTGAAGGGGATATGAACGAAGCCTACGTTCCGCTTCCGGATGGGCGTTCCATCCCGGTCACGCTCAACGCAGAGGGTGTTAAAGGCGGCGGTGGCGGCGTTTTCTCACCTGTCAGCATTGAGATCAACGTCAACAGCGACGGCAGTGTCTCGGAGAACAGCAATTCCGAAGGCGCATGGAGTCAGGCAGCGCAGCGCATGAAGGCGATCGCGCTTGAAACCATCGCTCAGGAGAAGCGGCCAGGCGGTTCGCTCAACCCTAACTCTCAACGTAACTAACCACGGCTGCCCCGGAAGGGGCAGTCTCACAAGGATGTGAGATGGAAAGACTGACTTTTAACTGGTATCCCGACTACGAGTCGGAAAAGAGCGTGAAGCCTAACGTGACGGTGCTGAATTTCGGTGACGATTACGAACAGCGCCAGGCCAAAGGTCTCAATCGCATCAAAGAAGAGTGGAGCCTGACATTTACGCGCTCTTACGACGTTATCAATGCCGTCGATGACTTTTTGACGGCACGCGCGGCCGTTGAGTCGTTCTACTGGACGAACCCTCGTGGCAAAAAGATGGTTGTGGTGTGCGACAGCCATACTGTGAAGCGTTACCAGGGCTATCTCGTTCTCACTGCGACCTTCCGACAAATTTATGAAGGATAATTTAACCCACTAGATAAGTAAGCACTTATCTACTATTATCTATAGGCGCTGACAGGATGTTAGCGCCTCTTTATTTCAAGGAAGAAACGATGGGTATTAAGGCTGATATTCAGAGCTTGTCGCCCTCCGCGCTCATTGAGCTGTTCGAACTTGATATGTCGAACACTACCTCTGGGGGCAAGCTGTTTTTCCACGCCGGTACAAACGAACTGATGGAGCCAGTCGTTTGGCAAGGCGTGTCCTACGAACCGTGGCCAATCAAGGCGTCAGGCTTTGATAAGACTGGTCAGGGTACTTTGCCGCGTCCAAAAATCCAGGTCTCCAACTTTGCCGGAACTGTCTCCGCTGAAGTTCAGGCAAACGACGATCTGGTTGGCTGCCGGATCATACGCAAGATGACGCTGGCGCGTTTTCTCGACGCGGCCAACTTCAAAGACGGGAATCCAACCGCAGATCCAAACCAGCACTTCCCGGATGAGATGTGGTTCATCGAACAGAAGACTCTCGAAACCCATGAGGTTGTCGAGTTTGAGCTGTCGAGTGTGTTCGATCTGATGGGTGTGCAACTGCCTTACCGCCAGATCATCAAAAACACCTGCCCGTGGAAATACCGCGGCCCAGAATGCGGCTACACCGGCCCGTACTTTGACAAAAACAACCAGCAAACCACCATGTCAGGCGCGGATTACTGCACGAAACGCTACGACTCATGCAACGCACGCCGTAACTACTTTGCCAATGGCGTAATCCACTTTGGCGGGTTCATTGGAGCAACGCGTTATGGGTAATAGAGCTTTCCCGGAGCTTGGTTCGGACGTTATGCAGGAAATCTATCTGACAGCCATCAAACGCTACCCGAATGAAGCGTGTGGCTTTCTGGTGCGTACCACTGGTGACAAATATCGCTTCATGGAAGCCAGGAACGTGTCGGAAAACCCGAAAAACACGTTTGTTATGCACGCTGACGACATTATCGCAGCGGAAGATACAGGAGACGTGGTTGCCATCTGGCACTCCCACACTGACGAATCAGCTGAAGCGTCAGACGCCGACCGCGCCGGATGCGAGGCAACGGAAGTTCCGTGGCTAATTCTGGCTGTTCGCAAGAACGTCGAGGGCGATGCGCCATTTCACTTCAGTGAGATGAATGTGATCACCCCAGACGGCTTTGAGATGCCTTATCTGGGACGACCCTATGTGTTTGGTGTCTTCGACTGCTGGATGCTGTGCCGCGACTATCTGAAGCGTGAGTTCAACGTCGAGCTGAATCCGAACCCGCACCTGCATATTCCATCGTGGTACACGGGCGATACCGACATTCTCGATCAGAACTACCGCAATGAAGGACTTGTTCGTCTGGCGCCGGGGACGGAACCCCAGCGTGGTGACGTCTTCTTCATTCAGTACGGAAAGATGCCTGACCACTGCGCGGTGTACATAGGAGATGGAATGATTCTGCACCACCAGATCGACCGTCTGAGCTGTCGCGCTTATTACGGTGGCATGTACCAGAAACACACGACGCACCACCTGCGTCACAGAGACTTACTCAAGGGAGATGAAACGTGTCTGAGTTAGTTCATGTGCAACTTGGTGGCCCGATGGCAAGGCATTTTGGCCGCCACTGGCATTTAAAAGTGCGCAACACCAAACAGGCGTTGGATTTGGTCGAAGCCAATCGTCCGGGCTTAAAAGCCTGGATGAAGCGCAACATGAAGACCTACGACAAGTATCACATCCAGATCACCAATAAGCAGGGGCATAAGTGGTCGGTTGATGAGAGCGAATTTCAAATGATGGGACAGTCCGACAACATCGCGAAAATCCGCATCACGCCGGTTCCCCGAGGTAGCGGTGGCTCTGCATTCGGCTGGTTTCAAACAGTAGTAGGGGCTGCGTTGATGGTCATATCTGCTTTTATTATGCCTGCTCTAGTCCCTCTTGGCTTGTCGCTGATGATGGGCGGTATTTCTCAGCTAATTTCGCCCCAGGCAACCAATGACAGCGTCAGACAGGCAGATAATTCGAACTCGTTTTACTTTGATGGGCCACAAAACACTACAAACCAGGGCAACCCCGTTCAGCTCATTTATGGTGAGGAAATTCTGGTCGGCTCTCAGGTCGTGAGTTCTTCGATCACCATCGACCAGCTTTAGTAATAAGGGAATTTTTTGAACATGGAACAGTTCAAGAAGAAGAGACTGCCTCTCCTGATTGCAGGTGCAGGCGGAAAGAAAAGCAGTGGCTCCAGCCGCACGCCGGTTGAAGCTGACGATACCGTAAACTCGCGTGCTATGGCGTCCATCCTCGACCTGCTCGGGGAGGGTGTCATTGGCGGGCTGGTGGATGGCGCAAAGTCGATCTTCGTTGATGACCTGCCAATCCTGAACGAAGACGGATCTCCAAACTTTAGCGGTATCACCTGGGACTTCCGCGATGGTTCACAAGACCAGACGCCGATGTCCGGGTTCGATTTCGTTGAAACGCCGAAGTCAGTCAACATCCAGCTGAAAAGAATGCACGACGTTACGATTGCCATCGATAACGATGAGGCAGACCGTGTCCGCGTCATTCTGAAGTTCCCGTCTCTGCGTAGCATTGACAAAAAGACCGGTGATACCAACGGTACGACCGTGAAGTACAAATTCCAGATTGCCAATGGCGATAATGCCTTCAAGGACGCCATCGCAGAAGGGGAGAGCACTTCCGAAATTACGCTGACGGCAAAAAAGACGGGCGTCTACTACCGCAGCTATGAACTAAAACTGCCCAAGCCAGGCCGTGCCTACAAGGTTCGCGTGCTTCGTCTGACCGATGACAGCAACACTCAGTACATCTTTAACGATACGTGGGTGGACTCTGTCGGTGAGATCGTCGATACACCGATGAACTACCCGAACTCCGCGCTGGTCGGCCTCAAGGTCAACTCAGAGCAGTTCGGCAGCTCGATGCCGTCTCGTTCGTATCTGGTGCGTGGTCTGAAGATCCGCGTCCCGTCCAACTACGACGAACACACAAACACCTATATCGGCGTATGGGATGGCACATTCAAGCTGTTGTCATCTTCCAACCCTGCCTGGATTCTCTTCGACCTGCTTACCAACGCTCGTTATGGCCTGGGGCAGTACGTTTCTGAGTCCATGATTGATCTCGGGCAGATCTACCAGATTGGCCGCTACTGCGATGAAGAAATTGACAATGGCTTCGGGGGTAAAGAGAAGCGCTTCGCTATCAACACCCAGATCACCAGCCGTCAGGATGCGTACCGACTGATTCAGGATATCGCTGGCGCCTTCCGCGGTATGGTCTTCTGGGCTGGCGGCATGGTTAACGTCATGCAGGATAGTCCGTCAGATCCGGTCATGATGTTCACCAACGCGAACGTCAAAGACGGCATGTTCAGCTACAAGGGATCTGCGCGTAAAGACCGTCCGTCAGTGGCTCTTGTGACCTACAACAACAAGGAAGACGGCTACAAGCAGAACATCGAGTACGTCGAAGACCAGGAGGCGATGCGTCGTTATGGCGAGCGCAAAACCGAAGTGGTTGCGTTCGGCTGTACCAGCCGTGGCCAGGCGCATCGTGTCGGTCTGTGGCTGCTGTATACCGCACGCATGGAATCTGACGTTATCAGCTTTACGGCAGGGCTGGATGCTTCCTTCCTGATGCCGGGCGAAACGGTGCTGATCCAGAACAAATACCGTGCTGGTAAACGCAACTCTGGCCGCATTGTGGCGTTCACAAAGAACAGCATCACTCTCGACGCACCGGTTACGCTGAATAAGGCTGGTAGCTACATCCGGATCTTGAATCAGGAAGGAGAAATCGTTGAGCGCGATATTCTTGAGACCGGGGAAGACATTACCAAAGTGACCTTCTCCAAAGCGCTCAATTCCGGTGATATGCCGGTTATGAATGGCGTCTGGACGATTACCGAGCCAGATCTGGAGCCAATGCGCGTGCGTGTTATCAACGTTGCCCAGGGCGAGGCTCAGGGGACGTTTGACGTTACCGTTGTCCAAAATAACGCATCGAAGTACGAAGCCATCGACAACGGCGCGACGCTGATCCCCGAGAACAACACCGTTCTCGACCCGACTTATTCGAAGCCGACCAACCTGCAGGTGACGGAAGGGACGTATATCTCCAGTCCGGGCAACCTCTCAATCAAGCTCGTTGCCACCTGGGAAGGTAAGTCTGCGGAATATTGGATCAGCTGGCGTCGTTCCGATGAGAACAACGTCTCTAACTGGCAGTCCGCACGCGTTACCGAAGAGCAGTTCGAGATCCTCAATATTGCCGAGAATGGCCAATACGACATTCAGCTCTATGCGGTTTCGTTCAGCGGCAAGAAGACGGACATCATCAGTACCGTTTACCAGGTGAAAGGTACGATGACGCCGCCAGGCTCTCCTACCTCTCTGACGGCCGTTGGTGACTACCGCAACGTGATTCTGAATTGGGTCAACCCGGACTCAATCGACCTCGATCACATCAACGTGTACGCCTCCCAGACCAACGATCTGGAAACGGCAAAGTTGATTGCAGAGGCTGCCAGCACCACGTTCACCCATGCCGGTCTGGGGGATAGCGAGACCTGGTACTATTGGGTTCGCGCGGTGAACAAGCGTGGCATGTTAAGTCCGCCGAACTCCAATCTGGGTACGGAAGCGATGACACGAGACGTCCTCTCGTTCCTTACCGGGAAGATCACTTCTTCTGAGCTGGGGCAGGAGCTGCTGGAGGAAATCGACTCAAAAGCCTCTCAGGATGCGGTCGACGCCATCAACAAACAGATGGAAGAAAGCCTGAAAGAGCTTGATCAGTCCGTTGCCGATCTGGACAGCAAACTGGAAGACACCAGCGGTCGGCTTGAACAGGCCCAGAACGACCTCAAAAATGAAGTCTCTGGCACGCTGGACAAGGTCAACGACGCGCTGCAACAGGTTGAGGACTCTAATGCGGCTCTGGTTGAGTTGCAGGAGACCGTTTCCGAGCAGAGCAAAGCCGTTGCAGGTGCTGTGGAAGCGGCACACGCTGCGCTCGACAATGCCTCCGCGCTGATTGCTGAAGAGCGTGAAGCCCGTGTCGAAGGCGATAAGGCAAATGCCAAACAGATTGAGGCAATGAAATCCTCCGTCGATGACAGCGTTGCCGCCGTCGAAGAGATGAAAAAGACCGTTGCCGAAGTCGAACGCGCCAGCGCGGAAGTATCGACCAATATCGAGGCTCTGGCCAAAACCAATATTGACCTCGCTCTGCGTCAGGATGAAGACCAGCACAAGCAAATGGTCAATAACGCGAAGATCGCCACCACTCAGAAGACGTTTGCCGACGATATGTCTGCAATGGCCTCAAAAGTGGAAGAGATCCGCGCAGAAATTGGTGAGGACATCCGGGCATCGATTCTGGAAGAGACAACGGCTCGCGTAGAGGCTGATAAGGCGATCGCAACACAAATCACCAAGTTGGAAGCCCAGATCAATGATGATATTTCTGCGGCCATTGTTTCTGAGCAGGAGGCCAGAGCCACTGCGGATGAATCCCTGTCCAGGCAGATTAAGTCACTGCAGGCGAAGGTAGAAGGTGACATTAGTGCGGCTCTTACCGAAGAGCAGATCGCCCGAGCTTCGGGGGATGAGGCATTATCCAAACAGATTACCAGCCTCAAGGCCCAGACGGGTGAGGATATTAAGGCGGCAGTTGCCAGTGAAACGAAAGCGCGTACTAACGCAGATAGCGCACTGGCAACTCAGATCAGCACGTTAAAGGCTCAGACTGCGCAGGACATCAAAGCAGCGGTTGCTACTGAGACTAAAGCTCGTACCGATGCCGATTCGGCGCTGGCCGGGCAGATCACAAGCCTGAAAGCCCAGACTGGCAAGGATATTAATGCAGCAGTTACGTCCGAGGCGAACGCCAGGGCAAATGCTGATGGGGCGTTGGGATCACGTATCGATACGCTAAAAGCCTCTGTTGACGGTAACTCTGCAACGATTAAACAACAGGCGACAGCTATTGCGGACACCAATAAAAAAGTCTCTACAGCCTGGACGCTTAAGATGGAGACATCGACAAGCGGTGGGCAGAAGTATGTTGCCGGCATTGCGTTGGGGATCGACAGCACTGGTCTGTCTCAATTCCTTGTTCAAGCCGACCGTTTTGGATTGGTGAACTCAGTGAATGGAAAGGTTACAACGCCTTTCGTCATTGAAAACGGTGTGGCATATATGAGCGGAGCTTGGATACAAAATGGCACTATCGATAATGCAAAAATAGGGCAGTTCATTCAGTCTAACGACTTTCAAAGCGGTGTCAGAGGATGGAATATAAACAAAAATGGCTCTTCTGAATTTCAGAACATCAAAGCCAGAGGGGAGATTATTGCAACAACGGGAAGGATGAGTAATGTCGTAATTGATGAGACATGTACTGTTAAAAAGCTATTCGCTGAAAACATCTATGGAGACATTATTACAGCATCATCCAATTTGACCGATAAGGTTTGGGGAAATACAACTGGCACTAGCTCGGGTACGCGTTACCCAATTGCAACCATACATGGTGCACCTTTCGAAAGAGTTTTTTTATTTTTAGGGACAACTGCTGCGCATACCCTTTGGCGACAGAACGTCACAATTAGATGTGATGAGTCGATCGTTTTCCAATATGACACAGGAAACGATGGTTCAAGTGGCGATTCTACAAAAAAATGGAATAACTTGTTATTAAGGATACCGGCTTCGTCGTATGGCGCGACCCAAAATCTGACAGTTCAGTTTCCAAACAGGGGCGATAGAGGATATCTCCAGTTCACCGGAATTCTAATGCTATATAAAATATCTGGTTCGGTGACAATTCATTGATTACAATGGTAGGTATGCACTTACTTATGTGGGCGGGAATGCCCGTACTTTCAAGGAGCGAATATGTGGTACAGGGAAGGTACTATCACATTTACAAAGGGAAGTGACACACTTGAGGGCACTGGTACGTTTTGGAACGTCACAGCCAATGGTGTATTGCCGGGTATGATTGTCATCGGACCCGATAACAGGCTGTACGAAATTAAGCGCGTGCTAAATGACACCCGCTTGACACTCATGGAGCAGTACACTGGTGAGACCCAGAATGAGGTCCCATGCCGGATCATCACTACCTATGAAGGCGATCTGACCCAGTTCAGCGCCCGCTTTACAGCATTGATGACCCGAATGTCAGCCGACTCGAAGACAATGAGAAGCTGGTTAACTGCCATTGATGAAGTGACACTCGAACGCGAGGATGGTACTGAGGTAACGGTTAAATCGCTCACCCAAATCGTCGATGAGCATAACGCAAACCAGAAATGGTATACGGATAACGCCGACGTTATCAATGCCGCTGGCGACAAGGCCAGGGAAGCTGCTGCCAGTGCCGCGGCCGCTGCGGAAAGCGCCAATACAGCGTCTACCAAAGCCACCGAAGCAAGCCAGAGTGCTGCCGCAGCTGCTGCATCAGAAAACGCTGCCGGTGCAAGCGCTTCCGCTGCCAAAACGTCTGAAACCAATGCTGAGAGCTTCAAGGTAGAAGCTGCTGCGTCTGCCGCGACAGCGTCTACCAAAGCGACTGAAGCGGGAGAATCAGCCACGAGTGCCGCGGCATCCAAAGATGCGGCGAAAGCATCTGAAACTCAGGCTGCGACCAGCGCGTCCGAAGCCTCTGCTTCAGCGTCTGCTGCGTCTGACTCTGCTGCTGCTGCCAAAACCTCTGAAACCAATGCCTCTGCCTCAGAGCAGGCCGCCGCTGGCAGTGCAGCTGATGCGCTGGCCTCAAAAAATGCGGCTAAGGAATCAGAAACCCATGCTGCTTCGAGCGCCGGTGAGTCGGCGGCAAGTGCTGCGGCTGCCAAAACGTCAGAAACCAACGCCGACGCATCACAGAAGGCTGCTGCTGCCAGCGAGTCAGCTGCCGCATCCAGCGCGAACGCCGCTTCAGAAAGCGCCACCGCTGCAGGTGAGTCTGCTGACGCCGCTTTAGCGAGTAAAAATGCTGCTGCGTCCAGCGAACAGAAGGCAAAAACTTCGGAGACCAATGCAAAGGCGTCCGAGACAGCTGCATCGGAGAGCGCAACGGCTGCCGAAGCATCAAAAGCGGCTGCCCAGAACTCAGAAGCCCACGCAGTGGAAAGTGCCGCTGCCGCAGCTGGCAGTGCTGATGCTGCGAGCAAATCCGCTACCGCGGCTGCCGATTCGGCCACAACTGCAACAGAGAAGGCCAACGTTGCCAGTGAACAGGCGACAGCTTCTGAGGCATCTGCCGCAGCCGCCAAAACCTCTGAAACCAACGCGAAGTCTGCTGAGACCGCCGCTGAAGGATCTGCAACAGCTGCTGCCAAATCCGCAGGTGAGGCTGCTGCTTCCGCAACGACTGCGACCGAAGCGATGGCAGTGGCTGAAGCTAAAGCCAAAGAAGCCTCTGACTCTGCTGCTCTGGCATCCACGAAAGCAACTGAGGCGACCGATGCGGCTGCCGGGGCGAAAACTTCTGAACTGAATGCCAAAGAATCAGAAACGAAGGCTTATGAGTACGCCCAGAACGCCCAGGCCAGTGTTGCCAGTGTGAAATGGAAAGGGACTTCGGCTGAAATGGACATGGCTACCGATGCGCCGAAGTGGGTGAAAGTGTCCACGGCACGTATGCCACAGTCGACCAGCACCGTATACATCGAAGTGATCGGCGGGGCAGGGTACGAAGCCGGGCAGCCAGGGCTTGCTGCAATGGCCGATATTGTGCTGCGAACTGCTGCAGGCGATCCGAAATCGTTGAATGCGGTCGCTTATCGCACTATGGATTCGGCTGTGTTGACTGTAGCTACCGTTAACACGACTGACGATAATTACGACATTTACCTCAAAGCCGGTGCTGGCTCTCAGAAGCTGGTCGTCAACCTGCAATCTGCCGGTGCTGTGGTCGAAACTCTGGAAGTACTTGAGGTTGTGGATACGCTGCCTGAAGACGCTGTAGAAGGGACTGTCTACCATCGCGTCATTTCTGATCAGGATGGCTCCATTACCGGTTCGCTGGTGGGTAATGCCAGCACTGCGACCGTACTTCAAACCGCTCGCCATATTGGTGGTGTTAGTTTTGATGGCTCTACCGATATCAATCTGCCTGGTGTAAATATTCAGGGTAATCAGAACACCACTGGTAATGCCGCCACTGCAACCAAACTGCAAACGCCACGGACAATTAACAGTGTAACGTTCGATGGCTCTGCCAACATTACCATCCCGACACTGGTGTCTCGTGGGCGCATTAGCGCACTGGAGGGGAATGTTCAGGGCGCAATGCCAGGCATTCAGATGTACGAAGCCTATAACAATGGCTATCCGACAAGCTACGGCAACATCCTGCATATGAAAGGCGCACAAGCAAGTGGTGAGGGCGAGCTGCTTGTTGGCTGGAGTGGGTCAGATGGCGCTCATGCGCCGGTTTATATTCGTTCTCGCCGTGATACAGTGGGAGCGAACTGGTCTGGTTGGGCGCAGGTCTACACAACTGCTCATAAACCCACAGCGAAAGATGTTGGGGCCGCGCAAGCGTTTAGCGCGTCTTACAGCACAGGGGCTGGCAATTGGACTACCGCTGAATTTATCGCATGGCTGAAGGAGCGTGGTGCTTTCGAAGTGCCGTACTGGATGATGAAGGGTTCCTGGTCATATGCCGACAATAAAATTATCACTGATACAGGTGTCGGTAATATCTGTCTTGCTGGTGCGGTTATCGAGGTTTTAGGTACCGAAGGCGCAATGACCATCCGAGTTACTACGCCTACAACGACTACCGGTGGTGGGATTGCCTGTGCTCAGTTCACCTATATTAATCACGGTAGCGCGTATGCCCCTGCCTGGCGCAGAGATTACAACACTGCTCTCAAACCTACTGCGGCTGATATTGGTGCAGTGAATAAGGGCGGCGATACAATGACCGGGGGGCTTAAGATTCGCACTGCTGATGCGTTGCGCATTTACGATGCGGCATACGGTATGATTTTTCGCCGTTCAGAAAATAATTTTTACCTAATTCCGACAGCAAAAGACCAGGGAGAAAATGGCGGTATAAGTGGACTACGCCCGCTTTATATCGACCTCACCAACGGCAGAGTGACGCTGGGTAATGGTGCAGTCGTTAACGGCGGTCTTGGGCTGGGCGTGGTCAGCGGCCTTGGGGGGAACTCTATTGCTCTGGGGGATAATGACACCGGTTTCAAACAGAACGGTGATGGTGTGCTGGATGTTTATGCCAACAGCAAGCAGGTTATGCGATTCCTGAACAGTGGCATAACGAGTTATATGCTCTTCAACATGAATGCAGGCGCATCAGTAAGCAGCACTCTCACCTTTAAAAACGGTAGTGGTATCACGTCTGAGAAAACTGGCGCCAACCCCCGAAACGGCCGAATTTACTGGGGCGGTGATGCGAGTCGCGGCAACAGGATAGAGTTTGCAGATGATGCCGGCTGGAAAGCTTACATTGAGCGTCATCCCTCAAACGGTGTTCAGTTAGTCGTAAATGGGCGAATCAATGGAAGTATTGTTTATTCCAGTGGTGAAGTACTGGCAGGAGGAGGGAGCGCACGCTTTGCTGCTGATGGAAATATATTTGGCTCAAAATGGGGCAATCAATGGCTTGATGCCTATTTAAAAAATACCTATCAGCCAAAGGGCAATTATACCCCGGCAGGTCAGGCCTATACCAAAGCAGAATCGGAAGCGCGTTATGGGGTCGGTAAAACGACGACAGGTAATAACAGTGCTTACTACACGCACGGCAACGGCGCTGTCTTTATGCAGGCAGTAAGAAATATTGCTGTCGGTAATAATGCCACTGTAACCGTGACACTGCCTACATCTTTCCCTAACGGCATTCTCGGTACAGGGGTCAGTTTTTATGGTTCGGGTGGCAACAACTCCGACTCATATTATATGTGCACGCCGGTCAATAAAAATCAGGTGAAAATCCAGACCCGAAACTGTAACGGAACATTTTCACTTATCGTGTCGGGATATTGATATGAAGAAATATTTCAGTAATACAGAAAAAAGCTTTTACCTTGAGGAAACTGTTAAGACATATCAGGCTCAGGATATTTCAGTACCGGCTGATCTGATGATCATATCCGATGACGAATATGAAGCTTTTATGGTTTCACCTGACCGGAAAGCGCCTCAGTACAATGTTGAATCAGAATGTATGGAATGGGTCGACATCGAACCGCCTACCCGCGAGGAAGCTATCGAAAATGCTGAGGCATTAAAGGCGCAGCTCTTGTCTGTTGCAGCTCAGGCCATAGCCCCTTTGCAGGATGCGGTCGATTTGTCGATGGCGACAGATGACGAAATGGCGAGCCTGTCGGCGTGGAAGAAATACCGGGTTTTACTTAACCGGGTTGATACCAGTGAGCCTGACGAAATTGAATGGCCTGAATCGCCGTTAACAGAGTAATAAAAAACCCGCACTGAGCGGGTTTAATCATAGGGGCATTCTTCATAATCTTTGTCTGTTTCATCACCGACAAACAGTCTGAGCCAGCAAAAGCCAAAGAGCCACCATGCAGCCAGACCACCAACAATCCAGAGTAAAATCGTCATTATCGCTTCCTCGTTAATGGCGAAACGATAGCGACAATACCCATTCATTGATAATGGTTATCAGCGATCAATTAACTGTGATTGATCGCTGATAACGATCAATGACGCTTTCCTCACATGGCAACCGGTCACTGCGCGTTGTGCTGTCACTCCCCCAACGGCCTTTCGTTTCTCACACCTCACACACAACAGAAAATAGTTGCACCCCTTAACCACGGAGTTAAACGGATGAGCGACTATCATCACGGCGTCGAGGTCATCGAGATTAACGATGGCACGCGCACCATTTCCACCGTTTCGACGGCTATCATCGGCATGGTCTGCACCGCCAGCGATGCTGACGATTCCACATTCCCGCTAAATGAGCCGGTGCTGATTACCAGCGTGCAGAACGCTATCGGTAAAGCCGGTAAGCTCGGCACCCTGTCAAAATCCCTGCAAGCCATTGCCGACCAGTGCAAGCCGGTCGTTGTGGTTGTGCGCGTTGCCGAAGGTATTGAAGACCCTGACGACCCGGAAGCGGCGCAGAAAGAAACCATTTCCAACATCATCGGCACGACCGACGAAAACGGCAAATACACCGGGCTTAAAGCGCTGTTGACCGCCAAAACCGTCACCGGCGTCAAGCCGCGCATTCTCGGCGTGCCGGGGCTGGATTCTCTGGAAGTGGCGACCGCGCTCGCGGCGACCTGTCAGAGCCTGCGCGCGTTTGGCTATATCAGCGCGTGGGGCTGCAAGACCATTTCCGAAGCCATCGCCTACCGTGAGAATTTCAGCCAGCGCGAGCTGATGGTCATTCACCCTGATTTTCTGGCATCGGACACCACGGCGAACGATACCGATATTGCATGGGCGACCGCCCGCGCGCTCGGCCTGCGTGCCAAAATCGACCAGGAGACCGGCTGGCACAAAACGCTCTCTAACGTCGGCGGGTAAGGCTGTCACGGGGAACGCGCCTACATGGACTAAAGTCGGTGCAATTTATGGTGCTTGTGTGTAAGTACTTACCTACCATGTAATGGTAATTTGTGGTATAAAACAGCCATCCCGATTTGACGATTCATGGAGGAAATAATGTCGAACGAGATGGCAGGCGTAACGCCAGAGCAGGTAGAGCGCATTGCCGCTATCGTTGCGCGTGAAGTTGTCGGCAAATTAGGTAAGGAGTTACGTGAGGAAATTGGCCAGGGGGTCAACGACCAGCTCAAAACCTACTTTGGCGATATGACGCCTTCGCAACACAGCATTCAGCACTCCAACCTGGACAAACTACTTAATCGGCTAGACGCCATCTCCAGCGGGTTCTTTGGCGGCATTATCTCAAAGATAACGTCGTTCCTGATTACCGCGCTGCTGCTGGGTCTGGCCGCTTATGGCGTGAAGAATGGACTGCAATAACAGGAGATCAAGGATGAAAACTCCGAGAGGCATTCGTAATAACAACCCTGGCAACCTCGACAAAGGTTCGCCGTGGCAGGGGTTAATTGACAACCCTGCCGAACCGCGTTTCTGCACGTTCAAAGATCCCGTATGGGGGATTCGGGCGCTGGCAGTAACGCTCATTACCTACCACGACAAGCGCCGCGCGAAGGATGGCTCCAGCATCGATACGATCCGCGAAGTCATCGAACGCTGGGCGCCTCCGCATGAAAACAACACCGTAGCTTACGTGAACGAGGTATCTAAAGCCGTTGGCGTGACCCCGGACATGATTATCGATCTGCACGACTACGACACTCTGCGTCCGCTGGTGGAGGCGATTATCCGTCATGAAAATGGCCGTGGCCCGCTCAAAACGCCGAACACCTGGTATGCGGCAGAAGTTATTGAGGAAGGTCTGCGTCGCGCTGGTGTCGTTAAGCCGGTGAAAACCGTGAAGGCTGTTCCTGTAACCAAAGAAACTGCCGGTGCGACCGTTACGGCGGGAATTGGTCTGGCACAGCTGGCCGACGTCATGCCACAGGTCTCTGCGGCAATGGACAAGGCGCAGGGACACATCACCAGTGGTGATACGGTTCGGATCATCTTCGGTATTGCTACCATTGTGGTGGCCGGCTTTATCGCCTGGTCACAGGTGCGAAAACACCAGAACGGGATGGTCTGATATGACCGGCAGCCTATTTTCAAAGCTGAAGTTTGCTCTGATGACTCTGGCTGCCGTTCTTTTCGTGCTTGTCGGTGCTTATACGATGGGAGATCGTGCGGCCCGGCAAGCAATCGAAGAGAAGGCCAGACAGGAGGACAGGAAAAGGCTTCAAAGCACAGTGGACGTCAAAAATGAGACACTTAATGAAGTGCGGCGGAAAGATGCTTCTGCTGTTCATCGCGAGCTGCATGATAAGTGGCTGCGTGATTAAGACACAGACTTCCGGCGTGCTGTTCTGCGATGCAGCAAACCCTATTTATGTCAGTAACGACGACTTTATGACCGAAGAGACGGAACGCGAGATCCTCTTCCATAACACGATGGGAGAGCGATTGTGCAACTGGCAGGACAGACAAGCCTTGAATTAAAACAGCCCCTCAATCGAGGGGCTTCTTTATTTTCCACCAAACAACTTCTCAATGCCTTTTGTGGGATAGAACAGCGAATTGGCGTTATCACCCGTAAGAGGGGTAAAGCCTAACTGCTTATAAAACCGCATCGCATTCTCATTTTTGGCGTCAACAAACAAAGCGTAGATCCCAACGGCCAGGGAAGCCCGGTATACCACTTTCATCGCATGTGCCACCAGCGTTTCCCCATACCCTTGTCGCTGGATACTTTTGTCTATTGCCAGACGACCGAGCGTAACGCTTGGGGCGTCGGAATAGGGGACTTTACGCTGTTGAGTGTTGGAAGGAAGCGTGTTTCTTGCAAAGCAGCTCCCGGACAACGTGTAAAACCCCATCACTTTCGGTATCGGATCTCTCGTCAGAAGCAGATATCCGCGTAATATACGCCCGCTGTGTTGCTGGGCGAGGCGATTGTTAAGAAAATCATTGAGAGACGTTTCTCCGCAGTCGAAGCATGAGAAATCATATACAGCCTCTTCTGAAAACATCTCAATGGTCAGGTTGGCCACGTCTTACTCCATGCTTTGTAGACGCTCGGCAGCTCGTTTCAGCCTATCATTCGGTGCAGGCGGGTTACTGATGGCATCCATCACTATATTCCATGACTCTTCGCTAAGAATCAGGCGACGATGTTGCTCTATCACTTCCGCAGCACGTTCAGAGGCACTGGCAACCATAAACTGAGTAATTGTCTGGTTGGTCATTGCCGCAGCTTCTTCGATCATGCTCTTGTCGTCGTCGGTTAATCTGAGATCGATGCGCTGTTTTTTCAGTGCTGACATGCTTGTACTCCTAGCCCCACGCCTTGACTCGCGAGGCATCTCTATAGTCGATTTTTCAGTTTTCAGTTTTCAGTTTTCAGTTTTTCGCATTTAGTTTTGTAGACGGATTACGCCACTCTTTGTACGGCATCTTTCCGTACAAGAACTATAAAGCCAATCGAACAAACTTTCAACTGATTGTTTGTCCTGTGAGCCAACACCCGTACTGCCTATCATTTCACCTTTACACCGTAGCCGTAGGCATTTAGGCTATATCGCATATAAGAAAACAAGTTGTTTCATACGACAATAATTCACGCAAAGGGAACTCACCAATGACCAGGATCATTGTGGTTGGCGGCACAAAAGGCGGCCCAGGCAAATCTACCGTTGCCCAGCAAATTGCGGTATGCCTCAAAGTTAAAAAGAAAAAGAAGACTCACGTCACCGACATTGATATTCAGCGCACCACAACGAGCTGGTGCGAAGACCGTCGCCAGAACGAAGATCTTGAGCTAATCCCGTTCGCATACGTTCAGGACGACATCGTCAAACACATCAAATCGCTGAAGGGACGCTACGATTACGTCGTCATTGATGCGGGTGGTTTTGACTCCGAAATTCAGCGACAAGCGATGCTGCTGGCAGACTTCATCATTATCCCGCTTCGCCCTAAGCGTCGTGATTTGAAATCCCTGCGTGATATCGACCCGATTATCGACAACGTTCGCAACGTGAACGAGACTGTGAAGATCCGCGCGGTAGTGAACCAGTGTCCGTCACTGCCTTCCCAGGCGTCACGTATTCTGGCGGCGAAAGAAATTGTCGAGACATTTGGCATCGAGGCTGCGCCGGTTAACCTGTACAACCGTAACGTTTATGACGATGCGGAAGAGGCAGGTCGTTCTATCTTTGAAATGACTGGCGCCGAACGCGATAAGAAGGCAGAAGCCGAGTTCGAAGAGTTTGTAGATTACATCATGAGTCTGGAGGAAGAATAATGTCCATGAGAATGGGAGACCTTGCAAAGCGCAAAGATCCGGAAGAACCGGTAAAAAGCAGCACCCCAATGCGCCAGCCAGTCAGACCGCAGGGGCGTCCGACTCGTGGGAAAGAGAAGATTAAGAGCCGCACAATGTCGCTGGAAGACGAGTACTTCGATCTGCTGGAGATGATGAAGTTCATCCCTCGTTTCGAGAAGTTCACCCGTTCTGACGTGATTCGTGCAGCCATTTTCCATCTGGCAGAGAAGTCACCGCAGGAAATCGAGGACATCGTGAAACTGAACGAGGCGATCACCGCTGCCGACGTCACGATGCGCACCGATGAAATCAAGCGTGAGTTGATGAAGAAAGGCTAGTTAGATGAAGTGAACACAAACCGCTTGTGTTCGCTTCATCTCAAATTTCGTTTTTTTCGAATGCTGATATCACACCGGCAAGAATACCAAAATCAGCGCTAGGCCAATCAGTAAGCAGACTCATATCATAATCAGTTTTATCTAAGTCCCAAGTTCCCCTCTTGAAACAACATTTTTGGATTTTAATATTGTTATCCAAAATGGCATTTCTTAAATTATCATTTTCGAGTGCTGTAAGTTCAAAATCATCATTGCTGATTCCTATGAATATCTCTTTAATAATATTTGTGCCTGGTGCCTTGTATATATAAAACCTATCTTCTTCATCATCACCGATAGGTATCAATTTGTCACTTTCAATAACAATTCGAACTTCTTTCTCATATTTCCAATGTTGGCTTTTTCTAAATAAGACCTTTTTAACTATATCCTTGTTTTTAAAGTTTTTATCGGAGATGATGACTCTGGATTTGTCTCGCTCATCGAGATAATCAATACCCCCTTCATTCGCAGTGATTAAACAAAGATTCTCATCGTTAAACCCTGCTAATTCGGTATCAATGCCAACAACATAACCTCTGTGGTGTTGAGCATAGTGAGACCACATTAGGACTTCTAAAGGTGATCTTGATAAGCATAGACTGGCTAGGTCTGAATTGATCTTTGAGCGAAACGTCAAATGCGCTAGCGAGTCTTTATCTTCAGAGGCAAACGATACACCGTATGTTTCGAAAGGATCATTGAACTGACCAACTGGAGTAAATTTGAAGCTGGTTGCGTCATGATCAAAAAACAGTTTTAAAGTTTCTTCTGGGACGTATTTGTACAATATCATCATGTCGCCTTTTGTTGAGGTTTAGAAAGGATTATGCACTTTTTTTGTGTTTCATGACAGTACTCAGAATCTGGTGGGTGCTTTGAGTTCAGAACCTGCTTCTGTATATAAATACTAAGTTACTTATTATTATTTATACGGAAGCAGGTCTTTTTCTATGCCAACTTCCCAGACACATTCCCTTCCGTTTCCACTTCCAAAAACAGTCACCAGTCGCTATGATTCGCCCATTATGATAAGTAAGTAGCTACCTATCAGGCGGAGCACATGAGCCAGATCTTCTTTAATACTATTAACAACGACCAGTACGACTTCATGACCGAGTGGGACACCACAGTCATGGACAAGTGGGTGGCCGAGAATATTGGGCTGTCACGCTGCAAGGATGAGGCGGAGCTGTTCGAGACAAAGTGGTTTGATTACCGCGACATGCACCCGCTTATGGCCACATGCCTCTTCACTGAGGTATACAAGCGCCAGTACTCATACATCATGCTGTCGCATGGCCGCGAACACTATGAGACGGCCCAATTCACTACCGGTTTGAAACGTGTGCCGTATCAGGAGCAGTCAACGGCCAACAAAACGTCTCTCTGGAAAGCTCGCCAGTTTGCCGACCAGTACTGCTGCTCTTATGACTACTTCATTTCTACCGTTCTCTCCGCAGCTGCACGCCGTCTGTGGGATAAATTACCGCGACCCCAGCATCTCTGGCAGCCCGAGCTGATCGAGATATTCGAACAGAAGTTAGCCAAACGCGCTGTAACCCGTCTGGATGACTCTCTGGTGAGTTTTAAGCATCTGGGCGACATGCAACACGACCCGATTCAAGAACGCTATTTTGAGTGGGTTCTGGAGCGTCTGCGTGGCATTACCCGAGACAAACGCGTCCGCATCATCTTCTCCGCTGTCTGGTTGATGGAAATCGTGCCTGAGCGTGTGATTTACGCGCACTTCCCGGAAGAACTGGAAGAAGCACGGCGATTCTGTTGATCCCCTATTTGGCTTTTTTAGTATTAGAAAACAAATTGTTTAAGCACCAAAGGAAAGCATATGACCGAACTTTGCCACACAGGACGAGGGTTGTCTGAAGAGTTCGATGACGACTTCCAGAATCGACTCGCAGCCTACTTCTGTCGCGACCATGAGTTTCTGACTCGCGCCGGTGATCTGGTTGCTCCAAACCAGTTCTCCAATGCGGCCAACGCCATTCTGGTGAACATGGTGTCGGGCTACTACAGAATGTATAAGAGCGCACCATCATCGTCGGCCATCCTCGACATGCTCAAACGCGCCAAACGCGATAAGACGATCCGCGAAGAGCTGTTCCCCGACGTCGTTGAGGCGTTTAAGCGGATTCTCGCTGAGAAGCTGTCAGACACGGCGTATATGGTCGACCAGGTCGCGACGTTTGCCAAAAGCGTAGCGTTCGACGACGCGCTGATTAAAGCGGCTGAGATGAAAGAGAAGGGCGATTTCCAGGGCGCAATGGCAATCATGGCCAAAGTCCAGCAAATCAGCTCTAACGAAGCGACCGGCATTTACGATTATTTCTCTGAATCAGCAGAGCGTTACAAGGCGCGTGAGTATGAAGCATCCGACGATTACGTGCCAAACAGCATCACAACGGGTCTACCGTTGCTCGACAAGCTGCTTTACCAGAAAGGCTGGGCAAAGCGTGAAATGGTGCTGTTCATGGGCTTCGCGAAGTCTGGTAAATCGACGGCGATGGGTGAGTTCTCCATCAACGCCACGCTTGCCGGTTACAACGTCCTGTATCTGTCGCTGGAAGTTCACACATCCATTCTGTCAGATCGCTTTGACGCCCGTCTGTCTGAGACCGAAATGTCCAAGCTGGTGGAACGCCGCGACGATGTCCATCGCAAACTGGCAGAGCTGGGCGCGACGAAAGGCGTGGGGAGCTTGTGGATTGTTGAACGACCGTCCGGAAGCATGTCGCCTGCAGATCTGGATCGTATGTTGGGTAGCATGAAAGCCAATGGCATGATCCCCGACATGGTCGTGGTCGACTACGCTGACCTGATGCGTGCCAGCTACGACCTCCGCGACGACCGCGCCAACATTCGCAGCATCTACACTGACCTGCGTGCGCTGTACGACAAACACAACGTTGCCGGCATCACTGCATCGCAGACTAACAGGGAAGGTGGTGCTTCAGAGGTGGCTACAATGATGCACGCAGCGGACAACATCGAGAAGGTGCGTATCGCTGACCTCGTTATCACGATCAACAAAACGGAAGAGGAAGAAGCGAAAGGCGAAGCGCGTCTGTACTTCGCTGGTTCACGTAACCAGAAAGGCGGCGTAAGCATCCGCGTTAAGCAGAACCTCGAACAAATGCGATTCATCGAACGCATTATGGACGTCCTCTAAAAAAAGAAGGCGTGGAGAAACGCTCTCCACGCCGGTCTCCATAAGAGAACAAATTTTCTCTTTTGCCAAAGCCACAAAAGAAAAAACACATGAGCCTTTATGGTATTCAAATACCGAGGCTTATCAAGATATTACCTGCAAAAAGTAGGGTTAAGAACGTGAGCGACTTGAAAGAATTACTGACCGAGCTGGATTTTGAACAATGGCTCGATATGGAAGGAATCATCTACCGTCGTGGTGGCGTCAGTACTCGTGGACGTGAGGTGAATATCAAGGAGTGTCCGGTATGCGGCAGCTCAAACTGGAAGGTTTATTTCAACCTGACCAATGGCGTCGGCAAATGCTTTGCTGGTGATCATCCCGAAGAGATTCAGTTCAACAAGCTGGTCTTCCTCAAGCACTACAGCGGCAAATCCCGTCGCGATTTTGAAGAGTACGTCCAGAACGCGCTGATCTCACAAGGATGGGCGCCGAAGACGGAAGAGGTCGTGCTGGCCAGCAAGGTTGAACTCGAAGGGCCAGTAGCTCTCCCGCGCCATTACGAACTCCCCATTGACGGTCGTCTTCCTGATTATCTGGTGGAGCGCCATATCTCCCCGGAGCTGGCCAAATACTTTGATCTGCGTTACTGCGTCGAAGGCAAGCACGCATACGTCGATCCGTACACAGACCAGGTCAAAGGGCAGGTGTTTGATATGCGCATCCTGATACCGGTTTACGATCTGGATGGCGTGATGAAGACCTTCCAGGGGCGTGACATTACCGGTGCAGCAGAACGCCGTTACCTCTTCCCCATGCAGCTGCCGGCGTCTGGCAAGTTTCTCTACAACGGCCACAATGCAGTCGGAAAACAAACGGTCGTTGTGTGTGAAGGGGCATTTGACGTAATGGGCGTGAAGCGAGCCATCTTCGACGAAGAGACGCTGCGGGATTATGTAGAGCCAATTGGCACGTTCGGGATGCACTTGTCCGGAAATATGAATGAGGACGCTGAAGATCAGTTAGGCGCGTTCCTGACGCTCAAGGCGCGTGGATTACGCAACGTCATCATGATGTGGGACAGCGAAAAGCAAGCGATCCGCAACACCATGTCAGCGGCCAAACGTCTCACCAGCATCGGACTGAATGTCAAAGTGGCCTGTCTGGGCGAAGAAGGCCTCGACCCCGGCGACGCGACGCCAGAGCAGATACTAAAAGCCTATTATCGTGCCAAGCCGTACTCCAGACAGTTGGAGCTACAAAGCAAGGTACTCGGCATTAAAGCTCTTGTATAAATTGCACGCCTTTAATGATAAGTAGATACATACTTATTTTTCTGTAAGAATATGCTCGACGAAGGAATTGAGGAACCTTTATGAAAGCAGATATTCAGAAGTCCGTTACCGAAATTATCGACAAATCAGGCGTAGAAATTGATACAGAAGAGCGCCAGAAGATTATCGATGAGGCGATCCAAACTGCGCTGGAGCACATCGCCACGTCTGTGAGCACCGCACCTCTTGGGGAAGGCTCGAAATACATGCGGGTATGGGTTCGTTTTGGAGAGTCCCCAGAGCTGCCTGGTGTTAAACAGAAACGCGCGGCATTCGTGGCGTTCACTCGCAAAATGAAGGACGCAACGGTCGAAGTACGTGCCGGTGCATGGTACGACGGCCGCGTTGTCTACACCAATCAGGCGGTGTGTGATGAAGGTGAACGATTTGAGGAAATTGTCGACGCAACTCTTCGCGCGATCAAAGGCAGGGCTGGTGTAGAGGATGATCCGTCTATTGCGGCGTTCCTGAGCATTGTCGAACTGCCTGAAGTTACTGAACGCGTTACCGATCTGACAACACCACCTGGTTTGCTGGAATTGGTGGTCAGTGGCGATACCAAAAAAGCCGTTGAGCGCATTCGTGAGGTGGAATACGGCATCATCTGCGATATGTGCCGCAGCGACTTAGACCTGGTGCGCATCATTGTCGACGCGGGTCAGGCATGTGACGGTGTGCTCGCCAGTTTTGCAGGGCAGGTGGCACGCCTGGCCAACGAGCTGCCGATGATTAAACAGGAGGCAAAATCCTACGCCGTCCACCATGCCAACGATTTACTGGAGCCATACCGGTTCGAAGCCGCTCAGGACAAAATGACTGGCTGGGCGACCTGGTAAGCCTCGAAAAACCATTTAGCCCCCTGGTGGGGCTTTTTTAAACTGCGCTTAATAAGTAAGTACACGACTACGGTTAGAAGCATGTCCACAAGAACAGATTTGTCGAAAATCCCGTCTATCTCCGGAAACAACGGTTATTCGCTGCGCTGTCCGGAAGTGAAGATCAACGGCCATGAGGCCCATTGCAGCTATACAGTCTGCCAGCACACCATCCTCGCCTACAAAGAGAAGCGTCTCCCGGCGACATCGTTCCAGTCCTGCGCTGCGGCCATTGCTGCTGGCAAATGCCAGGCGCTGAAGATGATGGTCGAAGAGATCCGCAAAGGCGAACAGCTCTACTTCATCGATATGGCTGCGCTTATCAAAGAAGTGGAAGAGCAAAACGACCGCGCCAGAACGCTTACCCGGAAGCGCAACACCATGACGATTAACAGTCTGGTTAAACGCACGAAGAAAACAGAACCAGCCAAACCCGAAACCACGTCCACCGATTCACTGGCGCCCGTCACTGACGTGTACGCGGCACTCATTGAAGAAGCAACCAAAGAAAACACATGAAAACTCCCGAGCGACCGATGGAGGTTAAACACTAATGGAAAAACTGATCGCCCTAAAGCACAAGCTGGATGCCATAAAAACGATGGGAACCAACGCCAAGAAAGAGGCGCTGGCCAACCTTGATGAATTTGAGCAGAGCATGGTCTCGCTAATGCTCAACCCATTCATTCGATTCGGTGTGAAGAAGTACAAAGTGGCCGAGCCACTCGATACTTCCGTACCCAGCGATCAGAAGGTAGTCGAGCTGCTGGAGAAGCTGGCGGCGCGCGAACTGACCGGGAACGCGGCCATTACTGCTGTCGAATCACTCGTTGCCTCAATGTGCGCTGACGGGCAGGACGTGTTTCGTCGCTTCCTGCTGAAAGATCCGAAAGCCGGCGTCGGCATTAGCCTGTGCAACAAGGTGTTCGAAAACCCAATTCCGAAGTTTGAGGTACAGCTGGCGTCTCCGTACAAGGAGAAAGGCGACAAATACCCATTTAAACAAAACCCAAAGGCCAAGTGGCCAATGATCGGCAGCCTCAAACTCGATGGTCTCCGGGTTATCTGCGAAGTTATCGTTGACGAGGAAGAGGTGAACTTCTTGACGCGTACCGGCAATCCGATTACGTCACTCGATCACCTTAAACCAGCCATGCTTGAGCGAGGCAGACTCTCCGGTTTCAAGCACATCTTTTTCGATGGTGAGGGTACTGCAGGTACGTTCAACCAGTCCGTGTCGGCGCTTCGCAAGAAGAACGTGACAGCCATTGGTGCCGTTTACCATATCTTCGATTTCTTCTTACCGGAGTGGCGTGCTCAGGCAAAAAGCAAAGAGTACCTGAAGACCGGCATGAAGCTGAAAGAGCGCCTGGCTATGCTGGTGGCGTTATTCCGCAACACTTGCGGGGAAGATTACGCGCAAGATATTCACCTGCATCCGTTCTACATCATCCATAGCCATGAAGACTTTATCGAACGCTTCATGAAGCGCCTGGACGAGAACGAAGAGGGGGAGATGGGCAAAGATCCGGATTCTGTTTACGAGTTCAAGCGTACCCGCAGCTGGTGGAAGCTGAAAGATGAGGATTCCGAAGACGGTGAAATCATCGACTTCGAGCCAGGCGACCCGGACTCAGGCTTTGCACATACGCTGGGCAAGATAGTGATTCGTCTGGAGAACGGCGTCATCGTTCGTGCCAGCGGTATCAAGCATAAGTACCTGGATGAAATCTGGAACAATCAGGAGAAGTATCGTGGACGCATCGTCGAGGTTCACTGCCATGAGAAAACGCCAGACGGTAGCTTACGCCACCCACGTCTGAAGTGGCCGAAATGTCTGCGAGATACCGAAGACCGTATTGGAGATAAAGACTGATGCTCGGCTGGATGATTGTATTTTTGGTCGTCGGCATTGTTATCGGCAGTCTGGTTATGTCCAGCTGCATCAACGATTACGTAAAAGCCGGTGTCATGCAGAGGCGCGGCCGCATTTACCGCATTGTAGATATCACGTACACACTGAAGGAGATTAAGGATGATCATGTTAAGTAAACGGGAGAAAGAAACTCTGCGTGAAATCAGCCAGTGGAAACAGTTCTACGCCAACTGGAAGCCAAAGACCCGCGCCAAACTGGAACGTATGAATCTTGTCGCTAACGTTTCGCCAAAAGGATGTGTGGAGAACTATCAACTCACTGAAAAAGGACACTCACTGTTACAGCAATTGACTGAGGCGGGGGCGTTCTGATGATTCCATACATCCTGTTATCTTTTGCTGGGGGCGTGGCCCTCGGCTTCAGTATCTGTCGCGATCTGGTCAGGCAGGTACTGAAAACCAAAACGCTTCGCATCGGTAAGCGTCTGTATCGGGTTGTTCACGAGACGGGAGCGCGGAAATGAGCAATTTGACCTCTTTCGACTGGTGGCTGGCAACCTACCTTGTGGCGGCCGGCTTCGGATATGCCTTCTACATTGGTCAGTTAATCGTAAAGCTACTGCTGATCAGATTTGCCAGCCATAAACGCATAGACGACGGTCTTTGGCGCCTGGGTTCTCTGCTGGAGACTCACTACGGCGAACTGAAGGAGAACGAAACTATCACTATCCAAGCGAAGCGTTTTACGGCCATCATCACGAGAACGCCGGAACAGAAGGTGAGTTTGATCAAAAAAATAGCAACTAAACGATGTATAGAGAAATAAGTATTTACTTACTTATCTAGTATATATAAGATTCACTTGTTTTCGTTGAGACGCGACTGTTTGAACGATAAATATAACTGCAAACGAAGATACGTACCTGGCAGTAGCCTAAGAAGCCAAACACCAGCGAGGTCAGTTTCCAGCCTCGTCACCGAAATGGGACACACTGAGCGAGTGTGATTGCAGAACGCAGGATAGGGCATGTTGCACCACCCATGCCCTATTCGATGAAGTAACAGGATGGGCGGTTGGTTTTCCTCATTCCATTCCATCATCCCGGTTTCAGCCAGCTGACCGTCCATCCTGTTACGTCATTTCCATTACTTATGTCGTTTAATCTTGGGTTAAAAGCGGCGACGTAACCCGGCTGGTATGGTTAGCCAGCGCACAACGTTGAGGTCACTGTTTTCTTTTAATCATACAGGTGATTCCACAGAGCTGTAGCGACTGATTAATATGTTGGGTCGAACATAAATCGGTTCAGTGGCCTCAACGTTGTGAAAGCAGGATTCTTTAACCCTCTGGTGAAATCATTGTTGCCTATGTAGCCCCTGGTTTCACAACATGGATGATTCCATACATCCGATAAGATCGAAAAATCTGGCGGCCATCAACCGCCGTGAAGGATTCAAGATCTTCGCTCTATGTGAGCGAGCCACAAGCCTCGTCTGGCACTAACGGAAAGTGCAAGTTGCGGGAAAGTCCTTGGTTGCCTGGTTGCCCATGAACAAGTACCGCCGCGAAAAATGATGGTGTAGCTCAGTGGTAGAGCGGTTGACTGTTGATCAACTGGTGGGTGGTTCGAATCCACCCACCATCGCCAACACAGCGCTGAACGGTTTGGAGTTCGCCACCACCGTCGGAACGGAAAGACTCCGCAAATGTCGCCAGACCGTTCAGCGCTGTGATAGACACGGCAGACGTTCTTAACCATTGCTTCTTAGCATCGTAGCAACACTTTTTTAGCGCAAAAATCAAAGGGGCTTCGGCCCCTTTTGCGTTGCTAAATATTTTGTTGGAGTTACATTTGAGCTATCTGCGAAACACTTTAGGGAACTCTACTGATGGCAAAGCTATTTTTCAGCTTAAAACTTTGGGAGGCTAAGACATCAATAAGAGTCATGAATATGCTCGCTGAACAAGCTGAGACAAACATTGTAAGTGCTCTCAATGATGCCGCACTTCCGGGCGCGGTATTGGAAGATGAGTTTGAAGATTATCATGAGGATGATGACGGTAATGTTTATCGGTATACGGTACCGTATTTTACCTGCGGCTCCAGTTCTGGATATAGTGCTGATGAAGTAAAATCGAAACACAAACACCTGATTACACAACTTACTCGTCGTTCAGCTTTTTTGACGATGTATGGACTATTTGAACACCACATGGTCGAATGTCTTGATGTCATGGATAAATTGTCGGGAGAGGAGACTGACAAAAAATTCAAATTGGTCGAAGACTGTCATAAGCGACTTACTGGATCTATAGGTGGCAAAGGCATCAGAAGCATTGATCATCTTGCTGCAATCAGAAATATCATGGCCCACAATGACGGTGTTGTCGAAAATTATCATAGCCTTGCAAATTCAACCTTAAAGAAATCACGTGAGATTCGCGCAGTAAACCGAGCAATGAATGAAAACGCTGGTATAACAGTCAATACTTTCGACGAGATTCTCATGAACGATCGGTTTCTGATGTATGTTGTAGGCGAGTTTGACAGATATGTTCGCGAGTTGGAGGCGGCAGTTATCTACTATCAAAAAGCATCTGTTAATTTTGGCTAAGTCATAAACTATTTATCTGTAGCACCACCAGTAGTAGGAGTGAGGCTGTTTGCATGGAGATAACAACAATGAAAATAAACAGATAATACAGATTAAAACTTCACGTTTGGAAGAAGAAAAACGCAAAAAAATCATAGGGGCATGACTGCCCCTACCAATTTCACATAAGTTTTTTCCCCTGTTTGATTACACCATTCCCATCAATGTAATTAAACGTCCGATCGGAAGAAAATACCCTTTCGACTGCATTATAGATGACACATGTATTGAAATGAGCAGCTAATTTTTTAGTTG
Organism: Enterobacter cloacae complex sp. GYL001; assembly: GCF_049237125.1. Classification (NCBI taxonomy): domain Bacteria; kingdom Pseudomonadati; phylum Pseudomonadota; class Gammaproteobacteria; order Enterobacterales; family Enterobacteriaceae; genus Enterobacter; species Enterobacter cloacae complex sp. GYL001. The sequence goes on along the minus strand of NZ_JBMKGW010000013.1, from coordinate 71,536 downwards.
CATGATACTGACCACTTATGTCACCGAAATCCCCATACAGCACTATATCTTTCGATATGGGGAAAAGAACACAGGTATCTTCAACTAGAAAACCTGGTGAACCTGGCCTGCCATCTGTCCACATCAAGCTTACTGGGTGATCTGAAGTTATGAAGGTGCCTGATTCATCTGTAGAACGGAATAATCGCCAGCTACGGCTACGGAGCGCAGTATCAATAGCCTTAGACATTTCCATTTCTGCCGCTATGAGAAATTCACGCTTAACCGAAATTGAGAATTGCCCACTTTCGACAAAATTTTTCATCTTCTCAAATGGAACTACGGGAAGAGATTTCGCAGATTTTTCTTCATAATCTCGGATAGTATCCTCGTATCTCTCTTGATTTAAAACAGTCATTTTCGCGACCATTTCTACTATCGGGGTTATTTGAGATTGTAAGTGTTCTCGCATAGCTGGTGTTCTTACAGCGAGTAATGAAATAAAAGTGAGAAGAATATCCTTTGTTTCTCCTGAGAATGGCTTACCCTGACTAAGATTATTAAGTTCTGTAGCAACGCTACCCTCAAACTCAGCCAGTGTACTTTCGAGTACATTAGGATCAACATCTTCAGCATCAATTCTGTTAAAATCTCTAACCCCTCCTACATTTCGAGTGTTAGATTCGAAGATTTTTTTATTTTTTAGATCAAAGGCAGTAAGCTTTGATTTCACACCTCTATTTTTCGTAAATCCTCGCAAATAGCACTGAGAAAGGTAGTGATGATGTCTAGCTTGGTTCACAGTTATTCCTTATGACGCAAAAAATGTAAATATGAATTGTGATAATATTATTCAGTTAATGCATTCTCAAACTGAACTTAGCCTTTGAAATGTAAATTACAACCTGCACGGAATCCTCCTCCTATTTCGAGATATTCAGCTCGTGTCGTACCAGTCAGGTGCATAGACTGCTCTGTAAACTGGGCCATATCATGGCTACACTTTTTGGCCGTTGCTTTGTAGCCGCGGTTGCACATTGCATAAACAACGTTTGGATCGGCAAACTGTGAACGCTGTGCTATGGCGTTGCACGTCGTTGAGACTCTCGCTAATGCCTGTTCCGGACTCAATTCTCCAACGAGTGTTGCTTTCTGCGAATTATTAAGTTTGCTGCAATCTAGTCTGCGTGCGGCAATGCGTTGCTTTAGATAGGTTTTCTGAGCATAATAAATGTCAAAATCCTCTCTTTGCATCGTGGCCACGCCTCCAGATTTTGCGGGTATGCTGTTAACTTTGGCTAACTCCAAGCATAATTCACTATTGTCATTTATTGTTTTCAACTGGTCTACCGCTGTCTTTTCTGCTGATGGGGCGTAATGCCCGCTACACCCCGTTAATGTTGCAACTACAGCTGCATAAATTGTTAGACGCTGCATTAAATGCCCTCATGTGTCTTATACAAGCAATATAGGTTGGATCGGATAACAGAAATTTTGTGGTCTTAGCGTATTATTTTATCAATATTTATTAGTGATAAATTGATCTTGCATCGCTGATATAACATTTAAATCCGCACTCGTAGGTAATGACTTACTTATTATTTGTGAGTATAGTTCTTTCGGTAACTCACTTGAAAGGACTCAATATGGGAAACAAACGTAAACAGGCGCGTCGCGCAGCTCGTCAGGCTCTGAAGTCGAAACCACGCATCCACGGTTACGAAATTGACACAATCATCGTTGACGAACTGGCTGCCGCCCCTGCTCTGCCACCAAAACCTAAACGCGACAACTCTCCCATCGAAGCGCGTAACGAGGCCCAGGCCCACTATCTTATCTCTCTCGATACCAAACCTCTGACGTTCGCCACTGGTGAAGCCGGTTGCGGCAAGACCTACCTGGCAGCTGCCGTCGCAGCGCAGCGTCTGCTGGATAAGGAAGTCGGGAAGATCATCGTGACGCGTCCGGTATTGCAAGCAGAAGAAGATCTGGGCTTCCTTCCGGGTGACATGAGCGAGAAGTTCGCCCCGTTCTTTCGGCCCGTCTATGACGTGCTACAGAAGCGTTTGGGTGGCTCATTCCTTGAATATTGCTTAAAGCCAGAGGTGGCCAAAGTAGAAATTGCCCCCTTCGCTTACATGCGTGGGCGAACGTTCGAGAACGCTGTAGTCATTCTCGATGAGGCACAAAACGTTACAGCGTCACAAATGAAAATGTTCCTTACCCGTATGGGCGAGAACGTAACTGTCATTGTGAACGGGGATGTGACGCAATGCGACCTGCCAGGCAATGTTAAGTCTGGTCTGGAAGATGCACTGGAGCGTTTTAAACCTTCCTCCCATGTTGGCCTTATTGAGTTTGCGACCGAAGACTGCGTGCGTTCTGAGCTATGCAAAGTCGCACTGGAAGCCTATCAGTAAGGGGAAGCCAATGACCAAGGAGTACCTGCCACACCAGAAACGTGTCATGGATGAACACGAAGAACTGTGTGGCCGCATCAAAGAACTGGAGGCGTACATTGCCGGCGACGGGTTTGCTCGCCTGCTGTATGTCGACCGCATCATCCTCATTAAGCAGCTGGACACGATGAAGGCGTATGACCTGATTCTTCGTGCCCGGATCGCTCGTTTTTAACGTAAGGAAACCAAAATGACCGATATGGATATCGAAAAAGAGATTGTGGCCAAAGGCAAAACGGCCGCGCGTGTTACCCCGGAACGCATTGAAGCCGTTATCTCAGGCGAGTTTTACTTTACCGGCGCGGACGGATATCGCAGCTCACCGTTGTGGCTGAAGCAGGAAGAGCCTGAACCGGCCCCGCAATCACTCGAACTGCTGACATTCTGCGTTCTTGTGCTGGAGAACGGCTTTACCGTAACCGGCGAGTCTGCGTGCGCCAGCCCGGAGAACTTTGACCCGGAGATCGGGCGTAAAATTGCACGCCAGAACGCAATTGCCAAAATCTGGCCCCTGGAAGGCTATCTTCTCAAGCAGCAGCTGCACGGGGTGAAGTGATGAAGGTCGTTATCTACGGACGCGATAATTGCTCATACTGCAAACGTGCGGTCGAGCTGGCGAAGCAGCTGCACGGCCACGGCTTTGGTGATTACGAATACATCGATATTGTGTCTGCCGGCATCGACAAAGAGAAGTTGAGCGACCTGGTTGGCAAACCGGTGGAAACCATACCGCAGGTGTTCGTTAATGGTGAACCTATCGACGGCTATACAGAATTTGCTGCTTTTGCGAGCACTCTGTAATACAATACGGCTCCTTTTGGGGCCGTTTATTATTTGTCGCTTTCATCAACACAGCGTACACTTAGTTACGAGCCATTGAGTAGTTAAGAGGTTTTATGCGTTTAGAAAATTGCCTGGAAGATATGAGTGTCATTAGCAATGCCCTTGCTACTGTGACCTCTAACGCCTCGCGCTTTTCAACTGCAAAGCCTAAAGCTAAATCTGGGCGTGCCTTTATTGAGCCGCTTGGCTATCGACGCTTCCGTGGCACGGTGAAGCACTCTGCGAAATTTGCTGGATTCAAAGAACAAGCCTATGTGAGAACCGCAGGTATCCCTGTTCAAGAGAACAGCGATGCGGCACAGCTGACAGAGATCGAAAGCAAACTCGCAGAATTGACAGCGAAACACGTTCGCCTGGCTCATGCCATCTCTGGATGGAAAGCGGAAAAGATTCGCACCAGCTTCGGTGAAAGCCGTTACGAAGAATTGAAGAACGTTGACCTGACCATTCGTGGTTTGGAGGGATTCGTTAACAAGTTGATTCGTGACTCTGAGCAGCCTCATCCCTACTTGAAACGCCTGAGCGATTCTGTAACTGAGTATCGTTTGGCTATCTCTGATCTGCTATTGATTTTAAATCAGTGTTTTACCGACGTAGACATCATCGAATCGCAGACTGGCCTCATCGACGAGGACGTCTTCGCCAACTTCTCATTCCATTGAGGTTGATCGATGAAGGTCACATGGAACAGTGCCAGTTACGCCCAATTTTTACAGCCGACCTTCGATATAAAGCCTGATTTAAAGATCACGTTACTCAACGATTTCACGTCGCTTAAACAAGGCATGTACCCAACCGTATTCGGCAAAGATGGCCCGTATACGGCTCCGGGTGCTATCGTGTCCTCCCGCGTTTATCACGTTCATCTCTTGTTCACGAAGCAAGAACGAACCAGCAGCCGCAACAGATTCAATTGCACAAGCGACCGCGCACTCGTTTACAGTCAACATGCACATTTCCAAGATGTGTATAGTCTATTAGCAATCTTCCCGGGCAATGCACATCAGTATGCGAAAGATCCAAAAATCATGGCCGATATCGCTGCATACGCCGCCGCATTTCAAGCTCTCACTAATCCGTGACAATCACGCTAATAAAATCTCAGAATTTAAATTTCCAGCCTTAAATGATTCCATACCTATTAAGTATGGAATCATTGTACAAAACAGGCTATTTTATGGTTGATCATACAAAAACTTATGCCTAATATACTGTTTATACATACAGTAAAAAGGGCTTCACTCAGTGAGTGGACGATGAAAAACACCTTTGATAAAGCACGCGCAGCAGAAAACACCTCTCGGGAAGCCATCGAGTACCTCGAACGCGCTTCCGGTTTGTCGGCAGTGTCGACCGCCAAATTCGACGGAGACATGTCGTTTTCTTCCGCCTTCATGTTATTCACTCGCTTATCTTTACTGATAACGAGGCGTCGACCTGAAATAGCCGTTCATTGTGTTTTGATACATGTAATGCCGCATATCTCTGATGTAAAGGTAAGTGATATAAGTAGGGTCTTGGTCAACCAGCTGGTGAACCCACTGATACTGGAAGGCAAGATCGTCCAGGGCAGACGCGTGTTCTCCCTGATGAAACAGTTCCTGAGCTGGTGCGCCTTTCAGGGGCTGATTGATACATCACCGTTGAATGATATATCGCTCAATAGAGTTGCCGGTGGCGCAAAGCCAGTGCCGCGCGAACGTAAGCTGACGGACGCCGAGGTCTGGGTATTCTGGAACGTCTGGGATTACTTCAATGTGTGCGAAGGCACAAAGTGGGCGGCCAGGCTCTGTCTTGTCGCTGCCAGACGACCCGATGAAGTGCTCCGGGCCAGAAAGGATGAGTTCAACCTTCAACGTGATGTATGGAATCAAGGTACGCGAAACAAATCGGCCAGACAGCACGCGCTGCCGTTAAGCCCATTGATGCGTCAATGCGTGGAAGAGTTGTTCGAGTACGGGAAAGACAGCCAGTGGCTCGTTCCTTCGAATAAGAAGAAGGGCGTAGATACGCCAATGTCTAAGGTGGCCATTGCCCAGGCACTGAGAAGGATACTGGAACGACCTGAGTTGATGGAGGTTGAGTCATTCACCCCACGCGATCTGAGACGTACAGCGCGTAGTTATTTCCCTGCTCTGGGGATTAATCAGGAGGTGGCCCGTAAGATTATGAACCACAGTCTTGAAGGGATAGATCGCGTCTATGATCGCCACGATTATATGGATGAGATGCGAGACGCCTTGAATAACTTCTCAACGTACATCGCATCTATCGTTAATCAAACAGACTTAGACGAGATAGACCACAAATTCAAGGGAGATCGTCTAGCCACGGAGCTTATTCGTGTAAATTTCTCACAGTGACTTGATGGCCTCTACCACCTTTTCTGACGCACCCTGTTGACCGTCAAAACGGTTACGGAACGCTTCTAGAACGAGTTTTTCATCAGCGGAGAGAGGTGCAGTGCCCTCTTCGCGAAAAAACTCAAGCAGCTCAGGATGACGTTCTTCCAGAACCATCAGCATCAGTCGAACCGGATCTGCCTCCAGTGCTTCGGCTAAAGCTCGAACCTTATCGACTGGAAGTGGGATTTTGCCGCTTTTGATGAGAGAGAGGTTGTTGGCGTTCTTGTACCCAACCTCTTTGGCAATGGTAGCCTGACTTTTAGGCGAGATTGTGATTAACGAGTCAATGTAAGCTGCGTAGCGACCTTGTTTGATCTCTGTTTCGTTGGTAGCCATGTAGTGAACCTTGCGTGTTTTGTTTATCTCTGGTAAGTGCTTACTGATATTACAGCAAAGGCCAGGGTTGTAAAGACTTATCTATTTAATTTCGATAGGCACAAAACCCCGGCATACCGCCATTATACTATGGTTTTTAGGCAATTTGTCACTATTCGCTTACAGAAAAAAGTAAGACGTATCTGATATAGGTGCATTCCATATTGATACAATAGGTAGTAGTATTGCCGAACTTTCAAATGTGTTCAGTTGGATGATATGAAATGAAAAATATAACTTCTAAATTGACCGCCCTTGAGGTTGGACACGCATATGCGATTGGACTGGATGGCGTCGCGACGATCCTGACAGAACTAGAATCTGAAGAGCTTCCCGTGGAGATGGTTGATACGACGGTTTTCACTTTTGAGCTAAAAAATAAACATTTCACTCTCATCAATACTGGTTGCGGCTCCCTTGCCGTGAGAACCATTTAAAACACATTCCTGCCTATAGATGCCTGTACGAACAGCTTAGTTGCCTGTTCGTACAGTGATAAATTACGCACATCAGAAAACAAATTGTTTTAATAACAAGGAAATTCTCATGTCCAAAGCCATGACCAGATCTGTGCTGAAAGAGGTACAGGACTTTCGCGACTGCGTAAAACGAGTTGTAGCGATGCTATCAGGCAAACAGATACCTGTTGCAGAGCGAGGCAATGAAGCATATGTCCGCTACAACCGGCGCGGCGAACCAGTGCTGGTAAACATCCCATCTATACCGGACGACGCGTCACCAACCCTCATGAACGCAGTACGTGGTTTTCTCGACCATGAGGTAGCCCATATCCTCTTTACTGATCCGAAAGTCGCAATGAAGATGCGCGAGAGAGGAAAGGCTCCGTCTACCGGGCTTTGGAACGCGCTGGAAGACGTTTTTATTGAACGCAGAATGGGACAGGTATTCAACGGAACTCGTCGCAATTTGCTGGCCACACAGAACCTGGTGATCGACAAATACTTCAAGGGCAAAGTGTCAGAGGCGGTTTCAATCTGCCACGGCGACCAGCGTGAATTGTTCCTGAAATTCTTCCTTTGCCCGGTCGTTCGCGCCTGGGATGGCCAAAGCCCTTTCATCGACTTTATGGAAGCACACTGGCACCTCATCGATAAGCCTGTAGCCTTGCTCAAAGAGCATGGTATCGACGTGGCCGTTCGCAATATGTCGAACACAGAAGACTGCGTGAAGGTCGCAGCTGCTATCGCCCAAATCATGCAGGATATGAAAGACAAGCCAGAGGGCAAATTACCAGAGCTTAAATCGTCTGCTAGGAAGCCGTCGAAGAGTGAGGACGAGTCAGAGGAAACCCCAGAAGCCGGTGACGAACCGACTCATAGTGAATCAGCACCAAAGCGTACCAAAGGCGAAGACGACGACAAGGAAGAGCAAGAAGATGATGCCTCAGAAGAGGAAGAGTCTGGGGATTCTGATTTGCCTGAATCAGTAGATAAGGACTTACCTACAGAGGATAAAGAAATTAGTGATACAGAAAGTAAATATACAGAAGCAGGCGAAGAAGAATCAGGAGACACCCCAGAATCCGATGATGCCGGCATGGAATCAGGTGATTCTGATGACGAAGGTGGTAGTGATGACACTGGCTCTCCAACGCCTGGTGATGGCATTCGCGAAGACGCCGATGACTCCGATGGTTATGGCTCTGGCGCCGCTGGCGATGGTGATGGTGATGACGGCGAAGACTCCGATGCCAGTCACGGGGAGTCGGAAGGAGAAGGCGAAGAGGAAGATGACGCCGCCGATCACACAGACGGCGAAGGTAAAGAAAATGAGGATGCCGCGGAAGCGCCTGAAGACAGTGAGTCAGGCTTTGTTCCTGCTCCGGATGAAATGACTCTGGAGGACGCACTCAAGGCGCTCGACGAGATGGAAGACGGAACAGGCGAAATGACCGAAGACGCACTGTCGGCCACCATCAGCAAAGAGCTTATGAGCACCTCACTTTCTGAGTATCGCCCATACGATCGTTCATACGACTTTATCGGGTTGATTGATGAGGCTGAAGAGCATGTAAAGCGCACCAGAAAGACGTTCGGCGCAATCCCGATGCACTCACCGGTCGATCGCTACCGCATGGTTCCGGAAGGCAGAAAGCTCTTTGAACTGAAAATCGAAAAACATCTGTCAGCAGGCGTTTCTTCGACTCTGGCCAAAGACCTGGAGCGAGCTATCGCCAGCCGCAACCGAGTTCAGTTTATCCCAGGCCAGAGACGTGGGCGGATACATGGCGCGAACCTGTATCGTCTGGCAATGAACGACGACCGCGTGTTCCGCAAAAAAGAAGACCACAGAGCGGTGAACGCGTGCGTCCAGCAAGTGATCGACTTGTCCGGCTCAATGGGCGGCAGGAAGATTCAGTTGGCACTCGCAAGCGCCTACACCATTGCGGATGCTCTGGATCGTATCAATGTGCCTAACATCATCACCGGCTTTACCACGTTTGGTAGTCCAGATTATGAAACCATGTCGAAGCGCGGGTTTACTCGCTTCGAGGCGCTAATGCTGCCCATTATCAAAAACTGGAATGAGAAAGCTAACTCTCCAGAGATCCGCGCCCGCATGGGCTGCGTGTGTGAGACGTTCCCCCTGCTCAATAACGTCGATGGTGAGAGCGTCGCGCAGCTGGCGACTCTGTTTGCAGGGCGAATGGAGGACAAGAAGATCATGCTGGTTATGAGCGACGGGGCGCCATGTGCTGCAGGCGATGGGTTCCATCAGCATTTGCGAACCGTCACCAAGGAAATTGAGACGTTGAGTGACATCGATTTGATGGCTATCGGCGTTCTGACCGACGCACCACGGCGTTACTACAAAAATTACGCACTGGTAAACAGCGTAGAAGAGTTAGGGCCGTCAGTCGTCACAGAGCTATCTCGTATCATTCTTGGGTAATTGCCTTACCCGTAAAAATAAGTAATCACTTACTATACAGCCTAATATATTTATATAAGATATACCCCACGAACGACAAACAGTAAGGAAAACACATGACCGCTACTGCACTACAGCAAGAAGAACATTTGCCGGAAGCCATCGTCTGCAAGTGGTGTGGCAAATCCTTTCATTACCTGAAATCCCATATCTCTATGGGCCGCTGCGAGAACATTCCTGAGTCAGCGAAAGGTCTGGACGTGGACGAGGTGGTGAAAATGTACACCACTGCGTTTCCGGATGAACCAACGATCTCTCGCACGGCACTGGCCAAACTCAATGAGAAGCGTGCCGAAAAGCATTCAGGCGAAGGAAAAGTAGCGGAGATTAGCGCACATCCGGGCTACGCAGGAACGGTCGAATACAAGACCGAACTGGTGGCCGCGCACGAGCTGCTTGGCGTAACGATCAAAGAGCTGGGAACGCCACGCGGAAAACCACTACAGGTGACAGTCAACGTCAACACGCCATATCCGGAGTTCGTACCGGAAGCGAAGAAGAACTATGTGTATGGCGACTTCGACCTGATTAAAGACATCTTCATGATGCTGGAAATCGGAATCCCAGGCTATCTCTGGGGTCATGCAGGAACCGGTAAATCTTCTCTTCCTACGCAGCTATGCGCCCTGCTGAATCGACCACTGATCCGCGCCCAGCATACGGCGTCTATGGAAGAGGCACACGTTACAGGCCAGATCCTCGCTCGCGATGGTTCCACCTACTTCGAGCCTGGTTTGCTGGCGCTGGCGATGAAAAATGGCTGGGTGTACCTCGCTGATGAATATGACTTCGCGTTCCCGCAGATTCTGGGTGTGTACCAGCCAGTTCTTGAAGGAGAACCGCTGATCATCAAAGAGGCAACTCCGGACTGGCGCCGTATCACTCCGCATAAACGCTTTGCCTTCATTGGCACTGGCAACACTAACGGCTCTGGCGACGAAACGGGTCTCTATCAAGGAACGAACATCCAGAACGCGGCGAACTTCTCGCGCTTCGGCATTGTATCGAACGTGAAGTACATGAGCACTAAGGCTGAAGTCAACATGCTGGCTGAGGCTGGCGTCATCCGCGAATACGCCGAGAAGATGGTGAAATTCGCGAACCTTGTCCGTGAAGGTTATGAACAGCATCTGATCAGCCAGCCAATCGGCCCTCGCGAGCTGCTGCTGTCCGCAAAAATCGGAATGATGCGCGGTGATTTCTCTGCCGGCATCGAAAAGTCGTTTATCAATAAACTTCCATCCACGTCTGCACAGGCAGCGCGTGAAGTGGTTCAGAAGATCTTCGGTTAATCGTGCGTAAAGGATGTTTCGGCTCTCTTATCGCAGCGTCTGAAACTGGCCGGGCTTGTCTGGCGTGTCCGGATAGGCCCGAGTGCCACCAGTCAGCCAAAGAGGTTGCGATTTCGATGTATGGGAAGTTCGTTGGCTTCCCCAATGACAAAATCAAGAAAACCAGAAAGGTAAAAACACATGAAGGCTCTGATGGTCAGAACTGACTTCTCCCTGGGAGAGTCGGCTCTAAAAGCAGAAAACGCGGTGAGAATCGCGAGAGACGCTGGCTACACCGCTGTCATTTCCGCTGACAGCATGAACATTGCCAGTGTGATCCCCCTGCAGCGTGCCGCTGGCGACGACATGGCGGTTATTTGTGGTGTTAAGCTGAATGTGGTCGACGATCCGACATACGAGCACCGCGCCCGCCTGGCGAAAGAGTCAGGGGGATGTATGGAATCATTGGTGCGTGATCGCAGCTACTGCTTCACGGCACTGATAAAGAATGAGCAAGGTTATCGCGACGTGTGCGAACTGATGACCTTAGCGAACAAGCGCGAGCAATTCTACTTTGTCCCGCGTCTGGCACTTGACCAGCTGGCGGCCGCATATGCCAAAGGCAACATCATCCTGCTGACGTCCGACATTGGCAGTGTATTCCAGCGCCGGGACTTCGCAAAGATTATCGGGACGCTGGTGACAGCTGGAGGACGCGATAACTTCTACAGCGTGGTTTATCCGCACCCTACCCCATTCTACGACCAGATTAACGTCCGGGCGATGAAAGTGGCGAGCGCACTGAAAATAGAGCCAGTGGCGTTCTATCCCGCTTATTACGAAGCGGTCGACGACGCTGACATTAAAGACATTGCGCACATGGTTACGAACAACATCAAAATCGACCAGCCGCATCGTCTGCGTATTCCCCACCAGCGAGATAACGCCGTTAATGGTCGCCGCCATCTCCTTGAAGCGCTGAAAGCCTTCTCCGTTCGAATGGATGTGCCGGTAACAGCTGCAATGGCCTCAACAACGCAGGACACCATTATTGAAGCCTGCACATGGCGCTGGCATGAATTGCCACCAGCACTGCCCAAGATGGCAGACGACGAGCCTGCAACGCTGATGAAGCTGGCTGTCGCGGGGCTACGCAAGCGTCTTACTACCAAAGAATTTGGCTACACACCACCGGCTTCTGAGCACCGTGTGTATGTTGATCGCCTGAAGTACGAAATGGACACGCTGACCCGCCTGGGCTTCTGTGGCTACTTCCTGATGGTGCGCGACCTGATGAATCACAGCCGTGAAACTGGCATTCCTGTCGGGCCAGGTCGTGGTTCCTCTGCCGGGTCTCTGGTGGCGTGGTGCATAGGCATAACCAACGTTGATCCTATCCGTCACGGTCTTCTGTTTGAGCGTTTCATTAACCCTGAACGTCTCGACTTGCCGGATGCGGATCTGGACTTCAGCCAGGCACGTCGTCATGAGGTGATCGAGTATCTGAATGAACGCTATGGCGAAGATTACGTTGCCGGTATTCCGAACTTCACCTATCTGGGCGCTGCTTCGGCGCTGCGTGACACTGCGCGTATTTACGGTGTCGACGCTGCGGATATGGCGGTATCCAAAGAGTTCAAGAATCTGGAGGACGATAGCCTGTCGCTGGAAGAGCTGCGCGAGCAACTGGCCAGCCTGGACAAATACGCCACGAAATACCCGGAAGCGTTCAAAGCGGCGTGTAAGCTGCAAAGCCTGATGCGTGGTTTTGGTCGTCACGCTGCGGGGATGATCGTCGCTGGTGTTCCATTGGTAGAGCGCACGCCCGTCGAGCTGCGTGGCAATGCTCGCTGTATTGCGTTCGATAAACGTTACTGCGAGGCGATGGGGCTGATTAAGCTGGACGTTCTCGGTCTGGCAACGCTCGATCTGCTGGATAGCGCGAAACGCTACATCAAAGAGAGTACCGGGGAAGACATCAACCTCGACGCCATTCCACTCGACGACCGCAAAGTTCTGGATGGTTTCGCAGCTGGCTACACACAGGGCGTCTTCCAGCTGGAATCTGGCCCAATGCGCAAGCTGCTTAAAGATCTGGGTAGCGGTATCGAGCCAATGAGCTTTAAAACGGTTGTCGCGACCACCGCGCTCTTCCGCCCCGGCCCCATCCAGTCAGGCATGTTGGATGAGTACGTTTCTGTGGCCAAAGGCTTCATGCCACCACATTCCATTCACCCACGTCTTGAGGAAACAACCAAAGAAACTAACGGCGTTTTGCTCTACCAAGAGCAAATTATGAAAAGCTCTCGTGTACTCGCTGGATTCTCTATGGCAGAGGCTGATGCTCTGCGTTCCGCTATCGGTAAAAAGAATATGGAAAAAATGAAAACGATCGGCGGAGATTTTGTAGAACGCGCTCAAGCAGGCTGGGTGACACTGTCACTTGAAAATGGAAGCACAGTAGAAGTTCATAAAAAAGCCAAGCTGATGTGCTCTGACGGCAAGCGCAGAACCTATGACGAAGCGATACGAGACAACGCTGATATTGTTGATTTTGGAGTTTGACGGTGGAAGAAGTTTGGAAATCTATTCCTGAATTTGAAGGTTATTATGAAGCATCCAGTTTGGGGCGCATTCGTTCGTTGGATGTTATCCAAACAAGCCCCAAAGGTGTCAAATGGGTAAAAAAAGGTCAAATACTTAAACCTCGTGTAATCAATGCCTTTGGACATCTGGGGGTGAAACTAAGCGTTAAGGGAATCAAATGCGACCGAACAGTTCATTATCTTGTTGCGACAGCGTTCCACGGAGAACGGCCAGAAGGCTTGCTTATTCGTCATCTTGACGGAGACCCAACAAACAATGCGCCCTGCAATCTCGCATATGGCACTCAAGTCGACAACATGGCTGACGCCATTGCACACGATACCGTAGAGTTTGGCGAGAGGCGCTATAACGCCAAGCTGACCAACGAAGTAGTCATTGCTATTCGCATTAAAAAGTCCAAAGGCGCGCTGAACAAAGAGTTGGCGGCCGAATATGGCTTAACTGAGCTTTACATTCACCATATCGTCACCGGAAAGAAATGGGCACGAGTTGGCGGGCCGATCGCTCTTTCAAGAGCATCCAAAAAGCTGGATGCCGAAACGAGAGCTGAGGTGGTTGCATTGCGCAAGGCTGGCGCAACCTATGAAAAGCTGCGAGAAAAATTCGGCATATCTAACACACAAATCGCAAATATCTTAAAAAAAGCAAGCATTTGAAGTTAACGACGGGGAAAAAATGAAAATTGCCAAAGTTATTTCCGAGCAGGAGGGTCTTAGCGCTGAGAAGGCCCAGGAAATATGGGACGCCTTTGAAAAGTTCGGTGGCTATGCCTTTAACAAATCGCACTCTGTTGCTTATTCTTTAATCAGCTATCAGTCTATGTGGTTAAAGACACACTACCCTGCTGAGTTCTTCGCTGCTGCGCTCACCATTCTGGGCGAGGATAAGCACCAAGGGCTGGTTAAGGATGCGCTGACCTATGGCATTCGCGTATTGCCACCAGACGTTAACGTGTCATCTAACCGAATTGAGATCCGCACGCTGGAAGACGGCAGCCAGGTTCTGTATGCGCCCTTCTCTGCTGTGAAAGGCTGCTCTGAGAATGGTTGCCAGGCCATCATGAGAGCGCGTGAGAAAGTTGGCGGCAAATTCGAGTCACTTGAGCAATTTGAGGAAGCGGTCGAGAAGCGTGCGTGCAACAGCCGGGTACGCGAGTCACTGCAAAAAGTAGGTGCGTTCGCATCGATTGAGCCTGGCAGTCTGCCAGCGACAGATCCGGAACGACTGCGCGACCAGGCAGAGTTGATGGGCAATCTGGTGATCGACGCTGTAAAAGCCTCTCGACCGTTCGAGATGAACCCTAAGCGCTCTGCTGAAGTGAATGTACTGATGACTCGCATGGCGGCTGAAATGGGTCTGGGAGACGACCTGATCCGCCCAAGCATTGGCATTAAGCCGAAAATCATGGTCATTCTGGACAACGCGAACGGCAATGATGGGCGTACCGGTTACTTCATGGAGAACGGCTACGACGACTTTAAAGCGAAGTTGCTTACTGCAGGCGATCTGCGCATGGGCGATCTCTACGTCACCGGCGTGTGCAAAAAGGTGAAGGACAAAGAGAAGGACTACACCAAAGACGAGATCGGTCAGTTCACCGACTTTATGCGTGAAGAGATCAATCTGGTGCGTCCGACCTATGTGCTGACGTGTGGCAGCCGGGCGACGTCACTCTTCAACAACAAGAGCAAACCATCCGACCTGGTTGGACGCAAAGAGTATCTGCCGGAGCTGGATGTGACCGTTTTCTACGGATTTAACCCGAACATTTTGTACTTTCGCCCAGAAGAAGGCGAAAAGCTGGAAGCAATTCTGGCAGAGGTAGCGGAGACTATTAGCAAATGAATAAAGAGAACACCATGAACGAGGCACAGAAGATTGCACAAGCGCTGGCGGCTATCCCAGCGGATTTTCAGGATAAAGCTGTTGCGGCCACCATGCGGTCGCAGTTCTGGGAAATCATCGACTGCCCGGTCACGTTAGATCTGGCGCTGGCGTTCGCCGGGCTGGATGGTGCCGATAAAGTCAGTCGTCTGCGTAAATGTGCCAGAGCGCTGGCGCTTAAAACGCAAGATCCGAAGGCGTGCCAGTATCTGTTGGAGATCTACGAATCGGATAATCCAGAGGAACAGCTGGAGGCGTTCAAAGTGTTCCGCAATCGGTTGGTGCTGAAGGTGGCCAAAGAGTTTATGGAAGTGAACAAGATTGGCGATGTGAGACAGTACAGGCTGAAACGCCAGACCAGAGTCACGTTATCCAACATTTTTGGTAAGAAAGTCGCATAAAGCAAAAACCCGCCGATTGGCGGGTTTTTTCATGCGCATTCGGCGTGATGACGTCGACGTGCGATAAGTGAAGAAGCGATATGTTCAATCTCAACAAAGTCTTTTGAGACGCTATTGCGAAGGGCCAAATTCCACTTACTTAATACGCGAGCATTGAGTGCCAGCTCTGCGTTTTCTTTAAGGCGTCCATTGGCTTCAAGCCAGTTCGCCACATCAGCCCAATCCCACAGCGGGGACTGTCCCTGGATTCTCTGGATAGGGCAAGGGAAGTCGCCACCACCACGAAGCCCATCTTTAAGCATGGTAATTGCTTGTCGGGACATGCCCGTCATTTCAGCTACATCGCTCAGGCCAACTAAGGCCGAGTCGACTGATTCTACAATCGCGCCGATACCGGCAGATTCGATATTGTCGACCGCTGATGCAATGGCTGCATCCAGCGATTCGGCTTCGCGGTCGAACTCAACATAGACGGAGTTTCCATATGCGCAAACAATCGCATCGCCACAGCCGCTTTCGTACAGCGCATCTTCCAATCCTTCGGTCTCATAGGTTACGCCTGAGAGAGTCAGAGTGAAGTTATAAAGCGCCATAAAACCTCTTTATCTAAAGTGAAGTATTAATGTACCTTTGGAACAAATGGCGGCCAAGACCGCCACTAACTACTATTTTTTGCTCATCTGGCTTTTGATACGGCCACACTGGTCGACCGCTTGCCTGATTTGCGTGGCATGGTGCTCCGGTACATCTGGAGTCGACCATACACTTCTGTGGTGACTTGTATGTTCACCTGATTTATCGCCGCAGCGCAGCTTGCAGAAGCAATGTGCTGACTTACCTGCTGAAACCCAAACCCAGCCTTTACTCAACGCGTATTCAATGGCCTCTTGAATATGCTTATTCGGATGTGATTTCATTTTCCTCCGATGTCATTATGATAGGTATAGTGTGAGCGCGTGTCAACACTGTCTATTTTCTGACGTCTACGGCCGCAGAAAACGGCTATAGATTATCAGAACACTCCCTGTTTTCATCAACTTACCTACCCTACCCCCTAACTTCTTCCTTCTATAAGCTCCATCCTTCATTTCTTTCATGATAAAATTGATATATAGAAATAAGCTGGAACCTATCAAAATGAGTGCAGATATCTACGAAAAAATCATGTCCGATCTGGAGTTCGACCGCGACAATCTTGAGGAAGTCTGGCGTCAGCAACCGCGCCTGTTGATGGAGTACGGCTCTAAGCTGGCGCGGGCAGAACGCGAAGTCGCAGATGCAAAACTCTCCCTCGATGCGATTGAGGCGAAAATCTACGACAATGAGCGTAAGAACCTGAGTATGAACGGCATTAAGTTCAATGAATCCGTACTGGAGGCGAAGGTAAGAACCAACCCGCAATACCTCGCAAAGCGCCAGAAACTCGACGATGCCCGGCACATTGCAGATCTGTACAAGCACGCTGTAGCCGCCTTCTCTCACCGCCGCGACATGATTGTCCAGGCGTCCAAAATGGCTATCGTGGAGATTGAACGTTTGGGCGCCGAACGTTTCCACTCCCCCCGTTAATTTATGCTAGATCGTAAGTAAGTACTGATCTATTATTCTTCTCGCTCGAAAGAGCCACGAATAAACGAACGCCCAACGCGCATAGCGCCAATGGCCACAATCACAACAAGGAGAAATACATGTCTAAGTCATTACTTGATCTGCTTAACAAGACCCGTGGCGATATTGCTTCTAAACGTGGCAATAACGTTGATTTGACCCGTCTGAAAGACGGCAATAACTATCTGCGCATTTTTCCGAACAAGGACGACCCGAATGGCGTGTTCTTCCAGACTTTCGGTATGCACTACGTTAAGCATCAGAATGAGGAAGGCAAAGATGTAACCACCGCCTACATCTGCGAACAGCACACCCACGGCCACGCTTGCCAGCTGTGTGAGATGGTTATGGAAGGTCGTGCTCGCTTTAAGGGCAACAAAGCGATGGAAGAGCGCATTAACAGTATGCGTGCTACACCGCGTTATCTGGTCAACGGTGTTCTGTCTGCGCGTGAAGACTTTGCAGACGCAGAGAAATGCCAGCTGATTGAGCTGCCGTCTACGGTCTTCGACGATATCTGCAAAGTGATGTCCGAAGATATTGCGGATGATATCGGCAATCCACTGAGCAAAGAAGAAGGCTATGCGTTCCTGATTAAGCGTACCGGTTCCGGTCGTGACACCAAGTACGACGTATCCCCGAAACGTAAAGTCTACAAAGGCGACATTCCTGAGAAGCTCTGGACTACCCAACACGATCTGATCGCATACGCGAACCAGGCTGACGAAACCCGTCTGCTGTCTACGGCTCGCACTATGGGTCGTCTGATTGGTATCGCGGCTCCGGCAGCAACAATGTCCTCTCCGGCCATTTCTTCCGCTGCAAAATCAGCTGCTGCTGAACTGCCAGGCTTTGGCTCTATCACTGGTCATACGGAAGGTGCAGCTGCTGTCGCTACAGCACACACTCCGGCTCCAGAGTCTACCAGCCTGGTTGATGAAGAGATCCTGCGTGCCGCTGAAGCTGAGTTCAAACCGGAAACTAAACCGGAAGAAGTTAAAGCTCCGGAAGCCGCCGCAGCTGCAAGTGCTTCAGCATCTGCTGCCGCTGCATCTGCACCAGCTGACGAAGGTCTCGACGACCTGCTGGCTGAACTGGACGCTCTGTAATCCCATAACGTGACCAGTAAGGCGTCTACGGACGCCTTACTTTTTGGAAGGAGTGTACCGGTGAATTATCTCTTTGTGGACGGTAACAGCCTGGGCTATTACCACCAGCAATCCGACAAATTACACAACGGCGAGATGGAAGTTCAGGCGGCTTTTGGCTTCGTGAAGAACGTTCGTCGTTACGCCTCAATTCTCCATGCCCGCCCAATGATCTTGTGGGATGGATTCAGCGACAAACGTCGCGACTTCTACCCGGAGTACAAAGCGAATCGCGATGACGACCCGGATATGAAGAAGATGAAAGAAGGCTTTGCTCTCCAGAAGCCGTACATCTTGAAAATGATGACCGCGCTGGGCGTTAACCAACTCATTGCAAAGGATGCAGAAGCGGACGACCTGGCTGGAATGCTGGTCTCTCGCCTGGCACCGCAGCCGACCGTTGACCATATCTACCTGCTGACAGGTGATGGCGACTGGCTCCAGCTGGTTCGCGAGAACGTGAGCTGGGTAAGCCTGCGTGAAGATGCCAAGCACAAACAGGTGAACTTCGAACAGTTCGCAGAGCTGACTGGTCTGCCGACGCCACGCGCGTTTCTGGAAGCGAAAGCGTTGCAGGGCGATAACTCGGACAACATCAAAGGCGTCGGTGGCATTGGTGATGGTGGCGCGAAAGAGCTGCTTCATGAATGGGGAAGCGTGGCCGCAATGGTACGCGGCATTAACGACGGCTCCATTGTCATCAACAAAGGTCGCTATAAGACGGCATTCAACAAACTGGCAAAGAATGCCTTCAACGAGAAGACGGGCTGCCGGATGCTCGAAGCCTTTAAGCGCAACATGATGCTGATGAACCTTATCGACACAAAATTCCCACCCAGCGAAATCGAGTCGATTAAAGGCGCACGCGACATGAATGCCTTCGAACAGATGTGTTACGAGCTGAACTTCCGGTCGTTTCTGGAAGATCTGGAAGTGTTTGTTCTGCCATTTGAGAGGTACTGCTGATGCTGAAATCCATCATTAATGGCGGGGCAACTACGCCAACCATGCTGGCTAAAGAGATTGTCTTCTGCCACGGCGAGCACGCTGTGGTGGCGCTGCCGAACATTCTGGGCGCTGCTGGCATTTCTGCTACTGAGCGTGAGTTCGCGCTGGTCAGCGAGCAGGTCGTGAAGATCATCGCTCGCGTCGCCAAACACCTGAATCACGACGCAATCAAGTTTGACGAAGCTGCTGCTTCGAAGCGAATCAACGAATCAAAAGGAGCCTAATCATGGCAAAAGGCAAATCCGCATTGGCACTGGCGCTGAAAAAGAAAATCGGCAGTAATGACGAGATCCAAAAGGTCTCCCACTGGATTGATTCCGGTTTCCCGCCACTGAACAAAGCTATTTCAGGTCGTTATGACGGTGGTTTTCCGTGTGGGCGTATCGTTGAAGTCTTCGGGCCACCAAGCGCTGGTAAAACCTTTTTGGCGACGGCTGCAATGGTGTCAGCACAAAAACAGGATGGTCTGGCCGTGTTCCTTGACCACGAAAACAGTTTCGACGTTGGTCTTGCGGTGGCGAATGGCTTGAACGCCGACGAAGACGACGGTCAGTGGGTCTACAAACAGCCGGATACCTTCGAAGACTCCGTCGAGCTGATCGGCACAATCCTCAAGCTGGTGCGCGACGAAGAGCTTATCCCGGAAACAGCCCCTATCTGCATCGTTGCCGACTCTCTGGCGTCGATGGTTCCGAACTCGAAGGCTGAGAAGTTCGACAAGATGGCAGAAGGCACTGCGAAGGACAAAGATCAGCTGAACATGAACGACAACACGGCGCTGGCGCGCGCGACGAGTGCGAACTTCCCTACTCTGGCGCTCTGGGCGCGTAAGTACAACGCGTGCATCATCTTCTTGAACCAGGTGCGTACCAAAATTGGCGTGATGTTTGGCGATCCGACTACGTCTCCGGGTGGTGACTCTCCGAAGTTCTACGCGTCGGTGCGTATCCGTCTGGGCGCATCCGTCATGAAGGATGGCAAAGAGAAGATCGGACAGGACGTTGGCGCCGAGTGCATTAAAAACAAAGTCGCGCCTCCGTTTGGCAAATGCTCATGGAAATTCTACTTCGACCCGACTCGCGGGCTGGACGTCATCGAATCGCTGGTTGAGTACATGCTGGAGGAAGGATACCTGCCCAAGAACGCCAGCGGGCGTGTGGAAATTGGCGATAAGAAATACACCAAATCGCAGATCGTCGAGATGTACCGCGAGAAGCCACTTCCGGAAATCATCGCAGCACTCCAGGCGATAGACGAGCGTCGAGCGAAAGAGTCGACCCCAGCCGAAACAGAAGAAGCGTAATCACAGGGCGTCCGTTGGACGCCTTTTTTATACTTGAAAATATATAAGTACTTACTTATCATTTCTACACCAAAACGACAAAAGGAAACACATGATCAAGGGTTATCTCATGGCTGTTTCAGCGGTGATATCAGTCTGCTTTATCTACGGTTTACTGGTTCCATCGCTTATCTCAGCTAAAAGCGATCTGGCCTTATTTATCGGACTTGCCATCGCTGTAGTCTTCCCGGTTGCCTTGTTAAAAGCTGGCCGCAGGTATATCAACTCACTCAATAAAATTAAGGAGAAGTAAGTAATGAAGAAAGGTTTACTGGCGGTGGCTTTGGCTGCTATTTGCACAATGGGTCTGACCGGCTGCGATCGCGTGGAACCGGGATACGTTGGCATTAAGGTAAACAAATTGGGTGAAGACAAAGGTATCGGTGAAGTTGTCGGCGTTGGCCGTCAGTGGACTGGTCTGAATACCGAGCTGTACACCTTCCCCACTTTCAAACAGATGAAAACCTACGATGAGCCGTTCACATTCCAGATGAGCGACGGTACAGCCATCGGCCACAAAATTGGTGTGGCATATCTGGTTAATCGCGACAAAGTAACTACCGTATTCCAGACCTATCGCAAAGGTGTTGATGACATTACCGACACTGATCTGCGCCAGAAGATTGCGGACTCACTGAACCGTCTGGCCAGCCGCATGACTACCGACACGTTCATCGACGGTGGCAAGGCGTCTTTGCTCGACAATGCGCTGAAAGACATTCAGGCAGAAATGTCACCGGTAGGTATTGAGGTTATTAGCCTGTCATGGGTGGGCAAACCAGACTACCCGGACACTGTCATCGAATCTATCAATGCCAAAGTGACCGCGAACCAGAAAACGCTCCAGCGCCAGCAGGAAGTTGAGCAGCGCAAGGCAGAAGCGAACATGCTGCGTGAACAAGCCGAAGGTGAAGCCGACGCTATCCGCAAGCGTGCTCAAGCAGAAGCTGATGCCATCAAGTTGCGCGGTGAAGCATTACGTCAGAACCCGAACGTCATGGAGCTGGAAGCCATCAACAAATGGAATGGTCAGTTGCCTCAGTACATGACTGAAGGGGCCAATACTCCGTTTATCGCGTTGAAGTAACAGCCTTTTCAAAGATACGGCGTCCACTTGGACGCCTTTTTTATTTCCGTATTATCACCAACAAGAAAACAAATTGGTTACTAATACGGAATTACCATCCGTAGAAGTACAAAGTGACAACGCCACATAGTTGTTCGGCAACGGATGAGAAGGAGATCGGGAATGAAAAATTACAGCGAGATGACGGACTTTGAGATTAACTGCCTGGTCGCGGAAGCCACCGGCCATCGACCGCTTATCTCACAATATGGCTGGAAAGGCTCACAGGAAGGCGATTACACAGCGGTGGTTGCCATCGGCCGAACGGAGCCGGAACCTTCGACTGGTGTAACGATCCGGAAGATGCGTGGGACATTATTTATCGACACAGAATCGGCGTAATCCCTGCCAGACAGCCTGGCGAGTGGAGAGCGGCCCACAGAAAGGTGGATAGCTCAACGCCACAACACCTGATCCAGAACCCTAACCCTTTCAGAGCGGCAATGACCGTGTTCCTTTTAATGCAGGAGAAAAGCGTGAAGAAACTGTATGACGCGGCCAACGCTGCGCTGGATGTAGTGGATACCGAAATTGCCCAGGGCTTCCCGGAGCCAGAATGGGCGACGCAGCTGCGTGAGGCGATTGCAGAGATGAACGCACCGGAACCTTCAGAAGATGAAGCCGACTGGCAGCGTTTCATCAGAATGTACGCGGAAGAGATTGGCCCGACGCCCACCGCTGAACAGGCCATGCTTCTCAAGTACTTCAAGGAGGCTGGAGAGAATCTGCCGGTTGATGATACACCGCACTGGTTTCACGCCGCCTGGCGTAAGTTCGACGTGATCTACACCCGCGGTATGGGAAGTAAAGATATGGTCGTCTGGCATCTGATGCACATCGATAAAGCTGTCGACCGCACGCTGGAGAAGTTCTTTCCACCAGCCTGAACACAATGATTGTGCGCCGCATGGCGCACATTAATGTAAATAAGTACTTACCAACAAGGAGAAGACACTTGAAGATTTTGGTTCGAATTTCAGCCAGCATCGACTATGACGTTTACCCGCTATTCATGGTCAAGTGCGATGGGCTGAACGATGAAGAAATTCAAGCGGCAATTGAGCGCAATCTCGTTGAGTACACTGGCATGGATGCGGATTCTGTGTATGTCGATGATGACGGTGTTTGTTGGCACAACGGTAGTTGCTGGTACGTCGACGACACGATGCCGGTAAGCGATGAAGACGCGGCTCATCTTGAGCGTATCTTAGGCATCAGCACTTTTGAGTGATATTTACAGCAAAAAATATATAAGTTAGTATCTACCTATCATGAAAACTGTATTAGACACTTTATTACTTATTGTCTCGATAGCTTTTGTGCTCGATTGCATCTTCACCGGAGCAATCCGTAAAGCGCTGGCGCCTGTTAATGGCGCGATGGTTAATGCGCTGGCCGTAGTGCTGGTATTCGACTCAGCATTCGGCGTTATCAAAGGAGTCGTGGCATGAAGAAACTAGCCCTGGCTCTGGCGCTGCTCTCCCTCCCTATCTACGCGGACACGCACGTCTATGAGTGTGAGATGTCAGTGGCCGAAGTGAAAAACGACGTGATCCGCAATGTCGTCAAAGCCAGCTACGGCGCGATGGTTGTGGACAGCGGCGAACAGTTTTATGTTGTTCGCGATGATCGCGTCCTGTCTTCCCCCTATCTCACCAAACGTAACGGCAAACTGTCTGGCGTGGGTGAAGATAAGTTCGTTTACAACAAATCAGGTGATGTCTACGGCGTTCACGCGAAGAACGCCAGCTACCTTTTCGATGACTGCAAGGAGGTTGGTTGATGGCGGTTACACTGGCAGGTCTGGAAATCGAAAAAACAAGCGGCTACTGGCGTGCCAAAGGGTTTAAGCAACCCGGCGTGCTGGAGCGACTGGAACGTGAGGACGGTGTCATTGTCCACCAGCGTCGCGAATGGCGCATGTACGATCCGGAAACAGGTAAGCTCACGACGAAGGCCGGGACACTCTGGGGTCTGCTGAAGAAAATCCACTGATAACCCTAACCACTGCGGTTAGTAGCCAGCTCACCGCGTGCGTATCCGGCCCATAACCACTGTAGTGAGTAAAACGCCTGCCGTGACATCCGGTATCCACTGTAGTGAGTAAAGTGGAGATTGTCGACGTCGCTATCCACTGTAGGGAGTAAACAGGCGTTCATTCGCAGCAAACAACCACTATAGAGAGTGATGGAATGCGTTCTCCAGCGGGTATCCACTATGGAGAGTAAACCTTCACTGTTTTCAGCGGATATCTACTCACTACAGTGGTTAGTAAATACGGCCAACCGATTCTGCTCTCCACAGTGGATAGCCAATAACTACGGGAACAACGATAACCACTATAGAGAGTGGATCTAACAAGATACCCAGTGACCACTAACCTCGCAGCCCTTGTTTCATCTAGGTTTGTAACCACTAACATTTATTTCGCTATTTGAGCGCCACTGCCTACAGTGGCTACTCTTCGGTTGTTGTTACTCACTACAGTGGATAGCGGATTTCAGATAAACAAAAGGCTCACTACAGTGGATAGTGAGCCTTTCTACTCTCTACAGTGGTTGGGTTATTTGCGAGCTTTTGCCTTGCGTAGCTCTTCGAGAATCGCCAGTTCTTCCTTGCTCAACATGACCATCTCACCCTCTTTTTCTTCAGGAACAACATCGATAATGTCCTCCTGATCATCACCAGGCAAGATGTCTTCTGGTTCTTCAGGCGCAGCTTTAGTTGGTGGCAGTGCTGGGCGTAATTTCGGCCGCCTATAGTGGATGATGAAGTAGACCGAGCTGCCGCGCTTCACTTCGGTGTAATCGAGATAGCCGATCTCACGCAGCTGCTCCATCGCCTTCCTGACTGTCGCGTTCTGGGTAATGGTGCGGCTGGTTAAGTTAAGTCTGGCGCGTAAGCGAGCCAACGAGATTGGTGCCGGGTCAGGTGGCAAACTTTCGATGAAGGTGTAGAGCGCCTGCGCGGATTCTTTTCTGGAGAGTTCGTTAATTGCCCGGAGTTGCAAAAGAACCTTTTTGTCGAACTGGTAGAGTTCGAAAATCTTAGGATCAGCCTGCAGCGAGACCGTGTCGTTCTTTGTGCTGTACTTTGCTGTCTGCACAAGGTGCGTCACGTAATACTCATCAGAGCCTTTACTGCGGAATGAGATAGTGTTTGTGGCAATACGAGTTAGAGAACTGTCCAGGCGCTTGCGTAACTTCGCGGACGATCTGGCCGTTGGTATGCCACAGAGCCTGACGAACTCGACGAACGGTAACGTGACGGTGTCGCCAACAACCTTGTGCTTGGCGAACGCGTGGATGATGCCTACCCACGTTTTGAAGTCGTTATCCATATCCAGACGAACGCCGGAGATCCTTATGTCCTCGTACCCTTCGGCTTTGGCCAGAGACAGCTGTTTGAGTTCAGCAGAGGCGTCCATAGAGACCATTTGCCCCTTTCTGCCCCTGGCGGTCGATTTCAGCGTCGGAACGAAGAGACCAAGACGCATCAGAGCAACAGGCTGAACTGTGTTGTTGGTGTTAGGAACTAACGTAACAACTTCACCGGTCTTTTTGTCTGTTTCTGAGAATGCTTCAACGATCGCTATGTTTTTATTGCCGTTTTCGCTCATTCCAAGTGTCTCTTTTTATTCGACCGCTTTGGTGGCCTTTGCTGATTACAGTGGATAGTAGCACTCATCACAGCGGTTATCCTACCGCCTATAGTGGTTTTTCTACTCTCTACAGTGGTTGGCTTGCTCTTCATAGTGGCTGATCTTCTCTCTATAGTGGATATCGATCACCTCTAAGGCCATGTGGCACAACGGTTTGCGGGGTGCGGGGATCTTTTTGGGTCTTTGTGGGTCTCTTTGGTTCTCTTTGGGATCTGAATTACTGGATCGGGCCTGTGTATAAAAATCAGGTAATTGCAAAACCAGCCATCACTCCCCTTCTGGGGATAATGTGTGGTCGAAACAAACACGCCTGAACGCAAAACTTTCAACATCTCTATGAATATCAGCCACCTGACGTAGAAAAACAGGCACTGAGTTATCCAGTTAAGACAATGTATCCTACTCACTACAGTGGATACCGACCACTCTCCAGAGAGGTTGTTTTGCTCTTCATAGCGGTTATTATGCTCTCTACAGAGGTTACTTTCCTCCCCATAGTGGATAGTAAACCCCTCTCAGGCCAGTAACCGCAACGGCTGGAGACGATCGGGGATCTCTTTTGATCTTCTGTAGGATCTCTCTGGGGATCTAATTATTGGATCGGTCCTGTGAATAATGGGTATAAGTAAAACAGGCATTTGCAAACATCGGTGCGCCTTGTCAGTTATCGTTGCCCCGGACAAAACTATTTGAATAAGAATTATGGATCTCAAACGCACGCGCTGGGTTCGCCGTCTTGAAGATGGCTCCTACACCATTGAATCGAACACTAGCCTGAACAAACAGAAGTTGCTCTGCGACCTGTGCGGCATTGCGTCGAAGTGCCCGATTAACGAAACCCGGCTCAAACTCCACGACGCCGGGGCGCACTTCCACCTGAACAGCTGCATACGTTACGTGCCACTGCTGGCATTTCGTAAACCGATCATCGGATTAGACGCTCCCTACTTCAACACACTCCGCTCTGGTGTAACATGGCGAGACCGGGTCGAACCTGGCAAGCTCGTTTGTCTGGTTGAGGCTGATACTGGAAATATCATCCGGTTCGGGAGAGTCGATAAGGTCTACTCCGGCCCGGTGGATGAGATGCTGCGGAAACACAGCCGGTTTAACCATCTCTGCATGGGTGGAGAGAAGATCGAGAAGGTTGGCGAAGTGATCCGCAAATCCTACGGACACTTCCTGAACGACGACAGCCTTCTTACGGCCATCTACATTCGCCATGTCGATCGGGAGTTCGATACGGAGTATCACAGCGCTGAAGAGTTGAATCTTGTCGACCCTCGCCCAAAAGCTGGGGTAATCGACATCAGCGTAGCGCGTCAGAAGCCCCCTGAGACGTTTTAAACGTAAACTCATGGTTTTACCGGGGCATAAAATATGGTGTCTTAGAAAGACACTTAGAGCTTTAGGGATTAATACATGAGTGAATTTTATTCAAGGGCAGCAACTGTGGCAGACATGCCATTTATCATGGGTGAGTTCGAAGACGGCGCACGCAAGGGTCACTTCTACGAAGAGATCCTCACATCAAAGGGGGGTAAAACCTTTGAGAAGCAGACCAGGCTGGCCATCCAGACGAACGAGCAGGGCCAATACTCCGGGCATTATATCTACATCCTGCTGCGCCGTTCTGATGACAAAAAAGCAGGGCTAATCTGGTTCTGTGCCGCACTCGATCCAACCGGTGCGCCACGACTTGAACTCCGTGCCGTCAGTATCGTCAAAGAGCTACGCGGGAAAGGCTATGGGTCAATGCTGGTGTCCGACATGATCGATTCAAACCCGAGCCAGCCGATGATGGCGAAGTGCTACGTCAAATCCTCGCAAATGGCCGACATGCTAAAACGCAGAGGTTTTCACCTTTTCGACACGTCACCCAAAGGCACGCAGATGCTGTTTCGCGATCCAAAGTAAAAAGCACCCCATATGAGGTGCTTCTGAAGAATTAATCGCAAGTTGTTTTGCCAGTGCCGTCTGGGTATACGATGGATTCGCACGACTTGCCGTTCAAGAAGCTGTAGCTGCGAATAGTGCCGTCAGGATCGCGTTCTGTGTAGGACTCCAGCTTCTTCGGATCAGCGTTCTTACGGCGCACTTCTTTCAGCTCATATTGGGCCTTGTACATCTCCTTGTAGGCTTCTTCTATGCGCTTCATTTTGATTTTTTTAGCCTCTTCGTTTCCAAGATAAGCGGCCATTTCTATATCACAATTAAACTCAATTTTTGGAAATGTTGGCTTGTACGAGTAATACCGATTTGGTGAGTTTTCGTTGTCTGTCAGGTAGGCTTTACCACCGCAAAGCTTATCAGCACGATCTTGCGCAATAGCAACACTGGAAGTTGAGTAAATGTTGACGTACCCGCCAGCTGACTTTTCATCTTGAGGCGGCTTTGGCACGCATCCGATCAGAGCAATGGCCATCGTCCCTATAATTACGCGTTTCACCGTCCGTTCTCCTTTTTCGTTTAGTTGTCATCAATGAGTGACTGCGATTATAGAGTGGCTTGTAACATTTAGAAATCTATGCCGCTTCATAAAATAGGTATTCACTTACTTATATATTTTGTCATAATCGTGTGCCTGTAGATTTTCTTCTGTGCCGTGTTGTCTGGGTTGTTCGCCTCTCAAACACGCTTAACATCTGTATCAAAATAACCACAAAGGAAAAGACACATGACATTGCCATACGGGGTGATATCAGATCCCCATTATCATCGTTGGGATGCTTTTGCGACAACAAACGCTGACGGGCTGAACTCTCGACTGGAGATCCAACTGGACGCCACGAAAGAAGCAGCCAAAGCCATGAAAGCTGCGGGCTGTAAGTACATGCTGGTGGCTGGTGATACTTTCCATGTTCGTGGTGCTATATCACCTTCCGTCCTGCATTTCGTGACTGAAACTTACGAGTGGATCATCAAAGAGTTGGGCATCGAAGTGGTTATGCTGGCCGGCAACCACGACCTCGAAACCAACGATTCCGTATACAGCGCCAATGCAGCGGCCTCTCTGCGCTCAATCGGTGTGGAAATTGTCTGCGGCAAACGTCCTCACTCCATCAAAATGGGCGACGTAACCGTCCACCTGATTAGCTGGCGTAACAACCACGCAGAGCTTATTAGCGACCTCAAAACACTGCGTTCCGGGCTGGATGGCGACAATCACGATGTCGTTGTGCATACCTCGATCAACAAAGCGATCCCCACCATGCCAGATGTCGGCATCGACGCACAGGAACTGAAAGATATCGGCTTCCGTTTGTTGCTGTCCGGACACTACCACAACCACAAAGAAGTGCTGCCTGGAGTGGTTAGCATCGGGGCGCTGACGCACCAGAATTGGGGCGATGTTGGCTCGCTGGCTGGCTTCATGATCGTCAACCCTGACGGCACATTCACCCACCACGAAACCTCCGCACCCAAGTTCGTCAACCTTGAGGACGATGTGGAAGACGACCAAATTCGCGGTAACTACGTGCGCTTCCGTGCCGTTGTGGAGAGCGATGAAGAAGGCATCAAAATCCAGAACGTCCTGAAAACAATGGGCGCGAAGGGTGTCGTCTGCAACTTCATCCGCAAGGCATCGATGATGGAAGGCACTGCCAGTACTGCGGAGACCAGCAAAATAGACAGCCTGGGCGAGTCCGTCGCGGCGTACTGCAAGATCGTTCACGACACTGACGGCGGCTTCGACCTGAGCAAGCTGGACATGCTGTGTCAGGAGATCCTGACCGAAGCGGAGAGTGCGGAGGCAATGTGAGTACGAGCCATTCTGGGAGCTTTCGGGACTTCATCTCCACGATGAAAAGACTTGAACGAGGCCAGACGGTGATGTTCCACAAGCCCTACCCACCCAACGGAAACCCTGTGGCGTTTTATCTGGGAAGACTGAGCAAACAAGGCGTACTGAAACGCCGATCTTTCCCAGCCCACACGGAGTTTCAACTGCGAAAAGGCCAGCATTTGAATCAAAAAGTTAGAGGCATTGTATGAAATTTCTAAAGCTCCAGGTTGAGAACTTCATGGCGTTAGCCAGCGCCGAAGTTGAGTTAGACCAACGCGGTCTGGTGCTCATTCAGGGTGTTAACAGTGGCGACTCTTCCGCTGCCAGCAATGGCGCGGGCAAATCGACTTTGATGAACAGCCTGATGTGGTGTCTGTATGGTGAAACTGCGCATGGCGTCAAAGGTGACGACGTGCTCTCTACAGGCCACGAGAAAAACTGTCGCGTGATGGTGACTGTTGAGGATGAAGGAAAGCGTTACGCCATCATTCGCCACCGCAAACACAAAGAGTTCAAGAACCGGCTGATCGTCCGTGGCGAAGACGGTGATATGACCAAAGGCAAAGACACACTGACGCAGGAGTTCGTTGAACGCCTGATTGGTGCATCGAAAGAGGTGTTCATGGCGTCCATCTACGCCAGTCAGGAAGCAATGCCAGATCTGCCGGGTATGTCCGACAAGAACCTCAAAACCATCGTTGAAGAAGCCGCTGGCGTCGACCGGTTAACGCGAGCCTATGCCATTGCTCGCGAGCGTGCTAATGCAGCTGCCGCACGCATGGATGTTACCAAATCCAAAATGGACGCCTGTCTCACGCTTATCGAGACCGCGCAGTCAGAGATTGAGGCGGCCAAAGCGTCCTCTGATAGTTGGGAACGCGATCGCGGCGAACGTCTGGACAAGGCCCGCGTCGATTTGGCTGGCGCGGAGGTAACGCTGTCTGAAGTCGTGATGGAAATTCGCTCGCTGCCGGAACAGATCCGGGATACGGAAAACGCGATTGCTGGCGAACGCAGCAAGCTGGCCTCCAAAGAAGAGCATGACGCCAAACTGCTGAAGGTGCGCGGTGCGATTACGGAGATCCGCTCAAGCATCCGCACTTCAGAAGCGGCACAGAACGAGTCGATGAACCGTGCTCGCTCGTTTAAAACCAAAGCAGAAGAGGTCAGCACAAAGGTCGGAGCACCTTGTGTTACGTGCGGAAAGCCCTACTGCGAAGAAGATTTGTCCACCGTGAAGGAGAGTTTCATTGAACAAGCGCGTAATGAGATCGGCCAGGCGCAGGCATCAGCAGCGGCAGTGGCTCAACACAAAGCTCGTCTTGAGAAAGCGCTCGGCATCGAGTCTGCACTGGTCGCAGCCACACCCGACGTCTCAGAAATCATCGCCAGAATCGAACGCCTGACCAATGAGCTAAGTGCGCTGCGTCATCGAGAACGTGAAGTTGTGGCCGTCGAAGCGATGGTGGCGCGGGCGCGTACTGACGTGAATCGCATCATGGCAGAGGTAAACCCATTTCTGGCTGTCATTAAGCGCCATGAAGACAACCTGGCTGCCAATAAATCTAATCATGCAGTACTTAAAAAAGAGTTAAAAAGCATTCAGGAACAGGCTCTGTTGCTGGAGAAAGCTCGCCAGGTTTACTCCCCAGCAGGCGTGCGTTCACACATCCTGACGTCTGTTACGCCTTTCCTGAACATCAGGACTGCGGAGTATCTCAACACGCTGTCGGACGGCAATATCGTTGCCGAATGGTCGACAATGGAGACAACGAAGAAAGGCGAGTATCGCGACAAATTCAATATCAGCGTAACCAAAACAGGCTCCAGCAAATCCTTCCAGACGTTGTCTGGTGGCGAGAAGCGTAAGGTACGCATTGCGTGCTCTCTTGCCTTGCAGGATCTGGTTGCCAGTCGCGCCAGTAAGAATATCGAGCTGTTTATCGGCGATGAAATTGACGACGCGCTCGACACTGCCGGTCTGGAGCGTCTCATGGGGATTCTGGAAGCCAAAGCGCGTGAACGCGGCACAGTGATGATCATCTCCCACAAAGAGATGAAATCGTGGTTCCGGGAAACCATCACAGTCGAAGTCAAAGAGGGTCGCAGCTATGTCGTTTAACTTGAGCCGCACGCAGTTTTTGCAGATGTTTGCCGTGATGCAGTCTATAAAGCTGATAAACCACCATACGGCAAAAGCAGCTGCGCCTGCACTTTTGTGGAAAAACGAAAACATCAATGACGACCAGTTCTCGGTATTAACCAGTCTGTTGTCATCGACTCCGTTGATGCCGAGTTTGTCTATGCTGCCGTCAGGAAGCACTGCGCCGATCCTTATTAATCCATTTACGGAAGGTGGATATCTCCCACATTCTGGGCCGGGGTTCGTTGTGATTCCTGAAACCGGAACGCTGAACATCCAAGAAAATGCGCTCTTCAATGCGATGGAGACGCACATCAGCACCGCATTCACTAA
The DNA here is from genome assembly GCF_049237125.1 of Enterobacter cloacae complex sp. GYL001. NCBI lineage: Bacteria > Pseudomonadati > Pseudomonadota > Gammaproteobacteria > Enterobacterales > Enterobacteriaceae > Enterobacter > Enterobacter cloacae complex sp. GYL001. Next base: position 40,204 of record NZ_JBMKGW010000013.1, on the reverse strand, counting down.
TCTGATTCGACACGCTAACGCACGCGCGGATCACGTTGCAATGCCGGGTGCTGCTTTCGCCAGCTTCTCTGTTGACTATGATCGGCACGCGCCAATCTCAAAGCGGGCGAAACTTTGCTTTTACGAGGAGGGATGTGAAGTAGCGGTTATTGAAGTTCTTCTCCCCCATGTATTCAGCGCGAATGAAACGGCTGCGCGCCATCTGATCGACATCATGCGACATTTCATCGGTCAGAGTATGATTGATGCAGACATTGCGGCAGGCGTTCTAACCAACGATAGCATTCATGTTGTTAGCGACATTCCGGAGCCGCCAACTCGCGAGCCGGAGAAGACACTTGAACAGAAACTAATGGAATGCCCAACCTGGGCTACGTGGTAAGGAGACCAAAAATGAGTAAAACCATTCGTGTGGTCGGCGTCGACCCTTCAATGAGCAACTTTGGCCTGGCGATTGGCACGCTGGATCTGGAAACGGATAAGCTGGACATTCATGGCCTGACATTGGTGGAAACCAAAGCAGGTGGCAACAAGAAGACGGTTCGCGTAAACAGCGACGATCTGCGCCGCGCTAACGAAATCTGGCGTACCGCCAAGCCCATAATCGAGCAGGCTCATATGGTGTTTTGCGAGTTGCCGGTTGGTAGCCAGTCCAGTCGCGCACAAACCTCATACGGCATCTGCATTGGTGTACTGGCGTGCGTGGATAAGCCACTGATACAGGTCACGCCAAACGAGATTAAGCACTATGTCGGGAATAAGCTGACCACGTCGAAGGAAGAGATCATTCAGTGGGCTACGCAGAAGCAGCCAAACGCCCCGTGGTTGCGCCGGAAGCAATCTGGTAAGGAAGTGCTGGTGAATAAAAACGAGCACCTTGCGGACGCTGTCGCGTCGATTTACACCGGTATGCAAACTGATCAATTCCGTCAGGTTCGCGATGTTCTTGCAGGAATTTTATAAGTCGGTAATTGATAGGTAAGTGCTTATCTATTAACATGAGGCCACTATATTTAGTGGCCTTTTTTATTGGGTGATACATGATAAGCATCGTAAAACGTAACGGTTCCACAGAGCCGTTGTCAGAGGAAAAATACAACCGCGTTGTGATGTGGGGAGTCGAAAACATTCGCAACGTTAGCGCGTCTGCTGTCGCTATGGGCGCCGCTGCCAGCATTTTCGACGGAATGACCACCTGCCAGCTGCATGAAGCGCTGGTGAAGTCCGCTGCCGATCTGATCTCTCCGGAAACCCCGAACTACTCGCAGGTTGCCGCGCGACTGAGCCTGTTCAAGATCCGCAAGGACGCCTTCGGGCAGTATGACTACCCGAATTTCTACAATCACATCGTCAGCAACGTCAGCCGTGGCGTTTACGATGAAGACCTTCTCAAGTACTACTCTCAGGAAGAAATTGCCGAGCTGGGCGTGTACATCAAGCCTAAGCGCGACGAATACTTCGGCTATGCCGCAACCGTGCAGCTGGCGAGCAAGTATCTCGTTCAAAACCGTGTAACTGGCGCTATCTACGAAGGGCCACAGCAACTCTACATGCTGGTCGGCATGTGCCTGTTCCAGAATTGGGAAGATGGCTGCGCCGGTAAGACGCGTCTGGAGATGGTTAAAGGCTTCTACGATGTGACCAGTACATTCAAGTTGTCTCTGCCAACGCCAATTATGGCCGGCGTGCGCACCCCTACTCGCCAGTTCTCCAGCTGCGTGCTGATTGAATCTGCTGATAGTCTGAAAGGGATTAGCGCTGCGTCTTCCGCAATCATCGACTACGTGTCACGTCGCGCGGGCATTGGTATTGGCTTTGGGCGTCTGCGTGCGCTGGGAAGTGAGATCCGCAATGGCGAGGCCACCCACACTGGCGTTATTCCATTCCTGAAACACTTCCAGACGGCGGTGAAATCCTGCTCTCAGGGCGGTGTTCGCGGCGGCGCTGCTACAGCGTTCTATCCGATCTGGCATCTGGAAGTTGAAAGTCTGCTGGTACTGAAAAACAACCGTGGCATTGAAGAGAACCGCGTTCGTCATCTCGACTATGGCGTGATGATTAACCGTCTGATGTATCGCCGCCTGGTGCGCAACGAAAACATTACGCTGTTCAGCCCACACGATGTGCCGGGCCTGTACGACGCGTTCTTTGTTGATCAGGACAAGTTCGAAGAGCTGTACCTGAAGTACGAAGCCGACGAGAGCATCCGTAAGAAATCTATCCCGGCCGTCGACCTGTTCTCTACGCTGATGCAGGAGCGTGCCTCTACTGGTCGTGTTTACATTGCCAACGTCGACCACATGAACGATCACGGCGCATTCGTTCCGGAAATTGCACCGGTACACCAGTCCAATCTCTGCATGGAGATCACGCTACCGACCAAGCCACTGGCGTTCACTGACGATCCGAACGGGGAAATCGCGCTTTGCACTCTGTCTGCGTTTAACCTGGGCGCGATCCGCACGTTGGACTCACTGAAAGACGTGGCGTTCTACGCTGTGGCGGCACTGGACTCTCTGCTCGACTATCAGGACTACCCGATGGCTGCTGCAGAAATCCCGGCTAAAGCACGTCGTAGCCTGGGCATTGGCGTAACCAACTTTGCCTACTATCTGGCGAAGAACGGCTTTAACTACTCTGACGCTGCGGGCAACCAGCTGGTGCATGAGACCTTCGAAGCCATTCAGTACTACCTGCTCGATGCGAGCTGCCGACTGGCCGAAGCGAAAGGTGCATGTGACTGGTTCTCCCACACCAAATATGCACAGGGCCAGCTGCCAGTCGACCACTATCGCAAAACGCTGGATACCAACCCGGAGACCTCTTTCGAGCTGAAAATGCCGTGGGAAGAGCTGCGTGGCCGTATCCGTGAGCATGGTCTGCGTAACTCCACTCTTACAGCGCAAATGCCGTGTGAGACGTCCAGCCAGATCACCAACTCCACCAATGGTATTGAGCCGCCCCGCGGCCCGGTGTCCGTGAAGTCTTCAAAAGACGGCATCGTGAAGATGGTCGTTCCGGACTTCGCGCAACTGAAAGACCAGTACGAGTACCTGTGGGATATGCCGGATAACCGCGGCTATCTGACTAAGGTGGCCATTATTCAGAAGTTCTTCGATCAGGCCATCTCTGCGAACACCAACTACGACCCGACTCGCTTCCCTGGCGATAAGGTTCCAATGATGAAGCTGCTGGAAGACCTGCTGTTTGCGTATCAGCAAGGTGTGAAGACGCTTTATTACCACAACACGCGTGATGGCGCTGGTAAGCGTGATGACGACGATCAGGTGTCAGAGCCTTCCGCTGCGGAGGTTGTTGAGCCAGAAGATGAGTGCGATGGCGCGTGCAAAATCTGATGAGCGTGGGGAGAAATCCCCACCTTTTCATTGAGTTGAGTACCTTGTTTAAACCAATAAGATAACAATTTGTTTAAAGCCACTCGATAACATTCAGAGGGAAACACATGACTTATTCTACTTTCCGTTTGGGCGCTAACGACGCAACGAAGGAACCTATGTTCCTCGGCCAGTCTGTCAACGTAGCACGCTACGATCAGCAAAAGTACCGTGACTTCGAAAAGCTGATTGAGAAACAACTCTCGTTCTTCTGGCGCCCTGAAGAAGTCGACATTACCACTGACCGCATCGACTTCAATACCAAGCTGCAAGAGCACGAACGCCATATTTTCCTGAGCAACCTGCGTTACCAGACGTTGTTGGATTCCGTTCAGGGTCGCAGTCCAAACGCAACACTACTGCCGCTGATCTCCATTCCTGAGCTGGAGACATGGGTTGAGACCTGGTCGTTCTCTGAGACGATTCACAGCCGCAGCTATACCCACATTATCCGCGGTATGGTGGATGACCCGAGCATCGTTTTCGACGGCATCGTCACGGACGAAGAGATCATCAGCCGGGCTGTAAGCATCTCAAGCGAATATGACAGGCTGTACGAAATGACCTGCGCTCGCCAGCATCTTGGTGAAGACGAATTTGAACGGCTTTATGTCAGCGAGTTTGATGGCAAGCCCTACCCTCTCCAGCGCCAGCTGTTCCGAACACTGGTGTCGGTGAATGCACTGGAGGCGATTCGCTTCTACGTGAGCTTTGCGTGTACGTTCGCCTTTGGTGAGCGGAAGCTGCTGGAGGGCAACACGAAGATCATGCGCTTCATCGCGCGCGACGAGGCTCTGCATTGCGAAGGTACTGAACGCATGATCCGCTTTATGCGTACCGGTCGTGAAGGTCTGATGTGGAAGATGATTGCCGCAGAAGAAGAGAGCTTCATCTATCAGACCATGATGGACGTGGCCGGGCAGGAAATGCGCTGGGCTGACTATCTGTTTAAAGACGGCTCAATGATTGGCTTGAATGCCGACATCCTCAAAAGCTATGTGAAATACCGCACCAACCTGGCAATGCGTCGTCTTGGGCTGCGACCGCTGTTCCCGGAAATCAAAGACGATCCACTGGTATGGATGAACAAATGGCTGCTGTCAGACACCCTGCAGATCGCTCCGCAGGAAGCTGAACAAAGCAACTACCTCGTTGGCCAGATTGACTCCGCTGTCGATCGCTCCGGCCTGAGCCAGTTCGCAGACCTTTAAGCCGAGTTTAACCACTTTGTGGCCTGGCGCTGCTGGGTCACAATTGACGTATCAAATGAAGTCCAAAGGAAAGAAAGAAGACATGAAATTTACGAAACTGACCGATCATCTGAAACTTGCCGCAGACAAACTCGTGGGATTTAAGCCAGAGCCTTACGAGTTGAATCCCGGTTTTGGCAAGGCAACGGAAATCATCTACCTGATGGTTGACCAGTTCCACACACTGTTTCAGCACCCACGCCGTGCCATTCCAGATCCGGCACTACTGCGTCTGCGTGCCAAGCTGATCCACGAAGAAGCTGTTACCGAGGGCATCCCGGCAGCTAAAAACGGGGACATGACGGCGCTGCTGGATGCGATGGCTGACTTCCTTTACGTGGGCGTCGGCACAATGGTGGCCATCAAAGGCGGTATCTCTACAGGCATGAGCTACTACACCCAAGAGCAGAGTGTTGATCGCTTCATCCACACCATCATGGTTCCAGGCAACACGGTCTTTGACGACATGGCCATCCCGTTTGAAGAAGCAAAAGAAGCTGCATTAATGCTGAATGCACTGGCTGACAAACTCGAAGCGAAGCCGATTAGCGATTCCGAATTGGTGCAGGAGCTGCGCCGCGTGATGAACAAAATCTACGTTGCCTGCATGATGACCTACCGCCTGGCTGATTTTCTCGGTATCGATATTGTTGAGCTGGTGGCAGAAATCCATCGTTCCAACATGACCAAGCTGTGGCCGGCTGACGCCGAAGAGCGTCGTGTGGCGGTAGAGAATTGCAAATACGACAAGGAAGATCTGGGCTTCCGCCACGCTGAAGGGACTGACATGATGATTGGCTTCAGAGTTTCTGATGGCAAGATCCTCAAATCCCCAACCTACAGCGATGTGGATCTGACTCGCTTTGTTGAGAAGGCGAAAGCCTCATCTCTTTACGAGATGGTAAAAAAATAATTGTAAGTATCTACTTATCATTATATATTGCCTGGGCGTGTTTTATTGTCCAAGTTCTTAATTGCTCATTGCAATGGTGGCCTAAGAGCCACCATTTTTTTTACTCCCCTCCTAGCCTTACACACTTCTGACAGATAAACTAGTATAAAATAATATGTATGTACTTACTTATCTTGTGTGAGGTTGATTTTGTCTATCCTACTGAATCGAGACTTTACGAACGGTCAGTTTGCCAGTGGTTCGTATGCCAAAGTGGTTGAAACGGTGCTCAACACTGGCGTTCACGCGGGTGATCGCACCGGAACCGGCACAAAAAGCGTTTCATATGTCCCTTCCTACTACATGCTAACGGGCGGCTCTGTTCCACTTATCTCCGGAAAAGCCGTCAACCTGAAGCCGTTACTGGTTGAGCTGGAGTGGTATCTCAAAGGAACGGGCAACATCCAGTTCCTGAAAGACAATGGCGTCAAAATCTGGGATGCCTGGGCTGATGAAAATGGCGATTTAGGCCCGGTCTATGGCAAACAATGGCGTCGGTGGGAAGATACCCGCATCGTGAGCCATAGCGAGTATTTGAGTAAAATCGACACGTTCCGTGAGCGCGGGTACAAGGTCGAGGGGTATCTGGGCGTAAGTGAAGATCGCGTTGTGTTGTCCCGTGAAATCGACCAGCTACAGCGTATCGTTCACACGCTTCGCACCAACCCGACAGATCGTCGCATCCTGCTGAATGCCTGGAATGTTGGCGAACTGGAAGACATGAAGTTGCCGCCATGCCATTTCGTGTTTTCACTGTGGAGTCGCGAGCTGGACTTTGAGACCCGACTGACGATGGCCACCGACATTGGCATTCAGCACAACCGCCACGGCCACGAGTCCATTTACACCCAGATGCTGTGTCTTCTGGAAAGAGATGGCGGCATTACTGAGAACATGCTGGACGAGCTGGGCATCCCGAAACGCATTCTGAACTCATGCCTGGTGCAGCGCAGCGTCGATACCTTTGTTGGTATGCCGTTCAACATCGCCGGTTACGGCATTCTCACCCACTTCCTCGCGAAGATCACCGGCCACATGGCTGGCGCATTCGTGCATTTTGGCTTTGACGTTCATCTCTACGACAACCACATGGAAGGCGTTGAGGAGCTGATGAAGCGCGAGCCGCCCAAAGAGTCCGACCCGGTTGTCATTTTTCCGCATGAATGGGCCGAACTGGACGACTTCAAATGGGAAGGTGTGCAGGTGTGCGGCTACAGCCCTCTTCCGTGGATCAAGGTTCCAGTGGCGGTGTGATATGGCCAGAGGGATGTATGTGTTGTGTGAAATTGAGGGTGTGCTGGCGAGAGCCAGCCATCGCAAAGCAGTGTCTGATGCGGATGCAGGCGCTCTCATTGCCGGTGATGAACTCATCTTTCCCACCAGCCGCATGTTGCGTGGTTTTGCTCGCTCCGGTGCTGAAGTGGTGCTTATCAGTAGTCGTCCGGAAGCGCTCGAAGGCCCAACCAAACGCTGGCTGAAGGACTTCGGCATTGATTATGACTGGCTCCATCTGGTTCCGCGCGGTGTCAGTTTTGAAACCCATATCAAGCGCACGCTGGCAGAGCACAAAGGCGACTTACTTATCGCCGCACTGGTTCATGATCCGCGTCTGCGTTCTGCGCTGGCAGATTCTCACCAGCGACCAACCATCTATGAGGTAAGCCAATGAAGATGATTGCAGCTGTCGGCCGCAACTATGAAATCGGCATTGGCAACGAACTTCCCTGGCGTTGCCCGACCGATCTGAAACTGTTCAAACAACTCACCAAAAACGCCACTGTCGTGATGGGACGCAAGACGATGGAAAGTCTCAAGCGCCCGCTGCCAGAGCGCCATAACCTCGTTTTGACGCGCTCTCGTGGGTATATCCCCAATGGGTTCTACCCCGCTGGCATCGATGACGTTTTGAGACTGCCAGATCCGGTCTGGGTGATTGGTGGCGGGCAGATTTACTCGCTCTTTATGCCACACGTAGAAGAGATCTGGCTGTCGCATATTGGCGTGGATGTGCCGGGCGCGGATGCGTTCTTCCCGGCGCCAATGATGCGTTCTTTAGGGTTCGTACCAGTCGAAACGGCTTATACCCAACGTGCAAATGAGGATGAGCCTGGCTTTTTGCAGATCGTATACAGAAGGTCGTAATGGATTACCGGATTGGAATCACTGGCGCACAGGGCAGTGGAAAAACAACCCTGGCAAGGTACATCGATGCGCATTATGGCATTCCGTATGTGGATGCCGGCGTTGGCAAGCTGATGAGCAGTCTGGGGGTGAAGGTTGGCGAGCGTTTGCCCCTTTACGAACGTCTTCAGGTTCAGATGGAGATTGCCAGACACATCGAGATGATCACCCGCGGCGTTGAAGGTTTTGTTATCGACCGCACGCCAGCCGATGTCATGGCTTATACGCTTGACCTGGTCGGCCAGACCAACGAAGACCGCTGCATCGAGCTGGCTCTCGACATTGAGCAGTTTTGCCACAAAGCGGCCATTTCCAACTTCAATGCTATCGCGGGTCTTCGCCCGGGCGTTGAGCTTTCCAGCAAAGATCTCGCGCGTCCCCAGCGAGGATCGCTTGACCGTCTCTATGTTGCTCGCATCGATGCACTTATGTGCGGTGAGCTGACGAAAATCAACACGCTTCCCCAAACCGGCGATCTGCAGGTGTTCGTTATTTCTGAAAAGTGCCGCACGGTTGAAGCGCGAGCCAGATCGGTATTGCGAGTGCTGGACAGAGCCGCTGAAAACATCGAGCGCCGTATAACAGGACGAGTGACCTTCCACTGAATGTTGCTCCCCTGTTGGGCAGTGTGACAATAAGACACGCGAAATGAATCGAGGAAAAACAGAATGATAGACGAACTTCCCCTCTCGGATGAATTAGATCGTAAAGCGATTGAAGCACTGATCCGCATTGCTGACGAACAATCCCGCTCTTTGATGAGTGAACGTGAAGCACGTCTGGCTATCCGCGCAGTGTTTGAGTCCGTTCAAGGACTTGTTGGGGAAGAGGTTGGCGAAGCCATCAATGTGGCGATGTCGCAGTTCAATGGCGGCACCAAGCTCCCTCTGTTTCCTATGCACCTCAAACTCTCAGGCGGTACGGTTCTGTACGTGTCCGTTTGCCTGGAGACCAACCAAATCCAGATCCTCAACACATCAACGGGCGAATGGCGCGAGCCGGTCGTCTGCGAAAGTGGCGAGGACGCACTGAAAAAGGCTGCTCAGTTTGTGCGTGGCGCACTGCTGAAAGGCGCGAAGAAGCTGTAAGGAGTACGAATGACCACGATTGTCGGTGGCGTCGATATTGAGTCCACAGGGCTGGACTTCACATCCGGCCACAAAATTATCGAAATCGCGATAACCCGTTATGAACTGGAAACCCAGAAGCACATCGACAGCCTTGAGATGCGCTTCAACCCGCGTCGCAGTATCGATCCGAAGGCGCAGGCAGTGCATGGCATTTCACTGGAAGATCTGGCGACGGAACCGCTACTGGCTGACCACGCAGGCAAGATTGCTGCGTACATGGGCGCATGTAGCGCGTTAGTCGCCCATAACGGAGAGGCTTTTGACCTTCCGTTCATTCGCCACGAGTTCGGTAGCTATGGGGTGAAATTGCCAGATATCCCTCTGGTTGACTCCATGCTGGATGGCTTGTGGGCTACCGAGGATGGGAAGCGCCCACGCCTGGAAGAGCTGGCGTTCTCACTTGGGTTCACTTACGACCGTGAGAAGGCCCACAGCGCTCTCTACGATACTGACCTGATGATGCAGTGTTTCTTCAAAGCCCGAGAGAAATACGGCTTCTTCAAACTCCCATTCGAAAGCGCCTGATGGCGCTTTTTCTTTGCCTTCAGTTCTTCTAACTGCCTGTAATTATGACTTTTCCGCCTGATAGGTTTTGCCAGAATACGCTCAACCAAAACGCGGAAACGCACCAACGAAAACATAAGGAGTTAAAAATGAGCGCAGTTACAAACACTGTTAAAAACGATGACCTGGACGAACTGACTGCAATGTTGCAATCTCTCGACGAACCAGTGCAGAAAGCTGCGAAAATGAGCGGCGTCGACGAGATCGACGATCTTCTCTCTGGTCTGGATGATGCAATCGCAAAACCAGTCGAGGCGGTGGCGGATGAAGTCATGAATGCCAGCTCTACCGGCGATCTGAGTAGCGTTCTGGAAGAGCTTGAGATTGAGCACGAATCGGTGAAGGTCGAGGAACCAGAGCGTGACCTTGTTGCGGAGATGGTGAACGAGCCAGCGCCTGAACTTGACGCTCGAAGTACTGAGACTACCGGTACAGATCCAACCCCTTTACCTTCAGTGGCGTCAGAGCCTAAACCTGAAGAAGAGCAGCCAAAACGCCAGAAGGCAAAATCAGAGCGTACCCCTGCCAAACCTCGCTTCACGCTGGAAGGTAAGGACGAATCGTTCTATGCGACAGCCGGTCTGGAAAGTGAGAGCTTTACTACCGCATTCGAAGGGGCGCCAGTCAAAGCGAAAGACAAGATCTTAAACCTTTTGAACTGGTTTAGTGGTGGGCCGGAAATCAGCGTCTACACGGTAATCGCAATGCGCCATATCCTTGACGCGAACACGGCGACCAGCAATAGCATTAAACTGGCGCTAATGAGCAACCCGGAGAAACCATATCCGCTCAACACCGCTTCGACTCAGGCTGGCCAGATGATGGCTGTGTTTCCAGCTACTGGCATTGCCACCAGGGAAGGTGGAAATCTAAGCCTTAATAAAGAGTCGCCGATCGTCAAAAAATTCATAGCGGAGTATTCCATTGGATGATGTTCCCCTACCCGATCTAAAGCCCCCTGAGAGCTTTAGGACGCTGGGTAAGCTAATTGCATACCCAGCATCGATAAAACGCGCCAGAGAGCTTCCCGTTTGCGAATCTGGCGCGTTCTTCTTTGTTTGCTATCCGTTGGATTAAATGAAAAAATAGGTAAGTATTTACCTATCAGAGCAAAATAATGATCGCAGCCGAAAAAATCAAAAAGCGAGAGCGTGATGCCTCTCTTCGCGACCTTTGGCGCACACCGCAGTGGTTGTTTGTCGCCATCCAACGTTACATAGGCGTAAAGTTCGATGTGGACGTCGCCTGCAACAAAGATAACGCTCTCCTGCCGAACTTTATCGGTGTTGAGCGTGATGCGCTCAAGTGCAGCTGGGGAGAACCTGGCACTGTGGCGTTCCTTAACCCGCCCTACTCCAAAATCACCCCCTGGATAGACGCAGCCATCCGCGAGCAGGCGCGTGGAGTGACGACGGTCATGTTGATACCACAATCCCTCGATACGCAGTGGTACGAGCGTGCGGCTGAATGCGCCAACGAAACCGTCATCTTGTCTGGCGGCCGCGTGGCGTTCGTTGAGCCAGATGTTGAACTTGGGCTGGTGGAGGTGAACATCAACCCTGGTGGCAGCATGTTGCTTATCTTCCGTGGCTACTGTCAGGAAGCTGGGCACACCATCAGCAAGATACCGCTGGCGGTGATGAAAAAGCTGGGTGGTTATGATCCTGCCAATGTTGTCAGGAAGAAGAGACCACGTAAAAAGGCAGCGTAAACACCAGTCTGGGAGTTAGTTTGAGAGCCTGCTTCCGTATATATAAATAACTAAGTACTAATTATTAATATATACAGACGCAGGCTTTTTAAGACGTGATTTCCAAACAGCTCCCAGACCGTTTTACACCTCCAGAACCCACTGGAACCCCTCTTCAGACGCTTTAGAATCGATTTTATGAACCACAGTAAGGAAAACTATCATGGTATACCCGACGAACGTCGTAGCGCTCGTTGAGAGCGATTTTCTGGCCAAAGTGCGCGACATGATGAAAGATCGCGATAAGGCTTTCAGTCTCTACGAATGGTCGCTCAAATGTCTTCATTCAGGCGAGCACAAAGAGCTGGTGGAGCAGCTGTTAGGGGAACTCATCAATGAGGTGTTTGCCCTGAACGTCCAGCTTCATGGTCGAGAAAATAATCAATCAAAATAATCGGTAAGTACTTACCATTTAAAACGCTGATCGCCAGTGATAAAATCTACCCGCTTTCCGGATTGATTCCGGCAGCTCGACCTGATGGGTGGGGGATAGCGTCACTGGCGTCAGGTTTAAAAAAGCTCACTACCAGCGTAGAACCGGCACCGTTTAGGGGTTGGGGAAGGGGGAACCAAAGTGAGCAGAGAGAAGGGTCACTTTATGATTGTCGAGTCTGGAGTGTTTCGAGAGGTTGAATCCAGTACTCCCCTTCATAAAGTGTGGGAAGATCTCGGTTCTGGGGTGCTGTCATCCATAACTTCCCAAGCCTAAGCTGGCAGTAGACTTAGGTCATAACTTTTCAGGTTATGTAACGACCAGGTTGGTGAGGAAATTTTGTACTCACCTCCCTGGGAAAGTATTACCTGAAAAGACAACCTCTCACTTCGTTCGAGGTGAACTTCACTCACTTCGTTCGTTCAGTTCAGGTTTTATTAAAACCTGTTCTGGGAAGTAAGTTTTTCTTTTCTAAAAATTTTTAATATTCACACGCACGCGTGCGCACACGCGCGAGGAAAAAAATCGTCGCGGCGCGCGATTCTGGAGCCAAAATGACGACCAAGACCCCAGCCCGGCAACATACTGGCTGCCGCACGAAGTCCAAAGCCAGATACCAAACCCACCAGCAATCCCGTACCAACTTCAAAACCCCCGTAGTCGAGTTCAATCCCCAGCTCAAAACCGTAAAAGTATTCAGTGATGGCTCTTGCCTCAAAAATCCGGGCGGGCCGGGCGGTTACGGCATCGTTCTCCAGTATCGAGGCGAAGAGCGCGAGCTTTCTGAGGGCTTCCACAGCACGACCAACAATCGGATGGAGATGATGGGCGCCCTGATTGCGCTGGAGCGTCTGAAGTACCCCTGCAACGTGATCCTGCATTCCGACAGCCAGTATTTAAAAAACGGCATGACGCTCTGGATGAAAGGCTGGAAGCGTAACGGATGGATCACGTCTGAGAAGAAGCCAGTCAAAAACGTCGATCTCTGGAAACGTCTCGATTCGGCCGCCAGCCGTCACAATGTCCGCTGGAAGTGGGTTAAAGGTCATGCCGGTCATCGCGAGAACGAAATGTGTGACCGCCTGGCGAAGATCGCCGCCTACTCCGCAGCTGATATGCCTCACAAGCGTGACATTGGATTTTTGTCACAAAAAGATAAGTAAGTATTTACCTATCATTTTAAATCAGGTATCTTACCGTTCGTCAGGATGACGAAGTACCGGTAGGTACTGTTCCAGGATGGAACGCCAAAAGGCGGCTGGCTTGGCCAGCCGCAACTCTTTCTGACACTGAATGGAATCCAAATGGCACGTCAAACGCCTTTCACTTCTTTCAATAAACGTCCCCGTTCAATTCGCCTGGTTCTGGCCGAGCTGTTTAGCGGTCGTGTTTCTGCACGCCTTGCGGAACTGGAAGAACGAGTGTTTGAGCTGGAGAAGCGCATTGATGCGCAAGCTACCGCCATAGCAAATCTGGGTGCGACAGTAGGCATGGGGAAGGTGCGTGATTCCGTCGCCTCTCGTGTGTTGCGTGAATCCCAGGCACACAAGGACAGTTCCCATGGAAAATTTTCAACGAAATCGACTGAAGCCAATGGCCTACGGAGTAATTTTAGCAACCCTGGCAGCGGTAGCCGTGCCAGCCGGTCAGAGTCTGTTGATACCGGACACAACTACTTCCACCACAACCTTGCAGACGACGCCCCTGCCAGAACGACCTCCTGTCTCTCTGGATGGGATGCTGCTGGACACGATTCCAGCTCGACCTGCAACTCCGGATCTTCCTTCTACTGTGACTGAGGCTATTGCATGAAATGGAGCTTCCAGAAAGTCACCGCGATGATTGTTGGCCTCGCCATTTTTCTGCTTGGTGGCTGGATCATGAATCTGGTGAAACTCGTGAACGGTGGCGATCTTCAGTTTGATGCCGGAATGACACTTGCGCGTGTCGTGGGAATTTTCGTTGTTCCGGTGGGCAGCATTCTCGGGTTCTTTTGATGCCGAATCCATTTTCGGCACTGTTAAAACAAATTGTTTAGCCAATTAACCAATGAGAGTTAACAACAAGGGCCACTGACGGCCCTTTTTACACTGAATGGAGAATGTATGTTTGAGATGACTACTTTATCGATTCCCGGTGTGCTCCCGGACAGACCATTGATGTCCTCAAAAGAAATCTCAAAGCTGACCGGTAAACGACACAGCGACATTCTTCGCGACATCCGTAGCGTGCTGAATGAGCTGTATGCCGACGATTACCATAACGCAAAATTGCGTTATGAGAAAAATCAGTTACTTACAATTGTTGAAGGCATTGTTGTCAACATCGATTACCGGGGAATGGAAGGCGAGTACATGCTCGACCGAAAGCATACCGATGTTCTCATTACCGGCTACTCGTTGAAGTACCGCGCTGCTGTCATTGAGCGCTGGCATGAGCTGGAAATGAGTGTTTCAAGCGGGGCGCTTTACGGTGCCTACCCCAGCATCCCGGAAACCTTTTCAGAAGCACTTCGACTGGCAGCCGATCTTGAAGAACAGCGTGCTGATCTTGAGCGCAAGCTGTCGGTGGCAAGGCCAAAAGCCATTCTCATGGACACCATTTGCGGCACTGCTGATGAGCTTTATGGGCTGAATGAAGCTGGTCGCATTCTCGGAACGTCCGGGGCTGTTCTGGGTGCGCTGATGGACTCGCTGGGTGATGTGTACGTTAAGCGCAAATACACCACTGTTAACCGCCAGTTCCTCAAGATCTTCATTGACCGCGGATATGGCAAAAACGTTGTCATCGGAAACGGACGCAACCAGGCCAAGTTCACCTTTAAAGGACTTTGCTTTGCTGCCGTGAAGCTAATTGCTGCCGGGAAAATTACCGCCAGCGCCATTGAGTATGAGCCTTGTCGTGAGCATGTCGAACGCGAAATGAAGGAATCCAAACGTCTTCATTAACCGTCAGTGTGGGCGTCCGCCTTTACGTAGCGTTTGCCCACCTTTTCAGTCACGCCACAATAACGCCATCGAGAAAACAACTTGTTTAAAAACATAAGGAAAAAACACATGTGCGAAAAATGCAAAAAAACTAATGCCAAAGTTGAAAACGTGATTAAAAAAGTTGGTGCGGCCGAACTGGTTGAGATCATGGGTCTTGTGGTTGGTCACGAAGACGACGCCTCCCCTATCGACCGCCTTTTCAGCGTTCTCAAGTTCTCAAGCATGATTGATGATCCGATTGAAATTGTGATGCTGGCGCGTCATTTCGGCGAAGCGTATCTGGAAGAGAAAGAACGCGCCGACAAACTTCAGGCAACTCTGGAAATGGTAATCAAGCCGAAGTGCTCACCGGATTCAGTCAAGGCAGATGAAACCAACGCCAGCAAAGATCGTGAAATCGCCGGGCTGAAGTCTTCTCTGGCGATGTTGCTGGCCGCCTTCAAACTGATGTCTTCCCAGGCTGGGTTCAAAATGCCTGAGCTGAACAGCGACGATCCGATAGCCGTTCGCCATCTGCTGGGGGCAATGGCCGACCAGCTTGACGACACCAAGAGCCGTCTTGAAGACATGATGCGCGAGCTGACCCATCGCCACGACCTGAACAAACAGCCGCACAAAACGCAGCACGTACACCACTAATATCTCACCTGCCGACAGGGGGCGAAAGCCCCCTTTTTTACGCCTTAAATCAGCTGCAACGCCTGTGAATGCTGCTTTTACGCCTTTTCAACTTTGGGAAAATAACACCAACAAGAAAACAATTTGTTTAATGGTGCAATCATGAATACAGCCCTTTCCATCATTGACGCTATCACCCCAAACACTGATATCGACTACCGGCAGGAAATGAACGTCATCCACGAAATTGTGGCCGAGTGCGAGAAAGAGATCGCATTCATGCATCAGGTTCACGACTTCGTTTATGGCGACGAACGCCACAACATGATTAACCGCCTGCTGCGACTCAACCACCGGCCGGATGACGAGCGCACACGCTTTAACAGAGCCTGGCTGGACAAGGTCGACCTTGAATGGGTGAAACAGAATATCTGGGCCGAGTACTGGAAGAAGGTCACGGATATGACAAACGTTCTGCTGATCATGCCAGCTTCCCGCCGCGACGAGTGGCGTGAGCAGTTTATCGAGGGCAAGCAGGAGACCATCAGGACTGACAGAACCGGCTACCAGATGAAGGTTAAGGAGTTCGTTGGTGTGCCGGAGTTCAAAGCAGAAACGGTCATCCCCACGATGCTCAATCTGCTGAATGACAGGCACAAATATCTCTCTGAGCGCGTGTATGGCTTGTTTAAGGCGCTGAGTCCTGCCCACAAGACCAATAAGACGAACGGCTTTAGCGAGCGTCTGATCATCGCCAACTGCATTTCCGAGTTCTGGCGGGACAGCGTCAGCGTGAACTACCGAAAAGAGGACTACATCGACGACCTGCGCGTCATGCTTCATTTCTTCGCGCACAAAGAGTTCATCACCATCAACCGCACAACTGAGATGCTATCTGCTGCGTACCGGGCAAACGACTGCCAGACCGGTGACTGGATGAATGTCGACGGAAACCTGATGCGCGTGAAGATGTTCAAGAACGGCAACGTTCACTTTGAAATACATCCTGACGTGGCCTGGAAGCTGAATGAGGTGCTGGCTTACAGTATGCCTGCAGCAATCCCGGCGCCATGCCGTACTGCACCCAAAACACGGGCACCAAAAGAGTTCGGGTTAATCCAGAAGACGATCTCCGAGCCGGTTCGTACCGCGCTGCGCGACGGGCGATTCAACAAAGACAAAGGCGTCTGGTACTTCTCTGATTCCAACCTCCAGAAGTCGCAAGTGGAAGAGCTTGAGCGCACACTGAACTTCATTGGCGGCGTACAGGAGAAAAAGCACTGGCAGTTCCCGTATGAGATCGGCCATACGCTCAATACGATTGTGGCCACCGGCTTAATGCCGGATACAAAATCACACCAGTTCTACCCTACCCCACGTTTGATAGCTGAGTACGTTGCCAGAGCCATCGAGCTGAAGCCAGGTGAGAAGCTGCTGGAGCCTGAAGCCGGGCGTGGAGATCTGCTGGCCTGCATCGACGCTAATCCGGAAGACGTTACCTGCATAGAAGTCGCACCTCTCTTCGCTGATATCCTGCTTGGCAAGGGGTACACAAATACGGTCTGCTGCGACTTCATGAAGTGGTCTGAGGACAACGCAGGCTATCAGTTTGACAAAATCGTCATGAACCCGCCCTACTCTCTTGGCCGTCACAGAGAGCATACGCTGGCCGCGCTGGAGCATCTGAAAGTCGGCGGGCGACTGGTGGCAGTACTGCCTGGTAATGCGCCAGTTCTGAACTGGATGGCGCTGGATAATTACGTTTATGCCAAAGGGAAGTCGTTTACTGACGAGTTTGAAGACACCGGAATCACTGTAAGCGTATACGTTTTCAAACGCGTAAAATGATAGGTAAATACTTACCTAATTTATGTAAGAATAGAGCCACTTTATCAGAGGTGAACACATGAGCGAAAAATCGAGAATTACATTCGCCAGCGTTAATCAGGCGAAGCTGCCATTTAATTTAGTGCTACAGGGGAACGAAGGAACGCCTGCCGGAACCATCAAAATCGACAAGGAGCTTGTGACGTTCGAAGGTAACTTTGATGAATCGGCGCAGGTTTTTATCGAACATCTGGCACGCCGTTGGAGCCAGCAGTGGAGAGACCTTGAGAAACGCGCCAATGAGTTCGACCGGTTCATGGACGCAATGGACACAGCAAAAGAGGCTCTGTCTGTCGGCACTCCGTTAGATCTGGAGTCGCTTTTCAAAGGAGAAATGGCCTCTGCGATGTTTGCCACCATGTTCGCAGGTGAGTTCGTCCGCAGCGGCGCTAGAAACTACCTGGAGCTGGGGTACAACGTTCCTGAAATGGGCGTGTTTACCGTCACCATCCAGCGCAAAGAGGGCAAGACGCCAGGCGAACGTATCGCTGAACTTGAGGCCGTTGTTGATCAGCGTAACGGCGAGTGTGTTCGTTTGATCAACGAACGTGATGCGCTGCGCGAAGAGCAGCTAAACAAAGGCTCGAACACACGCGCGGCCGCAGACATCTACTTTCAGTTAGTTGAGGAATGCCAGATCCCACCAGGCGGCTCTTTGGTTGAGTATGTCCGCGAATTGCAGGATAAAGCAGAGAGGTGCGCGGCATGAATGATCTGCCTGTCGAGCGCGTCTCCGCTTTTGTTAAGTCCCCGCTGGATAATCCCCTCACCCGCGGTGAGCAGATGGAGCTGGCAAGGTGGTTTCTGCATATCCGTGAGCAGATGGAAGTTTTTAAACAGTTGCCGGATCTGCCCATTACAGACGGCCATGTTCAGCAGGTGATTAACAGCCACGAAAAAGGCTGGGCGATGATTGTGCCGTGCAAAATTACCTACGAGCTGGCTAAGGAAGTGCAGGCTAACAGAGCAAGGAGCAAGGAAGAGTAACTATGAAGTTGGGTAATGCCGTTTCGCTGTTTTTTACAGCATTACTGGAAGGTTTTAATTATCGCTTTTGTCCGGTCTGGGATAAGGCGCTGGATACGCTTATTGAGGAAGGAACGCTGCTTGAGGTGCGAAATGGGATCGCTCTGTTTGAGCGCGATGCCCAGCTATATGAAGTGTTCGTCGGGGCTGGCTTCAACCACTTCGGGCATCTTATTAGCTTGAATACCAAATCCATCGACGAGAGCGTCATGCGCCGTCCGTCGTTCCGTGTAATGGATAAGCTGCAACGTCATGTAAATGCCGAATTACTACGCGTAGCCAAAGAAAAAGAACGAGAGCTACAGGCGATGATTGGATCGCTTATCGCTGAGTAAATAAAGGCCACTATTGTGGCCTTTAACAATTTGTTTTCTACCTTTTCTTATCTGTGAAAATAACTACATCCAGAAAACAACGGAGTTAAGAATGTCCCGTATTTCCAAAGCCCATATGTTTGCCGCTGGCGCTCATGGCGGCGTTGGCCAGAAAAGAAAATATACCGGTGAAGACTACATCAACCACCCGGTTGCAGTCCGCGAGATTGTTGCCTGGCATGGTGGAACCGTGGAGATGCAGATCGCGGCGCTGCTGCATGATGTGGTCGAAGACACCCATGTCACCATAGAGATGGTTCGTGGGCACTTCGGTGAGCACGTAGCCGAAATGGTTCTGGCTCTGACCAACATTGCCAGACCAGAAGACGGCAATCGAATACAGCGCTTCATCATCAACGTCCGGGAGCTGGAGCAAAGCCTCGACATGCAGACGCGCATGATCAAGCTGGCTGACCTGCTGGACAATACCTCTTCTATCGTGAGTCGCGACCCTGAGTTCTCAGCCATCTACCTCGCAGAGAAAGAGCTGATGCTGGCCGTACTCTTTGACGGCAAGGAGATTGGTGCCGATGCCGGTGTTGTCGAGTACCTGGAGAAAAAAGGCATAGAGCATTCGTTGCTGATAAACGCCCGGGCGATGGTGACGAAAGGCATTGCCAGTCTGCAACCGGTACACACCAAACGTTATGAAAAACACAAAGCGCTGATCTGGGGCGCGTGGGAGGCTGCATGAAGGTCGAAAAAATAGATGTTCTTTCCTTTGTGCTGACGGATCTGGAGCGTCTCGACCCGGTACGCGTAATGATTGAAAACTACGAGCCGGGCAAGGGAAGAGTCACCATCACCTGCTATGGGAAAGCATGGACTGCTGCCTGGTTCGCGATGGGCGGTGATGACGTGCAGACGTTTATTAAGAGAGTGAGCAACGATTATTTGATTGGTTGCCTCGACCCTCAATTGCTGAGTACGGTCGACGATGACAACGACGCAAACCTGCTTTTCGTAAAGTCCGAAATCATAAAGTTGCGCAGGGAGAAAGAAATCGACGCAGAACAGGCCCGCAATATGTGGGACGAGGCAGAAAACGCTGATGACGTAAAAGAAAGTTGCTGCTGTTTCGGTGTCGGCAACGAACTGCTGAGTCTGTTTGGTGACGATCCGTGGTATGCCGGTTGGCCAACGGTGCCAAACCCCAGATACCAATACCTGGAACGTATCGTGAACGCGGTACGTGATGGGCTGAAAGCGCTTGACGATCAAGCGAGAGAAGCAGTCGGTTAAGTGTTATAGTCAGGCGCTTTTATATTTATGGAGTGAATATGAAAAATATCCTACTGGCATCATTGTTGGTAGCATCGCCGGCTGCTTTTGCAGCCAGCTTTGACTGCCAAAAGGCTTCGACAGAAATCGAACACAAAATCTGTGACAACGAACGCCTGTCAAAATTAGACGAACAACTTAGCGCAACCTATTCCAGCGCGCTCAAGGCTAACCCAGAAAATGCAGACACCCTAAAGACGGTTCAACGTCAGTGGATAAATATGCGTGGAAGACTCACTGATGATAAGGCTCTTGAGCTGGCTTATCTTATCCAAATTAATGGACTCAAGGGGTTGGATGGTTCGGCCAGCACAGCGGTGGTCAATGAGACACCGAAGCCGGTGCAGAAGCAGCCTGAAGTTCAGGAAAAGACAAGCAAGGCAGACGCAAAGCAGGCTAAGAGCGGTGATGAGCTAACTCTGGAGTCATTCCGAGCTAAGTATATTGAAGTTGACGGTGAATACTACAGCACGACATCCCTTCCCAGAGGGAGTTCGTTCTTATTCACCTGCGCCAGTCGCATTGCCGATGACCAAGTTAATGTCTGGAAGAAGTACGCAGCAAAAGAGGGCAAGATCGACCTTTTCTTTGAGCTTGAGACTCGAATACACACCGCGATGCTGAATGCCAATTTTCAGAAGCTGAATAGTGATTTAACTAAAACAGGCATTTGCGATCTGATTACCGCTATTCCGTAAGCCAGATAAGGCCACTATTTGTGGCCTTAAACAATTTGTTTTATAGGTGGTGAAATTAATGGAACCCCAGGCGAACTAAATCCATTGGGCAGAACAGACCCTTCACACCTTCGATAGACACGCAGTCAGAACGGCGTAATTGTTCTTCTGATTTGCCTTCTCCGCAGATTTCCTTGATGACTCCCGTTGCACCATTCGTTGCCACCATCACTCGGCTGCCGGTAGTGATAGCGTTACGGTTGCGATCATAGGTCTTCATCGTTTCCTCCTTTCACTTGGGTCAAATCAGGTTTCAAAAATTGCCGCTTTTCATGTATGTGCGGTTTGCAAAATCTCAAGTTCCGAAACAAATTGTTTTCACCACCTTGTTATTCAATTAACCAGTAAAGTTGACCAGTACCGTAAAAAATACTACTGTTTATACATACAGTGTTGAGGGTGAACAATGGGTAGCAAGAATTCCAAATATGAGATCGTCTATAGAGGCGAAGCACTCAAACACCTGATACCAGGACAGTTCGTTTTCTTCCAACGTGAAAAAGAATACGGTGGGGGATTCTGGCTTGGCAAAACGCATGATGATGGGTTCGAATTTGTGCTGGAGCAACCCACTTCACTTAGTTACGGGCTTGCGTATCTGATCAGTCTGTCTAGTGTCGAAGCCAGGTATATGGAGTTTGTTGATGACATAGACGACTTCAAACTCACCTAATCATCCCTTAAACATCTTGTTTTCTGCCTTTTGTTATTTGAGATAATAACACCAACAAGAAAACAAGTTGTTTAAGGAGCTAATCATGTTCGGAACCGCAAAAGATATCATCGAAAAGCTGGAGAACTACCCAGAAGACGAGCCGCTGCTGATGGTGATGTGGCACAAGGAAGATGTAGGTGAAGTGCGACCAGACCTGACTGACGAACAGTGCGTTCAGGTTTTGCGAAAAATCAAAGAGTGCCATGACGCCAGCGTCGGCGTGAATTGGGATGTCATTTCTGACACGGCCGACATTCTGTTTCCAAAGGAGAAGGCATGATGCTGAAAATCACCGAATCGTATAAGACGGCGGTGATCAGCACCGCCCACGTAACGGCAGCGGATTCAGAACGGCTACCCATTGCCTGCTTCGACCCACTTACTGATCGCGGGTTAAATTGGGTACACGGTACACAGTATGGCTGGATTGTTCGTGCTGGAGTGCGAGGGAATGACTGGAAAGAAGAGTTGCGTGAGTATGGTATTTCCGAAGAGACGATCTCAAACATACAGACCATAGTGGATGCCGGCTTTGATGCGGTTCACTTCGATTGCGACGCCGAGCTGGTGGATGGGCTGCCTGCCTGGGACTGGTAATTATCGTGCGTCCAAATTGTGGACGCACGATCTTTAGTCATTCGAACTCTTCTGGCAGGGGGAAGTCCTCATAGCCTGCGTACATCGCGTAACCGCTATAATTTGCATATCTACCCCGTGAGCCTCCGTTGGAAGGTGTAAAACTCGAACCTCTGAGATTTCTTTTGTGGCGACTGGTGATTAGTCTGTTATTACTCATTATCTCGCCAATATATTTTCCGTATCTGTCAAAGACGTTATCACCGGAAAATTTGCCAACATGCTTTCCTCTATAGGTATATAGATTGTTATTGCTGATGTAGCCGAAGTACTTCCCTTTCCACGTCCAAACGCTCGTACTCATAACAACTCCAGTTGTTGAGGGGGTATGACAACTATATTGATATTCAGAGCAATTACTACATCAACAATGTAGATTTCTATAAGAGTCCGTTGATCGCCACTTTCCCCACCTTTCCAACCTACCCCAGCCTAGGCGTGACAAGGCATTTAAGCTAATTACACCCATAAGAAAACAAAAAAATAACACATCAACGAAAAGTCAACGCTTTCCCCTGATTTGGTCTAAAAAGTTGACGTTTTCGCACGCCATCTCTTATACCCTAAATCCTGCGCACCAGAATCCATCTCCCTGCGACCAAAACATCAAAAACGACTCGTGATACCACCCAAAAACAGACACACTCAGAAGCGCTCCAGTTGCGTTATATTGGGTATCTAAACAAGTTGTTTTCAAGCATAAGAAAACAAGTTAACCACATCCACAGGAAACCCAGCGACGCCATTACCCACAATCCCGAAAAGACCCACCTCTTCCTGTCAGGCTACCGAAAAGACCCACCTCATTGCCCCAGGCTACAGACCAACCACCTAATCTTCCCAGGCTACCGAGAGCGCAGCTCGCGCACGCAAACCCCTACACGCCATTACCCAATACACGGAGAAGAACAGCCAGAACGAAACCCCGGACAAACCCAGACCAGAACAGGAACCGTCGCCATCTCGCTTACCCACATTACCCCGGAAGAGAACGCAAATTCATGAATGGCAGGAACGCCATTACTTCATATGCGGAGAACAACTAAAGCGCCCTACTGCCATTACCCACACTTCCACCATTTCACGTAAACGGAGAGAAAAGCGCACCTGCCATTACTCAATACACGGAGAAGGAAACTCACCAATACGACGAGAACAACCCAGACGAAAACACAAAGAAGAACCACCTCAAGAAGAACAAAACCACATACGCCGGCAGAGAGAACAAACCGCCCATTTCACCCAAAGGAATACTCGCCGTATAGAGCGTTATCGGGGGGAAGGTTTGCATATCCACAGGAGAGAAAATCCGTAGAGATTTAACTGGAGGTATAAGTGGGAAGGGGAAGAGGGGTATCGCTACTTTCTCCGTAGAAACTCAAGCCATAGTTTTCATCCCCCGTAATGTCTCTCTCCACCCATTCGGTCAGCCTTCGGGCCATCCAGGGAAAAGGCCATGTCCCTTTTCAGAAACGGGAGCGTCGCCGCAGGGAAAAGGCTGGAGGTTTTCAGGGAAACGGTGGGAGTGCCGTTATACGAACCGGGAAAAGGCTGGCTGCCGGTCGGGAAACGGGTACATCCCGGTACAGAGTGAGGGATGGCTGCGGGAGCGGTGCGGGAAATCCTCGGGAGTGCGCCTTACTCTTCGCTCGCCTGAAAATCGCGGGGGAGTGTCGTTCCCTCTTGTGCAGCTGCTGAACTCCATTCTGCCAGACCATCCTCGGGTCTCAAGCAATTTCAGTAGGTTTTCGGGAAGAAGAAAATTCTGCCCACCAGCCCTGCGGCGCGCGTAGAGCAGAATATCGTAAATACTGGCTCTCGTGTCGTTCCCGGATGCTCACTGCCCAGCCTGGCTTTCCCGACATAAAATCCTTTTTCGCCTATGTCTTATTGCGATAATAACACCAATAAGAAAACAACGTGTTTAGACAAAGGAGAAACACATGTACAAGCATCTGAATATCAGCATCACCCTCTGTGGCGAGGAAGCGTCCTCCGAGTGTGAGATCTCCCTCGATGACGTTATCCGCTCTCAGGATGTTGCTGGTCGCGTGGCGACGCTCATCTCTGAAGGATACAGAGAAGGGACGTTTGATTTCCATATCGAGGACAACCCAATGTCCGTCGCGTGGAACTGCACAACGTCAGAAACGAAGTGAGGGTGAAGAGATGATTAAGATGCCTGTGATGGTTGAGGTGTGGAGCGTGGATTCCCTGGCTGAGTGCCTGGATGCTGTGGGGCCGGAGTTGTACCGCAAGTTGTGGTCGTTCGTCCCGGCTGAAGGGGAATCACCCAAAGGGAAGGACATCTGGCACCTGCTGAGTGAAGATGAAAAGCGGGAGCTGGTGGACGCGGTACACATCGAGTTCCCGGACGACGAAGATTAAGCGTGAGGCCACCAGCACGGTGGCTTTTTGCTGTTTGCAACCTCCGGGGCAGCGCAGCACCGTAACGCTATGCTTTGTAGCCGTTTTCTCGCTGGTATTATTTACACCAACAAGAAAACAAGTTGTTTACGGAGTGAATTATGAAAAACGCGATGATCACCAAACTGAGCGCGGGCCAGCCACGTAAAGAAAAACCAACCGTAATGAGCCAGCTGACCCTGCTCGATATCATCGCCAACGGCACTGCCATTCGCCTGTTCAAAGAGACGCTGGTCTCGTTCGACAATGGTTCCCGCACGCGTTACGTAATGAGTGTGCGTCGCCAGAGTGGAAGAGGGTGGATGGCAAAACAGATCATCTGGCCGGAAGGAGAGCTGGAACAGGCGCTACTGGAAGCGAACAAAGTAGCCCAGCAAGAAATCCAGCGTGCCTCTCTCCTGGCGACAGCCTGACATGTGCAAAAGCGATTAGTCGTCCCTACGACAGCCCCGTCCATCCTTCGGGGCTTTTTTGCTTACCTGTATTGTAAGTGCTTACCTATGACAATAATATAATCAGGTCAACAACAGGGAGACCAAAAATGACTGTAATTCGTGAAAACCTGGTTCTTGATTTGTACTATGCGTCAGAAACAACCTCAGGCGGAAAAGTTGCAAAACTGACCGCTATTCTGCGTGACAGCACGAACGGGACTGAAGTGCTCACCACCACCCTGATCCGCACCGGGACAGAAGAGGATGGGGTGTACACCGTAGGCTTCCAGAGCATCAGCAACGCATCCGAACCAATGCTGCTGAAACTGGAAACGTATTTCCGCGGCGTAAACAAAGAGATGTTTGAGAAGATGATGGTGAAAGCAGACGAGCTGTACACCTCCCACTTGAACCCGATCAACACCTGGCTTGGACAATACGGTCTGCGCATCGTGTCCAACGAGCCGGTTGAAAACTACATCCCGGAAAGCGTATTCGCTTAATCCCTCCAATGGCGCGTACCCCGCGCCATTTTCTTATTCCCGATAACAAAATGTTTTTTGCCTTATCCACATTGCGATAATTACACCAACAAGAAAACAAGATGTTTACGCATGGAGGATATGCACATGACCGATTTCACTATCTCCCCTAAAGCTGAAAACGTATGGCTGGAATCCTGGCTCGACCTGTCGCCGGAAGAACAGCAGGAAATGGATCACGTTGAACATGACGAACAATATGATGCCCGCTTCTTCCGCTTTGAGGACAGCGTTTATGATATTGCCGACTTCATGCGCGATGACCGCTTCCCGGACTGGCACGCAGGCTACCCATTAAATGCCTTCGCCATGCTGATGATCCGCGTGGATGGCTCCGGCGATACCATCGACGTCGGTTTGCTCCACTAAGAGAACGAGGCCACACATGCTGGTGGCCTTAAATGACCATCCTGTTCCCCGCAGGCTAAAAACACCCACCTCTTACCGCCAGGCTACCGAACAACCCTCCGACTCCCTGCCGGCCACCAGCTGCCGGAACAGAACGCTTGGACGCCTTATGCGCGTAGCGATAATTAAACCAACAAGAAAACAAGTTGTTTAAAGGATTATCACCATGAACTTTATCGCTACTGTTAACACCCCTGCGCATGGCCATATTTCTGTGACGTTCTCTGATGACGAGAAAAGCGTGCTGGGCGCCTGGCGTGACAATGTAACCATCGAGCTGTCCGGGAAAGAGAAACAGCAGATCACCAATGACATTATCTGCAACCGTCGCCATAAACGCGTATTTGAAAAAGCGTATGTCTCCACTTCGGGATTTGGCGTATTCATCTTCCCGGTACGCAGCGGTCGCTTCTGCCAGTCAAAACTCATCGAGTTCGCCACGCAGATCGCGCTATGGGTTAAAACAGAATCCGGGTTCGACTTCAGCGAACAGGAAGCAGTGGGGGAGGGGATGCGTATCGCCAACAATGCCATCAAGTGCAAAAACGTCACCTACGAAGCAGGAATCGACTCGTGGAGTGTCTCGTGCGGGGACTACGTGAAAGAGGTGTACGGAAAGAACCGTATTCACATCCTGACTGGCAAGTAAGAGGGGAGGGGCTGGAAACGCCCCTTTCTTTTCGTCCACCAGCTGCCGCAGGGAATTTTAGAAACGGCCAGAGAGCTTTCCGGGGAACCGAAGGGAAACGGCCAGGGAATTTTCGGGAAACGGCTGGGTTTGCCTTTATGTAGAAAACAGAGCGGGAGAAGCCCAGAATCCTGCCAGAAAATGTCGCAGGGGCGCTGGGGTAGCGCTGGTGGGGTTTCAGCCCCTGAGCCATCCAGATAGCTTTCGCTATGTGATTATGTGAATCCGTGGGTAAACCACTGCAAGCGCGTACACGTCGCGCCAACGTGCCAATGATACGCGAGCGCCCACGGATAGCGCCAACATTGCCGACACGTCCCGAAGGATAGCGCGGATCACGTCGCCAGCTATCGCCAGACGATCACGCCCACGACACGACAAAATAATCCACGCGCTAAAACGCTGTAAAACGCGCTATAACGTGTTTTTTTTTGTGGTTAATGGGCATATACCACCACACATAAAAACGCGTTAAATTGGCGCATTTATGGCGCTTATTTTGGGTCTGTTTTGGCTGACTTCAGACAATAAAAAACGCGCCAACAATGGCGCGTTATGGTGTGCGGATCTTGAAACGAAAAAAGCGCCCATAGTGGGCGCTTTTGTTTAAATGCTGTTTTGCAGTTTTCCGATCATTTCAGACAAGCGCAAATATTCACGCTTGCGCTTACAGTCTCTTTTACTGTTAAGCAAATCAGAAAACGTAAAATTTAATTTGTCACGTTGCGCTTTTAAGTCGTCGATTAATTCAAGTTTATAAGCGCGATATTTTGCGCGATATTCCGCGCGGATCTGGTCATAACTAATCATGATTTTTATCCTTAAAACTAGCGCCCATAGTGGGCGCTATATCCATCTAATTACGCTTTGAAAGCATCAGCCAGATAGTTATAAAAATCATTCTTGATAAAGCGATATTGTTGCGATCCGTTTTTAGCAGCGCCCATTCCTTTGATTTTCTCGACCAGTCCGAGACGTTCACACAAATTGATAAGCTGATTGGCTTGAGTGTAGCCAGCGTCTAATTTAATCTCACATGCTTTTTTAGCTTCATTCATTAAATCGAATACAGCGCCATTTGTGAATGTCTCCATTTCATCATTAATCATTTCGATTAATGCGAATACGCGAGATCCGGACATATCAGCGACTGAATAAACGCATTTACCAGACTTGATAGATTTAACCAGATAAACCAATTTTTCGAGTGAATAGCTATTGGTCATAGCTTCGCGGAAAAACACTTCTGGCGCTTGTTTGCTTGCTTTAATCGCGTAGTAAAAGACACCAGCTAATTTCTCATCATTAACAGCGTTTAAAACGTTGTTGGTGAAGTATGCAAGTTTGGTAGTCGCTGCAAGCATGTTAGCTTTATCTGCTTTTGTGTGCGTACCATTCTGATAATGATTGTTATAAGTCTGAGTAGCGTTGTTGGCTGCAACTTGCAATTCATTAGCGATAACAACAGCAGCGTCGATGATAGATTTTTTAGAGATGGCAATGTTAGACATGATATGAATCCTTAGATTAAATCAGAAAATATATTTCTTTCTATCGTTGGCGTGTTCGCTTTCGATGTGACTAATTATCGATATTCAAAAATTAAAATCAAGAGTTTTTTACGAGGGAACGTAAAAATTTTTTCTTCAATAAAAATCAATGTCTTAGAAATAAAACGCATTTTCTCGAAGGTGTAGCCTAAATAAATTATCTATTCGGTCAATTACCCTTATATATTTAAAACGGAATCGGGATTAGGGGAAATAATTATAATGGGAAGTGACACATAAAATAATAACCGGACTTAGCCGGTTATTACCCTTATAGATTTAAAACGGTAAAATCCGTTCGACCCAATCGAAGAGAGCAATCATTCTTACGCGTTCTCCGATTCTCATCGTCACCTGACAAGCGTCAACGCCTAACGACACTCCCTCAATTTCACGGCCATCCGCCATGTAAACCCTTATAGACTTCTGCGTTTCATGAGCCTGACGACAAATTCTGAAGAAGTCGCGGCGAGATGGCTGGTTGTTCCCGTAGTCCGGATGTATGGTAAGTCTGCCCGTAAAGCCGTCCTCTACTTCTGGAGGTATAATTGTTTCAATGGTGCTAACTCTCTCAATAGGAAGACGAACTCGATGCTCTTTGTTTCTTGGAGCGGGAGAAAGATCGAGTTTGTTGCGTGATGGTAGTGTTCCCTGTATGTACATGTTGAACACTTGTCCATCTTCCATCGTGACCTTTACAGGAACAGAGCGTGCTCTCCAGAACATCAAGGTATGTTCCACATTCGAATAGTCTCTGGGCCAGACCTCTGCAGGGACTCCATATGTAATCATAGTCTACCTTTTTATGTCTTTTTTAGTCATTATATACATCTATCTGATACGTATACAGACCAACTGTACTTTCTGCCGAGTTGATATTGTTAAGCTGATAATGAAATAAGGCTTATGGAGGGAGATGTGAATAAAAAATACGCATTGGGACTAATGGCGGCATCTATATTGTTAACAGGTTGTGATTCTGCTGAGGAGCGAGCTATAAATCTTGTTGAAAAGGAAGTTCGTTCTACGCTTTTAGATCCAGATTCGGGCCGGTTCACCAATATGCGAGCGCTTCAGCTAGGTGACAATAGTCACTCATATATGGTATGCGGCGAGGTGAATGGAAAAAATGCCTTGAGCGCCTATACAGGCGCGACTGAATTTAATGCGTACATCTTTGATATTCGCGAACGTGAGCCGATAACGAATGTTGCAATTAATAATACCACTAGCTCATTAAAAGAGCGATTGCTTTTTGAACGACAAAGTCTGGCATGTATTGACAATGGCGTGAAACGCTATTTAGAAAAAGAAGATGAATTCAGAAGAGCAAGCGAAAAACGAGATGATTTGAAAAAAACTCCTTTAGGAAAAGCGGTGTTTGATGCCGCAAGTGATTCATCATATGTAAGCAGAGAGTTGGGGGAACCGAAGCGTGTCCGTGAAGTGTACGCAAGAGAGGACGATAAGCATGCCTTTGTAAGTGTCACTAATTATGATACTCCCGATTTTTACAAATTCAGGAAGAGCGATAAAGGCGAACTTGAACCTGTTAAGGGGCTTTCATATACCGGTTATCCCGCAGCAGTCAAACAGTGCCAATTTGAACAAGTGGACTCTGAAAACTGCATCACAGAAGAAGAAATTAAGTTGCTTCGAAACGAAAAATATAAACTTGACGACTTCGAAGTCCCGCCAGAAGAATAAATAATATCATGTGCTGGAATTTATAATCCCAGCACATCGGTTGTTATTTGTCCAGTGCTTTGTATTTACTCTTAATCAATCGCTCTCCCTTGTCGGTGAAAATAAAACCAAATGGCGATTTGCTGTTTCTACGTAACACGCCTTCTTCGATTGCTTCATTGTTTGGTTGTACAGTTGCATTGTCTACCCAACCTAGGAGAGCAAGAAAGTTCAGAAGTTTCAAGCTTGTTACCCCTATGTCTAAAGCTACATTACTGACGGTGCGGCGTACTCTGCTTCTCGTTTTAGTTACTTCACTGCTCTTCGGTGTCAAAAATGTATCTAGCGTATTAAAGAAGCCTCTTGCAGATTCTGACTTAATAAGACCTGAGTCGCTCATATCACATGCGATCCGATACAGAACATTGCTGTTATTCATGAAGGGATAGTTCTCAACAAATCTCACGAACTCTTGTGCATTTTTCTCTCCGCATTTGTAATCCAGCGGGTTGTTCACGCGCCAGAAAAAAGCGTTGTTGTTTTTTGCATCAAAAATATCAACGAATGGTAGTTCGGTTAAATAATTCATCATGTGCTCCTTTGTGTCTGGACGAGCACATGATGAATTTTAAAAGGAGGGGAAAAAGTGGAAGTTTACGGCAGCCGTTTAAGGATATCGGCCAGATCTTCTTTGGTCATGCCAGAGGATTCGTAAATCTTCATGACCTTTTCACGGGCCTTTGCAGAAGCCTCTAATGACGTAGCTGCCTTATCAAAATCAGCCATCGTCATGTTGGACAGCACCAGATTGATGATGTCTGCCTTTGACAGCTTAATATTGCGTTCACGCAGTCGATTCTGAAAGGTTTCCAGCTTGTCGTTTGCTTTTTCGGTTAACTGAACCTGGCAGTGTATAGCGCGTTTCTCGCTCATGCTTACTCTCTATTCAAAACAGTGAAATCGAATGTGCTACCCACCGGCAATACGCCCTCGGCAAACCCAGGCGTCGTGTCGATAATGTGCTTCCGCTCATATGAATGCGACATGAGATATTTGTTGCTCACGTCGATAAAGTCGGTAATAAAGCACACGTTAGCCTGATTCTTTTTGGCTCGAAGACCGCGACCAACACGTTGGCGCATCTCAACTTCGGCTTTGCCGCCACCACCCAGAATCACCGCCCCTACGCTTGGAACGTCGACACCAACATCCAGAATGGTTGAACCAATCAGAACATCTATCTTGCCTGCCGCCAGACTGTTGAGCTTTGCTTGTCGGGTAGTCTGGTTTGATTCTCCGTAGATGAAATCGACCTTCAAGCCGCTTTCCTTCATCATTTCCATCAAAATCTGACCATGACGCTTCAAACGAACCAGCGTCATACAGTTCAGACCGTGACTTTTGTACATTAACGCTTCGCGCACAATAGCCTCGTTGCGGCCCAGATTGTAAACGATGCCTAACTGATAGGCTTTCTGGTAAGCCGTACTCATTCCAACCCGAAAGTTCAGGTGTTTCGAAGCAAGTTCGGCCCTAATCCGCACCTCGTCTGGAGTGTACGCGATTTTATGATATAGAAAGTATGGTTTCGCTAAAATACCTCGATCGATCAAATATTTCTCCGTTACCTTTATCTCAATGCGGCCGGCAACGGCCATGAGACGCATATTTGCCTCGGTCGAGTCCCTCATGAACGGCGTAGCTGTCAGCGCCAGACGGTAATCGGCATTGATGCACAACCGGGGGATATCGTAGAAGTTTGAACCAGATGATTCGTGTGCCTCTTCCAGAATCAGCAGAGAAACGCTGGACAGAAAGCGCTTAACCAGTTCCCGGCGCTTCAGGTGGTACTGTTTTTTCTCAGGTGATGCGTCGCGCGGTGGCTCTTCGAGAAAACTGGCCAGGGTCTGCACCGTGGCAACGTTGATATGGCGCGAGACCTGGAACTCACCAGATCCAATCACCCCAACTTTCTGACCTTTCAGCCACGGCTCGCCATTCTCCGCGCGGTAATCGATGGATTTCTGGAAGTTCTCTGCCATCTGGAACATCAGAACCGAGCGCGTGGTTAAAAACAGCGTCATACGACCAATGCGAGCAGCTGCCTTACACGCTACGTTCGATTTACCGCCACCCGTCGCAATCTGGGCAATCATCATCCCTTCGCGCACCAGTGTTTCCACAGTCTGATCCTGATACGCATAGTCCGGGTTATACGGGAATGGGTTAACTACCGGGTTCGGCTTGCCCAGCGCGGGGGCTTTTTCCTTGCGCACATGCACGCATTTGATGCCAGCTTTCAGAAGGTTGGTCGCTACCGGCTTCGCAAACCCAGCCGGGAACGCGTTTTTGCTCCAGTTGAACATCGTGCTGGTTCCTTTCCAGTCACCAGCCTCCACTTCATAGCTCAACATCTCCTGAACGAGCCGTTTCACGTTGTCATCAGCGCCAGAAATCAGCGCATTGACTGCATTCGATACAATCCGAACTGTCATAAACCTCTTTCCTTCGTGCCTTTTGTATGGTAATTGGCTATTATAGTAAGTAAGTACTTATACAATGGATTGTATCAGAATTATGGATGTGAAAATTACGATTCTGCAGGTGGAAGTCGCGAACCTGCGTCCGAATCCCTGGAATACCAACTCCGTTGGGGCGCAAAACTTCGAAAAACTGAAAGGCTCTATCGAAAAATTGGGCTTTTTTAAGCCAATTCTGGCGCGGGAGCTGGACGGGGGCGTTTTTGAGATCCTCGGTGGCGAACACCGCTGGCGTGCCGCGATGGAGCAGGGCATTTCAACGGTTCCCGTCATCTCCGTGGGCAAAATTAACGACCTGGTGGCCAAACAGATGTCCCTGGTCGATAACGAGCGCTACGGCGAAGACGATCAGGTCGCTTTGCAGCGCTTAATCGAAGAAATCCAGTCTGAAATCGACTACCGGTTGTCCGATATCGCCCCGTATGACGACGAAATGGCGGCAACACTCGCCAAAGCGTCCGTTATCGATCTTGAAGCGCTGGAAGCGCTCTCCCGTGGCGATGACGAGCCGGTCGATGAGGACAAACGCGAGAAAACCGAGCGAGTCGGCGCTGAACACCAGACGATGCGCTTCAAAGTGACGTTTGATGCGTCAGATCGCGTCGCCGACACCATCAAAACCATCATCAAAGAGCAGGGAATCAATACCGGTAACGAAATGGAGAACGCCGGGGAAGCCCTGGTGTGGCTGGTCGACTACTACAAGGAGCGTATGTAATGACCAAAAACTTTGAAATCGTCTATCGAAACCCGGTAGAACTCATCCCGTATGAGATGAACGCCAAAAAACATGACGAACAGCAGATCCGCGACCTGGCGGCCGCCATCAAAAAGCGCGGTTTTGACCAGCCGATCACGGTCGACAAGCATGACGTCATCATTACTGGCCACGGTCGTCGTGAGGCTGCACTTCTGGCTGGTCTGGAGCGTGTGCCGGTCATCGTTCGCGACGATCTGAGCGAAGAAGAAGTGAAGGCGAAGCGTCTGGAAGACAACCGCCTGGCCAGTATTGACTACGACGCTATCAAATTGCAGCAGGAACTGGAATCCCTGGTGTTGGGTGACGTCGAGGTCTTCGGTTTTGAGGAGCGCGAGCTGAACGTGCTTGTCGGCAGCATGACCGAAGAGATGGAAACCGGCTCTCTGGTGCTCGATCTGGGCGAAGAGACGGAACGCCAGAAAGAAGAGCACACCGAGATCAGTCGCGAAGTGGCCTCTGAAGAAGTCCGCGTCATCGACGTATTGGGCTTTAAAACGCTCCCTGCTGGCTCTGCCATTGTGGTTGGGGATTTGCTTGCCCACATGGAAGAAATCACGGGGGAGAGCGGGGTAGACGCTTTCGTGGCGTATGCGGAGAAAGTTTCTTCTGGGGAGCTGGCTGCATGAGCAAATACACCATCAACGTATCGTTTCAGACCCGCGTGAACAAAACCACGCGCACGCTGGAGATTGCCGAATCGTTCGGTCTTGGCCTGGACGAAAAAGAGTGGACGCTTTACGACAATCTGGAGCTGGAAGTGAAGCAGGGCGATGTGGTGTACATCACCGGCCAATCCGGTTCCGGCAAATCTGTTGTGCTGCGCGAGCTGCAACGCCAGATGAAGGATGAAGGGCTTCCTGTAGCCTCCATCGATGACTTTGCCTTCGACAATGAGGTTAACGTCATCGACCAGTTGGGCAAAACCACCAGCGAAGCGCTGGGGCTGCTGTCTATGGCCGGATTGAATGACGCCTATCTCTTTGTGCGTAAGCCATCCGAGATGTCTGACGGCCAGAAATACCGTCTCAAGATCGCCAAGCTGATCGAGTCAGGCGCCAAAGTCTGGGCAGCCGACGAATTTGGCGCTGTTCTCGACCGTGTAACCGCCCAGGTTGTGGCGTCGAATCTCCAGCGTGCCGCCCGTAAGGTTGGTGCGACGGTAATGGTGGCGACGACCCACGAAGACCTGAAGAACGCGCTGCGCCCGGATATGCAGATCACCAAGCACTACAAAGAACGCGTGAAGGTGGAATATGCCTGATTTGAAGATCGTAGAGCTGAAGCCATCGAAAGAGGCTGACAACAACAACGTTGAAGTCATCCGCCTGCTGGAAGAAGCACTCCAGTACGCCAGAGAAGGCAAAAGCCAGAGCCTGGCGCTGCTGATGATCAACAACGACGGCAGTGTTCTGGATTGCTGGCATAACGGTGGGCGTCCATACGTCATGGTCGGGGCGATGGAATCGCTTCGCCTGGACTTCATCAATGCCAATATCGAGCGCAGGTGATCGACATGACAGACATCATCATCAAACGCTACCGCCCGGAAGAGTTCCCGCGTCATCTGGACTTTCTGGAGCGTATGACCGTTACCAAAGGCACGGTTGAAGACTGGCACGCGCTGAAGTCGCTGCACTACAAGACGGATGGTAAGCCGTTCGCGCCAACGTATTATCGCTGCGAACTGGACGACCGGCTGGTGGGCGTCGTGGTTATGGCTTACCCGAAACTGCTGCTGGCGCCTCGCCATCGCATGTTTCCTAAGCTGAAGCCAACCACCAATACCACCGTGGCCAACCAGTATTGGGGTCGGTACGTGAACAACAACTTTGCGGTGATCAGCCGTTCCGTTGTGGACACTCAGTACCGCGGCGTCGGTGTCTCCTATCGAATGATTAACCTGGTTAGCAGGATGCACGACCGGCCAATCATCGAGATCCAGTCGTCGATGAGCAAATACAACCCGTTCGCCATGAAAGCAGGGTTCCAGTTCATCCGTCCGGAGCGTCCGAAGAGCTATGAGAGTGCGTTGCGCGTCTTCCAGCGTCATTTCCGTTCCGACCCTGGCGACAACGAAGCGATCGTCAAAGAGCTGTTCGCCATGAGTGAGTCTCGCCGTCGTCGTGCGCTGCGTGATCTGGTCGCTGACTACCACAAGAACAGTTCCCTGGCCAAAGCCGGGCGTAATCGTGGCACGACGATTCAGGACATTGCCGACAGTCTGGTGGACGAGGCCAGCATCGTGAAGCTGCTCAAGGACATTCACAACCTGAGCTTCACGTCTCCGCTGTATGGCGTGTACCGAAACCCGGACTTTGGTCGTCAGCTGCCGGACACGCTGCCACTGCTGGCATTCGACAAACAGCCTTTGAATAAACCTCTTGAAATTGCATTACCGGCATAAGGATTTGCCATGACGTTGACCGACAAACAAAAAGACATCATCAAAACCATCAATTTAGGCCATGAGCGTGGGCATCTGCTCGATCTGGACGAGCTGCTTGAAGTGCTGCCGTACAAAACGACCAAACAGAGTATGCAGTTCTCTATCCGCGCACTGGTGAAAAAGGGGCTGGTGGAGAAAGGAATGTGCCGCCAGCGCGGTGATTCCGGCTACCACCGTCGCACGCTGGGACTGACCACTTTAGGTCGTGCCAGAGCCAAATTACTGGTGATGTAAGTCGGTCTGGGAGCCAGTTTGAGAGCCTGCTTCCGTATATATAAATACTAAGTGACTTATTAAATATATACGGAAGCAGGTTCTGAATACTCCCCAGCCCGGTTTTAAACACCCAGAAAACAAATTGGTTAGGCACAGAATTAAACAAGTTGTTTAGGAGCGCAAGGATGCGCTCTGAGTGTTTTAGAGGGATCTATGACTGTAGAAAAAGACGAGAGCAAAACTCGCCTGACGCCAGCTGAGTGGGCAGAAGCCGAAGCAAAGTGGACTTCCGGCGAATACACACTCTCCAAGCTGGAGGAAGAGTACGGCATTCGTCGTGAAACGCTCTCCAGACATTTCAAAAAGCGTGGATTAGAGAAAGGCGCGGACTCCGTTGGGAAGATGGTGCGCGAGTCGCTCAAATCCGACGCAGAGCTGCGTGCGAAGGCGCGCGCAGAGAAAATCGAAGAGCGCCGGACTCGTTACGACGATTGGGCATTCGCACTCGGTCGGATGGTGATGCATGAGGTGGCCACAGCCAAGAAGGACGGCAAGCCACTCGCAACCATCGAAGATGACCTGAAGAGTATCCAGCGTGCCAGCGGCACACTCGCTAAGTGCTTCGAAATATCCTCGAAAGCGCTCGGTATGGATCGCGCTGAGAACGAAGAAGACGAAATCCCGAACCTGGTATTTGGCGAACTTACGCCTTCCCAGGTGGCGCAGCTGCGTAAGGAAGATGATGAGCCGGATCTGATTGATGACGATCTGCTTGAGTCACTCGAAGAGGAAGCACTGAGCGAAGCAGAGGGCGATTCTGACGCGTCTGGTGATGAAAGTGATGGGAGCGTCTAACTATGGCCATCCCGTCGTCTCTGAGTCTCGTACAGCTGCATTCTGGGCAGATGCAAGTCTTCCAGTCGCCACATCGTTTCAAAGTGGTGTGTGCGGGTCGACGCTGGGGTAAATCCCGGTTGTCGATCTCCACCATCATCCGCGCGGCAGCCAAAGAGAAAAAGCAACGTGTCTGGTACGTCGCACCGACTTACCAGATGGCTCGCCAGATCTTGTGGGATGACCTGCAGGAAGTTCTGCCTCGTAAATGGGTTCGTAAGAAAAACGACACCACGATGACCATCGTGCTGAAGAACGGCTCTGAAATCGCGCTGAAAGGTGCGGATAAGCCCGATACGCTTCGTGGTGTGGCACTGCACTTCGTGGTGCTCGATGAATTTCAGGATATGAAGCCGGACACCTGGTACAAGGTACTGCGTCCGACACTGTCCTCCACCCGTGGCGGTGCGCTGATCATCGGTACGCCAAAAGGCTTCTCCGAGTTCCACAAGCTGTGGACTATCGGTCAGAACAAAGATTTGCAACGCAAAGGGCAGTGGAAGAGCTGGCAGTTCGTTACGGCCGATTCTCCGTTCGTACCGAGCGCGGAAATCGAAGCGGCGAAGAACGATATGGACCCTAAATCGTTCGCGCAGGAATACCTGGCCAGCTTCGAAAACATGTCCGGACGCGTTTACTACCCGTTCGACCGCAATGTGCATGTGAAGCCACTCCAGTTCAATCCGAAACTGCCGATCTGGGTTGGTCAGGACTTCAACATCGACCCTATGTCATCGGTCATCCTGCAGCCGCAGCCAAATGGTGAGCTGTGGGCCGTGGACGAGGTTGTGCTGTTCTCTTCCAACACGGCTGAAGTGTGTGATGAGCTGGAGCGTCGTTTCTGGCGCTGGAAGTCTCAGGTCACAATCTTCCCTGACCCGGCAGGTGCGTATCGCCAGCACGCACGCGGTGAATCGGACGTCGATATCTTCAAGGAAAAAGGTTTCCTGCGAGTCGATTATCCGAAGAAGCACCCGCCGATCGCAGACCGTGTTAACGCAGTGAACCGCATGTTGATGAGTGCCTCGGGCGAAACCCGGTTGTACATCGATCCGAAGTGCAAACACCTCATCGACTCGCTGGAGAAGGTGATCTACAAGCCAGGCTCACGCGATATGGATAAGACTGGCGGCATCGAACACAGTGCGGATGCGTTGGGTTATCCGGTTCATCGTAGGTATCCGGTGAAAAATCGTGTTATTCTTGGCGGATCTAGATAGGTAAGTACTTACCTAAACGAAAAGGAAAAGCAAATGGAATTGACTGACAAGCAAATCAAAGACCTTGTGGCACGACGCCACCCTGAATATGAGAAGAAAAAAGAACATTGGGACTTCCTCGCCAGCACCTACGCTGGCGGGCGTGCCTGGTTCAACGACAATATCTTCCGTTACTTCAAAGAGGGCGATCAGGAGTTCAAAGAGCGCCTGGAACGCGCTTATCGCTTCAACCATACGCGCGAAGTGGTAAACCTCATCAACAAATACCTCTTCAAAGAGGTCATTCACCGCAACACTGATGAAGCACCGGAGCAGATCCGCAATTTCTGGAAGCGAGCCACGCGCCAGAACGCCTCCATCGATGCGTTTATGGCGGCTATCGATCTGCAATCATCCATTTATGGCCGTATCTGGGTTGTCGTGGATAGCACGATGAACGTCGATGTTGAGTCTGTTGCAGACGAGAAGAAAAATGATGCGCGTGCCTACGCTTACTGGATTTCGCCGCAGCAGCTGCTTGATGTTGCCTGGGATGAAGACGGCAATATGTTGTGGGCGCTGATTGTTGAAATCGCGCGCGACGACGAAGATCCGTTCACGTCAACCGGGCAGGAATACCAGCGTTACCGTCTGTGGACGCAAAACGAGTGGTATCTGTTCCGTGAAGAAGTGAAGAAAGGTTCCGGAAATAGCGGTCGCCGTCAGGCCAAAGTCGTTCTGGAGGATAGCGGCCAGCATAATTTGGGCGTGGTGCCGGTGTTCCCGGTGGATTGCATTGGTGAAAGCGAGTCTCCGTATTTCAGCCCGTCGTTGATTGACGATATTGCCTATCTTGATCGCGCCGTGGCCAACTACCTGTCGAACCTTGACGCGATTATTCAGGATCAGACATTCAGCCAGCTGGCGATCCCGGTTCAGTCATTGCTGCCGGGCGATGAAAACCACACCAAAGTGCTTGAAATGGGGACAAAGCGCGTCTTCACCTTCGACTCTGAGAGCGGTAATCAGCCATTCTACCTGTCTCCGGACCCGAAACAGGCCCAGATGATTATCACCACGATTAAGACGGTGATTAACGAGATCTACCATTCCGTTGGCGTGGCAGGTGAGCGAACCAAGCAGGATAACGCACAGGGCATCGATAACTCTTCGGGCGCAGCGAAGATGTACGACTTCCAGCGTGTTAACAGTCTGCTGGTGACGAAAGCAGAACGTCTCGAAAGGGCAGAGCGCCAGATGATGCAGCTGGCAGCGAAGTGGATGGGTGTCGAACTGGATGAAGACCACTCTCTGATCGCGTACCCGGAAAGTTTCGACATTCGCGGTCTGACTGACGAGTTTGCCGTTGCCGAGAAACTGTCGCTGCTTCAGGCGCCTGATTCTGTTCGTCGTCATCAGATGGAAATGCTCATCGAGAAGGTCTTCCCGAACATTTCCGAGGCGATGCAAAAGGAATTTCAAAAAGATCTCTTGAAATTTCCTCCAAAAAATGATCTTAACACCCTTGAAAATAAGTCAGTACTTACTTATGATCAAGATGCAGCCCAAGAAAGCGGGCAAGATCAACCCCGAGGGAATGGGGACTCATCTACTCAAGAGACCGAGTGATAAGTAACGAAAAGGAATTTCTATGAATCTGTGGCAAATGCTTATGGCCCGTCGTGGCCTGATGGATGTAGCTGAAGCGCATGAGCGCGGAGGCGCTGGTGGCGGTGCTCCTGCTGGAGACAATGAGCAGGGCAATCAAGACCCAGGCAAACAGGGCGAGCAAAAAGAGCAACCGAAGGGTGACGACGACGAGTATGCCGGTATGACTCAGGAAGAGTTGCTGGCAGAACTGCGTAAGTCCAAGAAAGCCGGTGCTGACCTGCTGAAAGAGAACATGAAGCGCAAGGAGAAAGAGCGCACATTGGCCGATCAGCTGGCTCAGTACGGTGATATTGACCCGGCGCGTGCTCGCCAGCTTCTCGAAGCTGAACAAGCCGCAGAAACCGCACGTCGGGAGGCGGAGCAGGCTGAACTGGAACGCCGTGGTGAGTTCGATGCTGTGAAAAAGCAGATGATCGAAGCGCACCAAGCTGAACTGGCACAGCGCGACGAACGCTACTCCGCTCTGGAGAGCGAGAACGCCGCACTGAAGGCTCAACTGGTCGAAATGACGGTTGGCGCTTCCTTCAGCGGCTCTGCCTTCCTGCGTGACAAAGTTCTGATGACTCCGGCTAAGGCTCGCGTTATCTACGGCTCTCATTTCGAAGTGGGTGAAGACGGTAGTGTTGTGGGCTTTGATAAGCCAGCCGGTCAGAAAGAACGTGCAGTTCTGGTTGACGGTGAAGGCAAACCGTTACCGTTCGAATCCGCGATTGAGCGCATTCTGCGTGCAGATCCGGAAGCTGACGCACTGTTGCGCAGCGAAGCCAAGCAGGGTGCTGGTTCCAATAGCAAACCGACCCACAAAGTAAACCAGCCGAAGAGCA